>DASSKK010000067.1:0-59327 GCA_035690495.1 Nocardioidaceae bacterium | reverse complement strand
GTTCGAAGGCCTGGCCTGAGCCGCCCCGGCCCCAGCCAGCTGATGACGAGCAGTACGGCGGCCGTCGAGCGGGTCTTCCGCGAGGAGTACGGCCGCCTGATCGCCTCGCTCGTCCGCCGCTTCGGTGACATCGACGTTGCCGAGGAGGCGGCGGGCGAGGCGCTCGTGGCCGCGCTGGAGAAGTGGCCGGTGTCCGGCGTACCGCCCAATCCCGGCGGCTGGCTCACGACCACCGCGGGCAACCGTGCGATCGACCGGATCCGCCGCGAGAAGCAGCGCGACGCCAAGCACCAGGCGGCCCTCATGTCCTACGACAACACGCCTCACGAGCCCACCGGACCGTTTCAACAGCCCGGGGACGACCGCCTCAGGCTTGTCTTCACCTGCTGCCACCCGGCTCTCGCGCCGGAGGCTCGGATCGCGCTGACGCTCCGGCTCCTTGGTGGGCTGACCGTCCCCGAGATCGCTCAGGCGTTCCTCGTGCCCGAGACCACGATGGCCCAGCGGATCACCCGGGCGAAGAAGAAGATCGCGTTGGCCAAGGTGCCCTACCGGGTGCCCGAGGCCGCCGACCTCCCCGCACGGCTCGGCGCCGTACTAGCAGTGCTGTTCCTCGTCTTCAACGAGGGCTACCTCGCCACCGGCGACGGCGACCCGGTTCGCGCCGAGCTCACAGGAGAGGCAATCCGGCTGACGCGGATCCTCCGCCAGCTGCTTCCCGAGGAGCCGGAGGTGGCCGGCCTGCTCGGGATGCAGCTGCTTACCGAGGCCCGGCGGGAGGCCCGCGTGAGGGAAGGGCAACTGGTCCCGCTCGACGAACAGGACCGCGCCGGCTGGGACCGCGCGCTGATCGCCGAGGGCCACAACCTGGTCCGCGAGTGCCTCGCGGTCAACCGACCCGGCCGTTACCAGATTCTCGCCGCGATCAACGCCGTCCACACCGACGCCCCCACGGCACAAGACACGGACTGGTCACAGATCGTCGCACTCTACGACCAGCTGACCCGGCTCGACCCGTCGCCGATCGTCGCACTCAACCGCGCGGTCGCGGTCGCGGAGATGGACGGCCCCAAGGTCGCCCTGGCTCTGGTGGACCGGCTGCCGCTCACGGGCTACCACGCCTGGCATGCGGCCCGCGCCGACCTGCTCCGCAGGCTCGGCCGCAGTGCCGAGGCGAGGAAGGCGTACGACACCGCGATCGCGGCCACCCAGAACACCGCCGAGCGCGCCTACCTGAGCAGGAAGCGCGGCGAGTTGGTCTGAGGGTTTCTGTCGCCAGCCTGTCTAACCGGGGCTGTCTGCCGATCGAATCGGGGCAGGACACTGTGCCACAACTGGTTGGTATGGAAGGCGCCGAATGCCTCGACCGTGATCTCGTGGAGACGCGCGTCTGCCTGGCTGGCCGGCGGTGAGGGGTCGCACCACGCGTGCGAATATCCCCTGGAGGCCAAGCCGGTCGCACGAGAGACGCCGAGGAGGCAGGAATGAAACTAGGAAGAGTGGGTGCCTCCGGCGCGGAGGCCCCAGTGGTTCTCGACGGCGGCCGGTGCCTCGACTTGCGAGATGTGACGCCCGAAATCGACGGACCGTTCCTTTCGAGCGGCGGACTGGAACGCGTGCGCTCGGCGCTTGCGGAGGGATTGCTGCCCGAGCTCGATGCGAAGGCTGAGCAACGGATCGGCGCCCCCATAGCCCGACCCAGCGCGATCGTCTGCATCGGCATGAACTACGCCGCCCATGCGGCGGAGTCCGGTGCGCCGCCGCCCGAGGTGCCGATCGTGTTCTTCAAACCCCCGAACACGATGGTCGGCCCCAACGACGCGGTCTGCATTCCGAAGTCCAGCGTCAAGACCGACTGGGAGGTCGAGCTGGGAGTCGTCATCGGCCGCCGTGCGTCGTACCTGCAGGGACCCGAAGAGGCCATGAGCCACGTCGCAGGTTTCGTCACGTGCAATGACGTGTCCGAGCGCGACTTCCAGCTCACCGTGTCGGGTGGCCAATGGAGCAAGGGAAAGTCGGCGCCTGGATTCAGCCCGGTCGGACCGTGGCTCGTCACTCCCGACGAGGTTGCGCAATCTGCTCTGCATCTGCGCAGTTGGGTGAACGGTCAGCCTCGTCAGGACTCGACGACGGCGGACATGATCTTCGGGGTGGAGTATCTGGTCTGGCATCTCAGCCAGTACATGGCGCTGGATCCGGGAGACGTGGTCATGACAGGAACTCCGCAGGGTGTCGCTCTGTCCGGACGGTTCCCGTACCTGCGAGCTGGTGATGTTGTGGAGCTCGAGATCGAGGGGCTGGGCCGTCAGCGTCAGGAGATGCGCGACTATGGGTCGGTCGAACATGGAGCGTGAGCTCGCCGGGCTGGTCGCACTGGTGACGGGTGGCGCCTCCGGTATAGGGGCTGCCGTGGCCGAAGCGCTGGGCGGTGCCGGGGCCCGGGTAGCGGTGCTGGACAGGGATGCGTCAGCGGTGGTCGGCGGCGTGATGAGCATCGAGGCGGACGTCACCGACGACGACGCAGTGCGGTCCGCCGTGGCCCAGGTCGCTGCCGAGCTCGGCCGGATCGACATCGTGGTGAACTGCGCCGGCATCGGAGCACAAGGCACTGTGGCAGACAACCCCGACGCCGAATGGTGGCAGGTCCTCGATGTCAACTTGCTCGGGACAGTGCGGGTCATTCGCGCTGCCCTTCCCCATCTGCGTCGCTCGCCCTCCGCCGCGGTGGTGAACATCGGCTCTGTCGTTGCCGGAGTCGGTTTGCCCGACCGGGTGCTCTACAGCGCCACCAAGGGCGCTATCGCCGCTGCAACCCGGGCGATCGCCGCCGATCACCTTCGCGAGGGGATCCGAGTCAACTGCGTCCACCCTGGCACCGCCGACACACCGTGGATCGACCGTCTCCTCTCGGTCGCTGACGACCCTCTGGCGGAGCGTGCGGCGCTGGAGGCGCGGCAGCCGCACGGTCGGCTCGTCTCGCCGCACGAAGTAGCCCGTGCGGTGCTCTACCTCGTGAGTCCGTCATCCGGTTCCACGACCGGGGCGAGCATCAGTGTCGACGGCGGTCTCCAGTCCCTCCGGCTGCGGCCGGAGCCACAGGGCTAGAGGCTGGCTAGAGGATGGGCCGGCCGCCGGTGACGGCGACCCGGGCACCGGAGACGTAGCTCGCCTCGTCGGAGGCCAGCAGCACGTAGACGGGAGCCAGCTCGGCCGGTTGTCCGGGCCGGCCGAGCGGGGTGTTGGTGCCGAAGGAGGCCACCTTCTCGGGCGGCATGGTGGACGGGATCAGCGGCGTCCAGACGGGCCCCGGCGCCACGCTGTTGACCCGGATGCCCTTCTCTCCGAGCATCTGGGCGAGGCTGGCGGTGAAGTTCGCGATGGCCGCCTTCGTCGCGGCGTACGGCGCGAGGGTGGGGCTCGGGTTGTCGGAGTTCACCGAGGAGCTGCCGATGATGGACGACCCTGACGCCATGTGCGGCACCGCCGCCTTGCACAGGTGGAACATCGCTGAGATGTTCGTGGCGAAGGTGTGGTCCCACTCCTCGTCGGGGATGTCCTCCAGGGACTCACGAGTCATCTGGTAGGCGGCGTTGTTCACCAGGACGTCGATGCGGCCGAATGCCTCGACCGCGCGGGCGACGATGTCGCGGCAGTGCTGCGGCTGCGCCACGTCGCCGGCTACGAGTACCGCCTTGCGCCCGGCCTCCTCGACCAGGCGGGCGGTGTCCTCGGCGTCCTGGTGCTCCTCGAGGTAGGCGATGAGCACGTCAGCGCCCTCGCGGGCAAACGCGATCGCCACCGCCCGCCCGATACCGCTGTCCCCGCCGGTGATCACCGCGGCCTTGCCGGAGAGCCGGCCGCTGCCGCGGTAGCTCTCCTCGCCGCAGTCGGGCCGCGGCTCCATCTCGAACCGGGTGCCGGGCGGTTCCTGGTGCTGGGCGGGCAGGCTCATCGTCTCGTCCTCCGTGTGCTGACGTCCCATTCGGTGCCCGGATGGATCATCCTCATGCAGTTGATCAGCGCGCTCCCGAGTCATCGCACCCGGAACCGTTCCAGATCGTCCTCCTTGAGCGTCAGGCCGAGGCCGGGGCGGGACCGGTCCGCCCGAATCACACCGTCGGGCTCGGGTGAGAGCACACCGTCGAAGGCCATCCCCTCGATGCGGACGTGGTCGTGGAAGTACTCGAGGTGTCGCAGGTGCCACACGCACGCGCCGACCTGGGCGCTCACCTGGGGCGCGCAGTGCAGCGACAGGTCCAGGCTGCGGGCGTCGCACAGTGCCGCCACGCGCAGCACGCCGCTGATCCCGAGCGCCCGGGTCACGTCGGCCTGCAGACAGTCGACCGCTCCCGCGTCGAGCATGTGCTGGAAGTAGGGCAGGTGGTATCCGTACTCACCGGCTGCGATGTCCAGGCCGCCGGGGCCGCGGTCGCGGAGCAGTCGCAGCCCCTCGAGGTCGTCGGAGCTCACCGGCTCCTCCAGCCAGCGTACGCCGTGCTGGCCGAACCGCTCGGCCCACTCCAGCGCCTGCTTGCGCGAGTAGGCGCCGTTCGCGTCCACGAACAGCTCCACGTCGTCGCCGATGGCCTTCCGGGCGACGTCGAGCCGGTGCTCGTCCTGGTCCGGATCCCGGCCCACCTTCATCTTCACCCGGGGGATCCCGGCGTCCACCCACCCGCGCAGCTGGGCGGCGAGGGCTTCGTCGTCGTACGACGTGAACCCGCCGCTGCCGTAGACGGGCGTGCCGTCGTGCACGGCGCCGAGTGCCACCACCAGCGGGACGTCGAGCAACCGCGAGGACAGGTCCCACAACGCGATGTCGACCGCCGAGATCGCCTCGGCCGCCACTCCGGGCTTGCCGAGGTTGCGGATCTCGTGCTGCATGGCCGCCCAGGACGCGGCCGGGGTCAATGCGTCCCTGCCCTCGACGAGAGAGGCGAGCTTGCCGGCAACCACCTGGGCGGCCGACGGCCCGGCGTAGGTGTACCCCAGGCCGGTCTGCCCGCCGGCACTGCACTGCACCACCACAAGCGTGGTGGCGTCCCAGGCAAGCGTGCCGTCGGACTCGGGGGCGTCGGTCGGTATCTGGTACGCCAAGACCGTCACCTGCTCGACGTGCGGTGCTGAACCGGTCAAGGAGTCCTCCGTTCGCTCGCCCCGTTGAACTTCTTGGAGTGGGTACCCGAGTCGGTCCCGACCACACGTCGAGAGGACAGGTCCGCTGGCCGGGTAGGCTCGACGCGATGGAGGAGAACAAGGCACGCCGCGTCGTCGACGCGCTGCGCGACCGCGGCACCGACGCCGACCTGGCCCGTGTCGGTGTGTACCAGTTCGGGATCAGCATCCGGCTGCCCGACGGCCGCGAGGCCACCTGGGACTCCGACGGCACGGCGGCGCTCGAGGCCCAGGTGATGCGCGACGGCGTACTGGTCGGCTACGTGCCCGCGATCGAGGACTCCGAGAGCTTCACCGAGGCGCAGATCATCGACGCGATCGTCCGCACCGACTACGACAAGCCGATCGCCACGCAACGGTCCACTGCGCCTGCGCCCGCGCCGGCTCTCGCGCGGAGGGGCGGGCTGCTCCGGCGGTTCATGGACGGTTTCCGCTACCGCTGACCAGACGCGGAAGTGGCAGCAGCGGCCACGCGATCGGGGCCAGCCAGCGCCTCGGCAGCGTCCCGCAGCTGCCGCGCCCGAGTCGGGTCGACGCCGGTGAGGTCCTCCGGCACGTCGGTGAACACCTGGGCGACGGCCCGGACCAGGTCGAGCGCTGACTGCGCCGTCAACTCGACCGCCACCCGGGAGCCGGCGCCACGGGCCGGGTTGGCGAAGTCGATGTTCATGGTGTGTTCGGCCTGGGCGTGCACCGGGTGGTCGAAGTAGACCGTGACTGTCTCCAAGGGGAACCAGCCGCGTGCTCCCTTGCCGCTTCCCTCGGCCGCCGCCTGTGCGGTGACGTAGGTGCACATCAGGAGGCCGCCTTCCCGCTCAGTTGCGTCTCGAGGAACTCCCGGACCAGGCGCCATCCTTCGGTCGCGGCCGCCGGGCGGTAGGCGGGCCGGTTGACGGCGAAGAACGCGTGACCGGCGTCGTCGAAAGCGTGGAACTCGTGCTGCTTGTCCAGATCGGTGAGGAGCTTGTCGAGACGGCCCACCTCCTCGGGCGAGGGATGGCTGTCCTCGTGGCCGAACAGGCCGAGCAGTGGGCACGACAGGTCGGGCAGGAGGGGCTCCAGCGAGGACACCTTCAGGCCCATCTCGGCCGGCGGGGAGTCCAGCGCGAACGCGCCGTAGCAGTCGATCGCCGCATCCAGGTCGAGCGCGCAGGCCGCGAGCAGCGACTGCCGCCCTCCGGAGCAGAACCCTAGGGTCGCGACCGCGCCGTTGGACGAAGGCTGCTCGCGCAGGTAGCGGACGGCGCCCTCCACGTCGCCGACCAGACGCTCGTCGGGCACACCGCCGCCGGCGCGTGAGGCTGCGGCTGCGTCGTCCGGGTCGGCACCGGGAGCGTCCCGGTGGTGCAGGTTCGGGCAGATCGCCGACCAGCCCCAGCTCGCGAACCGCCGGGTGATCTCCTTGGTCTCCGGGTCGTAGCCGGGCATGTGGTGGATGACCACCACGCCGCCCGACGGTGGCTGGTCGAGCGGGTGGGCGGCGTACGCCTCGATCTCATCCCCGCCGGCCCCCGTGATGGTGATCGTTGCTGCCGTGAGTCCGTCGGCCATGGCCGCCTCCTCGTCGCTTCGGGTTCGGTTGGGTCCTGCACGAGACGTTCGCAGCCTAGCCCCGGTCGGGCGGTCGCCTTCCGGTCAGGTACGCCGAGCGCGAACGATCATCGCCGCTCCGGCAGCGACGAGTGCTCCCGCGGCAACGCCGAGCGTGCCGTGGTGCTGGGAGGCCCACAGCTGGTAGCTGGTGTCCTTGGCCTGGTCGTCGAAGCGGCCGTGCGCACCGTAGTCGTGGCCATCGCTCCCGTCCGCCGGCTGCCACAGGTTCGCGGGCTGGTCGTCGGGACGGTCGGCGTCGGTCTGCTGGGAGGAGAACCCGGTCCTGGCCAGGTAGCGGTCGAGGAGCCCGGCCGCGAACTTGTCCCCGATCAGGGTGCCGACGGTGGAGCCGCCGACCCAGTACTCGCGGCGCTCGGGATGCTCGGCGGCGTGCACCACCGCCGCGGCGGGGATCTCCGGCTGGTAGATCGGCGGCACCGGCTGGGCCTTCTTCGGCAGCTTGGAAAGCACCCAGTCGAACTGCGGCGTGTTCACTCCCGGCATCTGCACCATCGTCACGTGCACGTGCGACTTGTCGTGCAGCAGCTCGCAGCGCAGCGCCTCGTGGAACCCCTGGATGGCGTGCTTGGACCCGCAGTAGGCCGACTGCAGCGGGATGCCCCGGTAGGCGAGAGCCGAGCCGACGTGCACGATGGCGCCGCGGTCGCGCGGGATCATCCGCGCAAGAACCGCCTTGGTGGCATAGACGAAGCCGAGGTAGTTCACCTCGGTGACGCGGCGGTACTCCTCCGGCTCGATGTCGACGAACCTTGCGAACACCGACGTGAAGGCCACGTTGACCCACACGTCGATCTCGCCGAGCTCGGTCTCGATCCGGTCCACGGACGCCGCGACCGCCTGGTAGTCGCTGACGTCGGTCGGCACGGCAAGCGCCTTGCCGCCTGCGGCCTGCACGTCGCCGACCGCGCCGTCGAGGCCCTTGTCTCCGCGCGCCACCAGGGCGACGGACGCCCCGCGGGCGCCGAACGCGACCGCGGTGGCACGGCCGATGCCGCCGCTGGCGCCGGTGACGACGACCACGGATCCGGGTCCGATCGTGCTGCTCATGGTGCTCCTCATCGGTCGAGTTGGGGGTGCTCGGCCAGGCGGACGGAGGCCTCGAGCATCAGGGCGTGCACGAACGCCTGCGGCAGGTTGCCGCGCAGCTGTCGCTGGTTGACGTCGTACTCCTCGGAGAACAGTCCGGGCGGACCGCACGCGGACCTGTTCCGCTCGAACCAGCGGACCGCCTCGACCTGGTTGCCCTGCTGGTGCTGGGCCATGGCCATCACGAACCCGCAGAGCAGGAACGCGCCCTCCGCCTCGGCCAGCGCGCCGGGCTGCTGCCGGAAGCGGTACATGTAGTGGTCGCGGCACAGGTCGTCGAGGCATCCCTGAAGGGTCGCCAGCGTGCGGGGGTCGTCCGCGGGCGGCGCGCCTCGCAGCGGAGGCAGCAGCAGCGCCGCGTCCAGGCTCTCGTCATCGGGGGCGCGCTGCCAGCGTCCCGACGGGTGGGTCGAGGTCGCGGCGGTCTCGGCGAGGATCCGTTCGGCGAGGGTGAGCCAGCTGCGGGTGCGCGATCCGGAGGAGACGGCGGCGCTGACGGCGCGAAGCCCGGCCACGCAGATCAATCGGCTCTCGGTCCAGCGACGGTCGTCGAGCTCCCAGATGCCCGCCTCGGGCTTGTCCCAGCGCTTCTCGATGGCGTCGGCAGCGACCTCGATCGCACGCCAGCCGTCCGCGTCGAGATGGTCGTGCCGCGCCGCGGCTGCGAACAGCATCAGGGCCTCGCCGAACGCGTCGAGCTGGAACTGGGAGTTCACGTGGTTGCCGGCCACGTCGTAGCCGCCTGGGTAACCGGGCAGGCTCAGGGTGTGCTCGTCGGGCACCGGGTCGCCGGTGACCGTGTACGCCGGGGCCAGGCCCGGCCCGTGCTCGAGCATCCGGCCCGACACGAACCGCACCGCGTCGTCGAGCAGCGGGTGTGCGCCGGCAGCAGCGATCGCCTGACCGGTGAACGACTGGTCGCGGATCCACACGTAGCGGTAGTCGTAGTTGCGGCCTTGCTCGGCGCGTTCGGGCAGGCTCATCGACGCGGCGGCGACCATCCCGCCGGCGGCACTGGTCATCCCGCGCAGGACGGCGTACGCGTGACGCGTGTCCTTCGGAGCCAGACAGTCCGCGAGGTCCGGGACCGCCTTCTGCCAGGTCTGCTCGGTGGCCTCCCAGCACGTCGAGGCGTCCGCAGGTACGTCGGGCAGCGCGCCCTCCGAGATCTCCAGCACCAGGTCGTGCTGTCCGCCTTCGGGGATCGCCAGGCTCATCGCCAGCTCCTTGCCGGCTCGGTGCCGGGCGGTGCCCGCCCCCGACCAGCGCAGCTGCAGCCGGCCGGAACGTCCTGTCCAGATCGTCGACCCGCGCGCCGGGGCCTTGTGCAGGTCCTCCATCCGATGTTTGCCGAAGCCTGCCCGGGCGTCGAGCACCACCTCGACGTGTGCGTCGCCGTCGACGGCGACGATCCTGCGCAGCAGCACCATCCGGCTCGTGTCGCCGGGGAAGGAGAGGGCTTCGCGGCACTCGATGATGCTGTCGGTCGTGGTCCAGCGCGACCGCCAGATGAGCGAGCCGTTCTCGTAGTAGCCGCCCCACACGAACGGCTCGACCGGTGTCACGGCGTACACGCCGGTGCCGCCGACGAGCGAGGAGAACACCGCGTCGGAGTCCCAGCGAGGGGCGCACAGCCATGCGACGTCGCCCTTCGGCCCGATCAACGCCCCCCGCTCGCCGTCGGCGAGCAGCGCGTACTCCCGCAGCACCTGGGGAGGGAACCTGTCGGCAACGGAGCCCTCCGATTTCGCAGCCATCGCAGCCCCTCCCGCCTCAGCCCACCGGCTCGGTCGCAGGTCGGGTGCCCGCCCGAACCGCCGGGTCGTCGTCCATGGCGCGGCCGTCGGCCATCCGCTCGGCCAGCCTCGAGGCCAGCGCCATGATCGTGAGCGCCGGGTTGGCCGACCCCTGCGTGGGGCAGACCGAGCCGTCGGCCAGGAAGAGGTTCGGCACCGCCCACGCGCGCTGGTTGGCGTCGACCACGCCGGTCTCGGGGGAGTTGCCCATCCGCGCGCCGCCGATCAGGTGCGCGAAGCGGTGGATGGTCAGCACGTCCTGGGCGTCGGCGGCATGGAGGATGTCGGTGATCACCTGGGTCGAGTACTCCATGTTCGCCTTGTCGTTGTCGCTGAGCGTGTAGTCCATCCGGGCCACCGGCAGGCCGTACGGGTCGCGTTCCTGGGCGAGGGTGATTCGGTTCTCCGGGTGCGCAAGCAGCTCGTTGAGGACGCCGATCGTCGACCAGTGGTTGTAGTCGCGCATGTACTCGCGCATGGCGCGGCCCCAGTGACCGTCTGCCAGCACGTGCTCGGCCCAGCCGATCGGCATCGGCGACACCGTCTGGATCGAGAAGCCCCGCGCGAAGCCGCGCGAGGTGTCGGTCTCGTAGTAGTCCTCGCTGGAGATCTCCGGAGGAGGAGCCTTGTACATCCGCAGCTCCTCCGGCCACCGGCCCGCGGTCTGGCTGGCGCCTTGGACCATCACGTACCGGCCGACCAGGTCGTGGTCGTTGCACAGCCCGTCCGGGAACCGCGTCGAGGTGGAGTTGAGCAGCAGCCTGGGCGTCTCGATGGAGTAGCCGGCGATGGCGACGAACCGGGCGCGCTGCAGCTTCTCGGCTCCGCCGTGCTCGTCGTAGTAGACCACTCCGCGCGCACGGCCCTTCTCGTCGAGCTCGACGCGTGCCGCCATGCAATTGGCCCGCACCTCCACAGCGTGCGCGAGGGCGTCGGGCAGGTGGGTGACGTAGGGGCTGGCCTTCGCGTTGACCTTGCAGCCCTGCAGGCAGTAGCCGCGGTAGATGCAGTGCGGCCGGTTGCCGAACGTGCCGTTGACGATCCCGACCGGCCCCACCCGCATCTCGATGCCGAGCTTGCGGGCGCCCTCCCACAGCCGGGCCGCCGCCGAGGACACCGGGTGGGGCGAGAACGGATAGGCGTGCGGGTCGCCCCACGGCCAGAACTGTCCGGCGACGGGCAGCTCCCGCTCGACCTGCTCGTAGTGGGCGCGGAGGTCCTGGTAGCCGATCGGCCAGTCCGCACCCACGCCGTCGCGCGTGTGCGTCTCGAAGTCACTGGGATGGAACCGGGGTGTGTAGCCGGCGTAGTGGACCATCGAGCCGCCGACACCGCGCCCGGAGTTGTTCTTGCCGAGCTCGATCGGGTTCGCGCCGCCGATGATCCGCTTCTGCGTCCAGTAGATCTGGTGCGACCCGGCCTCGTCGGAGACCCAGTCCTCGTCGGGGTGCCAGAACGGCCCCGCCTCGATGATCACCACTCGCCAGCCTTTGCGGGCCAGCCGCTGGGCGAGCACCGACCCGCCCGCGCCGGCGCCGACCACGACCAGATCCACCTCGTCGGTCTCGTCGTAGCGTCGCATCGTCGCCTCGCCGGGGATCTGCCTGGAGTGCACGTCGAGCAGGTACCGGGAGTCGTTGTCCTTCGGCCCTACCGAGCCCTTGAGCAGGCGGCGCCAACGCTCTGTCACAGATTCTCCTCGACGACCGCCTCGACGGGATCCTCCGAGGTGGCTCCGGGCTTCTCGAAGGGCTCGAGCGTGCTGACCGGGCCCTTCCGCATGAAGCCGCGCGGGTAGGCCGGTCCGCCGAAGCCGATCTCGTTCCACGCCCATGGGTGGGAGTAGAAGCCGGAGAGGATCGCGCGCATGCACACCGACCAGGCACGCGCGACGTTGAGCTGTTCCCAGGCGCCGCCGTGAAGGTCCCCGGCGGCGAGAGCACCGACCATCCGCTCCTGCTCGTCGATGTCGCAGTCGGCGAAACCGCGGCCGTGCCCGGCCATGGCGGACTCGTCCAGGCCGCGCAGCACCAGTCGCCAGGTGTCCCGGTCGTCGGGCATGTCGGCGTACTGGAAGCCGTCGAGCTTGCCTGCCGCCATCTTCTGGTCGATAGACTCCGCGACGGGCACCCGGGGCTCGCGGTCCTGGGCGAGGACGACGTCGCAGAACGCCCGCAGCGCGGGCTCCTCGGAAGGGCCGAAGAACTGCAGCCTGCCTGGCGGGTCGAGCCGGGCCAGCACCACCTTCTTGGTCACCTCGTCCCAGGTGTCGATCGTCTCGAGGACGTCGTAGTCCGGGTAGCGGCCGATCATCTGCGGGGTGGTGCCGCGCCGCTGCCTGGGCAGCCAGGACGGGTGAGGAGGCTGCTTGTCCGGCCTCAGGTTCGGCAGGTGCTCGCCACTTTCCTTGTCGGTCGTCATCGGCTCACCGCTCTCGGCGCAGCACTGCGGCCAGCAGGCCCATCCCGCCGACGACGCACATCAGCCCCGGGGCGGCAATGGGCGGCCCCATCGGCACGTTGTAGGTGGCCAGCGCCCAGCCGCCCGGCTTGCGTGCCACGCCACGGGCGTGGAAGTACTCCCCGAGCAGGCCGTTGGCGGTGTAGATCGCCGCGGTGATGGGCAGCGCGGTCTTCGCGATGCGCTTGCTGAACACCCCGCCGATGCCGGCAACCATGACCGGCGGGGTCACCAGGATCGGTGACCACATCCACTTGTTGCCGAAGCTCGCGCCGTAGTGCTCGAAGAAGACCTCGGCGGTGGTCACGAACGCGGAGACCGCGGTCAGTCCGGACAAGGACCGCTCGAAGCGGCCGTGCTCGACGTTGCCGAGCATGCGGTCGAGCAGATGTTCGGCATGTGGGGCGGGCACGCGCTTACGACGGAGCATGCGCGTGGCGTACCCGCACCGCCAGGGATCAAACGCTGGCGCCCATCCGGCGCACCGCTTCGGAGAGGGTCGCCTGCGAGGTGGCGAAGTTCAGGCGTGCATGCCCTGCGCCTCCGTAGCCGAACGCCGGACCGGCGCTCAGCGCCACCCGGGCCTTCTCCACGAAGTAGCCTGCCGGCCCTGCCTGGGAGGTCACCAGCCCGCGCTCGTCGTCGGCTGGGGTGAAGTCTGCGTCGAGGGCGCGGAAGTCCAGCCAGGCGAGGTAGGTGCCCTCGGGCGGCCGGTAGCCGACCTGCGGAAGGTGCTCGGCGAGCAGGTTTCCCAGCAACCGCCGGTTCTCGGCCAGCCCGGACAGCAGCGCGTCCAGCCAGGGCCTGCCGTCGCGGTAGGCGGCCGTGTGCGCGAGCACACCGAGATGGCTGGCGCCGTGGCCGACCTCCTCGGGCATCCGGGCCAGTTCGTCGCCCGCCGCCGTGCCCGCGATCGCCAGGGCGGCCTTGATGCCGGGCAGGTTCCACCCCTTCGACGCCGACATCAAGGCGAACCCGTTCTCCCCGCCGGGGACGGTGAGGTACGGCGTGAAGCTGCTGCCCGGCAGCACGAGCGGCGCGTGGATCTCGTCGGCGACGACACGCACGCCGTGCTCGTCGGCCAGCGCGGCGATCGCAGCGAGCTCCTCGCGGGTGTGCACGGTGCCGGTCGGGTTGTGCGGGCTGCACAGCAGGTACGCCGCACGGCCGCGGCTCTCGGTCGCGGCCGCGAAGGCCTCTCCGAGCACGTCCAGGTCGACCCGGAGCTCGGCGGACAGCGGTGCCTCCACGACCTGCCGGTCGAGGTGCTCGACGAACGAGTAGAACGGCGGGTAGACCGGAGCGTTGACCACCACGCTGTCCCTGGGGCCGGTCAGCAGCTTGAGCACCTCGACGATGCCCAGCATCACGTCGGGCACCAGTGCGGTGCGGTCCACGTCGAGGTCGGGCCAGCCCCATCGCTCGGCGGCAAACTGGCTCAGCGCCTCGGCGTACGCCGTGCCCGCCGGATAGCCGGTGTCGCCGCGGCCGATCGCCTCGGTGACCGCCCGCGCCACCGGCTCGGCCGGCAGCACGTCCATCTCGGCCACCCAGAGCGGCAGCACGTCCTCGGGGTAGGCCCGCCACTTCATGCTCTGGCGGGAGCGCAGCTGCGCGTTCGTGACCTGTTCGAGTGGGTTGGGCGGTGTGCTCGAGGGTGTCATCGAGATCGAATCGTAATCCGACGTACGTGACATGGTGGCCCGGGGTGTCCAGAGTGTAGGTTGTCTCGCGGCCGGGGCTCCCCGGCCGGCGCCGTGTCACCCAACGAGCTACCCCAATGAACTACTGAGTGAAGGTCAAGGCAGGAACGTGTTCGGATACGTCATGCGACGCATCATCGCCGGGATCCTGGTGCTGTTCGTCGTGTCGATCGCGGTGTTCGCACTCTTCTTCTACGGGCCGTCCGACCCGGCGTACGCCTACTGTCCCGAGACGAAGTGCACACCGGCCCGCCTGGCCCAGATCCGCGAGACGCTCGGGCTGAACAAGCCCGCGCTGACGCAGTACGGCTCCTACATGAAGGGCATCGTCGCCGGCAACGAGTACCACGAGGGCGGGATCACGCTGAAGTGCCCCGCTCCGTGCCTCGGAGTGTCGTTCAAGCTGCGGGTCAACGTGTACAAGTACCTGATCCACCGGTTCCCGGCGACGCTTTCGCTGGCGATCGGCGGGTCGATCATCTCGCTCGCCCTGGGGCTGCTCATCGGCATTCTGGCGGCACGAAAACGCGGGACCACGACCGACAAGATACTTGTGTCTTCCAGCCTGGTGATCAACGCGATCCCCTACTATCTGGTCGCGCTGCTCGCGTACCTGCTGCTGATCAGCCAGTGGGGCATCTTCCCCGAGAGCCAGTACGCCTCGCCGTTCAGCGACGGACCACTCGCCTGGGCCAAGGGCATGTCGTTGGCCTGGATCGTGCTCGGCGTGACGTTGTCCACCCAGTACGCCCGCTACAGCCGTGGCTCGATGATCGAGGCGATGAGCGAGGACTACGTGCGCACCGCGCGTGCCAAGGGCCTCAAGGAGCGGCGGGTGACGATGAGGCACGCCCTGCGAGCCGCGATCGTGCCGGTGATCACGATCTTCGGTCTCAATGTCGCCTTCCTTCTCGCCGGCACGGTCTTCACCGAGCAGATCTTCGGCATCGAGGGGATCGGCCTGACCGCGCTACGGGCGATCTACACCAAGGACCTGCCGATCATCTCCGCGACGGTGATGATCACCGCGGCGTTCGTGGTGCTGATGAACATCGTGGTCGACATCGTGTACTCGGTCATCGACCCGCGGGTCCGGCTCGCCTAGATCCGGCAGGAGTCTCGCGTGACCGTGCTCGGTGAGGACGGCCTGGCGCGCCCGGCCTGGGCCGCGACCGACCCCTTGCTGCGGGACTACTACGACACCGAGTGGGGGATGCCGGTCCGCGACGAGCGGGGGCTGTTCGAGCGGCTGAGCCTCGAGGCGTTCCAGTCCGGTCTCTCGTGGGCCACCATCCTGCGCAAGCGTCCCGCGTTCCGGGAGGCCTTCGACGACTTCGAGCCCGATCGGGTCGCCGAGTACGACGACGGCGACGTCGCGCGGTTGATGGCCGATTCTCGGATCGTCCGCAACCGACGGAAGATCGTTGCCACCATCTCCAACGCCAGGGCCACGGTCGCACTGCGCGCGGACGGTGGGCTTGCGGATCTGCTCTGGTCGTTCCAGCCCGCGCGGACGCCCGCCCCGGAGTCTGCCGACCAGGTGCCGACCACTACGCCCGAGTCGCAGGCGGCGGCCAGAGCGCTGCGGGCGCACGGTTTCAGCTTCGTCGGGCCGACCACGATGCACGCGTTGATGGAGGCGGTAGGCATCGTCGACATGCACCTGGTGAGCAGCCACCGGCGCGGATCCTCCGGCGTGTGGTCCGCGGCAGGGGAGCGGAGGACCGGTTGCTGACGGACGCCCAGAGCGCGATGTTGGCGCAGACACTCCGGATCTGCCTGCGTGACGGCGCCGAGCAGACCGAGCCCGACAGTGCGCTTGCAGACCTGCTGGCTCAGGCCGCGGACCTGCTCGACGGGCCAGGACGGGCACCGCACCCGTTGCTGCCGGAGGTGGACAGCGTCTGTCACGAGGACCGCCGGGTCGGCCCCGAGGACACTGCGGCCGCCATGGGCCACCCCGATCCGGCCGTCCAGGTGCTCGGATCCCCGCGCCTGGCCCTGTGGTTCGAGATGGTCAGCTGCGGGCTGCTGCCTGAACCTGGCGAAGCGAGCGGCCTGACCCACGTGGGGGTCGGGATCGTGGTCCACCACCTGGACCGCGCCGACCTCGGGGAGACCGTCCGGCTCGAGGCGCGGACCAGAGCGGTGTCGGGGCGGCGTGCGGTCTTCTCGTGCCGAGCGAGCGTGAAGGACCGGCTGGTGGCCGTGGGCGTGCACCACCGCGTGCTGCTCGCGGGGGGCTGAGTCTTTACCCGTCTCCGCAGGCGTTTGCCCCCACGCCTGGGGCAAATCGCCCTATTCTGGGAAACGTCAGGTGGGCGCAGTGATCGCCGGTGGTCCGGTGATCCGGAGGGGCGCAGGGTCCACACCGAGTGGAGCCGGACATCGCCGACGGCGTGGGAGTCGCGGACGAGCCGGTTCTAGAGAGGCCTTGCCCCGTGGAGGGAGCTGTGGAGCGTCCCCGGTGCGCACAATGCCGGAACCCGATCAAGGGCCATCAGCCCGCGGTTCGTCGCGGTGGAGCGATGGCAGACTTCCACGCCGACTGCTGGGAGACCGCGCAGCAGTCCGTGCAGGCCGAGTACGAACGACGGATTGCAGAGCAAGGGGTGCTGGGGCTGCTCTCGCCGTACATGTGGAGCGAGACGGCCGGCTCCGACCTGTTGCAGCTGGGAAACGAGCCCGAGGCGGAGCCGGAGCCGGCACTGGAGCCCGAGCCCGAACTTCCCGAGTCGACTGGTTCGAGCGACCCGGTCAGACCTTCGTGACCCGGTAGTGAGGTGCGCTCACACGAACGCCCGTGTCTGCGCCCCGTCCCAGTAGCCGGCGAACATCGCCTTGCTGTTGTGCGCGATCAACGCGGCGCCCGCCGGGGTCACCGCGATGGTTCCGCCCGTGGCGGCGCGACTGTCCAGCTCGTGCTCGTAGCTCGCAAGCACTGCCTCGGCCAGGCTCGCCTGCCCGTAGCGCACGCGCGCGGCGACGTCGTGGGCGACGACACCCTGGATGAATGCTTCTCCCTCCCCAGTGCAGGAAATCGCCACGGAGTCCCGCCCGGCAAACGACCCGGCGCCGATCAGACCGGTGTCACCCACCCTGCCCAGCGCCTGACCGACCATCCCCCCAGTGGAGGTCGCACACGCCACGCGACCGTCGAGATCGATGGCGACGGCCCCGACCGTCCCGCAGCGTGAGGCGGTCTCCCGATCGGCGAGCACCGCCTCCAGCTGTCGCCTGCGGTGTTCGGTGATGAAATAGTCGGTCGACGCGGTCGTCAGCCCCCACTTCTCGGCCAGAGCGGGCGCCGGGTCGACCAGGAGGACGTGGTCGGTGTGCTCCATGACCGCACGTGCCGCGAGCACCGGGTTGCGTGCGTGCCGGCTGACCGCCACTGCTCCTGCGCGGCCGTCGTCGGTCATGACTGCCGCGTCCAGCTCCGCCGTACCGCACCTGGTCAGTGACGCGCCGCGGCCGGCGTTGAACATGGGGTTGTCCTCCAGGCTGACGACGGCAGCACAGACGGCGTCCAGGGCGGAGCGGCCGTCCCGAAGGGCGGAGCTGCCGGCCTCGAGCGCCAGCTCCAGGCCATGCTGGTAGTCCTCGAACCCTTGCAGCATCAACTCGGTCGACCGGGGACCGGCACCGCCATGGACGAGCAGCAGCGGACCGCCCGGGCCCCCGTCCGGCGCATTCCGGGAGTACAGGATGTGCACGGTCTGGGTTCCCCTCTCAGCGGCCGCCGGCCTGGCGGGTGATGTAGTTGACGGCGACGAAGGAGCGGAAGGCGGCGAGCGCGTCGTCGGTCTCGATCCGGATCGTGCGGGTGCCCGCTCGCTCCGCTCCCTTGACCCAGCAGCCCACCTCGGCCATGTCCGCGGTCTGGGTGTCCAGGTCCAACCGGACCGGCCGTTCGAGCCCCGGAGACGCCAGCGTGCCAGCGGAGGCTCGCTGCACAGCCTGCTCTGCTCCGGCCCGGATGAGCCGGCGGGACTCGGCTGGATGCAAGCTCTTCGCAGCGAAGCGGGTGTCGGACCGTTTGGTGACCACCTGAACCGCGCTCGGTGCGAACGGCACGGTCTCGCGCTGAGTGACCTCGTCACCGGTGACCAGGCCGATCGGCACGCCGAAGTGGTCGGCAACGAGCGCGTTGATGCCGCTCTCGCCCACTTCCACGCCGTTGACCCGCGCCGCGGAGAAGACCTCCGGGTTGTAGGTATGCGACAGCGTCGATGCCGGACCGGAGATCGACCCGTGGTACCCGACGAAGAAGATGACGTCGTAGGAGTCATCCAGGTCCTGCATCATGTAGAGCTGCTTGTGCCTACCGGAGACGTACGCCGCGCCGTGGGCGAGACCATCCGGGTCGAGGTTGCGCATGGTCGAGTGCGAGTCGTTGACGACAACCTCGACGGCCCCACCGGCCACCGCCCCCTCGATGGCGGCGTTGACCTCGCCCAGCATCAGGCGGCAGCCGAGCTCGTATCCGGCGCCGCCTTCGCGGCACTGCGCCCAGTCGACGATCCCGGCCACCCCCTCGAAGTCAAACGACAAATAGACCTTCACTCGTGCTCCTTTGGTGATCGATGGAACGGGGCTGCAGTCGTCCGGCGTACCGGCAGGCGGCCGTGTGGTCCTCCCCTACCTGCTCGAGCGCTGGGTCCTCAGCGAGGCAGGACGGCTGTGCGTGGGCGCACCGTGGGTGGAACCGGCAGCCGGACGGAAGGTCGATCGGGCTCGGCGGCTCGCCCTCGAGCGCGGCGGGCTGCTCCAGATCGCGGGGGCGCATGCGCGGCACGGACGCGATGAGGGCCTGCGTGTACGGGTGCTGCGGGGAGGTGAAGAGCGCCTCGGTCTTCGCGACCTCCACGATCCTGCCCAGGTACATGACCGCGATCCGGTCGACGAGGTGCTGGACCACGGCAAGGTTGTGGGCGATGAACAGCATCGACAGGCCCAGCTCGGCGCGCAGTGACCGGAAAAGGTCGAGGATGGTGGCTTGCACGGAGACGTCGAGGGCAGAGACCGGCTCGTCCGCGATGAGGACCTCCGGGCGTACCGCCAGCGCGCGTGCGATCGCAATTCTCTGCCGCTGTCCCCCTGAGAACTGGCTCGGGTAGGCATCCAACGCGCCCTCGTCAAGCCCGACGAGGGACATCAGCCGCGCCAGCTCCTGGTCGATCTCGTTGCGTGGCACGATCCGGTGCACTCGGAGCACCTCCGCGAGAGCCGAACGGACTCTCATGCGAGGGTTGAGGGACGAGTAGGGGTCCTGGAAGACCATCTGGATGCGTCGGCGCATGGCCGAACCCCGCCGCGTCGTGATCTCGTTGCCGTCGTACAGCACCCGTCCGGTGGTCTGGCCGGTGCTGCCGGCCAGGATCTTGGCAAGCGTGGACTTGCCGGACCCGGACTCGCCGACCAGTCCGAGGATCTCGCCGCGCTGCAAGGTGAGGTCGACCCCGTCCAAGGCCCGCAACGTGCTCCCAAGCCGATGTCCGTAGTGCTTGGCGATCCCTTCGACAGCCAGCACTGCATCATTCGTGTTCGTCGCCCTCATGAATCGCCCCCGAAGATCTGGCCGACTCGGTCGCATGCAGACAGGTGCCCCTCGCGGACGCGGGTCAACGGCTTGGGGCCGGCGTTGCAGGCCTCCACTGCGTACCGGCAGCGCGGCGCGAAGGGGCACCCGGGAGGCGGGTTGGTGAGCGAGGGCGGCAACCCGGGAATCGGCACGAGGTCCCGGTGGGGCTCGTCGAAGTCTGGTGCGGACTGGAAGAGGGCCTCGGTGTAGGGGTGGCGCGGCGCCCGGTACACCTCGCGCACGCCGCCTTTTTCCATGATTCGCCCCGCGTACATGACGCTCAACCGGCTACAGGTCTGGCTGATCACCGCGAGGTCGTGGGTCACGAACGTCAGCGCGCTTCCCATCTCTTCGCATAGCTGAGCGAGGAGGCGCAGAACCTGGTCCTGGACGGTGACGTCGAGCGCCGTGGTGGGTTCGTCGCACAGGACCAGGGCGGGCTTGCAGGACAGGGCCATGGCGATCATGACTCGCTGCCGCAGTCCACCGGACAGTTCATGTGGATAGGCACGAGCACGGCGAGCCGGGTCGGGGATCCCCGTCCGCCTGATCATCTCGATCGCGAGCTCGTCGGCGGCCTGCTTGGACAGACCCAGGTGGCGCCGAGGGCCCTCGGCGATCTGCTTGCCCACTCGCATCGTTGGGTTCAGCGCGGTCATGGGCTCCTGGAAGATCATTGCCATTCTCGGCCCCATGATCCGGCGCCGGCGGTGAGCAGGCATGGTGAGCAGGTCCTCGCCCTCGAACCAGGCCTCTCCCTCCATCACGGCAACGCCCCGGGGGAGCAGACCCGCGATCGCCTTCAACGTCATGGACTTGCCTGAGCCGGACTCTCCCACCAAGCCGTAGCGCACCCCCGCATGGACGTCGAAGGAGATGTCGCGTACGAGGAGGGCCCAGCTCCCGTCCCGACGCGGCAGGCCGATGGACAGGTGCTGGACACTCAGCAGCGGCTCGGCTGTCTCCGGCACGGCGACGGCCACCCTCACCTCCTCCGTTCCGGAGAGAGCAGATCGGTAAGGCCATCGGCGGTCAGGGACAGTCCGATACCGGTGATGACGACGGCCACGCCCGGAAGCACCGCCATCCACCACAGAGTTGTGATGAACTCCTGGGCATCGGCGATCATCGACCCCCACTCGGGTGTGGGCGGCGTGATTCCGAGCCCCAGGTACCCCAGGGTGACGATGACCATGATGTCCAAGATGATGTCCGACATCGCGTAGGTGATCGCCTGGCTGATCACGTTGGGCCCAACGTGACGGCCGAGCACCCGCAGGTTGCCCAGCCCCCCGAGCCGCGCCGCCTGGACGTACTCCTGGCGTCTGGCCACGATGACCTCTCCACGCACGATCTTGCAGTAGGACACCCACGACACCAGGGCGATCGCCAGGTAGATGCTGCTCTCACCAGACCCGAGGACGAAGACGAGCGCAATGACCAGAACATAGAGCGGGAAGGCGTAGAAGACGTCGACAATGCGCATGATGATGATGTCGAGCCAGCCACCGAAGTACCCGGCGATCGCACCGAGAACCGAGCCGCCCGCGAAGGGGATCAGCACCGCGAGGAAGCCTACGCGCAGGTCGACGCGGGCGCCGTACAGAAGCCGGGCCAGGACGTCCCGGCCGAGCTTGTCAGTGCCGAGCCAGTGCGCGCTGCTCGGTCCCTGGAGGGTTTGATCGAGATGCTGCTTGATCGGGTCGTAGGGCGTGAGCACCGGCGCGAGGAGGGCCAGCAGGACCATGACCGCGATGATCGCGAGCCCGGGGACCAGCGACTCGTTCCGGTACCACGGTCGGAGGTCCCGGGCCGACGATCGGGCTCGCAGCCGCCACCGGCGCGTCAGGATGAGTCCGCTCAAGTCTCGCTCCGTCGGGTGAGGTCGACCCTCGGGTCGAGCAGCGTGTATACCACGTCGGTCAGGACACCGACCAAGACCACGAAGATCGCCACGAACAGTGCGACGGCCTGGACGGAGGGGAAGTCCCGCGCGAAGATCGACTCGATCATCATCGACCCGAGACCGGGGATCGCGAAGACCTTCTCGATTACCAGCGAGCCTCCGACGAGATAGCTCACGTTCACCCCGATGATGCTCACCGCCGGTATCACGGAGTTGCGCAGCACGTGCCCCACGAACAACGCGCGCCCGCCTGCACCCTTGGAGCGGGCCGTGGCCACGTAGTCGCTCTCGAGCACGTTGAGCATCGATGAGCGAAGACTGCGGATGATGATCGGCGAAAGCGAGATCGCCATCGTCAGCGCAGGCAGGAACAGATACCAAAGATGCTCCGCGAATGTGTCGCCGTATCCCCCAACCGGGAACCACCCGGTACCGACCGCGAGGACCAGCAACAGCATCACGCCGACCCAGAACTGCGGCATGCCGAGGCCGACCAGTGGGATGACGCGGACCGCGTGGTCACCCAGCTTTCCTGGCCTGGAAGCCGCCAGTATCGACAAGGGGATGCTGATGACCAGGATGAGCAGGATGGCATAGGCAACGAGCAGAAGCGTCACGGGCAGGCGCTCGCCGATGAGACTGAGCACCGGGGTGTGGTAGGTGTAGCTCTGCCCCAGGTTGCCGTGTAGCAGGTCATCCAGGAAGTGCCAGTACTGCCGAGCCAGGGGCTGGTCGAGCCCCATCTGCTGCCGCAGCGCCGCAACCCTCTCCGGGGTGGCCTGCGCCCCCAGCAGCGACTCGGCCGGGTCGCCCGGGATGAGGTGCACCATGAAGAAGACCACCAGTGTCACCCCGAACGCCACCGGGACGACCTGCAACAGCCGCATCGGCACGAACTTGAGCCTGGTCAGCATGGTGTCGAGTTCTCCACCACATCGTGTCGGTCAGGTGGTCGATCCGCCGTCGTCAAGAGCTACTTGCTCTTCCAGACGCCCATCAGTGGGTAGTTGCCCAGTGGGGTGACGTGGAAGCCGTGCACGTTGTTGGAGATCGCGTAGGCGTAGGGAGCGTAGTACAAGAACGCGAAGGGCGCGTCATGGGCGACGACATCCTGCAGCTGGTCGTACAGCTTCGCGCGGTTGCCGCGGTCCACCTCTTGCTCTGCCTCCCGGTTGAGCTTGATGGCCTTCGAGCTGCGATAGTCGGTGAAGGCCGACTTGGCCCCTCCGTCCGGGTCGACGGCGAACTTCGTCCACTCGTCCGGGTCCGGGATGTCCATCGTCCAGGCGGATAGTGCCATGTCGTACTGCATGTTCTGCTGCGCGTTGTGGTTGGCCGTGGGATCGAGCTGCTTGATCTGAACCTTGATGCCGTAGGGCTTCAGGTCGCTCTGGATGATCTGCGCCGTGGACAGCTTGGAGGCATCGCCGGAGGGGATCATCAACGTGGTGCTGAAGCCGTTCGGCACGCTGGACTTGGCCAGCTCGTTCTTGGCCAGCGTCTTGTTCTGCATGATCCCGGGTGTGCTCTTCTGGTAGAACGGCACGCCCGGCATAAGCAGAGAGTTGGCCGGTGTCCCGTGACCGAACAGCACTGCCTTGTTGATGGCCTGGCGATCGATCATCGCCGAGATCGCCCGGCGCACGTGGACGTCCTGGAAGGGCGTCCTGTCCTCGTTGAAGGCGAGGTAGTCGAGCTCGGTGGACGGGAAGGTCTTCGCAGTTACGTCGCTGCTCGAGCCGAGAGACTTGAAGCTCGACCAGTCGGGGTACTCATCGATGTCGGCCTGCCCGCCTTGCACCTGCAGCTTGCGGGTGTTGGAGTCCGGCACCACCTTGAAGGTCACCGAGTCCAGGTACGGCTTGCCCTTCTGCCAGTAGTCGTGATTGGCCACGAGCTTGAGGTACTGGCCGCGCTTCCACTCTCCCCACTTGAACGCGCCGGTGCCCACGGGAGCCTGGTAGAACTCCTTCATGGTCTTCCCGCCGTAGTTGTTAGGGATTATGGCGTTGGAGAACAGCGCAAGGTCGGCGATGAGCGGCGCCCACGGGTGCTTGAGCTTGATGACGACCGTGTACTTGCTAGGCGCCTCGACCTGTTTGATCGCGCTGTTGATGAAGCCCCAGCCTGTGTCGGCGTGCTTGGTGTCCTGGTCGATGGAGAACTTGACGTCGTCCGAGGTCATCTCCTTGCCGTTGGAGAACTTGATCCCCTTCTTCAGCTGGATCGTGTAGGTCTTCTTGTCCGATGAGACCTTGTAGTCCTTCGCGAGCAGCGGCTTGGTCGCCGAGCCGTCGGGAGTGACGGTGAACAGCGGCTCCATGATCTGCTCGAAGATGAAGATCGAGGTGTTGTCGAACGTCAGGATGTTGTTCATCGACTTGGCGTCCTGGGCCCGGGCAATCGTGAGATCGCCACCGCGGACCGGTGCGCCCGCCTGCGACTCCGAGCCCGTCTGGGACTGGCCCTGTTGGGCCCCGCTGTTGGAGCACGCGCTCAGCACCGTACCGCTCAAGGCCAGGGTGCCTGCCATGGCCAGACCCACGAGCTTGCTCTTCACCGCTCACCCACTCCTTACCTGCTTGGCTCGCCGAACCGGAAGCCCCGTCGTCGCCGAGCGTATGAAGACAGTGGGTCGCGAGGGCAGAGCGCAGGCCCATGCGTTACGGAATCGTTATTACAGATGTTGCAACAGAGGGCGAACTAGCGCGTTGTGTAATGTTTCATTCAGCGGGAGACCCGAGAGGAAGGGCACGCGATGCGCACGGAACCACCCGCTGTCTCGACGCGGGTCCACGAGCTGATGGAGGAGCTCAGCGAGGCCGAGCGTCGGGTGGCGCGCGGGCTCCTCGCGGACTACCCGGCCTGCGGGCTCGGCACCAGCCACTCCCTGGCAGACGCCGTCGGGGTGAGCGCTGCCACCGTGGTCCGGTTCGCCGTCCACCTGGGCTTCGCGGGGTTCAGCGACATGCAGCAGAGCCTGCGCGCCGAGGTCTCGAACGGCGTGAGCAGCCCCGTCCTGCGCACCCTGGCCCAGGGTGCCGCACACCGGCAGGCAACGCCGCTGGGGGAGGCGATGCACCGGCGCATCGACGCGCTCGAGGCCACGTTGCATCTCACGCCATCCTCCGAGCTGGCCTCCGCCGCGACGCTGATCGCCGAGTGCCCCAAGCGCGTCGTCGTGACCGGCGGGTTCTTCTCCGGCTCCATCGCTCGGATCTTGGCATTGCAGCTCTCCCAGATCCGTTCGGACGTGGTCTTTGTCGAGGAGCCGCTACGCCGGGACGCCGGCCTGATCTTGGACGCGAAGCGGCGCTCGGTCTTCGTGATCTTGGATCTGCGGCGCTACGAGCCCGGTGCGCTGGAGCTGGCGCGGCAGGCCAAAGCCGCCGCCGCGGACATCGTCTTGATCACCGACCGATGGATGTCGCCGGTCGCGTCCGTGGCCGACGTGGTCCTCCCGGTCGAGGTCGAGGCCGTGCCCTTCGACACCTTCGTGGCTCTGATGGCGCTCGTGGAGGTCATCGTGGAGTCGGTCATGGCCCACGCCGGTAACACCGGTCTGAGGCGAATGAAGCAGTGGGAGGCTCAGGCCGTGGGCCACACCCGGGCCCGGGCTCCTCAGACCCAGAACTCGTCGCCGGGCCGTCGCGGCCCGTCGACCACCCGCAGACCGAGACCGAGGAGAGGGACAAGATGACGCGTATCGACGACCAGAGCGCCGTGGTCACGGGCTCGGCTCACGGGATCGGCAAGGCGATCGCGTCTGCGCTCGCGGAGGCGGGCGCACGGGTGATCGTGTCGGACGTCCTGGCCGACGACGGTGAGCGGACGGCTCGGGAGATCCGCGAGGCGGGCGGTGCGGCTACGTTCGTAGCCGCGGACGTCAGCGACCCGGAAGCCTGCGCGCACCTGGTGGAGGAGGCGACCAGCCGGCACGGAGGACTCGACGTCCTGGTCAACAACGCGGGGGTGGGGGGCGGGCGGGCCATGCTGCACGAGCTCTCTCCGGAAGACTTCGACCGCGTCATCGACGTCAACCTGCGGGGGACTTTCCTGTGCTCGAAGTACGCCCTACGTCACTTCGTGTCCCGCGGGGAGGGGCGCATCGTCAACATCGCGTCCACGTACGGTCTCATCGGCGCCCCCAACGCCCCCGCCTACTGCGCATCCAAGGGCGCGATCGTCAACCTGACCCGTCAGATGGCCGTCGACTACGGTCCGCACGGCATCCGGGTCAACGCGATCTGTCCCGGCTACGTCGACACAGGCCTGGGTCGGCGCGCGGCCAGGCTGAGCCCGGAAGAGTTCGCGGCGGCCACCGCCGTCCGGGAGAAGGCCGCCGGCATGCAGCCGCTTGGCCGGCAGGCCAAACCAGCCGAGGTCGCCGAGGTCGCGCTCTTCCTGGCCTCCGGCGCGTCCTCCTTCATGACCGGGTCCGTCGTACCCGTGGACGGTGGCTGCACCACGACCTTCAACTACGGCGAGGCCAGCAACTAAGGCACGAAAGGCTAGTCGGCCAGGTTCTGCAGGCGGACCTGGCCGCGCGCCACCAGCCGCTCCTGGTCGTCGCGGGTCTCCACGACCCACAGCTGCTGGGACCGGCCGCGGTGCAGCGGCGTCGCCGTCGAGGCCAGCCGCCCGGTGGTGACGGCGCGGAAGAAGTCGGTGCTGTTGGTGACTCCGACGACCTTGCCCCGGTCCTCGAACCACAGCGCCGCTCCCACGCTGGCCAGCGTCTCCACGACACTGCAGTGCACGCCGCCGTGCAGGATCCCGTAGGGCTGGTGCAGCCTCGGCTCGACGCTCCACACCCCGAGCACGTGGTCGCCGTCGGCCTCCTTGATCTCCAGGCCGAGGTACTCCACGAAGGGACCGATGATATCGGTGGGCACGCTGCTCGTCATCGGGCCAGTATCCCGCAGCGGCAATAGTCGACAAAGTCTTGGCAGAATCGCAGAACAAGTGTAGAACTTAAAGCGGATGGGTCCCCCGACCGCAGGGAAGTTGCGATGACCGACACGCGCACCGGTGCCGCGCCCGCCCCGACCGGGCCGCTGAGCACGATCGACTACGACGAGCGCATCCCGAACAACGTCAACCTCGCCGAGGACCGCCGGCTGCAGCGGGCATTGGAGGGCTGGCAGCCGAAGTTCCTGGACTGGTGGAAGACGCTCGGGCCGGCGCTGCCGACCAAGGACGTCTACCTGCGCACCGCGATCGCGGTCGGCCGCGACGGGTGGGCGCACTTCGCGCACGTGCCGATGGAGGAGTACCGGTGGGGGATCTTCCTCGCCGAGCGGGACCCGGACCGGGCTATCAACTTCGGCAAGCACATAGGCGAACCCGTCTGGCAGGAGGTGCCCGGCGAGCATCGGGCGGACCTGATGCGGTTGATCGTGGTCCAAGGCGACACCGAGCCGGCGTCGGTCGAGCAGCAGCGGATCCTCGGTGACACCGCGCCGAGCATCTACGACCTGCGCAACCTGTTCCAGGTCAACGTCGAGGAGGGCCGTCACCTGTGGGCGATGGTCTACCTCCTGCACGCCTACTTCGGCCGCGAGGGCCGCCAGGAGGCCGAGCAGCTGCTCAAGCGCAACTCCGGCGATCTCGACTCGCCGCGGATCCTGGGTGCGTTCAACGAGGAGACGACCGACTGGCTGCAGTTCTTCATGTTCACCTACTTCACCGACCGCGACGGGAAGTACCAGCTCGGCACGTTGAAGGAGTCCGCGTTCGACCCGCTGGCGCGCACCTGCGAGTTCATGCTCAAGGAGGAGGCGCACCACATGTTCGTCGGTACGACGGGCGTGCAGCGCACCGTCCAGCGGACCGCCGAGCTGATCGCCGAGCACGGCGCCGACCACGTGCTCGAGCACGGCGGCATCCCGCTGCAGATCATCCAGAAGTACCTCAACTTCCAGTACTCGGTCTCCCTGGACCTGTTCGGCTCCGAGCAGTCCACCAACGCCGGCAACTACTACTCCTCCGGACTCAAGGGCCGCTGGCAGGAGACGCGGCGCAAGGACGACCACGTGCTGCTCGACGACTCCCGCACGATGCGGTACGTCGAGGGCGACGAGATCCGTGAGAAGCGGGTGCCGATGCTCTCGGCGCTGAACCTCGACCTGCGCGACGAGTACGCCGCCGACTGCGCGAACGGGGTCCGTCGCTGGAACCAGGCGCTCGAGGACGCCGGCGTCGAGGAGCGTCTGTACCTCCCGCACGAGGGCTTCCACCGCCAGGTCGGCGTGTACGCCGCGCACCGCATCAGCCCCGACGGGCAGGTGCTGTCCGCCGAGGAGTGGGACGCGCGCGCAGGTGAGTGGCTGCCCTCCGAGGAGGACCGACGTACCGTCGCCGCCCTGATGGTGCCCGAGTACGAGTACGGCGAGTTCGCCGGCTGGATCGCTCCTCCCCTGACCGGGATCAACGACCAGCCCGTCGAGTTCGACTACGTACACCTCGCCGAGGAGGGCCTGGTCTAGCGTCGACCTTCGCCGGCTGGCAGACCCTTCCCCGGGCTGTATGTCTGGCGCGACCCCTACGGCGGCTACTACCTCGTCGACCACACCGGCACCCGCCGCATCGGCAACAGGGCCGCCTGAGTGCGATGTGGCGACGGCAGCCACCACAAACGAGACACGAGCAGTGAAGCCAACGAGGCTACAGGCTGACCGACCCGGGAAGCACGAAGTAGAACAGGCAGCCGATGCCGATGAGGTAGGCGAGGATGATCAGCGTCCAGCCCATGTTGTAGCGGATCACCGCGCCCTCGTTGCGCACGAACTTGGTCGTGGAGACTCCGACGCTCGCGGTCTGCGGCGCCACCGGCTTGCCGACCTCGGCCCCGAGCGAGTTCAGCGAGGGGAACAGCAGCACCGGCGCGTTCAGCAGCTTCGCCACGGCGTACTGGAACTGTCCGAACACCGCGTTGGAGGTGGTGTTGCTGCCCGACAGCGCCACCGCGATCCAGCCCAGGATCGGCGCGACGACCACGTAGCCGACGCCGAGCTTGGAGAACCCGTTCGCCATCGAGTTGGCCATCCCGGAGTAGTTGTAGACCTGCGCGAGCCCGAAGATCAGCGGGCCGACCAGCATCGCGCCCCACATCTGCCGGTACGTCTCGGCGAACACCTCGCGCAGCTGAGAGGCGTTCGGTCGCAGGTACGCCGCGATCAGCAGCCAGCAGACCAGGATCGCGGTCCCCGCCACCAGCGGGGCGAACGACCAGGAGACGCTGCTGGCCTTGTGCGACAGTGAGGATACGGCGTTCACGGCGGGCTCGAACACCACGTGCTTCTGCAGCGCCAGCCATGGCCCGGTCCAGATCACCACCACCACGATCAGGATGATGAACGGCACCAGCCCGCGCAGTGCGCCGGCGCCGGAGCGCTGCGCGTCCTGGGGGCTGGCCGCACCCGGTCCCATCGGCGGGGTGTCCTTCGACTCGGCCGCCTGGGTGGCTACCTGCTCGTCGGTCAGCGGCTCGCCTCCGAAGCCGAGCAGCTCGCGCGGCTGCCAGAGGCGCAGCAGGATCAGCAGCGCGGCGAAGCACACCAGCGACCCGATGATGTCGGGCAGGTAGGGCCCGAGGAACTGCGAGGTCGGGAACTGTCCGGCGATGTAGGCGAGCGAGCCGACGATCGCCAGCGGCCACCCGGTCTTCAGCCCACGCTTGCCGCTGACCAGGTAGATGAGGATCCACGGCGGCGCGAGCGCGAGGATCGCGACGATCTTGCCGATCGATGCCGAGAGCGCCATCAACGGCAGTCCGGTGACGGCGGCGAGCCCGATGATCGGTGCGCCGAGTGCGCCGAACGAGACCGGCGCGTTGTTGGCCAGGGCGGCCACCCGGATCGCCGCGATGTCGATGATGCCGAACCCGATCAGGATCGGCGCGACCACCGCCCACGGGTAGCCGAACCCGACGAGGCCCTCCAGCAGCGCCCCGAACGCCCACGCGATCAGCAGGGTCTGCACCCGGATGTCGGCGGTCGCCTGGGCGACCAGCCAGCGTTTGAAGGCGTCGAAGGCCCCGGTGCTGACCATCGTGTTGTAGATGATCACGCCCCAGAACACGATCCAGTCGATCGACCACACACCGGTGGCCGCGCCGAGGCCGTACGCCGTCAGGGCCGAGTCGGCCGGGGCCTGCCACACGAAGATGCCGAGCAGCACCGTGACGACCGCGCCGATGGCCACCGACTGCCAGGCGCCGAGCTTGAACACCGCCAGCGCAAGCAGCAGCACGATCACCGGCACCAGCGCCACGAGAGTGCTGCCTGCCACGGTGTGGAGCGGATCGAGGATCTGCTGGAACATCTGGCACCTCATCCCGAAAGCTCGACGTCGACCACCGCCCGGTGTGGACGGCCAAGCCGCTCGTCGAATGGTCAGACCATTGCATCGGACGATAGAGTGACCGGGAACACAGCGTCAAGGGCAGGCACGGCAGGCGGCAGACACGGGAGGCTCTGGGTTGACTGGGCTGACGGGACGCCAAGACCCCGACTGGCAGCCGGTCGAGCGCAGCCGAGCCGACGAGCTCGTCGTCGCGCAGATCGAGGAGCAGATCCTCCAGGGCAAGCTGCGGGTCGGTGACCGGCTGCCCTCCGAGCGCGACCTGGCGCCCCGGCTCGGGGTGAGCCGTTCGGCCGTGCGGGAGGCCATCCGGGCGCTCGAGGCGCACGGCGTACTCCGCTCGGCCGTCGGGGTCGGCCCGGGCAGCGGCACGACCGTGGCGGCGATGCCCAGCGAGGCACTCACCCGGCTGGTGCGGCTGCACGTTGCCCTGGCCAACTTCCCGCTCGAGGACGTCGTGGAGGCGCGCGTGATGCTCGAACGCCACAGCATCCGGCTGGCCTGCCAGCGGGCCACCGACGCCGACTGCGCGACGATGGACGAGGCGTTGGAGCAGATGGACGGGACCGAGGACCAGCAGACGTTCAACCGGTGGGACACTGCCTTCCACGTCGCGGTGGCCGAGGCCGGCCGGAACCGGCTGGTCGCCGACATGACGATCGCGATCCGGGACGCGATGCACGCCCCGATTCTGCGCGGCCTGCAGCGGCTGCCCGACTGGAGACCGCTGCGCGACCAGCTGCGAGCCCAGCACCATCGCCTCTTCGACGCGATCCGGGCCGGCGACGCCGACTCCGCCCCCGCGCTCGTCGAGGACCACATCCGCTTCACATTCCGCAGCCTGCCCATGACCGAGGACTGACCCCACCCCAGAGGACAGCACAGGAGGAGCACATGGTGGACACACCGCAGGGCGTCGAGATCAGCGGCCCGATCTCGGACAGGTACGACGAAATACTCACGCCGCAGGCGCTCGAGCTGGTGGCCCGGTTGCACCGCTCCTCGGACGAGCGTCGCCGGGAGCTGCTGGCCCGGCGCAAGGAGCGGGTCGAGGCGCTGGCGGCCGGCGGCACCCTCGGGTTCCTCGAGGAGACCAAGGACATCCGCGAGGACGACTCGTGGCGGGTGGCCGAGCCGGCACCGGGGCTGGTGGACCGGAGGGTGGAGATCACCGGTCCCACCGACCGGAAGATGACGATCAACGCGTTGAACTCCGGGGCGAAGGTGTGGCTGGCCGACCACGAGGACGCGAACACCCCGCTGTGGGAGAACGTCGTCGGCGGCCAGATAAACCTGCTCGACGCGATCGAGGGGCGCATCGACTTCACCAGCGACGAGGGCAAGGCGTACAAGCTCAACGACGAGGACCTGGCCACCATCGTGGTCCGCCCCCGTGGCTGGCACCTGCCGGAGAAGCACCTCACCGTCGACGGCGAAGTGGTGGCCGGCGGGCTCGTCGACTTCGCGCTCTACCTCACCGCGTGCGGGCAGAAGCAGATCGACCGTGGGCTCGGGCCCTACTTCTACCTGCCGAAGATGGAGTCCCACCTCGAGGCGCGGCTGTGGAACGACGCGTTCAACCTCGCCCAGGACTTCCTCGGCATTCCGCGTGGCACCATCCGCGCCACCGTGCTCATCGAGACCTACCCCGCAGCGTTCGAGATGGAGGAGATCCTCTACGAGCTGCGTGAGCACTCGGCCGGTCTCAACGCCGGCCGTTGGGACTACATGTTCAGCGTGATCAAGAGCTTCCGGACCCGGGGCAGGGACTTCCTGCTGCCGGACCGGAACTCGGTGACGATGACGGTGCCGTTCATGCGGGCCTACACCGAGCTGCTGGTGCACACCTGCCACAAGCGCGGCGCGCACGCGATCGGCGGCATGGCGGCGTTCATCCCGAGCAAGGACCCGGAGGTCAACGAGGCGGCGTTCGCCAAGGTGCGCGACGACAAGGACCGCGAGGCCGGTGACGGGTTCGACGGGTCCTGGGTCGCCCACCCGGGCATGGTGGAGATCTGCAAGGAGGCGTTCACCAAGGTGCTCGGCGACAAGCCCAACCAGATCGACAACCTGCGCGAGGAGGTCGATGTGACCGCCGAGCAGTTGCTGGACGTGGCCGCCACGCCGGGAGAGGTGACCGAGGCCGGGCTCCGCAACGACATCAGCGTCGGCATCCGCTACCTGGAGTCGTGGCTGCGCGGCTCGGGCGCCGTCGGCATCTACAACCTGATGGAGGACGCCGCGACCGCCGAGATCGCCCGCAGCCAGGTGTGGCAGTGGCTGCACAACGACGTGGAGCTCGCCGACGGCCGCACGGTCACCCGCGCCATGGTCGAGGAGATGATCGAGGCGGAGATGGCCGACATCCGAAACGCCGTCGGCGATGAGGCGTACGCGAAGGGCCGCTGGGACGACGCGCGCGCCACCTTCACCGAGATGGCCCTCGCGGAGCAGTATCCCGACTTCCTGACCCTGCCGGCCTACGAGCGGATGCCATGACGGCTCTCGAGGCGGTCTCCCGGGTGGCGCTGGAGATCCTGCCGGCCGACGCCGTGATCACCGATCACGCGCGGCTGCGCACCTACGAGTGCGACGGCCTCGCCTACTACAAGGTGACGCCCGGGCTGGCGGTGATGCCCGAGACCGCCGAGCAGCTCGCGACGATCATCCGGGCCTGCGCCGAGCACGGGTTGCCCTTCGTGGCCCGTGGCTCCGGCACCGGCTTGTCCGGCGGTGCGCTTCCGCGCGCGGACGGCGTACTCATCGTCACCTCCCGGATGCGGGCGGTGCGCGAGGTACGCCGTGAGGACCAGCGCGCGGTCGTGGAGCCGGGGGTGATCAACCTCGACGTCAGCCGCGCCGCTGCGCCGTACGGCTACCACTACGCGCCCGATCCGTCGAGCCAGCAGGTGTGCTCGATCGGCGGCAACGTCGCGGAGAACTCCGGCGGGGCGCACTGCCTGAAGTACGGCTTCACCACCAACCACGTCCTCGGCGCCGAGATGGTCACCCCCCAGGGCGAGATCGTCCAGCTGGGCACGATGGCCCCCGACGCACCGGGCTACGACCTGCTCGGCGCGGTGGTCGGCTCGGAGGGAACACTCGGGATGGTCACCGCAGTCACCGTCCGGCTCGTGCGCGACCCCGAGCAGATCCGCACGGTGCTGGCCGGGTTCGCCTCCACCGACGAGGCCGGCGCCGCCACCTCGGCGATCATCGCTGCGGGCATCGTTCCGGCAGCCATCGAGATGATGGACGCGCTGTCGATCGAGGCGGCCGAGGCCGCGGTGCGCTGCAACTACCCCGAAGGGGCAGGTGCGGTGCTGGTGGTCGAGCTGGACGGCGCCGCGGTGGAGGTCGAACACGAGTACCACGAGGTCGAGCGGCTGTGCCGCGACAACGCGGCCTTCGAGCTGCGGGTCGCCACCGACCCGGAGGATCGGGCGCTGATCTGGAAGGGCCGCAAGTCGGCGTTCGCGGCGATGGGACGGATCAGCCCCGACTACATCGTCCAGGACGGCGTCATCCCGCGCACCGCGTTGCCCGAGGTGCTCCGGGGGATCGCCGAGCTGTCGCAGACCTCCGGGGTGCGGGTGGCCAACGTCTTCCACGCCGGTGACGGGAACCTGCATCCGCTGGTGCTGTTCGACGACGGGGTCGAGGGCGCCGGCGAGGCAGCCGAGAAGGTGAGCGGGCAGATCCTCGACCTGTGCATCGGCCACGGGGGCTCGATCACAGGCGAGCACGGGGTGGGGATCGACAAGGCGGCGTACATGCCGAAGATGTTCAACGACGCCGACCTGGACACCATGCAGCTGATCCGCTGCGCGTTCGACCCCGCGGGCGTGTCCAACCCGGGCAAGATCTACCCGACCCCTCGGCTCTGCGGCGAGGTGCCCGGCCGGCACAAGGAGCCGCACCCGCTGCAGCAGCAGGGTCTGGCCGAGGTGTTCTGATGAACACGACGGCACAGACCGGGTCTCGACAGGCTCGACCGGCGGAGGTGGACGAGGCGGCGCGCCGCGCTGTCGCTTCGGCGTGTCCCGCCTCGGATGCCGGTGAGCTCGACGCGGTCGACGGGGTGCAGGCCGCCCTGGTCGCCAGCCCGACCACCGCCGACCAGGTGGCCGAGCTGATGCGCGCGTGTGCTGCGCACGACCTGGCCGTGGTCGTGCGCGGTCACGGGACGAAGCTGACCTGGGGCCGTCCACCGGAGCGCGCCGACGTGATCGCCGATCTCAGCGGCATGGACCAGGTCCTCGACCACGCCGCCGGCGACCTCGTGGCAGCAACACAGGCGGGCACCCGGCTCGCAGACCTCCAGAAGGTCCTGGCCGAGCAGGGCCAGCGACTCTCCGTCGACGAGACGGTTCCCGGCGCCAGCATCGGAGGCACCCTGGCGACCGCGACCAGCGGTCCCACCCGGCTTGCAGTCGGCACCCCGCGGGACCTGCTGATCGGCATCACCGTCGTGCGCGCCGACGGAGTCGTCGCCAAGGCCGGCGGCCGGGTGGTGAAGAACGTCGCCGGCTACGACCTCGGCAAGCTGATGGTGGGATCGTTCGGCACCCTGGCAGTCGTGGTCGACGCTCATTTCCGGCTGCATCCGCTGCCCGCCGAGCGGCGCCACCTCGGTGTGCCGATCGAGTCCGCCGACCACGCCTACCAGGTCGCCCAGGCGGTCCTGCACGCGCAGGTGGTGCCCGCCGCGGTCGAGGTCGACTGGCCGTCGCGCGGTGCGGGGACGCTGACCGTGCAGCTGGCCGGGATCCCCGAAGGGGTCGCCGGCCGAACGGCCACGGCGCTCGAGCTTCTCGGCGATGCGGTGACCGAGGACCCGACCCCGCCGGAGTGGTGGGGAAGCTACCCCTGGATGGATACGACGGTGGATGCCATTGGTGCGAGAGCGACCGCGCTCAAGCTCACGTTCGCGCTGTCCGGGCTGCCCGCTGTGCTCGCCGCGGCCCGCGACACACCTGGCGCACCCGTGACCCTGCGCGGCTCGGCCGGCGTCGGCGTGGTGTACGGCGCAATCGCGCCCGACTGCCCCGTCGAGGCGGTCCGCGAGGCAGTCGGCCGTCTCCGCGACACCTGCACGGCCCACGGGGGCAGTCTCGTGGTGCTCGACGCGGCGAGCGAGGTCAAGCAGGAGGTCGACACCTGGGGTCCGGTCTCCGGCCTGGACCTGATGCGCCGTGTCAAGCACGAGTTCGACCCCGGGCGACGGCTCGCGCCCGGCCGCTTCGTGGGAGGGATCTGATGACGACCGCCGCGTTCGACGACCACCGGCCACCCGACCCGGCGCTCGTCGACGACTGCGTGCACTGCGGCTTCTGCCTGCCGACCTGCCCCACCTACGTGCTGTGGGGCGAGGAGATGGACTCCCCGCGCGGACGCATCCACCTGATGAAGCAGGGCCTCGAGGGCGAGCCGATGAGCGACTCGATGGTGCAGCACTGGGACCGTTGCCTGGGCTGCATGGCCTGCGTGACCGCATGCCCCTCGGGCGTGCAGTACGACAAGCTCATCGGAGCGACGCGGGCGCAGGTGGAGCGGCACCACGAGCGTGACGAGAAGGACAAGGCGGTCCGCGGCCTGGTGTTCTCGCTCTTCCCCCACCCGCGCCGGCTCCGGCTGCTGCGCGGCCCGCTCCGCGGCGCCCAGCGGAGCGGCCTGGACCGGTTGCTGCGACGCACGGGCCTGCTGGAACGGCTCTCACCGCAGCTGGCCGCCATGGAGCGGCTGGCTCCTCGACTCGGACGTCGGGACAGGCTCCCCGAACGGGTTCCCGCCCAGGGGCAGCGCCGGGCGGTGGTGGGGATGCTCACGGGCTGCGTGCAACGCGAGTTCTTCCCGGGCGTCAACGCGGCCACCGCCCGAGTGCTCGCCGCCGAGGGCTGCGACGTGATCATGCCGAAGAGCCAGGGGTGCTGCGGGGCGCTGTCGGCGCACAACGGGCGCGAGTCCGAGGCGCAGGGATACGCCAGGGCGCTGGTCGACGCGTTCGAGGCGGCGGGCGTCGACCGGGTCGTGGTCAACTCGGCCGGCTGCGGCTCCGCGATGAAGGAGTACGCCGACCTGCTGGCCGACGACCCGGCGTACGCCGACCGTGCCCGTGCCTTCGAGGCGAAGGTGCGTGACGTCTCGGAGATCCTCACCGAGCTGGAGCCGGTCGCGCCCCGGCACCGGCTCGACGTGACCATCGCCTACCACGACGCGTGCCACCTCGCCCATGCGCAGGGAGTCAGACGTCAGCCGCGCAGCCTGCTCGCTGCTATCCCGGGGGTCGAGCTTCGGGAGATCGCCGAGTCGGAGCTGTGCTGCGGCTCGGCGGGCATCTACAACATCATCAACCCGGAACCGGCGCGTGAGCTGGGGGACCGGAAGGCCGGCAACGTGCTGGCCACGGGCGCCGACCTGCTTGTCACCGCCAACCCCGGTTGCCTGATGCAGGTGGGCGCAGCCCTCGAGCGCGCCGGGAGACCGATGCCCCTGGCTCACACCGTCGAGGTGCTCGACGCGTCTATCCGCGGACTGGCACTCGCTGAGCTGACGCGGTCGGCATCCACCTGAGCCCCAGTCGAGCCGCTGTTTACCAGGGCACCATGAGAATCTGCCGCTCCCCATGGGGAACTCCCCGTGGGGGGCGGCAGAAAACCTGGGTCCCATGGGAAACGCCAGAGGGTCAGGGTTTGGCGCCGGGGGAGGCGTCGAGGCGGTCCCACTCGGCCTGGGCGAGTGCGTGCCAACGGGCGTGCCGGTCGTGGAACGTCGCAGCGGCCCGGGCGCCGGGCCAGTCGTGGTCGAGCAGCTCGACGGGCAGGTCCGGGTCCAGGAACGGGAAGCGCCGCCACTCCTGGACCATCTGCACCTGCGCCACGAACGCATCGCCGGGTGTCTCGGCTTCGCGCGACTCGAACCCCTCCAGGAAGGCGAGGTAACGGTCCTCGACGTCGACCAGGTCCCACGCGCGCGTGAGCAGCCGACCCTCGTCGCCGATGCCGGTCGCGGGACCGGTCCACGCGAACGACTGCTTCTCCAGGCCGAGCTGTCGGAGCGCCACGTGTACGTCGCGCGCCTTGGTGGCGTCCGGGCTGACCCACAGCCCCGAGCTCGGCGAGCCGAGCCCGAGCCAGGTGAGCCGCGTGCGCAGCCGGTGGCGGAGCTGCCGCTGCGCCTCCGGGATCACCACGCTGAGCACCAGCCAGGTCCCGTCCCACGGGTGACGCTCGCGCATGAAGCCGTAGATGCGACGGGTGCCCTCCTCGAGGAGCCGGCCACCGTCCTCGGTCAGCGTCCACAGCACCCGGCGGCCGTGACGGGAGGAGACCAGCAGGCCCTCCTTCGCCGTACGTGCCAGTGCCTGGCGCGCGGACTTCTCCTCCACGCCGAGGGCAGTCAGCGCCTCCAGCAGCGTCGCGGTCCACACCCGCTCCTGGCGCGGGTGCACGAACTCGCCGAGAACCGTCAGCAGCAGGGAGCGTGCGCTGGCGGAGCCGAGCGCCCGCCGACGGGCCGACGGCTCGGGCGGGTGGTCTGCTCCGCCACCGGGCATCGAGTCTCCTTCCTGCGCCGAACGGTGCACAGTCTACAAACTGTTGACGGTGTGCGCGGGTTGCGTAGAGTATTGAGTGTCCCCACCAGAGAGGTGTCCCGATGACCGCCATGCACGTCGACCAGGCCGCAGAGCCGGTAGCCGAGCAGCAGGTCGTCCCGAAGGTGGACTTCGACACCGACCCGGCCGGCTACCGGCACTGGCGACTCGAGGTCGACGGGGAGGTGGCCACCGCCACCCTGGCCGTCGATGAGGACGGCGGCCTGATGCCGGGCTACGAGCTGAAGATGAACTCCTACGACCTCGGTGTCGACATCGAGCTGCACGACCTCGTCCAGCGGCTGCGCTTCGAGCACCCCGAGGTGAAGGCAGTGGTCCTCACCGGCGGCCTGGAGAAGATGTTCTGCGCCGGCGCGAACATCCGGATGCTCGCCTGCTCGCCGCACGCCTGGAAGGTCAACTTCTGCAAGTTCACCAACGAGACGCGCAACGGCATCGAGGACGCCACCGCGAGCTCGGGGCAGACCTGGATCGCCGCACTCAACGGCTCGGCGGCTGGCGGTGGTTACGAGATGGCGCTCGCCTGCGACCAGATCGTGCTCGTCGACGACGGCTCCTCGACCGTCTCGCTGCCCGAGGTGCCGCTGCTCGGCGTGCTCCCGGGGACGGGCGGGCTCACCCGGGTGGTGGACAAGCGGCACGTGCGCAAGGACCGCGCGGACCTGTTCGCCACGCGAGCCGAGGGCTACCGCGGCGACACCGCGGTGCGCTGGGGACTCGTGGACGCCACCGTGCCCCGCAACAGCTGGGACGAGCGCCTGCGCGAGCGCGCCCGCGCCGCGGCATCGGCGTCGAACCGGTTGCCGGGGGAGCGAGGAGTCAGCCTCACGCCGCTGCAGCGCCACGAGACCGACGACGCCCTGAGCTACCCGCACCTGACCGCCCACCTGGATCGGGACGCACGCCGGGTCGACCTCACCGTGCGCGGTCCAAACGAAGATCCGCCTGGCGGTGCGGCCGGCGTCCTCGCGCAAGGCGTCGACTACTGGCCGCTCGCGCTCGCCCGTGAGCTCGACGACGCGATCCTGCGGCTGCGCACCAACGAGCCCGAGCTCGGCACCTGGCTGCTGCGCATCACGGGCGACCTCGACAGGGTGCTGGCGTACGACGCCCAGCTGCGGGAGCTCGTTAGCCGGGACTGGCTCGTGCACGAGGTCGTGCACTACCTCAAGCGCACGTTCAAACGCCTCGACGTGACGAGCCGCAGCCTGCTCGCGGTGGTCGAGCCCGGGTCGTGCTTCGGCGGTCTGCTCGCCGAGCTCGGGCTGGCCTGCGACCGGCAGTACATGCTCGAAGGGGTCTATGAGGACGTCGACCCGGACGCGGAGCCGGCACGCATCGTGCTGACCGCGAGCAACGACGGTCTGTTCCCGATGAGCAACGGCCTGTCCCGGCTGGCGACCCGGTTCTACGGCGACGACGACGGACTCGCCGCTGCGCGCAGCCGGATCGACGAGCCGCTGGACGCCGCCGCCGCGGAGGAGGCCGGGCTGGTGACGATGGCACTCGACGACATCGACTTCACCGACGAGCTGCGGATCGTCACCGAGGAACGGGCGTCGCTTTCTCCGGACGCGCTGACCGGGATGGAGGCGAACTGCCGGTTCGCCGGCCCGGAGACGATCGAGACCAAGATCTTCGGGCGACTGAGCGCCTGGCAGAACTGGGTCTTCGTGCGACCGAACGCCTCCGGCCCGGACGGCGCGCTGCGCCGGTTCGGGTCCGGCCGGCGTGGCAGCTACGACTTCGGGCGGGTGTGATGGTCTCGACAAGCTCGACCTACGGCGTGGGCTCGACCGACGTGGACGTGCTGATCGTGGGGGCCGGCCCCGTCGGGCTCTACGGTGCCTACTACGCCGGCGTGCGTGGCCTCAGCGTCGGCGTCGTGGACTCGCTGAGCCAGGTCGGCGGCCAGGTCAGCGCCATGTACCCCGAGAAGCAGATCTACGACGTCGGCGGCTTTCCGACCGTGCTCGGCAGGGATCTGGTCGCCGCGCTGTTCGAGCAGGCCGCGTCGGCGCATCCGACGTACCTCCTCGACCAGGAGGCGCAGACCCTCGACATCCGCGACGACGGCCGGATGCGGGTGGTCACCTCGACCGGCAACGTCGTGGACTGCGGGGCCGTGGTGGTGACCGGCGGGATCGGCACGTTCAGCCCGCGTCAGCTGCCGGCCGGGGAGGACTTCCTCGGTCGTGGGCTGGAGTACTTCGTCACCGACGTCGAGGGGTACGCCGGGCGCGACGTCCTCGTCGTCGGCGGCGGTGACAGCGCGTTCGACTGGTGCCTGATGCTGGAGCCGCTTGCGTCGTCGGTGACGCTCGTGCACCGGCGGGAGCGGTTCCGCGCGCAGCCGGGCACCGTGGAGAAGGTGCGCGAGACGGGCGTGCGCATCGTCGTCAACGCCGAGGTCGCCGCCCTGAACGGCGACGGCACCGTCGCGGGAGCGACGATCGCGGTCCGTGGCGAGCCGGCCCCGCTGGAGCTGGCGTGCCAGCGCGTCGTCGCGGCGCTGGGCTTCAAGGCCAGCCTCGGCCCGATGCGCGAATGGGGTGTGCAGATGCACGACAACCGGCACCTGGTCGTCGACAGCGCGATGCGGACCAACCTGCCCGGGGTCTTCGGTGCCGGCGACGTCGTCGAGTACGACGGGAAGGTCCGGTTGATCGCGACGGGGTTCGGCGAGGTGGCCACCGCGGTGAACAACGCAGCCGTGCACATCGACCCCGACGCGCACCTGTTCCCCGGCCACACCAGCGAGATGCCGGCTCCGGAGTCGCAACCGGTGTAGCTCGACAAGTCCCGGAGACGGAGCCCAGGAAGGGAGCGCAGTGCCCTACGTCATCGCCAGCGCCTGCATCGACGTGAACGACAAGTCGTGCGTCGACGAGTGTCCGGTGGACTGCATCTACGAGGGAGAGCGCAAGAGTTACATCAACCCCAAGGAGTGCATCGACTGCGGCGCCTGCGAGCCGGTCTGCCCCGTCGAGGCGATCAGCCAGGACCGCCGGGTCGCCGAGGACGACACCGCGTTCGTCGAGGACAACCGGCGGTTCTTCACCGAGGCGCTGCCCGGCCGTGCCGAGCCGCTGGGCGCGCCGGGCGGAGCCGCCAAGCTGGGCGAGGTCGGCGTCGACACGCCGCTCGTGGCCGGCTGGACCGTCGAGCCGGGGCAGGCGGCCGGCTGATGCTGGAAGGCCACCTGCTCGTCGACGCCCATGTGCACGTGCCGGTGCTCCCGACCTTGGCGCCGGCCTGGATCGAGTGGGCCCGCGACTTCGGCCCCGAGGGGATCCTCGAGGACGTGTGGGACGCGGACGGCGTACCCCGCCCGGCGCGGCTCGACGAGCTCTTCGAGGAGCAGGGCGTCGACGTCGCGCTGCTGTTCTGCGAGTACAGCCCCAAGGCGACCGGCATCCAGCGCTTCGAGGACCTGCTGCCCATCGTGGAGCAGAACCCGGCGCGGTTCCGCCCGATCGCCAACGTCAACCCGCACCTGCACTTCCCGGTCGCCGACGAGGTGCGCCGCCAGCTCGACCAGGGCGCCGCCGCGCTCAAGCTGCACCCGGTGCACGGCGGGTTCCGCTGTGACGACGCCGGTCTCTACCCGGCGTATCAGGTGCTGGTCGAGCGGCACGTCCCTCTGGTGGTGCACTGCGGCACCAGCACGTTCCCCGGCTCGATGAACGAGCTGGCCGACCCCGAGCTGCTGCTGCCGGTGATCCGCGACTTCCCGACCCTCGACGTCGTCCTCGCGCACGGCGGCCGCGGCTGGTGGTACGACGCGGCGGCGTTCCTCGCGATGTCCTACGAGCACGTCTGGATCGAGCTGTCCGGCCTGCCGCCGAAGCGGCTGCCGGAGTACTACGTGCGCTACGACCTCAGCCGGCTGGCCCGCAAGTGGATCTTCGCCACCGACTGGCCGGGCGTGCCCGGCACCGCACGCAACGCGGCCGACGTGGTCGGCCTCGGCCTGTCCGAGCAGACCGCCGGGCTGGTCCTCGGCGGCAACGCGGCGCGGGTGTACGCCGGCATCAACCGAGCGACGCCGTGAGCACGCTGTTCGCCGTCCCCGACATCAGGTGCGAACGGCGTCACGACGGCAGCCTGCTGCTGCGATCCGCCGAGCCGCTGGGCAACCATCCGGACAGCGTGACGACGTCGTTCCGCCAATGGGTGCGGCGCGACCCGGAGCACCTGCTGGCCGCCGAGCGCAACGCCGCCGGAAGATGGCGGAGCGTCTCGTACGCCGAGGCCGAACGCGCTGCCCTGGCGATCGGCCAGGGACTGCTCGAGCGGGGGCTCGCGCCGCACCGGCCGCTGCTGGTGGTGTCCGGCAACTCGGTGAACCACCTGCTGGTGATGCTCGGCGCGACGCTCGCCGGCGTTCCGGTCGCACCGACCAGCGTCGCCTACGCGACCGCCTCGCGCGACCACTCCCGGCTGCGCGAGGTCACCGCACTCGTGAAACCCGGCGCCGTCTTCGCCGAGGACGCGGAGACGTTCGGCCCCGCCCTCGACGCGCTCGACGGGGTGCCGGTGGTCCTCGGGAACGGTCTCCGCCCCGGAGCGACTCCGCTCGACGAGCTCGTGCGCACCGAGCCGGGGCAAGCGGTCGAGGACGCGTTCCAGGCGATCGACGGCGATACCGTCGCGAAGCTGTTGTTCACCTCCGGCTCGACGGGCACGCCGAAGGCGGTGATCACCACGCACGGGATGCTGGCCGCCAACCAGCAGATGATCGCCCAGTCCTGGCCGTTCCTGGCCGACGAGCGGCCGGTGATTGTGGACTGGCTGCCGTGGAGTCACACGTTCGGCGGCAGTCACAACCTCAATCTGGTGCTCACCCATGGCGGGACGATCTACGTCGACGACGGCCGCCCGGCGCCGGCCCTGTTCGACAAGACGCTCGCCAACCTCGCGGACGTGCCGCCGACGATCTACTTCAACGTGCCGGCCGGCTACGCCCGGCTCGTGCCCGCCCTGGAGGCGGACAGCGAGTTGGCGAGCCGCTTCTTCTCCCGGTTGCGGTTGCTGTTCGACGCCGCTGCCGCGCTGCCCCCCGAGCTCCGAGAACGGCTGCTGTCGCTGAGCAGGAGTGCCGCCGGGCACGACGTACCCATGACCGGCTCGTGGGGACTGACCGAGACCGCACCGGCCGCCACGTCCGCCCACTTCGACTACGACGACTCCCGGTGCATCGGTGTCCCGCTGGCCGGCGCCGAGCTGCTGCTGGTTCCCACGCCGGAGCAGGCCGGCAGCTACGAGATCCGGGTGCGCGGGCCCATGGTGACTCCCGGCTACTACGGGCGAGCCGACCTGACGTCCGCGAGCTTCGACGAGCACGGTTTCTACCGCACCGGCGACGCCGTGCAGCCGGTCGATCCCGCCGAGCCGAACCGCGGGCTGTTGTTCGGCGGCCGGCTCGCCGAGGACTTCAAGCTCGCGACCGGCACGTTCGTCCGGGTGGCTGCGGTGCGCGCGGCGCTGCTGTCGGCCTGCCCGCTGGTGTCCGACGTGGTCGTCGCGGGCGAGCATCGCGACTACGTGGCCGCGCTCGCGTGGCTGGACGCCGCCGCGGCTGCCAAGCTGCTCGGGCACAGCCTCGACAATGACTCGGAGGTCGAACGCGACCCGGACCTGCTCGCCGAGCTGGGCAGCCAGCTGTCCGCGCAGGAGGCCATCGGCTCGGCCGGGCACGTGCAGCGGCTGCTGGTAATGACCCGTCCGGCCGACCTCGACGCGGGGGAGATCACCGACAAGGGATACGTCAACCAGCGCCAGGTGCTGCGCACCCGCGCGCATCTGGTGGATGCGTTGTACGCCGACCCCGTGGGCCCGGGAGTCGTCACTGTTGCCGGTGGGTGAGCAGTCACCGGTGTGGCGCGTTCCCGGGATGCTCGCCCTCACCCTCCTCACCGTGGCTGGCTTCGGCGGCTATGCGGCGCTGTTCTCGGTGGCACCGCTGTGGGTGGTGCACGGCGGGCAGGGCACGGTCGGCGCCGGACTGGTGACCGGGGTGCTGCTGCTCTCGACGGTGGCCACCCAACCGCTGGTTCCGCCGCTGCTGCGCCGCGTCGGCCACGGTCCCTCGCTCGTGGCGTCGATGCTGCTGCTCGGTGGACCGTCGCTGTGCCTCGGGTTCTCGGACGGCCTGGCCCCGGTGCTGGGCCTGTCCGCGGTCCGCGGCGTCGGCTTCGGGATCCTCACTGTCACCGGGAGCGCCCTGGTCGCGCAGCTGGTGCCAGTCGCCCGGCGCGGTGAGGCTGTTGGCGTCTACGGTCTCGGCGTCGCGGTCCCCAACCTGCTGCTGCTTCCGAGCAGCGTCGCTGTGGCCGAGCGGATCGGCTTCTGGTGGGTGTTCGTGATCGGAGCGGTGCCGCTGCTGGGCATTCCGGCCGCACTCCGGCTCGGCCGGGTGCTGCACGCGCCTGGTCGTCCCTTGCCGACCGCCACAGCCCCGCCCCAACGGTGGGCCTCGTTCGGCGTCGTACTCCCGCCCGCGCTGGTGCTGTTCGCGGTCACGTTGGCCGGTGGCGCGCTGATGACCTTCCTGCCCCAGTTCACCGGCTCCACGGCGTTGTCGGTGACGGCGCTGCTGGTCCTGGGGCTGGTCGCCGCGCTGGGCCGGTGGCTGGTCGGACGCGTCGCAGACCGACATGGTGCCGCCCGGATGCTTGCGCCGATGCTGATGGTCACGGTCGCCGGCCTGCTGCTCACCGCGCTGGCGCTCCTCGGAGCCGGCCAGCGTGCCCGCCCGGCATTGCTGTTGGCGGCGATGGCGGTGGCGGGCCTTGGTTACGGAAGTCTGCAGAACCTCACCCTGGTGGCTGCCTTCTCCAGAGTCGCGGCGAGTGAGTACGCCGCGGCCAGCGCGATCTGGAACGTCGGTTTCGACGCAGGTACGGGCCTCGGCGCCGTACTCGTCGGGCTTGTCGCCGCCCGGACGAGCTTCGGCGTGGGGTTCCTGGTCACCGCCGCGTTCGCCCTTGCCGCGCTTCCGCTGACCCGGGTGCGTGTGCGGGTTCCTGGCTGAGCGCGGGAAGTGCGGCGGCCAGCCCGGCGATGGCCGCCAGCGACGCGAGGCCGCCCAGCGCGGCGCTTGTGGCTCCGGAGGTCGCCGAGGCGACGAGGCCGGCCCTGAAGTTGCCCATCTGCGGGCCGCTCACCCCGACCAGGTAGTCGAGGGCGTTCACGCCGCCGCGGACCGAGTCGGGTACGGCGTGCTGGACGATGCTCGTACGCGACACGACCGTGACCGTGTCGCACGCCCCCGCGATCGCGAGGAACCCGAGTCCGACCCACAGCACGTGGCCGAGCCCGAAGCACCCGATCGCGGCTGCCCATCCCGCGGCCGAGACCAGCATCAGCCGCCCCGGCCGCGCGGTTGCCGTCACCCGGCCCGAGAGCGTAGCGGCCACCAGTCCGCCGAGCCCGATCGCCGGTGCGAACAGTCCCAGGGTGAGGGCGGACCCGCCGTACTCCTGGTCGTTGATGACCGGGAAGAGGGCAACCGGCATGGCGAGCACGGTTGCGGCGATGTCGGTGGCGAATGCTCCCAGCAGGACCGGGGAGCCGACGACGAGGCGTACGCCGCCGCGGATCCCGCGCAACCGCGGACCGGTCGCTCCGTCGTCGCCGGGAGGCAGGGCAGGTACGGCGAGAAGCGAGAGGAGCGCGACGGCGAAAGTCCCGGCGTCGATGAGGAAGCAGACCTGCACTCCCCAGGCGGCGCTGATCGCACCGGCCAGCAGCGGTCCGGTCAGCAGGCTGAGCTGGCCCGCCACCCGGTTCAGGGCCAGTCCCGCGGCGAGATGCCGGGGCGGCAGCAGGAGCGCCGGGAACGAGCGGTTCGCTGGTGCGCCCAACGCGCCGAACCCGGACGAGACCGCGACCAGGACGAAAACCAGCGGGATCGTCGCCCTGGTCGGAACCACCACGATGCCCGCCAGCGCCAGCGAGCTCGCGAGCTGGCCGGATCGGTTGAGCAGGACGACGCGGTGGCGGTCCAGGCGATCGGCCAGCGAGCCGCCGAACAGCGCAGCCCCGATCGTGGCGACCGCCTCGGCGACTGCCACTGCGCCGACCAACGCGGCATCGTGGGTGCGCACCCACACGTAGTACAGCAACGCGAAGGACGTGAGCTGGGTGCCGAACATGGACAGCGCCGAGCCCAGCCACCAGTGCCGGAAGGCCCGGGTCTCCAAAGGACGCAGGTCGAGGAGGAGGCTGCGCAGCAAGTGCGCTCAGTCCCTCGGGCGGCGTACGTCGAGATGTGCGAGCAGCCGGTCGGCGAAGGACCGGGCGGCCAGCGCGTGGGCGAGGTCGTCGGCGATCCGCGAGGGCGGGTAGGGCAGCTCGTCCTCGAGCTCGGCGATCGCCTGCTCGGTCGCCTCCCACTCGGCGCGCAGCAATGGCACCACCGCACGACCCTCGTCGGTCAGGCTCACCAGGCGGCTGCGAGCGTCGGAACCGCGAGCCGAGGTGACCAGCTCCGCCTTGCGCATCGCGCTCACCGACTGGCTCATCGCCGAGTGCGTGACGCCGCACTCGTCGGCCAGGCGGCGGATCGTCATCGGGCCGACCGAGTCCAGGAACATCAGCGCCATGCTGAAGCGTGGCCGCACGCCCTCGACGCCGAGTCGCGCGTACGCCTCGGCGATCTGGTCGTCGATCGCACGGAACGCGGCGAACAGTGGCCGCCACCGGCTGGGCAGGTCATCGCGCAGGCTCACCAAGGCAATATAACAGCGCTTACATACTTGTGCGGGATGGCCCGACGGCCGGTTTGCGAACCGGCGGGGTGGGCACGGGATGAGGCACGCACACCACACGGAACGGAGCACTCATGGGCCTGACACGACTGGTCGCACGCGGGGTGATCGGGGGGCTGTTCGTCGGCCACGGGCTGCAGAAGCTCCAGGGCGCCTTCGGCGGTCCGGGCCTGGACGGCACCGAGCAGATGATGGGCTCGCTGAACCTTCATCCGCCGCGTGAGAACGCCCTGGCCGCGGCGATCACCGAGACAGCCGGAGGCGCGCTGCTCGCGCTGGGCGCGGCCACCCCTCTGGCCAGCGCGGCGTTGATCGGCGTGATGACCACCGCGATCCGCAAGGTCCACTGGCCGAACGGGCCGTGGAACGCCAACCGCGGCTGGGAGTTCAACGCGGTGCTGATCGCCGCCCTGGCCATGCTCGCCGAGGAGGGGCCGGGCAGCATCTCGGTCGACCACGTGATCGGCACCGAACGGTCCGGCGCCGGCTGGGGGCTGGGCGCACTCGCGCTCGGCGCTGCCGCGTCCACCGCCGTCGTCGAGGTCGGGCACCGGGCGGCCCCACCGGCTGCAGCATGAGCACGGCCACCGACCTGCTCGTAGACGCCTTCGGCCGGGTGCGGGAGAACGTGCACGCGGCGGTGCAAGGGCTCACCGAGGACCAGTTGGCCCTCCGCCCGGACGAGCAGGCCAACTCGATCGCCTGGCTGGTCTGGCACCTGACCCGCGTGCAGGACAGTCACGTCGCCGAGGTCGCAGAGCGTAACCAGGTGTGGCACGCCGACGGTTGGGCGGACCGGTTCGGCCTGCCGTTCGACGCCGGCGCCACCGGCTACGGGCAGAGCAGTGACGAGGTGGGCGCCGTACGCGCGTCAGCCGACCTGCTCGCGGACTACCACGACGCCACGCACGCGCAGACCGTCGCCTACCTCGGGTCGCTCACCGACGAGGATCTCGCCGCCGTCGTCGACGAGCGGTGGGATCCGCCCGTGACGTTGGCGGTCCGGTTGGTCAGCGTGGTCGACGACGACACCCAGCATGTCGGCCAGGCGGCGTACGTGCGGGGTCTGTTCGCTGACCCGTGACAGTCCGGGCGCGCGTGCGTAGGTTGGAAGAATGGGGACTACGCGGAAGGTGTGGGTATCGATCCTGGCAGTGCTGCTGCTGGCGGTCGCCGGATGCGGCAGCGGCACCGGAGGCCCGGGCACAGCCGGGGGATCCGGGTCGGCGAAGTCCTTCACGCTCTACACCTGTGTCAGCGACACCACCATCAACCCGGTCATCAAGGCCTTCGAGAAGGCGCATCCGGGCATGCAGGTCAAGCTCTACCGCGCACCCACGGGTGACCTGAACGCCCGCATCGCCGGCGACATCCGCTCCGGAGGCCTGCGCGCGGACGCGATCTGGGCCTGCGACCCCTTGACCATGCAGGACTACGTCGGCCAGGGGCTGATCGGCGACTGGACGCCCGCCACCGACATCCCCGAGGAGTACCGCACCGACCACTACGTCGGTGTGGCGCTGCTCTACATGGTCGCGGTCACCCACGAGGGCGTCGCGCCGCCGGCGTCGTGGAAGGACCTGACGGATGCGAGGTACGACGGGTCGGTGGCCGTCCCCGACCCGAACATCGCGGCCTCGGCGCTCGGCGCGCTCGGGTACTTCGCGGCCGATCCGTCGTACGGACTGGACTTCTACGCGACGCTGAAGAAGAACGGCGGCACCCAGCTGAGCACGCCCACCGACGTGGTCAACGGCGTCGCGCAGGGCACCTACAAGGCCGGGATCACGATCGCCAACTCCGCCTACGCCGCCAAGCAGAGCGGCTCGCCGATCGCCGTGACGTGGCCGGATCCCGGATCGGTCGCGATCTACGGTCCGATCGCCTTGGCCAAGCACTCGGCGGACAACAAGGCCGCCAAGTCTTTCTGCAGCTACGTGACCAGCAAGCAGGGCCAGACGGTGATCGCGGACTCCGGCTCCTACCCGACGCTGGCCGGAGTGCCGGGGCCGACCGAACCGGCCGACGCGAAGATCGTCTCGCCGGACTGGATGAAGCTCTCGCACAGCAAGGACAAGGTGCTGCGGCAGTACCAGTCGATCTTCGGCGGAAGATAGGTGGGCGGCCGCCGCAGCGTCGCGCCGCCGGTCTTCGAGCAGGCCCGGGCCCGGTGGGCGCTGCTCGCGGTCGTCGTCGTGGCGGTGCTGGCGCTGGTGGTGGTGCCGCTGGCCGCGATGGTGCGGACCGTAACCGTCGACGCCGGAGGCCGGGTCGGTGCCGTGCTGACCGCCCCCGGGTTCGGCTCGGCCATCGGCACCTCCTTGATCGTGGCGGCAGCCGTGACGGCGCTGGCGGTGCCGGTCGGGGCCGCGTTCGCAGTCGCTCTGCGAGGCTCTCATGTGCCGACCCGTACGGCGCTTCGCGTCGCGGTCCTGCTGCCGGTGCTGGTTCCGGACTTCGTGCTCGGCTTCAGCTGGCTGGCGGCTTTCGGCCGTTCGGGCTTCGTCGACGACCTGATCGGCTGGTCGTGGCCGGGCGTGCAGAGCCTGGCCGGGGTCACCGTCGTACTCGCGGTCAATGCGGCACCGGTCGCCTACCTGCTGACCGTCTCGGGACTGTCCGCCCGCGCCGAGTCCGATCTCGAGTGGGCTGCGCGTGCTGCGGGCGCCCGGCCCTGGACGGTGCTGCGCACGATCACGATGCCGTTGCTGGCGCCCTCGCTGGCGATGGCCGCGACCGTGGTCTTCGTGCTGGCGTTGGGCGCGTTCGCCATCCCGGAGATCCTCGGCAGCGCCACCGGCGTGCACACCGTCACCACTCGCATCTACGCCGACCTCGCAAGCAGCAGCGATCCCGCCTCCTTCGTCGCGGCGGTGACGTTGGCGCTGGTCCTGGTGCTGATCGCGGCCGCAGTGGTGGGACCCGCCGATGCCTTGCTGACGCCGGGGCTGCGGACGACTCGTACGTCGGGTGGGAGCCTGGGCGCGGCCCCGGGCGGCCGGGTCGCGGGCCGGCTCGCCGCGACGATGATGTGGTGCTACCTGGCGGTGGCGGTCGGCATCCCCTTGCTTGCACTGCTCGCCACCGCGGTGACCCGCGCGGTCGGCGTGCTACCGGTGCCCTCGAACTGGACGCTGGCCAACTTCACCGCGGTGCTGACCGCCCGCAACGGCGAGGCGCTCGGGCGCAGCATGGTGCTCGCCCTGGTGGCCGCGTCCGTGCTGGCCGTTCTGGGCGGAGTGGTCGCGTTGCTCGAGCGCGACCGGGCCGGTCGCGCGGCGGGCACCTTGGTCGCGCTCACCTTCGTGCTGCCCGGATCCACGCTCGCCGTGGGTCTGCTGATCGGCTACGGCCGTTGGATCGGAGGCAGCCTGCTGATCATCGGCCTCGCCTACCTGGCCAAGCTGTGGGCGCTGGCGCACCGCCCGGTGTCCGGTGCACTGGACCGGTTGCCGCCCGAGGAGACGCATGCCTCCCGGGTCAGCGGCGCCACGTCGTGGGTGGCGCTGCGCACCGTGCTGCTTCGTCCTCTGGCGCCCGCACTGCTCGCCGGATGGCTGGTCTGCTTCCTCACTGGTCTGCACGAGGTGACCATGTCCAGCCTGCTCTACGGCCCCGGCAACGAGACGCTGGCCGTGGTGGTGCTCAACAGCGAGGAGCTCGGCCAGGTCGGGCTCACCGCGGCCCTGTCGGTGCTGCTCACCCTGCTCGTGCTGGTGCTGGCCGCCGTGCTGTGGTGGCTGGTCTCCCGGGTCAGACGCAGCGTCGGGGTGCCTGATGTCCGCTGAGCCCGCGGCGGCCCTGGAGCTGCGCGATCTGACGGTGCGGTACGACGGAACCGGCGACGGGGCCGCGCTGTGCGGCGTACGCCTCGAGGTCGGGGCCGGGGAGCTGGTGGCGCTGCTCGGTCCGTCCGGCTCGGGGAAGTCCACGTTGCTGCACACGGTGGCCGGCTTCCAGACGCCGACCGAGGGGGAGGTGTGGCTGCGCGGCAGCAGGGTTGCCTCCGCGCACTCCGCAGAGCCGCCGGAACGGCGTGAGGTGGCGATGGTCTTCCAGAGCTATGCGCTGTGGCCGCACCTGACCGCGCTGGAGATCGTCGCCTACCCGGCCCGTCGGCGCGGGATCTCCCGTGCACAGGCGCACGAGGAGGCGCGGGAGATCCTGGAACGGCTGCACGTCGCACACCTGGCGCACCGCCGGCCGGCCGAGCTGTCCGGAGGGGAGCAGCAGCGGGTGGGCCTCGGTCGGGCACTCGCGCGACAGGCCGACCTGTACCTCTTCGACGAACCCACCGCCCACCTCGACACGCATCTGCGCGATCTGTTCCTCGACGACCTGCGCACCCGTCGCCGAGAGACCGGTGCCGCGGCGCTCTACGCGACCCACGACGCGCAGGAGGCGCTCGGGCTCGCGGACCGGGTGGCGCTGCTGTCGGAGGGCCGGCTCGTCCAGGTCGGCACGCCCGAGGAGGTCTACCACCGGCCGGTCGACGCCTGGGCGGCCCGGCTGACCGGCCAGGTCTCCGAGCTGGCCGAACCGAGCGGGACGGTGCTGGTGCGCCCCGAGTGGGCGCGGCTGGACGGCGACCGGTCCGGCCGCGTAGTAGCGGTCTGGTTCCGTGGGCCGCACTCGGACTACGTCCTCGACACCGAGGTCGGCCGGCTGTTGGTCCGCGAATCGGGGCCGCCTCGGCACCGTCCGGGCGAGGCGGTGACGTGGACGTTGAAGGAGTCCTGGCCGGCCCGTTGAGTTGTGCCTCATTCCGTGTTGAGTTGCGTCCCGTTCCGGAACGAGGCGCATCTCGGTGCCGAACGAGGCAAAACTCAACTTCCTCCGGCGCGACCCCGATCAACTTTCGAGGAGGGCGGCGGGTCCGCGTGAGCCGGCGGAGTGCAGGTTGCCGCCGTTGACGATCTTCAGGTGCCGCATCGTGAAGGCCTTGAGCTGGGCGACCTGGGCTTCGGTCAGCCGGTCGCACACCCACTCCCAGTGCAGCGACACCCAGTCCCCGACCTCCGGCGGGTCGACCATGCCGACGCCGTCCACGGCGCGTACGACGGTCTCCTTGGCCGGCTCGCCGATGCCGAGACACCGGCCGTCCCAGGTCAGCGCCCGCGACTCGACGACGACTTGGTCCCCGTCCACGGCAAGCACCCGTCCCCAGCGGATCCGGCAGCGGTCCAGCACGGTCAACGCCTGCGGAGCCTTCCGGCGGTCGCTGAGCAGCCCGGTCCATGGGTAGATGCAGAACACCGCAAAGCTGTGGTGCGGCACTCCGCCGGCCAGCACGCTCTCGGTCAGGTCCCCGAACCGCGGCCCGACCATGTGCCGGAACCGCTCCTGCATCGAGTCACCCACCGCGCGGGTGGAGACCATGTCCAGGCGCCGGCTGCCGACCCAGTACGCCTCGACGACGCGCCGGTCGAGAGGATCGGGCAGCCCGGTCGAGTCGGCGATCAGCTGGAGATAGGGCCAGGCGCCGGCAAACTGCTGGGACATCGCCCGCAGGCCGTTGTCCGCCTCGCCTCCGGCGCCGGCGACGCCGTACTCGAAGAACGCGTGGAAGTCGTTCGGTCCGCAGAAGCCGTGCGAGTTCGGGGGGAACGCGTATCGGGCGAACAGCACCGGCCCCGACACCTGGACCCGCCGCCGCGCCGCAGTCGCAGTCTCAATCATCGGCAGCCCCCACTCCAGGCCCCATTATCTCCAGCCCGGCGAGCGCCTCGCGGGCGTGCTGCTCGTCGACGACCTCCATCGCGAAGCCCATGTGGATCAGCACCCAATCGCCCGCGGCAGGCACGGCGTCGAGCATGCCGACGTTGACGTTGCGCCGGGCCCCTTGGACGTCGACGAGCGCGATCTGGCCCGCGAAACCGTCGGGGATCGCAACCACCTGACCGGGGATGCCCAGGCACATCGTCAGCACTCCTTCGCTTCGTGCACGGTCGGTGCGGTGAGCAGGTCGAGCAGCTCGCAGACGGTGCGCTCGGCCTCCGGAAGTGCTGCAGTCACCGGCTCGGACAGCCCGATGCCCTCCTCGGTGGTGTGCGGCACGCAACCGACGACGTAGGTCGGGGGTGGGGTGCCGCCCAGCCGCCTCAGCTCGGTGAGTACGGCGACCGGGTCCATGCTGTGCGCGTCCAACCGGCGCGGCTGGGGCGGCGCGCCGGGCGCGCCGGTGTCGACCTCCAGCACGCACACCTCACCGGGCCCACTTCCAGAGAGCGTTGCCGGAATCGCATCGACGAGCACCAGTGCGTCGTACCCGTCGAGCAGGTCGTAGGCCAGATGTAGGCCGCGGATCCCGTAGTCGACCACGCTCACCCCCCCGGGGAAGGCACGCGCGCCCAGCCGGCTGGCCATCGCGGGCCCGAAGCCGTCGTCGGAGCAGAAGATGTTCCCGACGCCGGCGACCAGGATGACGGGCGGGGTGGTCGGGGACGACCCAGCGGCCACGGCTCACATGCTCCGGATCTTCATGTACCGCTTGATGTCGGGGACCGACTGCACCCCGAGCACGGCGGCGCCCGCGGCCGCAGCCAGCAGCAGCAGGGTGGTCAGTCTGCCGATCGTTCTCATCGTCGGCTCTCCTCTCGGTGGGGCTGGTTCTGGAGCTGTTCAGGGAGCGGTTCCATCTCATCGGGCGCGAAGTAGAGGTAGCGGCCGTACCAGTCGTGCAGGTCGGCTGCCGGGTCGTCGACGAGCACGACGGCCACGTGCGTCGAGCCGTCCACGTCGTTGACGACCGCGGTGACACGGGCTTGCTGGCCGGCGAAGAACAGGTCCTGCGCATCGGCGCGGCGCTTCGGGTCCAGCCGCACCAGCGACCCCTTGCCGACTTCGACGCCGTCGACGAGCACGGTGTCGGTCTCCGGGTCGACCGACGCGTCCGTGGCCGGATCCCACCACGGCTCGGAGGGCTCGGACGGCTCCGTCAGATCGGAAGGCAGCCCGTGCGGGTCGCGGAACGTGCCATGCAGCGCCTGGAGCTCGGCCGGGCTCATCGCGTCGCAGCGGTCGATGATCTGGGCCGCACGCGGGTCCGTGATCCGGGCCTCGGCCTTCTCCTCCTCGGTCATCGTCATCACCCGCAGGGTGAGGATCTCGTCGATCTCGGTGCCGTCGAACAGCGCCCCGGCGCTCTCCGGGGCGATCTGCGGGTAGTCGTAGAGGATGATCGGCGAACCCAGCAGCAGGTCGGCGTCACCCTGCTGACCCGCCAGGAACGGCCAGCACCGGTCCTGCCGGCACGCATGTGCCGCCTCGCGCGCGTCCTCGGGCGGGTCCACCACCGACACGAACGGGCCCGGCGGCTCCCAGCCGCCGGCCGAGACGATCAAGTGGGCGCCGAGCAGGGAGCGCCGGGCCGCCCAGTCCTTGTCGCGGGCAGCATCGCCCGGCGGTTCCGCGTTTGCGTTCGCCGCCCGGATCGTCAGCAGGACATGGGATCCCGCTGGTTCGACGGACTCTGCGGATACCGCCAGCTCGGCGGACAACGGCCAGCGACGACGTACGACGTGCGCGCCGCCTGGCAGCGGCTCGGTCTCCTCGCCGCCCTCGACGTGCACGGCCCGTGTCACGCCGGCCGGCAGAGCGGCCGCCTCGACGAGCACGACGGCCTCCCGCTCGACGGCCTCGTCCCAGGACAGATGGGTGGTGCCAGCGACGGTGAGGGAGTCGACGGGCTCGTCGGACACGTCGTACACCTGGCGGCGCTGCAGCTGGAGGAACCGCAGGTGCACCTCCAGGGCACTGTCTCGAGTGGGGGCGCGCACCACCGTCTGCATCTGCATGGTCGGCTGCTCGCCGGCCGCACCGGGCGGACCGAGCACGCCGAACTGCCAGCGGGAGACGTTCTTGGTGGCCGACGCGCGGTAGGGGTAGAGCAGGTACCCCTCGAACAGCACGGCGTCCGCGACCGCGCGCACCGAGTCGAGCCGGGTCATGGTGACACCGCCGGATGGTCCGACCCGGCGAGGAGCCGGGCGAACGTCTCCTCCCAGGAGATCAGCCCGTGACGCGCCCGGTAGTCGGCGAGAGCCGCGATCGTGTCGTGGTCCGTGCGCAGCCAGCCGGTGCCGGGGTAGAAGGCCGCGATCATGTCGCGCCACACCTGCACCGGCAGGTCGTAGCGCGCCTCGCAGTCCCAGGGCACCTGCTCCACCTCGAAACCCGAGACCCCGCGGATGAACACCGTGCCGGAGAACAGCAGCGTGACCGGCACGCCGCCGTCGCCGACCGCGTGGAGGTAGCGCGACCCGACCACGTCGAAGTCGTAGGTGCACGGAAGCGCGATCCCCACCTCGGTGCTGCCGGTGAAGCCCTGCACCGTCGTGTTGCACTGCATCCACAAGAACGGCTTGAGTGTCTGCGCCCACCGCTCCCGCTCTCCGAACAGCGCACGCAGGCCGGTCTCGTCCGCCTCGGAGTAGGCGCGTCGCTGCGGCTCGATGCGCGCCTGTGCGCGCAGCGCGACCGCGTGCACGACGCGGCCGGTGTGCTCCTCGATGCGCACGCGCGCGACCAGCTGGGGTGCCGCGGCGTACTGGTCGGCGGCGATGTCGAGGACGCTGAACTCGTAGTCGCTCACCGGGACCGCGCCTCGACAGCCGCGAAGAACTCCGCCATCGCGGCACGGGCCTCCGCGCCTCCGTCGAAGCCGCGCCAGGTGGCACGCATCCGGCCCACCAGCTCGTAGCAGGCGTCGATCGGTACGAGATGGCAGCTGAAGCTGCCCTGCTCCGGGTGGTCGGCGCGCACCAGCAACGCTTCGACGTCGGCCTGGAGCGTCTCGAGGCGTGGGTTGGCGGCCGTGATCCGGTCCCAGGCCGACAGGTCGAGCTCGGACTCGGTGGCCCCCGCGGGGCTGGGGTAGAACGCCACCATCCGGTTCTGCACAGAGTTGCGGAAGCAGAAGACCAGGCCGACCGGGATCTGCAGGTGCTCCCAGTCGGCCCGGTCAAGCGTGAAGCCGGGGAAGGCGAGGTAGCGGTCGGGGACCGTGCGGTAGCGCTGCGCGGCCTCGGGGTCCGTGAACAGCAGCGAGCATGCACGGCAGGCGCACATCAGGCCGCGCTGCTCCAGATCGACGACGTGCGTGTGCTCCTCGGCGATCGGTTCCGCGCACATCTCGCAGCGCTCGCCGGCCGCGATGGTGGGCTTCGTGCCGCGGATCCTGCGCAGCACGCTGATCGTGTCCGGGTTCTGCACGGTCTCGCTCATCGTGCCGCGACCCCGGGGACCGGGCACGGACCGGGCGCCTGTCTGGTGGCGTTCTCGTCGAGGCGGCTGCGCAGCGAGTCGACACTGATCAGCCCCGAGGCCCCGTCGCTCCCGGAGCCGTCCACATTGATGCCGGTCACCTCGATGTCGGTCACCTCCGGCGCGGCCGCCTCGATCGCCTCCTTGACCGCGAGCTCGAGGGTGACCGCGGAGGACGGACAGCCGTCGCAGCTGCCGAGCAGACGCAGCTGCACGACGCCGTCGTCGGTGACGCCGAGCAACTCCACGTCACCACCGTGGCTGCCCAGATAGGGGCGTACGTCGTCCAGGGCGCGTTGGACCCGGGTCGGCAGGTCGTAGGGGTGCAGGCCGTGCACGAGCAGCAGCCCGGACACCAGCTCGTCCTCGGCGAGCGCCGCCAGCGCCTGTTCGTCGAGCCGGCCCGCCTCGTAGAGCACGTCGAGCAGCCGCTCCAGCCCGGCGCCGTAGAGGTCGGTCACCAGCCGGACCAGCTGCTCGGCCCGTTCACGCACCACCGGTCCCGAGGCCGAACTCGCCTCCAGCAGCGACTCGATGTGCTCTCCGGTGGCGTGCACGTCCTGCTGCTGGGCGGGAGGTGGGACTGGCATCACGCGCCGGCGGACTGAGTCGGCGTGTGCAGCATCTCGAGCTTCTTGCCGGCGCCGAGATACATGTGCACCCCGCAGGGCAGGCACGGGTCGAAGCTGCGCACGGTGCGCATGATGTCGATGCCCTTGAAGTGCTCGCGGTCGTTCTCCTCGAAGATCGGCTGGCCCTGCACGGCGTCCTCGTAGGGACCCGGGGTGCCGTACGAGTCGCGCGGGTTCGCGTTCCACGGGGTCGGCGGGTAGGGGTGGTAGTTCGCGATCTTCCCCTCGCGGATCACCATGTGGTGCGACAGCACTCCGCGGACCGCCTCGGTGAAGCCGCAGCCGATGCCCTCGTCGGGCACTTCGAACTTCTCCCAGGTCTTGGTGCGGCCGGCGCGGATCTCGGTCAGCGCCTGCTCGGCGAAGTGCAGGGCGCACGCCGCTGCGTACGCCTGGAAGTAGGTGCGCGCTCGGTTGCGTTCGATGGTGTTCGACCACTGCGGGATCTTCCACTCGAACTGCACCGGCCCCTTCAGCGCGGTCTTCGGCAGGTTGATCTGCACGCTGCTTCCCGTGGCCTTCACGTAGCCGATGTCGACCAGCCCGGACAGCGCCGTAGACCACAGCCGGGCGATCGGCCCGCCGCCGGTGTCGAGCGCAAGGTGGTCCTTGCCGTCGTACCAGCGCGGAGACATCACCCAGGAGTACTTGCCGTCGAGGTCGCGCTTCTGCGGCTTGGGGTTGGTGTGCTGGTTCCACGGGTGCCGCCGGTCGACCGGGTTGCCCAGCGGGTCCTGGCGGACGAACATCTCCTGGTCCTCCCAGTCGTCGTAGTACGACGAGCCGAGCAGGATCCGGATGCCGAGGTTGATGTCGACCAGGTCGTTGGTGACCAGCTTGCCGTCGACGACGATGCCGGGGGTCACGAACATCTTGCGGCCCCACTCGGTCATGTCGCGGTAGGCGAAGTTGCAGACCTCGGGGTCCTGGAAGGAGCCCCAGCAGCCGAGCAGCACCCGCCGGTCGCCGACCTTCTCGTACCCCGGGATCGCCTCGTAGAAGAAGTCGAACAGGTCGTCGTGCATCGGCACGACCTTCTTCATGAACTCCACGTAGCGCATCAGCCGCGTCATGTAGTCGGTCATCAGCTGCACGGTGGCGACCGTGCCGACGCCGCCCGGGTACAGCGTGGACGGGTGGACGTGGCGCCCCTCCATCAGGCAGAACATCTCCCGCGTCATCCGGGAGACCTGCAGTGCCTCGCGGTAGAACTCGCCGGTGAATGGGTTGAGCGAGCGCATGATGTCGCCGATGGTCTTGTAGCCGTGCGCCTCGGCGTGCGGAGCCTCGGTCCGGTTCGCCTGCTCCAGGACGCCCGGGTTGGTCTCGGCGACCATCTTCTCGCAAAAGTCCACGCCGACGAGGTTCTCCTGGAAGATGTTGTGGTCGAACATGTACTCGGCGGCCTCGCCGAGGTTCACGATCCACTCGCCGATGTGCGGCGGCTTCACGCCGTACGCCATGTTCTGGCAGTAGCAGGAGCAGGTGGCGTGGTTGTCGCCGCAGATGCCGCAGATCCGGCTGGTGATGAAGTGGGCGTCCCGCGGGTCCTTGCCCTTCATGAAGATCGAGTAGCCGCGGAAGATCGAGCTGGTGCTGTGGCACTCGGCGACCTGCATGTTGCCGAAGTCGATCTTGGTGTAGATCCCGAGACTCCCGACGATGCGGGTGATCGGGTCCCACGCCATCTCGGTGAGGCCCTTCTCGTCGGTCTCGAAGGTGGTCGGACTGGGAATCGTCGACGTCATGTGCGTCGCCTCGTCTCTGGAGTTGCGTGGAGGTGGTCGGATGGGCGGCGCTGTGCTACCAGGTGCGCGACGCGCCGGTGGTCAGTCGGGTCCCCTTCACGCGCCACTTCGGCTCTTTGTCGAGCGTCCGCGTGGTCATGCTGCGCAGCCTGCGCATCGTGCTTCCGTAGGGCGCGACGCTGGCGCTGGACAGCTTGCCGCCGGGCGGCTCGTCCATGAACGGCATGAACTTGTCGGGGAACCCCGGCATCGTGCAGCCGATGCAGATCCCGCCGACGTTCGGGCAGCCGCCGATGCCGTTCATCCAGCCGCGCTTGGGCACGTTGCACTTCACTGTCGGCCCCCAGCAGCCGAGCTTGACGATGCACTTGGGGGAGCCGTACTCGGTCGCGAAGTCGGCCTGCTCGTAGTAGCCGGCCCGGTCGCATCCCTCATGGACGGTCTTGCCGAACAGCCACGTCGGGCGCAGCGCGTCGTCGAGCGGGATCATCGGCGCCTGCTCGGTGGCCATGTAGAGCAGGTAGGTAAGCGTCTCAGACAGGTTGTCCGGCTGGATCGGGCAGCCCGGCACGCACACGATCGGGATGCCGGCCTTGGACTTCCAGTCCCAGCCCAGGTAGTCGGGTACGCCCATGGCCCCGGTCGGGTTGCCCGCCATGGCATGGATGCCGCCGTAGGTGGCGCAGGTGCCGACGGCCAGGATCGCCGTAGCCTTGGGTGCCAAACGGTCCAGCCACTCGTTGGTCGTCATCGGCTGCCCGGTCGCCGGGTTGTTGCCGAAGCCGCACCAGTAGCCCTCGGACTTGATCGCCTCGTTCGGGATGGAGCCCTCCACCACCAGGACGAACGGGTCGAGTTCACCCCGGTCGGCCTTGTGCCACCACTCGATGAACGTGTCGGCGCCCTGCTCGGGGCCGCACTCGAAGTCGATCAGCGGCCAGTGCACCGCGACCTTGGGCAGGCCCGGCAGGGCGCCGAGCACGATCTCCTCGATGCTGGGCTGGGTGGCAGCGGTCAGCGCTACCGAGTCCCCGTCGCAGCCGAGGCCTCCGTTCATCCACAGAATATGCAGGACGGGATCCTCCGCGGCCTGGGTCATAGCGGCCACCCCTTCGCTAGGCGACCCGTATCTGCGGGTGCCTTGGTTAAGGTCATGCGCGATCGGGGTGCGGGGCAGGCAGGATGTGCTCTATTTCCCTGAGGTGCCTGCAACCCGTGCCGGGCTCGCGCCGATGCATGGTGCGGCCCCGATCCGATGATACGGCCGGACGGCCGGGATCGGGATGTGCGGCGTCGCTGGGCCACGCGAGACCATTCTCGGCGTGCCTCAGCAAGTCGCCGGCGAGATGCGCCGGCCCGCTCACCGCTCATCACATGTTCACAATATGCCGGCGGAAGGCAACGGCACCATCACCGGCTCCAACAGGTTATTCCTGTCCAGGTGATATCTCAAGACAGAACCGTCGGGCAGCTGGACACATATGTCTATCCGATCTGGCTCGTCCTAGCTGCTCTTTTCCACGTACTCTCATGTCATACCCAGTGACTGTGCGCACCGGGCGGTTACCGTGATCCGCGCGAACCGGAGGGCGGCGATGGAGAAGCA
>DASSKK010000066.1:0-2165 GCA_035690495.1 Nocardioidaceae bacterium | reverse complement strand
AACTGGATCAAGCACGAGGAGTTCCCCTTCCACACCGTCTCCGGGCTGACCTACGACTCGGGCAACTACGAGGCCGCCACCGCGCGGGCCAAGGAGCTGTTCGGATACGACGACCTGCGCGCCGAGCAGGCCAAGCGCCGGCAGGCCGGCGACCCGGTGCAGATCGGCATCGGGGTGTCCACGTTCACCGAGATGTGCGGGCTCGCGCCGTCGCGGTGGATGGGGGAGCAGGGGTACGTCGGAGGCGGCTGGGAGCACGCCGCGATCCGGATGCTCCCCACCGGCAAGGTCGAGGTGATCACCGGCACCAGCCCGCACGGGCAGGGGCACGAGACCGCCTGGTCGCAGATCGCCGCCGACCGGCTCGGGGTGCCGTTCGAGGACATCGAGGTGCTGCACGGCGACACCCAGATCGCCGTGCGCGGCCTGGACTCCTACGGGTCCCGGTCGCTCACCGTCGGCGGGATGGCGGTGCTGGCCGCCGCGGACAAGGTGGTCGAGAAGGCCAAGCCGATCGCGGCGCACCTGCTCGAGGCCTCGGTCGACGACCTGGAGTTCACCGACGGGAAGTACGGCGTGCGGGGCACCGACAAGAAGATCGGCCTCGGCGAGGTGGCGTTCGCGGTCTTCCAGGCGCACAACCTCCCCGAAGGTGTCGAGCCGTCGCTGGACGCCGACGCCACCTTCGACCCCGAGGAGTTCTCCTACCCGCACGGCACGCACCTGTGCGCCGTCGAGGTGGACACCGAGACCGGCGGGGTGAAGCTGCGGAAGTACGCCTGTGTCGACGACGTCGGCCAGGTCGTGAACCCGATGATCGTCGCCGGTCAGGTGCACGGCGGGCTCGTGCAGGGCATCTCCCAGGCGCTGTGGGAGGAGGCCGTGCACGACGAGGCCGGGACACTGGTGTCCGCGTCGTTCGTGGACTACCTGCTGCCCACCACGGCGGACACGATCAGCTTCGACATCGACCACACCGTGTCGCCGGCGACCACCAACGCGCTCGGCGTCAAGGGGGTCGGCGAGGCGGGCACCATTGCGTCGACACCGGCGGTGGTGAACGCGGTGGTCGATGCCCTCCGGCCGATGGGCGTGTCCGACGTACGCATGCCGTGCACGCCCGAACGGATCTGGAAGGCGATCCGGGGCGGTGGGACCGCACCCACCGAGGGCGCGGCGATGCCGCACTTCGACGAGAGTGACGTGGCGGACCGGAGCGAAGGAGCAGGCCAGTGATTCCCGCACAGTTCGAGTACGTCGCTCCGGCGACCGTCGAGGAGGCGCTGTCGGCGCTGGCCGAGGCCGGCGAGGACGCCAAGGTGATCGCCGGCGGCCAGAGCCTGCTGCCGGTGCTCCGGATGCGGCTGAACGCGCCGACGCTGATCGTCGACATCGGCAGGATCGAGGCGCTGCGCGGGATCCGCGAGGACGGCGACGCGCTGGTGATCGGAGCGATGACCACGCACGCCGAGGTGTGCACCGACCCGCTGGTGCGCGAGCACGCGCTGCTGCTCGTCAAGGCCGGCGTGCAGGTCGCCGACCCGCAGGTGCGCCACCGCGGCACGTTCGGTGGCTCGCTCGCTCACGCCGACCCGGCCGGTGACATGGGTGCCTGCGCGCTGGCGCTGGACGCATCCTTCGTGATCACCGGGCCGTCCGGCAGCCGCACGGTGGCAGCCGATGACTTCTTCGAGGACCTGTTCACCACGGCGATCGGCGAGGGCGAGCTGCTCACCGAGGTACGCATTCCCAAGCACACCGGCTGGGGCGCGCACTACGAGAAGTTCGTCCGGGTTTCGCACCAGTGGCCGATCGTCGCGGTGGCGGCCGCGGTGCGGACCGACAGTCCCGGCGGCACGATCAGCTCTGCTTGCGTGGGACTCACGAACATGGGCTCGACTCCGCTCCGGGCGCGGGCGGTCGAGGCGGCCCTGATCGGCCAGCCTGCGACCGACGAGGCGGTGCGCGCGGCGGCCGCCTCTGCCGCGGAGGGGACCTCACCGCCGTCGGACCTCAACGGGGACGCGGACTACCGCAAGCACCTGGCCACCGTCCTCACCCGCCGCGCGGTGCTCGCGGCTGCGGGGGTGTGACTGCATGGAGCTGACCCACAAGTTCACCGTCCCGGCGTCCCTGGACACCACCTGGGCGGCGTTCAACGACAT
>DASSKK010000065.1:0-4131 GCA_035690495.1 Nocardioidaceae bacterium | reverse complement strand
CACCGACATCATTCCCGCGGCCTACCGCAAGCCGCTGTACGCCCTCTACGCCCTCGCCGGCCTCGTGCTCGGCGCGTGGCAGCTCGCCGTCGAGCCCGACCCGCACTGGCTGGTGACCGCGTTCGTGATCTACGGCTTCGTCGGCGGCGGCATCGGGGCGACTGCGGCCAGCAACACGCCGCGGCCGGCCGAGCAGACCGCCGACGGTGCGCACGTGGTCACCGACGTGCCGCCGAAGGGCTGACCGGTGTCCCGCACTCAGCGGCGGCCCGGCGAGTGCTGGGCGCGCGGTGACTACGACTATCGCTGCACCGAGGATGCCGGCCATCGCTACGCCCACTACGACGCGAGCGAGGACGTGTCGTGGACCGACCGCACCGAGGACCACCGCGACGGCTGCACGTGCGACTGCTGCGTCGCCAAGGACCCGTCGTGACCCGCTACCGCTCGGCCATCACCGGCCGCTTCGTCACCGCCTGGTACGCCGTCACCCACCCACGGCTCACCGTGGCGATCCTCGTCCGCAGGCGGCGGCGATGAGCACGCTCGGCGACCGACTGCCCCGCGACATGCTGGAGCGGCTGCGCGACCAGCTCGGGCACACGCTGGACTGCGGCGACCTCGGCGACGAGGAGGAGTGATGGCATCGGTCCCGGCCGCCGAGTGGGGCCTGTTCGCGGTGCACGTCGCCGTGGTCGACTGGCTCCGCGACCGCGACGACCCCGACGGCGACACGATCACCGAGGTACTGCGCACCGCCTACCGCGTCGACACGCAACGGGGTCGGGCCGCTCTCGGTGTCACGCTGGCCGGCGGGTCGGTGTGGCTGTACCGGCACCTGACCAAGTACGCCTGACCGCGTAGCCCGCTACTCCCGACGATGCCCCGTCGCTGACCGTGAGGTCGGCGGCGGGGCGTTTTGGCGTGCTCAGGCGCGGGTGTCGCTCCTATGCTCGCGCGGGCCTGTGCACTCAATACACAATGCTATGCCTAGCAATGCCGCGCCGAGACACGCAAGGACTAAGAAACCGCAGGTCAGAGGGCTAATGGGCCGGTCAGCCTAGTGGACTGAATGGGGTTCAACTCCCCCCTCGCGCACAGCGTGAATCAGGCCGGAAATCCGGTCCCGATACACAAAAATACACAACCGGCGTAGAGTTCGGCCCGTGAGGAAGGTCGAGCGCACCGGAACGGGCCGCTACCGCGTGCGCTTCCGGTACGGCGTCAGCCCGAAGACGGGCAAGCCGAAGCAGACCTCCGAGACCTTCGACCGCAAGGCCGACGCCGAGCGGTTCGCCAAGCTCCTCGACGCTCTCGGCGAGCAGGGCGCGCTCGACCAGCTCTACGCCGACGAGCAGGATGCCAAGGTCCCCTCCCTCGATCAGGTCGCCGCCGACCACATCGAACACCTGACCGGCATCGAGCCCGGCACCCGGAAGACCTACACGCGACTGTGGGGCCGGACCTGGGGGCCGCTGCTCGGCGGGCTGCCCGCGAATCTGGTCAGCCGTGACGACGTGGCCCGCGCGGTCAACACGCTCGCCGAGCGGTACTCCGCGAAGTCACTGGAGAACCAGCGCGGCCTGCTCGCCGCCGTACTCGCCCGTGCCGTCGATCAGGGTCACCTGCCGAAGAACCCGGTCAAGGGCATCCGCCTGCCCCGGGGCCGGGAGGCCGAGCGCGCCGAGATGCGCATCCTCACGCCGGAGGAGTTCGACGGCATCCTCGGTCGGACCCCCGAGCACTACCGGGGCCTGCTCAAATTCCTCGTCGGCACGGGCTGCCGTTGGGGCGAGGCCGTAGCCCTACAGGTCGGCGACTGGCAGCGGCCCAACGTGCGGATCCGCCGCGCGCTGAAGTGGTCACCGGACAACCAGCGGGCCGTCGGCGCGACCAAGACGCGCCGGTCGAACCGGACGGTCACTGTGGGCAAGGTGCTCGCCGACGTGCTCGACGCGGCCTGCGAGGGCAAGGCGCGCGGCGATCTGGTGTTCACCGCGCCGCGCGGCGGTCAGGTGCTCCACCGCACGTTCTGGTCCCGCGTCTGGCTGCCAGCCGTGGCCGACCTCGAGCCCCGACCCCGCATCCACGACTGCCGGCACACGGCCGCGTCGTGGCTGCTCGGCGCGGGCGTGCCGATCCACGTCGTGCAGCTCCGCCTGGGTCACGAGTCGATCAAGACCACCGTGGACACCTACGGCCACCTGCTGCCCGATGCGCAGGTGGCCGCCGCCAACGCCGCTGAGCTGGCGTTCGGTCGTCCGGCGCTGGGCTAGGCGAGCCGCAGCCTCGGGCGCTCCTGCGTGCCAGGAGTGAGCGGGCATGGTGCCCCCCCCTGCTTGCACGGACACGGCCCACCGCAGGACTCCTCCACGAGTGCCTGAATTTCCGCTCCCCGAGTGGCGCCAAACAGGCGCTCGCACTGCAACATTCCAACCCCTCACCTTTGCGTGTCCACGCATAGAACCACGCAGGACCCGCAGGCCGCCAGACCACCGACCGGTAACGATTCCGACCTACCCACGGGTAGTGCGGAAGATCTGCGCGGTGAGGTTGTGGATCGCATCCAAGCGCTCAACGTCGGGGAACGTCGCCAGGTAGGCACCCATCACGTCGAGGAACACCTGCACGTCCGCCGGCCACGTCGTTCGAGTGGTGGCGGCGTCGTCGTCGCCGTCGGGGTCGATGTCGAGAAACGCGAGGATCGCCCGCAGGTTACCGCCCTGAGGGCTCGACTTTCCCGACTCGAATCCCTGGTATGCGCGGAGGGACACGCCAGCACCGGACGCGACTTGCTCCTGCGTGAGCTTGCGGTCCTTGCGTCTCTTGAATGCACGTTCCGGCAGGTCCATGCCACCCATTGGCTGACCCCTTTCGCTTGCCTGTTTTTCGCTCTCAACCCAAGACGAGCGTTTGCCAGCGTGACGCATGTTGCGTCCGCCGTCAAGCGGAACCGTTGCGGATACCGCACATTGAGGAAGCGCGTCCAACGCAGAAAATCCGCGAGACACGCGGTTTGGGGTTGCGTTTGCTGCGCAACGAACCTACTGTTCTGCGCATGGCACACGCAGGACACGCAATCAGAGCGATGCGAAAAGCGCAGAAGCTGTCACTGCGTGAGCTCGCCCGGCTCGCCGAGGTCGAGCCCGGCTACCTCTCGCTGGTCGAGCGGGGACTCCGGGACCCGTCGGCGCGCTGGCTCAAGGCTGTCACGGACGCGCTCGGCAAGCACCTGGCGGGTGCGGCATGACCGCCCCTGCGGGCGATGCGCCCGCCACCCCCAGCACGACGGTTCGTCTCACCGGGAAGAAGGCACACAGCGAGATTGAGCCTGCCCTCTTCCGGCGCACCGTCGATGCGCTGGCCCACGTCTCCGGTGCGAGCGTCAAGACGGCTCGTCAGCGGGTGTGCGCATGGATCGCAGGGGGTGCGGCCAGTTCCGACCTGGAGGCATGGCTGCGCCAGAACTACCGCGTCGACCCGACCGGCGTGACGGCTGTCCGCAACGTCTCGCGCGAAAGGGGCAAGCGATGAAGAAGTCAGCACAACGCGCGATCGAGGTCTTGCAGTCGCTGGACTTCCAGCTCGATCACGAGGACCGGAAGATCCGCACCGACCGTTGGATCTTCACCCACTCCAACGCGCCCGATCAGCGGCTCATCGTCAACTTTCGGATGAGCGACGCCGCCGCGTCGAAGGTGCTCCGTCACGCTGAGGCGATTGTCGGGCTGGCGCGCACCGAGACGGAGCATGTGGAGACGCGCGCCGAGCGGGAGGCCAAGCGCAAGCGCAGCGAGGCCGCCGAGCGCCAGCGGGAGATTGCAGCGGCAAAGAAGCGGGCCGACACCAAGGATGCGCAGATTCGTGAGGCGCGGCGTCGCCAGTTCATCGCTCGCAACAACCGTAATGCTCTCACCACCGATGACCGACTCTTGATCCTCGACGGCATCCGCGGCGAGTGGATCGACCCGCTGCGCATCACTGACGAGCTGTGCGTGAGTGAACGGAGGGTGCGCGCCGCGATCAATGGCGGCGCGCTCGATGCCTACATGTGCGCCGGGAAGCGCGTGCAGTGCAAGGTCCGCGAGGTCCGGGAGTGGGTCAGGGGCGGCTGTCTGGCTGAGGACGGTG
>DASSKK010000064.1:0-56385 GCA_035690495.1 Nocardioidaceae bacterium | reverse complement strand
AGGCGACGTCCCGGACGCCGCCTCCCCCGCCCGGCGGGCTGGGTCTCGTCCTCCGGTGCGAACGCCTGGAGCTCCTCGAGGAGGCGGATGCCGTCGGTGATCTGGCGCGAGTCGGGCGGGTCGACGAAGGGGAAGCGGGCGATGTCGCCGAGGCCGAGGCTCGTCATCTGGAGGATGACGGAGGCGAGGTTGGTCCGCAGGATCTCGGGGTCGGTGAACTCGGGACGGCTGTCGTAGTCGTCCTCGGAGTAGAGCCGGATCGCGATGCCGTCGGCGACTCGCCCGCAGCGGCCCGAGCGCTGGTTGGCCGAGGCCTGGCTGATCGGCTCGATCGGCAGGCGCTGGACCTTCGTGCGCTGGCTGTAGCGGCTGATGCGCGCCGTGCCCGTGTCGATGACGTAGCGGATGCCCGGGACGGTGAGGGACGTCTCGGCGACGTTGGTCGCCAGCACGATTCGTCGCCCCGTGTGCGGCGCGAAGACCCGGTGCTGCTCGGCGGCCGAGAGCCGGCCGTAGAGCGGGACGATCTCGGTGACGGGCAGCTTCATGCCGGTGAGCGCGTCGGCGGCGTCGCGGATCTCCCGCTCACCGGAGAAGAAGACGAGGATGTCGCTGCTCGTGCCCGAGTGCCGCTCCGTCCACAGCTCCTCGACGGCCTCGCAGACGCCGGTCACCATGTCGCGCTCCTCCGCGTCGGGGCGGTCGGGGTCGACGAGCGGCCGGTAGCGGATCTCCACGGGGAAGGTGCGACCGGAGACCTCGATGATCGGCGCGGGCTCGCCCGTGGCGGGGTCGGCGAAGTGCTCGGCGAAGCGCTGCGGGTCGATCGTCGCCGAGGTGATGACGACCTTGAGGTCGGGTCGGCGTGGCAGGAGCTGCTTGAGGTAGCCGAGGATGAAGTCGATGTTGAGGCTGCGCTCGTGCGCCTCGTCGATGATGATCGTGTCGTACGCCGACAGGCTCCGGTCGTGCTGCATCTCGGTCAGCAGGATGCCGTCGGTCATCACCTTGACCAGCGTGTTCCTGCTGGTGTGGTCGGTGAACCGCATCTGGTAGCCGACCACGCTGCCCGGTTCCTTCGGCGCGCTCCCCAGCTCCTCCGCGATCCGCTCGGCGACGGATCGTGCGGCGATCCGGCGAGGCTGGGTGTGGCCGATCCGCCCGCTCACACCCCGGCCGAGCTCCAGGCAGATCTTGGGTAGCTGGGTGGTCTTGCCGGACCCGGTCTCGCCGGCGACGACCACGACCTGGTGGTCGCGGATCGCCGCGGCGATGTCGTCGCGACGACGGCTGACCGGCAGCTCCTCGGGGTACCGGATCTCGGGCACCAGCGAGGCCCTGCGCTCGATCTCCTCCGGGGAGAGCCGGCGGGGTTTGTGGGGCCGGTGCTTGGGCGTACGTCGACGCCTGCGCTGGCCCACCTGTGACATGACCTCCCGAGTCTAGGAGCCACTCGCAACCCGGTTATGCCGCGCTCTTGGATGACCCTCGAGGATCCCGGTTCGGCCACGAGCCTGGTCCGCCCACGTCAGCCGGCTGGACAACGCGCACTGCACATCACGGCGTCCGTCGGTTGGCATGCCGAGGAAATTGTGCCGACACGTTGCCAGTCGGTCACCCGCGACATGACCGCGGCCCCCCGCGCACCGGTACGGATCGCCGGCTCAGCTCAGGCGGCGTGGTTGCGCACGTGAGCCCGAGAAGCGTCGCCACGTGACGCATGGGGATAATCAGGGCATGTCCGGGCGTTCCCCCGAGCGACGCTGCCGCAAGGATCACATACAGCGGTTCGTCGTGATGGACGACTGCGGGCTCGCGATCCGGAGAAACCACACCTTCCAGCTGTCGCTGATCCGCACAAGCGATACGGGATCTCGATGGGAGGTGGCACGGACGGCAGCCTACGTACCGATCTCGGTACGTCCACCGCTTCATGGGCGACCCGCCGGACGTGCCGACATCGCAGGAAACGCGGCGGGTTTGAACCGATGGGGCCGGGCGGGCATGGTGGGTGGTCAGCGCACCACGCCGTACAGCGAACCGACCCGGAAGGAGCAGCACCCCGTGCTCACCCTCACCGAGAACGCCAACACCGTCGTGAAGACTCTGCTGGACCAGGCCCCTGACAACGACCAGGCCGGTCTGCGGATCAGCCAGGACGCGCCCGACTCCCCCGCCCTCCACGTGATCGCAGCCGAGGCTCCCCAGCCCGGTGACCAGGTCGTCGAGGAGGACGGCGCACGGGTGTTCCTCGAGGAGACCGCTGCCGTCACTCTGGACGACAAGGTGCTCGATGCCGCCGTGGACGACAACGGCGGCGTGCAGTTCAGCATCGCGATCCAGTAGGCCTAGACAGCAGGTTTAGCGCGGTCCGGGCGGGGCACAAGGCCCGCCATGGACTTCATCCTCTGGATCATCGCGGTGATCCTCGTCATTGCGGGGATCGTCACGATTTTCCGCGGCAGCATCCTGTGGGGAATAGTGCTGATCATCATCGGTCTGCTCGTCGGGCCAGGTGGGGTCAGCATCTTCACCTAGGGTGAAGGGAGACGACCCAGTACGCCGGGCAGCGCCGCGGCCAGCCTGGCGAGCAGGTCCTGCTTGCCCATCCCGTGGTCGTTACGCACCCAGGCCAGCACCACGTCCTCGACGAGCGCGGCCCAGCCGCGCGCCATCAGCCTGGCCGCGGGCGTGTCGGCCGGTCCCAGCGCGCCGAGCAGGTCCTCGGACGTGGTCTCGACAGGCTCGACCGACGATTCGTCGAAGATCCGGTCGGTCAACGCCGCGCGGGCCTGCTCGTAGATCTCGCGCAGGTCCTCGTCTCCCCCGGCCGCACCGCGGACCAGCGAGATGTAGCCGGCGTAGTTGGCCTGCACATAGTCGACGTACGCCGCCAGCGACGCGGTCAGCCGCTCCAGGGGCTCACCCGTCGACGCCGGCGCGGTGACCCGGATCAGGTCGTCGGCGGCGCGCTGCACCACCGCGCGATGGAAGTCGCGCTTGCTGCCGAAGTAGTGGTAGAGCAGCCCGCGCGAGACACCGGCTTCCTCGGCGAGCGTCTCGATGGACAGCTCGTCGAGCGACCGGGTGGACAGCAGCTCGACCCCGAGGTCCAGCAGTTGCTCGCGGCGCCCGTGCGGGGTCATCCGGATCCGAGCGGGCGCGGCGGCCCCGGCGCGCGACGACGTGCTCATGTGTCCCACGTTACTGAATTTCGTTCAACAACGCTATTGACGGTTGTTCAATACCGTCGGTAGGTTCGGAGACATGGACACGAGCACGTCTCCGCGCGAGCCGGCGACCCGCGCGCTCCCGGCCCACGTGCACGTCTTCGTCGTGGGCGCGGGCTTCGGCGGGCTCGCGATGGCGATCAAGCTCGCCGAGGCCGGCGAGCAGGACTTCCTGGTCGCCGAGCGCGGGGCATGCGTCGGTGGGACCTGGCGGGACAACACCTACCCCGGCGCCGCGTGCGACGTACCCTCCCAGCTCTACTCGTTCTCGTTCGCGCTCAACCCGCACTGGTCGCGGTCGTTCTCCCCGCAGCCGGAGATCCAGGGCTACATCGAGAAGGTGGCTGCGCAGTCCGGCGTGCTGGACCGCTTCCGGTTCCACACTGCGGTGGAGCAGGCGCGCTGGGACGATGAGTCGCGGCAGTGGCGCATCCGTACGTCGTCCGGCGAGCTGAGCGCCGACGTACTCGTCTCGGCGGCCGGCGCGCTCTCCGACCCGAAGCTGCCCGACATCGATGGCATCGACTCGTTCGGTGGACAGATCTTCCACTCCGCGCAGTGGGACCACAGCCAGGACCTGACCGGCAAGCGCGTCGCGGTGATCGGCACGGGCGCGTCGGCGATCCAGATCGTCCCCGAGATCGCCGAGCGGGTCGCGCACCTCGACGTCTACCAGCGCACCGCACCGTTCGTGATGCCGCGTCACGACCGCCCCTACACGCCGCTCGAGAAGCTCGCCTTCCGCTGGGTGCCTGGCGTGCAGCGGGCCTACCGAACGGCGATCTACTGGGCGCGCGAGTGCTTCGTGCCCGGCTTCACGGTCAGCTCGAAGCTGGCCGCACCGGCCAAGAAGGCGGCGCTGGAGAACATCGACCGCGGCATCCGCGACCCGCATCTGCGCGAGAAGGTGCGCCCGAACTTCGAGATTGGCTGCAAGCGGATCCTGATCTCCAACGACTGGTACCCCGCACTGGACCGCGACGACGTGGACCTGGTGACCGACCCGATCAGCAAGGTGACCTCGAACGCGGTGGTCACCGCCGACGGCGTCGAGCGCGAGGTGGACGTGATCATCGTCGCCACCGGCTTCCACACCACCGACCTGCCGATCGCCGAGCACGTGATCGGCAAGGACGGCCGGAGCCTCGCAGACGTCTTCCGCTCGCACAGCATGCAGGCATACAAGGGCTCGACCGTGCACGGGTTCCCGAACCTGTTCTTCATCGTCGGCCCGAACACCGGTCAAGGCCACACCAGCATGGTGTTCATGATCGAGTCCCAGGTCTCCTACACCGTCGACGCGCTGCGCCGGATGCGTGCCGACGGCGTCGACGCGATCGAACCCACGCCGGCTGCGCAACGGGCCTGGAACGACGACATCCAGCGCCGGATGAAGTGCACCGTGTGGACCCGCGGCGGGTGCAACAGCTGGTACCTCGACGAGCACGGCCGCAACGTCACGCTGTGGCCGCGCACCACGTTCGCGTTCCGGCGGCTGACGTCGCGGTTCGACCCGCAGGCCTACGTCGCGACCAGGAATCCGGCATGAAGTCGCTCGACGGCGCGGTCGTCGTCATCACGGGTGCCGGCTCCGGCATCGGCCGCGCCTTGGCGCTCAACCTGGCCCAGCGGGGCGCCGTGCTCGCGTTGTCCGACTGGGACGAAGTCGGACTGGTCGAGACCGCCCGGCAGGTTCAGGCGGTCGTCCCCCACCACCCCGCCCATTCCGGCCGGGAGGCGCGCACCGACAAGCTCGACGTGCGCGACCGGGACGCGATGAGGACGTACGCCGCCTCCGTGCGCGAGCAGTTCGGCCGGGTCAATGTCATCGTGAACAACGCCGGCGTGGCGCTGCACGGGGACTTCGAGGAGACCGACTACGAGGACTTCGCCTGGGTTCTCGAGGTGGACTTCTGGGGCGTCGTGCAGGGCACCAAGGAGTTCCTGCCCTACCTGATCGAGTCCGGCGACGGTCACGTGGTGAACGTCTCCAGCTTGTTCGGGCTGCTCGGCGTGCCCGGCCAGACGTCGTACAACGCAGCGAAGTTCGCGGTTCGCGGGTTCACCGAGGCGCTGCGCCAGGAGCTGCTGATCGCCAAGCGGCCGGTGCAGGTCACATGCGTGCACCCGGGCGGGATCAAGACGGCTATCGCCCGCAACGCACGCGCTACTGCCTCGCACGACGTGGCCGAGGTGGCCCGCTACTTCGACACCAGGCTCGCCCGGACCTCGCCGGAGCGAGCGGCCGAGGTGATCGTCGCCGGGATGCTCGCGAACAAGCCGCGCGTGCTCATCGGGGCGGACGCGAAGCTGCTCGACGCGTTCGTACGACTGGTGGGACCGCGCTATCAGCGAGTCGTGGCGCGGGCCGCCGGTCGCGCGGCACCAGGTTACCGACGGGTACGCGGTGGATCCCGTGCACCAGGTGAGTGCGATCAACCGCGTACCGACCAGTAACCACGGCGGGGACAGCTCAGACGGTGATCGGCGCTGTCGCCGCGACACGGAACAGGCAGGCCGCCGCAGACGCGCCGTACCCGGTGAGCCGGATCTGCCCGAAGCGAGGGTGCTCCTCGCGCCAGCCCAGCGCATCGGCCACCCGCAGCCACTCCCAACACACCCACGTCACGCTTGCCTGCACCGGTCCGTCGTCGGCGGCATGCCACTTGGACTCCAAGATCTGCGTCGCCTGTTCCACGAGCGCCGTGGCGTCGAGTCGGTCCCCGCACAGCAGCAGGGCGGCGATCACCGCGAGAGCGTCGTGCTCGAACCCCGGCCGCCATCGGGGTCCCGGACCGACCACCGCCAGCCACAGCCGAGCCGGGTCGGTCGACGCCCTGCGGCCCACCGCCGAGACCGTCAGCCTCCGCGACCGCAGGGTCAGCAGGCGCTGCGCCTGCAGATGCTCCCGCACGAACGCCAATGGGTGGATGTCGGCCTCGCCGCGGACCTTGCCGAAGGCGTACTCCTGACTCCAGCCGAAGCGTTCGTCGAGGTCGAGGGCGAGCTTGGGCGGCAGGTATCCCGCCGCGGTGACCTGGAGCCCGTCGCCGACGGCGTCGAGGAGCGCGACCACCGGCGTCAGGGACAGCTCGACCCGGTCGGGGACCGGGGGCAGCTCGTGGACCTGCTCGAGGGCGCGCTCCCAGAGCGGCTCGTGGACGCCTCGGAACCGTGCCATCCACTGCTTGCTCCGCTCTCGCCACACCCGCTCCAAGGGAGTCGCCTCGTCGGCACCCGGCCGGCGCTGGATGTAGGCGTCCATCCGGCGGCGCACGCCGGTGTTGAACCCACGCCGTCCGGGCGTCAGCTCGCCTGCCACGATCGCGGACTCGATGTCCCGGCTGGTCTCCGCGTGCACGTCGTACTCCTCGACGCCCATCCGGTCGCCGAAGGTCAGCAGCTTCGTGTCCGGCGGCAGCACGCCCGAGGCGACCTGGGCGTCGTACCCGGCCTGACGTCCCTCCTCGGGGTCGCGGTGCCAGGCGGCGAGGATCTCGTGGGTGCGCGTTTCGCGGCAGATTGCGGCGTAGCGCTGCAGCCCGGCGGCGTCGAAGAAGTCACCCAGCGCCCAGGCGATCTCGTGGTGCTCGGCGTCCTCGCACATCCAGTTCACCGGCAGCTTGCGCCAGAGCAGGTACTGGATGTTCATCTGGCTCAAGAACGCCAGGTCGTGCCGCTCCCCCGGACCGCCGAGCAGCCAGGACACCGCCGACTCGGCCCGGTTCGCGGTCGCCTCGTCCAGGCGGGCCAGCGCCCGGTCCACCTCGTGCTCGTCGCGCATGGTGGTCATCGTCGTCATTGTCCCCTCATCGCCGCGATACAAGCAGGTAGCGCTCGTCCTCTATCGCGTTGCCCCAGTACACCGGCTCGGGCAGAGGGCGCACCTGCACCTCGGCGCGCACGCTTCGCACGATCCGCTCGCACTCTTCCGCGGTCAGGCCGGCACCGCTCTCCCAGCGCCCCTCGACGAGGACCACGGTGCCGTCCGCACCCAGCAGGTCCACCCACCGCACGAACGTCGCCGCCGGGTCCGGCATCGCCCACAGCACGTGCCGGCTGAGCAGTACGTCGTAGGCGTGCGGCGCGAGCGCGGGACGGGCCGCGTCGCCGACCACGAACCGCGCCTCGGGAACCTTCACCCGTGCACGGCGGATCATCTCCCGCGAGTGGTCCAGGCCGTCGACCGTGTAGCCCTCGTCGGTGAGAAGGCGGGTCAGGGTTCCAGTGCCGCATCCCAGGTCGGCGACCCGCGCTGGCGCGGACGGGAGCACGTCGAGCATCAGGTCACGCCACGCCGCACGGGTGTGCGGGTCTGCCAGCCCGTGGTCCGGCTCGTCGTCGAACGTCGCCGCCTCGCGGTCCCAGAGCTCCCGGGTCACGGCGCCAAGGTATCCGACGCGGCGGCCGCCCCGACACAACCGGTCATCTGACTGGTTGTGACGGCGAATCCTTGGCGGCGGCGGTCACAACCGGGCAGGTGAACACTTGTGACGAGCTGGACACGGCCGGAATCTCTAGTGGCGCGGGCGGGGCGCGTTCAGGCCGAGCCTCACGCCGAGCATCCGGATTCCGAAGCAAGCAACAGCCGCCCCCACCGCGGCGGGGACGCCGTACACGCCCCCTTCGCTGGTGATCACGGTGACCGCGGCACCCACCAGGGCGGGTACGGCGTACAGCTCGCTGCGCAGCACGGTGGGGATGCGCTGGATCAGCACGTCGCGGAGCGTGCCGCCGCCGACGGCGGTGACCGCGCCGAGGATGACCGACTGGACCGGGCCGAGGCCCAGCTGGAGGGCCTTGCTGGCGCCGGTGACCGCGAACAGGCTCAGGCCGGCGGCGTCCAGCACGGTGATCGGGTAGGAGATCCGGTCCAGGCGACGGCCGAGCAGGAAGGCGATCAGCGCACCGGCGGCAGCGACGGCCAGGTAGCGCCAGTCGCTGAACGTGGCCGGCGGGAGCGCGTCGATGACGACGTCACGGATGATGCCGCCGCCCAGGGCCGTGACCATCCCGAGCGTGAGCACACCCACGACGTCCAGCCGGGCGAAGCGGATCGCGGTCAGGGCGCCGTTGAGCGCGAACGCGAACGTGCCGGTCAGGTCCAGGGCCAACAGCAGCGGCGGTTCGGGGCTCACGGGCTGTCTGTCGACAGCCAGGCGAGCGCGGCGACCACCAGGGCCGACGTTCCGGTGTCGAGGGTGGGCTGGACGACCGGGGCGAAGCGGGCGGAGTGGTTGACTGGGATGTCCTGCGCGACCCGCCCGGCGACGACCGCCTGCTGGTAGTGGTCCGGCTCGGTCCCGCCGATCCCCCAGTAGGTGTACGGCACGCCCAGCGCGGTGGGGATGTCGCTGAAGTCCTCGCTCGCGGTCTGGCGCGGGAGCTGCTGCAGCGAGTCACCGAAGTGCTCGGCGAACGCGTCAGCGACCCGATCGGTCACCCCGGGGTCGTTGTCGGTCACCGGGAACCTGTCGAACAGCTCGAACTCCGGAGGCCGCGGCGAGCCGGAGGCGGTGCACTCGGCGGTGACGATGCGCTCGATGGAGTCCAGGATCGACCCGCGGGTGCCCTCGTCGTAGCTGCGCACGTTGAGCAGGATCGTGGCCGACTCGGGGATGACGTTGCTCTTGGTGCCGGCCTGAATGCTGCCCACGGTCAGCACGGCCGGCTCGCCGGGCCGGGTCTCCCGCGAGATCACCGTCTGCAGCCGGACGATCATCGCGGCGAGCACGACCGGGTCGACCGCGGCCTGCGGCATGGAGCCATGGGCTCCACGGCCGTGCAGGGCGATCCGCACGCTGTCCGCGGCGGCGAGCGTCGGCCCGGAGCGTACGCCGACCTGTCCGGCCGGCATCGCGAGCACGTGCTGGCACAGCGCCACGTCCACCGGCCCGACGATGTCCGCCAACCCGTCGTCCACCATGCCGCGCGCGCCGTCGGCGACCTCCTCGGCCGGCTGGAACACCGCCACCAGGGTGCCGCTCCACGCAGACGTCGCCTGGGTGAGCAGGTGCACGGCACCGAGCAGGCACGTCACGTGCACGTCGTGCCCGCAGGCGTGCATCACCGGCAGCTCGGCGCCGTCGGCGGTGGTGACGGTGACCGTGCTCGCGTAGGGCAGATCGGTGTCCTCGCGCACCGGAAGGGCGTCCATGTCCGCGCGCAGCAGCACCACCGGTCCATCTCCGTTGCGCACCACGCCCACGACACCGGTGCCGCCGACGTGCTCGTGCACCTCGCAGCCGGAGGACCTCAGCCTGTCGGCAACGCTCGCTGCGGTGCGGTGCTCCTGGTGGGAGAGCTCGGGGTGCGCGTGCAAGTCGCGGTAGAGGTCCTCCTGCCAGCCGCGGACGTCGTCGAGCCGGCCCAGCACGTCTGCTGCCGCCGAGGAGGACATGTGGTCACACTAGACTCGCCGGGATGCGCGCAGCGACCGTGGCCAAAGACGTAATCGTCCGCGGACGCGTGCAAGGGGTGTTCTTCCGCGACTCCACCCGCCGCCGGGCCGAGGCCGCCGGCCTGTCCGGCTGGGTGCGCAACGAGCCGGACGGCACGGTGCGGGCCAGGCTCGAGGGCGGCGAGCAGGCGGTGGCTGCGGTGGTCGAGTGGATGCGCAGCGGACCGTCGCAGGCCCACGTCGCGGAACTGGACGTCACCGACGTACCCGCAACAGGGCTCACCGGCTTCGAGGTCGTCTGACCGACCGGACCCGCAGCGGGCCGACCAGGCGCGGACCGGACAGCCGGGTCTCCAGACGACGGGCCTCCCGCTTGAGCGGCTGGGCGATGTACTCGCCGAGGATCACGCCGGAGGCCAGCGCGATCGCGATCGCCGCTGCGGTGATCAGCGACAGCACGCCGTTGCCGTTGCCGCCCGAGCCCAGCAGGGACAGGCCCTTGTAGATCGACAGACCGGGCAGCAGCGGCACGATCGCGGACACGACGACCACGAGCGGCGGCACCCGGACCCGGCCCGCCACCGAGTAGGAGACCACGCCGATCACGACCGCCGCGATCGCCGACGCCCACGCTGCGCCGAGGTCACGGTGGGTGGACAGGTAGATCGCCTCCGCCACCGCCCCGACCACCGCGATGGGCAGCAGCGAGCGCAGCGGGGCGTAGGAGGCGAACGCGAACGCGCCGGCGGAGATGGCCGCGCCCAGGCACATCACCGGCAGGTCGGTCCAGCCCGCGGCGCCGGGGACCAGGCGGCCGAGATTGATGCCGAACGTCCGGCCCAGCGTCAGACCGCCGCTGACCCCGGCGATGATCCCGGCGGTCGCCAGCGTCGCCTCGAGGACGCGGGCACCGGCGGTGAGCGGATAGCCGGTCAGGGCGTCCTGGACCGCTCCCATGAAGCTGACCCCGGCCAGCAGCATGATGATCCCCGCGGTGACCACCCGGGACGGGTCCACCTGAACGCCGCTGGCCGCGGTCGCCACGGCGACCAGCGTGGCGAGCAGGCCGCCGGCCACCTGCTGGTAGAAGCCGGGGAGCCGGCGCCGCGACATCGCCCGTTGCAGTACGTCGATCCCTGCAGCCGCGCCGAGCGCGATCAAGGTGACGTAGACGTTCCCGCCGAGCAGCAGCCCGACACCCCCGCCCATCACCCCCCAGCCGACCGTGACGGCCCACCGTGGCAGCCGGTGCCCGGAGGACACCACCTGTGCCAGCCGGGAGCGTGCCTCGTCCCGGTCGATGGCGCCACGGAGCAGGTCGCGGACGAGGTGGTCGACCAGCGTGAGGTCCTCGTAGTCGATCTCGCGGTGGGTGACCTGGCGCATCTGCACCACGCCCGGCTCCTCGAGGCTCGCCTGGTGGCTCATCGACAGGCTGGTGAACGTCACGTCGGCGGTGGCACCGCGCAGGCCGCACACACGTGCCACCGACAGCATCGTCGCCGACACGTCCGCTGCCCCGGCGCCCGAGGAGAGCAGCACCTCCCCGATCCGCAGGGCCAGGTCCAGGGTCTTGAAGACGTCGCGGCTCTCGCTCGCCGGACCCTGACCCATGGCGGGAGCCGTCATCGGGGCCGTGCGCGTGCGGCAAGCATCCGGGTCAGCCGGTCGGCGCGCTCCCGGATCTCCTGGCGCACCGCGGGGCTGACCTCCTCGCCGCCCGCAGCCCGGTCGAGCCGTTTCGGGTAGTCGGGTCCGATGCCCGCCTGCGGGTACATGTAGAGCGCCATGCTGAGCGACCAGAGCATCCCGCCCTCGCCCAGCGCCGGCAGCAGCTCGAGGAATCGCTCGGCGTAGGGCGTCAGCAGCTCGGTCTGTTGCGGGCGCCAGAACGTCCGTCCCATCTTGGCCAGGTGCCCCGGTGTCACGCGGCGCTCGTCGAAGACGGCCGTCCAGACCTCGTCCTTGGCCTCGGCCGACGGCTTCGCCGCGCGCGCGATCAGCGCGCTCGCCCACGCGTCGGGATCCGGGTCCGCCTCCAGCAGCGCGTCGGACTCGGCACGGTCGAAGCGGCCGAGCTCGGCGAGCCTGGTCAGCCGGCCCCACTGCAGGTCCGGCCGGTCCGCCATCCGTGCCAGGGCGTCGAGCTGGGCGTCGGTGGTCGCGGTGCGGGCCAGACCGCGCACGGCGGGCACCCGGTGCCCCGGACTCCCCGCCAGCTGCAGGCACAGGTCGGCCACCTGCTCCAGCAAGCCGTCCCGCTCGTCCGGGCGCGCCCAGCCGTCGGCGGCGCTCACCAGCCGGCCCAGCAGCGGCTCGACCACACTCGGCGAGGTCTCGTTGGCAAGCACCCTCGCCGCGCACGACACGTAGTCGCCGGTGGAGGTCTCGCCGGAGTAGAGCAGGTTCCAGGCCGTGGTGACCGCCAGCGTGCGGCCGACCGCGCTCGGCAGCCGTCCGCCCTCCTCGAGCAGCAGGCGCAGCGAGTCGGGGTCGGGCCGGACCGACGCGTAGGTGAGGTCCTCGTCGTTGACCAGCAGCAGTGCGGCGTCGCCGACGCCCGCGAGTTCGACGGTGTCGGAGTCGATCTCGACCGACTCCAGTCCCCGCCTGCGGAAGACATCTCCCGGCTTGGCGGCCTCGTCGTACACGCCGACCGCCAGCCGGTGCGCGAGCGGCCCGCGGCCCGAGGGGGATGTGATGGTGAGCCGTGCGTCCGCACCGGAGCGGACCAGGTCGATGCGATCCGTGCCGGCGGTCTCCAGCCAGCCCTTCACCCAGCTGGTCAGGTCCCGGCCGCTGCTGGCCTCCAGGTGCCCGATCAGCCCGTCCAGCGTGGCGTTGCCCCAGGCGTGCGCCTTGAAGTAGCTGCCCAGACCGGCCAGGAACGCCGGCTCCCCCACGTAGGCGACCAGCTGCTTCAGGGCGGCACTGCCCTTCGGGTAGGTGATCGAGTCGAACGCGGCCTCCGCGGCGGCGACGTCGGGGATCGGCTGCCGGATCGGGTGGCTGGTCGGGGCGGCGTCGGCGGCGTACGCCAGCTGCTTGTCGACGGCGAGCATCGCCGCCCAGGCGTCGGTGAACTCCGTGCACCGGCTCGCCGCCCAGTGGCAGGCCCACTCGGCGAAGGACTCGTTGAGCCACAGGTCGTCCCACCAGCGCATCGTGACGATGTCGCCGAACCACATGTGCGCCATCTCGTGCAGCAGCACCACGACGCGTGCCTCGCGCTCGGCGTACGACGGCGGCTGGCGGAACAGCACCGAGTCCAGCCACGTGACACAGCCGTAGTTCTCCATCGCGCCGCCGAGCCCGGGGAGGAACACCTGGTCGTAGGTGCGCTGCGGGAACGGCATCGCGAACTTGTCGCCGAAGAACGCCAGACCGCGCGCGGTCACTTCGAACAGCTCCTCGGCGTCCCGGTCGAGCATCGCGGCCAGCGATGCCCGCGCGAACAGGCCGAGGTCGTAGCCTCCTCGCTCGCTGCGCACCTGGTGGAACGGTCCGGCGTTGACGACCAGCACGTACGTCGACAGCGGCGGCGTGTCCGCGAACGTCCAGGTGCGCGCACCGCCGGCATCCTCGATGCGCGGGGACCCGCTGTTGCTGGTGACCGTCCAGCCCGCCGGCGCGAGGACGCGCACGCCGAACACCGCCTTCAGGTCGGGCTGGTCGAAACACGCGAAGACCCGCCGTGCATCGTCGGGCTCGAAGCTCGTCCACATGTAGACGCGCTGGTCGGCGTCGTCGACGACCCGGAGCGCTCCCTGGGCCCGGTCGGTCTTCGACTGTCGGGCCCGGACCACCAGCTCGTTCTCGTCCCGCAGGTCCTTCAGCGCGATCCGGCCCCCCTCGGCGGCGGGCAGCGGCTCGCCGTTCAGGGTGGCCTCCACGACGTCCGCGAGGCAGTCCACGAACGTGGCGGCGCCGGGCTGCCGGCAGGTGAACCGCACGGCGCTGGTGGTCACCAGGTCGGGCCCGTCCACCAGGCCGGTGAGGTCGAACTCCACGTCGTAGCGGTGCACGTCGAGCAGGTCAGCGCGAGTCCTGGCCTCCTCGTGAGTGAGGCTCAGTTCGTCGGTCACCGGGCGAGGCTAGCAGCGACGCGCTCAGGCCGGTGGCTCCATCTCCAGGCGCACCCCGAGGAGTCGCACCGCCCTTGCCGAGTCGAACCTCCCCAGCAGGTCGAGCACCGCCTCCGAGAGCTCCTTCTCGTCGAACGTCGGCGTGGGCAGGGTCAGGCTCCGGGTGCGTGTCTCGAACGGCGCGTAGCGCAGCTTCACCCCGACCCGCACGGCACGTCTGCCCTCGGCCCGGATGTCGTCGAGGACCTGCGAGGTCAGCCTTGCGGCCTCCGTGGCCACGTCCGCCCAGTCGACGAGATTGGTCTGGAACGTCGTCTCCCTGCCGTGGCCGAGGGGGACGTACGGCGTCGGGTCGACCGGAGACGTGTCCGCGCCGCGGCCCAGCCGCCGGTACCACGGACCCATCCGCGGCCCGATCGCCTCCGCGAGCCGCTGGGCGGGTGTCTCGGCCAGCTCGACGACCGTGTGGATGCCGAGGCCGGCCAGCCGCCGGGCGGTCTTGGCACCGATGCCCCACAGGGCGTCCGTGGGCCGGTCGCCCATCACCGCGAACCAGTTCTCCTCGGTGAGCCGGAACGTGCCGCGCGGCTTGCCGAGATCGGTGGCGATCTTGGCCCGGACCTTCGTGTCCCCGATCCCGACCGAGCAGTGCAGTCCGGTGCGCTCCAGCACGGCACGCTGTACGTCGTGCGCGAAGCTCTGTGGGTCGTCGGTGCTCACCGCGACGAACGCCTCGTCCCAGCCGAGCACCTCGACGGGGACCCCGAAGGAGCGCAGCGTGTGCATGACGCGTGCGGACGCCTCCTCGTAGGTGGGCTTGTCGACCGGCAGGAACACCGCCTCCGGGCAGCGGTTCGCCGCGGTGCGCAGCGGCATCCCGCTGCGCACGCCGTACTTCCTGGCCTCGTAGGAGGCGGTGGACACCACGCCCCGCTCGGTGGGGTCGCCGCGGCCGCCGACGACCACCGGCTTGCCCGCCAGCGCGGGGTTCCGCAGCACCTCCACCGCGGCGAGGAACTCGTCGAGGTCGACGTGCAGCACCCAGGAAGTCGGCACGTCTCAGCCTTGCACGGGCAACCGCTCGGGATGCGCGGGAACCCGGACGTTTCACAACGGGTCAAGTGACCGGTTGTGACCTGACCTGAGCGGTTGGCGACGTCGCAACCGGTCACGTGAACGATTGCGACCGCGGTCCTGAGCCCGGGGCTGGCGCGGGTAGCGTGGCCGCATGGGTGCGGTGAGTCGGGCGATGGGTCGCTCACGCGCGGAGCCGAACGCGTTCGCTCAGGATCTGTTCGACGGGCTGCCGCGGCGCTACGACACGCTCGAGGAGCTGCTGTCGTTCGGGCAGAACCGGCGCTGGCGGGGTGCCATGGTCGACCCCGTCGTCGCCGCGGCGCCGACGCTGGTGCTCGACGTGGCGACCGGCACGGCCGGAGTGGCCATGCAGCTGACCGAGCGCACCCGGGCGCACGTCGTCGGGGTCGACCTCACCGAGCAGATGCTCCGCATGGGGGCCCGGCGCGCCCGCTTCCACCCCAGGGTCGACCTGGCCTGCGGCCGCGCCGAACAGCTGCCGTTCGGCGACGCCACGTTCGACGCGCTGACGTTCACCTACCTGCTCCGCTACGTGAGCGATCCCGCCGCGACGCTGAGGGAGCTGGCGCGGGTGGTCCGGCCGGGCGGCGTTGTCTCCAGCCTGGAGTTCGCGGTGCCGCCGCGGCCGGTGTGGCTGCCGGCGTGGCGCGTCTACACGCGCGCGTTCCTGCCCGCTGCCGGCCTGCTCACCGGAGGGCCCGAGTGGGCGCGGGTCGGCCGGTTCCTCGGCCCGTCGATCGAGCAGCACTACCGGGCTCACCCCGTCGAGGACCACGTGCTGATGTGGGACGCGGCCGGCATCGACGACGTGCACATGCGGAGGATGAGCCTCGGCGGCGGACTGGTGATGTGGGGCAGGCGGCGTGAGTGAGTCGCCCGCCGCGGCCTTCTACGCGCGACGGGGCGGTCCGCTGGCCGACTGGTGGACGCTGCTGCACCCGCCGTACACGGTCTGGCATCTGTCCTACGTGGTGCTCGGCGCGGCGATGGCGCCGGCCCGGGACTGGGCCTCTCTCGGGCTGGGCCTCGCGGCGTTCTTCCTCGCCCTCGGGGTGTCCGCCCACGCCCTCGACGAGCTCACCGGACGGCCGCTCGGCACGTCGATCAGCGACGGTGCGCTTCGCTCCGTCGGGGTGCTGGCGCTGGCCGGGGCAGTCGTGATCGGGATCATCGGGGTGTTCTTCTGGCCCTCGCCGGTGAACTGGCCGGTGCTGGTCGCGGTGCCGATCGGCGTGATGCTGGTGGTCGGGTACAACCTCGAGCTGTTCGGCGGCCGGCTGCACACCGACGCCGCCTTCGCGCTCGCCTGGGGCGGGTTCCCCGTCGCGGTCGGCTACCTCGCCCAGTCCCCGCCGTTCCACGCCAGAGACATCGTGGCGGCAGCGTGCGCCGTACTCACCGGCGTAGGCACGTCGGCGGCACAGCGGGCGCTGAGCACGCCGGCCCGGCGACTGCGTCGGCGCACGTTCGCCGTCGAGGGCACCGTGACGTCCGACGACGGGTCGGTGGCCCCCGTCGACCGCGCCTTCCTGCTGGCCCCCGCCGAGGGGGCGCTGCGCGCTCTGTCCTGGGCGGTGCCGCTGGTCGCGGTCGCCGCGCTGCTCGCCGGCTCGTGAGCGTTCAGCCGCTGCGCCGGTAGGTGGCCACGATCCTTCCCTGCGCCAGCGCGTCGTGGGAGATCGCGGCGAGCGCGTCGGTCAGGTCCGGCTGCGGGCCGAGCCGGACCGGCTTGCCGAGCGCGTAGACGGTGAACCGGTAGTGGTGGACGCCGTCGTCCGGTGGGCACGGCGCGAAGTACGACGTCCGGCTGAGCGTGTTGCGTGCCTGCACCGCCCCCTCCGGGACCGAACCGGTGGAGACCGACGTGACGTCCGCCGGGACGTTCAGCAGGACCCAGTGCACGAACGTGCCGCCCGGTGCGTTCGGGTCGTCGACGACCACCGCGAACCCCCGGGTGTCCGAGGGTGCGCCCGTCCAGGACAACGGGGGCGAGACCGCTGCCCCGTCACAGCTGTAGCGGGCCGGCAGCCGGCCACCGGGCGTGAACGCAGGGCTGGTCACCCGCAGGGAGTCCGCCACGTCCGGACTGGGAGCACCGTCGCCGACGCCGGCGCACGAGGACACCGTGGCCAGAACGGCAAGGCCTGCCCCGCCCGCCAGCACGGCGGCTGCCGCTTTCATGGCGTAAGCGTGCCATCCCGAGCACGCGCACGCCCACTACGGTGGGGCCATGGACCCGATGGATCTGCGCGTGTTCACCGAACCCCAGCAGGGCGCGACGTACGACGACCTGCTCGCCGTGGCGCGGCGCGCCGAACAGCTCGGCTTCTCGGCGTTCTTCCGCTCCGACCACTACCTGGCGATGGGGACCGACGGCCTCCCCGGCCCGACCGACGCCTGGACCACGCTGGCGGGGCTGGCCCGCGACACGTCCGCGATCCGCCTGGGCACGCTGATGACGTCCGCGACGTTCCGGCTGCCCGGGCCGTTGGCGATCAGCGTGGCCCAGGTCGACCAGATGAGCGGCGGCCGGGTCGAGATCGGCATCGGCGCCGGCTGGTTCGAGGCGGAGCACCGTGCCTACGGCATCGAGTTCCCCGACGCCTCCGAGCGCTTCGACCGGCTCGAGGAGTCGCTGGAGGTGCTCACCGGGCTGTGGACGACCCCGGCCGGCGAGAAGTTCTCCTTCCCGGGCGCGCACTACCCGGTCGCCGACTCCCCCGCACTGCCCAAGCCGGTGCAGCAGCCGCGTCCGCCGGTGATCATCGGCGGCAAGGGCCGGCGGCGCACCCCCGCGCTCGCCGCCCGGTTCGCCGACGAGTTCAACATCCCCTTCGAGTCCGCGGAGTTCAGCGCCGAGCAGTTCGAGCGCGTGCGCGAGGCGTGCCGGCAGGCCGGCCGCGACCCGGCCTCGATGACGTTCTCCAACGCACTCGTGCTGTGCTGCGGCCGCGACGACGAGGAGGTCGCCCGCCGCGCCGCCGCGATCGGGCGCGGACCCGACGAGCTGCGCGAGCACGGACTGGCCGGCACGCCCGGGGAGCTGGTCGACACCCTCGGCCGGTACGCCGAGGCCGGCGCGAGTCGCTTCTACCTGCAGATGCTCGACCTGTCCGACCTGGACCACCTCGACCTCGTCGCCGAGCAGGTGATCCCCCGGGTCGGCTGAGCCCCGCCCCCGTGCCATGCGTCGGAACCGGCGCAGCGGGTACAACTGCAGCATGGGACACAACGTCGCGCAGAAGCTGATCGCCGACCACCTGGTCGACCCTTCGACAGGCTCAGGACGGCGCGGGGAGATGAGCCCGGGCACCGAGATCGGGCTGCGCATCGACCAGACCCTCACCCAGGACGCTACCGGCACCATGGTGATGCTGGAGCTCGAGGCGATGGGCCTGGACCGCGCGAAGACCGAGGTGTCGGTGCAGTACGTCGACCACAACCTGCTGCAGTCCGGCAGCCAGAACGCCGAGGACCACGACTTCCTCCGGTCGGCGTGCCGCCGCTTCGGGATCTGGTACTCCAAGCCCGGAAACGGCGTATCCCACCCCACCCACATGCAGCGCTTCGGCGTACCCGGCAAGACCATGGTGGGCAGCGACTCCCACACGCCCGCCGCCGGGTCGCTGGGCATGCTCGCGATCGGCGTCGGCGGCATCGAGGTGGCCCGTGCGATCGCCGGTGAGCCGGTCTACCTGCAGATGCCGCAGATCTGGGGGGTCCGGCTGACCAACGAGCTGAAGCCGTGGGTGAGCGCCAAGGACGTCATCTTGGAGATGCTGCGCCGGCACGGCGTGAAGGGCGGCGTGAACCGGATCATCGAGTACCACGGCCCCGGGCTGGCCAGCCTGTCGGCGATGGACCGGCACGTGATCGCCAACATGGGCGCCGAGCTCGGTGCCACCACGACGGTCTTCCCCGCCGACGACGCGGTCCGCGACTTCCTGCGGCGCGAGGCCCGCGAGGACGCGTTCACCGAGCTCCTGGCCGACCCGGACGCCGAGTATGACGTGACCGAGACGATCGACCTGGCCGCGGTCGAGCCGCTGATCGCGCTGCCCAGCTCGCCGGGGAACGTCGTGCCCGTCGCCGAGGTCGCCGGCCGGCCGGTCGAGCAGGTCGTGATCGGCTCCTCGGCCAACCCCGGGCTGCGGGACTTCGCCATGGCGGCCGCGATCGTGAAGGGGCGCCAGACCGCCCCGCAGGTCTCCTTCGACGTGAACCCGACCTCGCGGCAGATCCTGCAGGACCTGACCAAGATGGGCGCGACCTTCGATCTGATCGGCGCCGGCGCCCGGCTGCACCAGTCCGGCTGCATGGGGTGCATCGGGATGGGTCAGGCGCCGACCAGCTGGGGCAACAGCCTGCGCACGATGCCGCGCAACTTCCCCGGCCGCTCGGGGACCGCCGACGACAAGGTCTACCTGTGCTCGCCCGAGACGGCGGCTGCGGCGGCGCTCACCGGCGAGATCACCGACCCGCGCACGCTGCCGGACCGGATCGACAACCTGACCTACCCGACCATCGAGCTGCCGGTCAACGCCAGCGTCAACGTCGCGATGCTGGAGGAGCCGCCTCCGCCCGAGGAGGCCGCGAAGCTGGAGCTGGTCAAGGGCGACAACATCGCCGACCTGCCCGAGTTCGAGCCGCTGCCGGACCGGATCGAGGCACCGGTGGCGATCAAGGTCGGGGACGACATCTCCACCGACACGATCATGCCGGCCGGCTCGAGGGCGCTGCCCTACCGCAGCAACATCCCCAAGCTCGCCGAGTTCGCATTCGGTCCCGAGGACGAGAGCTATCCCGAGCGCACGCTGAAGACCAAGGACGACAGCGGTCACCTGATCGTGGGCGGGGAGAACTACGGCCAGGGCTCCTCGCGCGAGCACGCCGCGATCGTGCCCCGCTACCTCGGGCTGCGTGCGGTGCTCGCGAAGTCCTACGCGCGCATCCACTGGCAGAACCTGGCCAACTTCGGCATCCTCGCGGTGGAGTTCGTCGACCCGGCCGACTACGACCGCATCGACACCGGCGACACGCTGTCGATCGGCGACCTGCGCGACGCGGTCGCCTCCGGCCAGGAGCTCACCGTCCGCAATCTCGACAAGGGCGACGAGTACGCCGTGCGGCACCGGTTGTCGCCGCGCCAGGTGGAGATGCTGCTCGCCGGCGGCCTCATCCCCCATCTGCGACAAAGTTGATGCGATAGCATCAGGTGCATGCGCACCACTGTCAACCTCGACGAGGACGTCCTGCTCGCGGTACAGGAGCGGGCTCGGAGAGAGAAGTCCACGGCCGGGGCCGTGCTGTCCGACCTCGCACGGCAGGCCCTGACCGCACAGCACGGCCGACCCGCACGGACGCCGGGCCGTCACGGATTCCAGCCGCTGCCTCATCGTGGTCCGGCGGTCTCCAACGCCCTCATCGACCGTCTGCGGGAAGACGAGCCCGAATGAGACATCTGCTCGACGTCAACGTCCTGCTCGCGCTGCTCGATGCCGACCACGTCGATCATCAGCGCACGCATGAGTGGTGGGACGCGCATGTCGGGTCCGGCTGGGCCTCATGCGCACTCACGCAGAACGGCTTCGTGCGCATCCTCAGTCAGCCGCGCTATCCGAGCCCGATCCCGACTGCGCAGGCCGTCGCCCTCCTCGCATCGGCGTGCGAGACCGAGCATCACGAGTTCTGGCCCTGTCAGATCAGTATCCTCGACGGGGACACCGTGGACCGTAGCCGCCTGCTCGGTCCGCGCCAGGTCACCGACGCATATCTTCTGGCCCTGGCCGTGGCGAACAAAGGAACGTTCGTCACCTACGACGAGTCAGTGCCTCTCTCCGCGGTCAAGGGCGCGAGCAGCGCGCATCTGCATGTCCTGTAACTCACCGCGCGGTGACGGGAGGCATCAGGACGTCGACCGCGACGTGCACGACCATGCCACCGATCGCGAGCAGCCACGCGGCGAACGCGACCCAGATCCACACCGAGCCGAGCTCGCCGAGGAACGGCAGCGAGTCGGCCTGGGCCAGGTAGCTGCTTGCCACGGCGTACATCCCGAGCGGGAAGACGATGCACCACAGGTTCGCGTCGTAGCGCAACGGGATCCGGTGGGTGACGTGCCGCCACCAGCCCATTGCGAACAGACCGGGCAGCAGCCAGCTGGCGACCGCCCACATCACCAGGCTGGAGCCGCCGATCACCGTCGCCACCGAGGTGACCACCGGACCCTGGGCCATGTCGACCACCCGGGCCCCGGCCAGGACCGTGATCGCCGCGGCGCCGGCCGCGACCCAGTACGGCGGGGTGAGGTCCTGGGCGGAGAAGTCGTAGGCGAGCAGCCGCATCGCCACGAACACGCCGTCCACGAGGTACAAGAACACGCCGAGCGACCACGCCACCACGGCCAGCAGCGCCAGCCCCGAGGACGGCCACACATCGTCGAGGGCGGCGGCCGCCACTGCGATCGACTGGCCGGAGACCGCCCACATGAACCAGGTGCCGTTGGCGGCCGCGACGATGGGGTGCTCGCCACGGCCGAGGTGCGTGGTCCACGGCACGGCGTACCCGCGCGCCAGCCACAGCACGGCCGAGACCCCGAGCAGGACCGCCGCCGCGACCGGATGCCCGGCGGCGACCAGTCGCGCGCCGAGCACGTTCGCGGCCGCCACGAAGGTGTAGAAGCCGAAACCCCGCAGCGGGTGGGTGAAGTCCTCGACCAGCTCGTGTCGGTGGGAGACGAACCGCCAGCCGGTGAGCAGCAGCAGGATCACGAACGCGACCGCGGTGACCACCATCAGCGCCTCGGAGAGGACCGCGAAGCCCGTGAGGTTCAGCCCGATCGAGACGATCCCCGTGGCCATCACCAGCGCGAAGTAGCCCGGCGACAGACCGCGCAGGGCAGCGTGCACCCGCAGGCTGAGCCCGCCGACCCCGGTCTGGGTCACCTTCACATGGCAACGTTAGACCCGGCGGAACGCGATCGGCGCTCCCCGGCGAAATTGCCCTGTGAACAACGCCCCACGGAGCTTCTGCGCCGGGCAGGGTGGATCCCATGACCAACAAACGCAAGAAGGTGCGTCCGGTGCACACCCAGGCGGACCTGCACCGGCACTGGCACATCCTGATGGGCGAGCTCGGGTTCTCGGCACCGAACCTCTGGGTCCAGTTCCTCACCGCGGACGGGCAGTGCCTGCCGGTGGTGCCGAGCATCGAGGATCTGCCGGACCGTCCCGAGCCGGTGGCGCTGGCCAACCTGATGGAGGTGTGCGCGCAGGTCCTCGGCCCCGATCCCGGCGGCCGGGTGGCGTTCCTGCGCTCGCGGCCCGGTTCCAGCGCCCTCACCGGCGACGACATCGCCTGGGCGCGCGACCTCGGCCTGGCGGCCCGGGACGCGGGGCTGCGCTGCGAGCCGGTGCACCTGGCGACCGACGAGTCGATCGTGGTGTTCGCGCCCGACGACCTGGTCTGGCGCGACACGGCCTGACCTCGGTCACCCCTCGAACAGGGCCCGCACGTCCTCGGCGGTGATGCCCGCCGAGGCCGCGCCGCCGCCGTCGACGACCTGGGCGAACAGCTGCTGCTTGCGAGCCTTGAGCTCCATCACCTTCTGCTCGATGGTGTCCACGGCGACCAGCCGGTAGACCATCACCGGGCGGGTCTGGCCGATCCGGTGCGTGCGGTCCACGGCCTGCGCCTCGACCGCCGGGTTCCACCACGGGTCGAGCACGAACACGTAGTCCGCCTCGGTGAGCGTGAGCCCGACCCCGCCGGCCTTGAGACTGATCAGGAACACCGGCGCGTCGCCGTCCTTGAAGGCCGAGACGACCTTGCCGCGCTGACGGGTGCGCCCGTCGAGGTACACCGTCTCGATCCCCTCGCGGTCGAGCCGTGCACGCACCCGGCCCAGGTAGGAGGTGAACTGGCTGAACACCAGGGCCCGATGGCCCTCGGCGACCAGCTCCAGGAGGTGGTCGACGAGCACGTCGGCCTTGGCCGACCCGACGCCGTCGTACTTCTCGTCGACGAGCGCCGCGTCGAGGCTGAGCTGGCGCATCCGGGTCAGCGACCGGAAGATCGCGATCCGGTGCCTGTCGAAGTCGCCGACCAGGCCGAGCACGGTCTGCCGCTCGCGCTGAAGGTGGGTGTCGTAGATCCGCCGGTGCTTGGGGGTCAGGCGCACGTCGAGCACCTGCTCCTGCTTCGGCGGCAGGTCGGCGGCGACGTACTCCTTGGTGCGCCGCAGCAGGAACGGCCGGATCCGGCGCCGGAACCGCTCCAGCACGGCGGCCTCGCCGAGCCGCTCCACCGGGTTGGCGACCGTCTCGACGAATCGCTGCGGCCACGGGTAGAGACCGGGCGCGACGATCGACAGCAGCGACCACAGCTCGAGCAGCCGGTTCTCCATCGGGGTGCCGGTCAGGGCCAGCCGGAAAGGCACGTCGAGGCGGCGCACGCACTGGTAGGTCTTGCCGTGGTGATTCTTGACCGCCTGCGCCTCGTCGAGCACCAGCCCGCCCCAGTCGCAGCCGCGGTAGGCGTCGACCTCGAGCCGGAAGAGTGTGTAGGAGGTGATCAGCACGTCGGCGTCCTCGGCGAGCTCGGCGATCGTCATGCCGCGTCGTGCGTGCGACTCGGTCACCGTGCGGACCACCAGGCCCGGGGTGAAGCTGGCCGCCTCGTGCGCCCAGGTGGACACCACGGTGGTGGGCGCGACGACCAGGAACGGGCCCGCACCAAGCTCGCGGGCATGCGCCACCAGCGCCAGGGTCTGCAGCGTCTTCCCGAGCCCCATGTCGTCGGCGAGGATGCCGCCGAGCTGGGCTCCCCACAGGAAGGCCAGCCAGCGGAAGCCATCCAGCTGGTAGCCGCGCAGCTCGGCCTTCACGCCCGTCGGCTCGACCTGCGGCAGGGTGGTGAGCCCGCGCAGCGCCTGCGCGGCACGCACCCACTCCCCCGCCTGGGCGTCGACGACGCCGATCTCGGCGAGCTCGTCCCACATGCCCAGGTCGTGGCCACCCACCCGGACCCCGCCGTCCGGCTGCTCGACCAGCTCCCCGGCGGCGGCGACCAGCTCGGCGAGCTGGGAGAACTCCGGGCGGTCGACGGCGATGTGCACGCCGTCGGGGAGGATCACCCGGTCCTGGCCCGCGGTCAGCGCGGTGAGCAGCTGCGCAAGCGCCAGCGGCCGCCCGTCGACGCTGATCACCACCTCCAGGTCCAGCCAGTCGGTGCGCTGCTCGCCGGGGCGATCGGCCTCGACGCCGGAGTCCATCGACGCGAAGTGGACCACCGGCGCCTCGCGCGCCTCCCGGTAGTCGGGTCGTCCGCCGGTCTCGTCGATCTCGATCCGGCCCGCCGCGGCGAGGTCGGGCAGCACGTCCTCGGCGAACCGGATCGCCCGGCCGTGGCGGAGCGTCTGCTCGGGCAGCAGCCCGTGGCGTCGGTGGCCGCCGTCGCAGAGCACCGCCTCGGCGTCGCCGGTGAGCACCAGGTCGTCCAGCAGCGCCTGCTCGTCGAGCGGACGGCGCACGCTCCGCCGCGAACCGGTGCCTTCAGCGTCCCGCAGGCCGTAGACCCGGTCGTCGGCGCCGACCCGGTAGCGCCACGACCAGCGCAGGCCCACCTCGTCGACCGCCACCCAGGTCACGCTCAGCGCCAGCCGGGGCTCGGCCGGCTCGGCGAGCACCACCGACTGGTCGGAGGAGACGACCGGGACATGCCTTTGGATGCGGGGCAGGTAGTCCGATACCAGCTCGTCGCGACGCTCGTCAGGGACCTGCAAGGGCCGGTCGCCGAGCAGCAGCCGGCGCACCTCCGGGCCGACCGGACTCGACAGCGGGGCCAGCCGCAGCGACCAGCTGCGCGACCGCTGTCCGGGCCTCCAGACGGCGACGCCGTGCCCGGGCACGCCGAGCAGGTCGAAGGCGTCCTGGGCGTAGCGCTCCCCGCCGGCCAGCACCGAGCCGTGGACGCGCAGGCCCCTGTCCTCGGCGGTGTTCACGTCGATCTGCACCGCCACCGGCTCCGGCTCGAGCACCACCTCGTCGAGGCCCTGGCCGGGCACCAGCTCGATGCCGGCCTGCTCCGCCCGCGCCAGCAGCGGCCACAGGGAGGGACCGAACGAGGAGAGGGTCAGCTGGTTCTCGCTGCCGTAGTAGCCCATCGACGAGACGGCGCGGTAGGCGGTGAGGATCTCGGCCAGCAGCTGGCTCTGGTCACGGCGGTGCGCGCCGAACGACTGGAGCAGGGGCACGTCCTTCCAGCCGACCCCGGTCTTGATCCAGTTGTCCCTGGCGCCGCGTTGCAGCGGACGGATCGACAACGTCCCGCGACTCGGTCCGTAGCGGTTCCCGCGCGGCGGGGAGGACAGCTGCACCTGCAGGGCGAGCGGCTTCTTCTGCGCGGGCGCCGTCGGGGCGGAGGACTCGAGCTCGTCGAGCAGCAGGTCGAGCTGCCGCTCCCAGGCGGGGACCGCACTGGCCTGCTGCCGCTGGGCCACCAGCAGCAGCGCGACGGCGTGCTTGCAGTCCTCACCGACCGGGCACGTGCAGGAGCTGTCGACGTACGGCACCGGGTCCTGCGGGTCGAGGAAGACCCAGACGGTCGTGGAGTACGGCGCCGCCCGCGAACCCTCGACCTTGCCGCTGATCGCCAGCGTGCCGTCCGGCTCCTCGTCGAGCGCGATGCTGAGCACGTGGCTCGCGGTGGCGTAGCCGGTGCCGCGGACAACGGTGCCGGGACCGAACACACGCCGCAGCAGCACCTCGTCGATCAGGCCCAGGTCCAGCACGTCACGACACTACGACGCAGCGCCGACGGCGACCGGCGACCCGCCGCTATGTTGGGAGCGCACCCCGAAAGGCAACGATGACCAGCGAAGCAGCAGATCCGGTGTTCACCGGCGCAGGCGTGGCCCTGGCGACGCTGTTCGACGAGGACCTCGCGGTCGACTACGCCGCCAGCGCCCGCCACGCTCGCCGGCTGGTCGACGCGGGCATCCGCGCCGTCGTCGTGTGCGGCACCTCCGGGGAGCCGGAGACGCTGGGCGACGAGGAGCGGCTCGCGCTGCTCGACGCAGTGCTGGACGCCGTCGGCGGCGACGCCCCCGTCGTGATGGGAGCCAGCCTGGCCTCCGGGTGGCAGTCGGCGCAGTTCGCCGCGGAGGTGGTCGAGCGCGAGGTCGGAGCCGTGCTCGCACGCTCCCCGCGCGGAGTGCAGGATCCGCTCGGCTTCTACCGGAGCGTCGCTGCCGTCGTCGGCGACACACCGCTGTTCGCGTACCACTTCCCTGCTGTGGCCCCGCCTGGCATCCCCGTGGAGCGTCTGGCCGATCTCCCGGTGCGTGGGTTGAAGGACTCCTCCGGGGACCCGGGACGCCTGCTCGCCACGCTGGACGCGTTTGCCGGCGACCTGTACGTCGGCGCGGCGCCGCTGCTGCTGATGGCCGGGGAGCTCGAATGCGCCGGAGCGATCCTGCAGCTCGCCAACGCCTGCCCGGAACTGTGCCTGGGCGCGTTCGGGGGCGACGCCAAGGCTCAACGGGCGCTGACCGCGTCCCACCTGCGGGCCACCTCCCGATTTCCGCTGGGCATCAAGTCCCTGATGCGTGAGCGCTTCGGAACATCCGAGGCGACCCGGCTGGGCTCCTGAGCGCGGCCGGATCGAGCCGGCGCCCGTTTAGCCCCAACTGGACCCGGGTAACAGCCAGGTTCAGCCCCGAACCGAGGCAGTGTGGACGGGTCCGCCTGCCGGAAAGGGAAATCATGGGCGACGTGCACGGCTTGACCGCTGAGGAGCTCGCAGCAGAGCAGGCAACGGCACTTCCGGACAAAGAGGTCGTCTCCATCCTGGATCTCAACGCCAACATCGATCTCGGCATCGCCGCGAGCGCCCCGATCGACCTGGCCGTCGCGGCGAACGCCAACGTGGCGGCACCGATCGAGGCAGCGGCCAGCGCCAACGTGCTGTCCACCGGCTCCGGTGCGGAGGCGCTGGCCGGCCAGCATGCCGTGATCGACCAGGGCATCAACGCCGACGCCACCGCCCATGGGGTGCAAGTCAGCGGCATCGAGCAGTCGGCCGGCACCACGGGCACGACAGACACCGGCGGCACCACGGGCACGACAGACACCGGCGGCGGCACCACCAGCGTCGTCACGGACCCGACCGACACCTCCGGTGGCAGCCTGCTCGACGTCAACGTCAACGTGAACGCCGACGCCGACGTGGCCGCGCCGATCGACGGCGCCGTGGCCGCGAACGCCAACGTGGCGGCGCCGATCGACGGCAGCGTCGCGGCCAACATCGGCTCGGTGGACAGCACCGCGATCTCGTCGGCTCCGCAAGACGTGACCATCGACCAGACCATCGACGGATCCGCTACCGCCACCACCGACCAGACGTCGCAGATCCAGCAGTAGCCCGTGACTGCCGTCCACGGCACCGGAGACTCCGAGGCCGCACCCGACGGTGCCCAGGCTCCGGTAGCGCAGGACGCGATCCTCTCCCGGGCCGCGGGCGTCCAGCTGATCGGGGAGATGTCGGGCTCCGGATACCGCATCCCGCCCTCCCTGGTCCGCCGCGGCGACGGGCAGACGCTGCAGTTGACCAGCCTGCTCTACGCGGTGCTGCGGGCCGTGGACGGCCGCCGGGACGCAGCTCGGGTGGCCGAGGCGGTGTCTCGCGCGACGGGCAGGACGGTCAGCGCCGACAACGTGCTCCGGCTCGTCGCCGAAAAGCTCCGCCCCCTCGGCCTGCTCACCAAGGCCGACGGCAGTCAGCCCGAGGTGAGGCGGTCCAGCCCGCTGCTCGCTCTGCGCTTCCGCTTGGCGGTGACCGACCCGGTGCGGACCAGGAGGCTTACCGCGCCGTTCGCGGGCCTGTTCAGCCCGCTTGTCGCGGTTCCCATGCTGGCCGCGTTCGCCGTCGTGTGCTGGTGGGTCTTCTTCAACAAGGGCCTCGCCTCGGCGACGTACCAGGCCTTCAACCACCCCGGCCTGCTGATCCTGGTCTTCGTGGTGACGGTCCTGTCCGCCGGCTTCCACGAGTTCGGTCATGCCGCGGCCGCACGCCGCGGCGGTGCCACGCCCGGGGTCATGGGCGCCGGTGTCTACCTGATGTGGCCCGCCTTCTACACCGACGTCACCGACGCCTACCGGCTCGGCCGCGGAGGGCGGGTGCGCACCGACCTCGGAGGCCTCTACTTCAACGCGATAGTGGCGGTGGTGATCAGCGGTGCCTGGGTGGTGACCCGCTACGACGCGCTGCTCCTCGTCGTGGCCACCCAGATCATCCAGATGGTGCGTCAGCTGACCCCCCTGGTGCGCTTCGACGGCTACCACGTGCTCGCCGACGTGACCGGCGTTCCCGACCTCTTCCACCGGATCAAGCCGACCCTGCTCGGCGCGCTCCCGTGGCGATGGAGCGATCCCGGAGCCCGGCTGCTCAAGCCGTGGGCCCGGGCAGTGGTGACGCTCTGGGTGGTCGTCGTGGTCCCTACGCTGCTCTTCACGGCCTTCGCGATGGTGATCGCGATGCCCCACGTGCTCGCCACCGCGGGGGACAAGCTGGCCCGTGAGCAGGACATGTTCGCCGCGGCCTGGCAGCACGGCGATGCGACACAGCTGGCGGCCCGGATGCTCACCATGGGCGCCGTGGCACTGCCGATCGGCGGGACGTTCCTCATCCTCGCGCGGATCCTGCGCCGTGTGGTGCGCGGCGTGTGGCGTGGCACCGCGGGTCGCCCGATCCGGCGTACCGTCGCGGCGGTCACCGCGGGGGCAGTGGCTGCCGGCCTCGCGTACGCATGGTGGCCACGCCCGGACACCTACCGGCCGATCGAGCCGTGGGACTCCGGAACCGTGATGGACACCGTCGCCGCCGCCCGTCCCGCGAGCGGCATCACAGGGAGCGCCACCGAACCCCTCGAGCAGGGCACGCGCGGCACGATCCGAACGGTCCTGGACACCTCCCAGCCACTGCCGACGCAGGCCCACCCCAGGCTGGCGCTGGTGCTCGTGCCGGCTTCCCGCCAGGAGCAGCCGCCGACCGCGGCGAGCCAGGGGACGACAGCCGCGGACGCCCAGCGGCAGGGCTGGGTCTTCCCGTTCGACAAGCCGCTCGCACCGGGCCCGGGCGACAACCAGGCCCTCGCGGTGAACACCACGAACGGGACCGTCGACTACGAGGTCGCCTTCGCGCTGGTCTGGGTCGATGGCGGCACGGCGGCCCTGAACCGCAACGAGGCCTACGCCTTCGCCAGCTGCGTGCACTGCGCCTCGGTCGCGGTCGCCTTCCAGGTGGTGCTCGTCGTCGGCCACAACCACGTCGCCGCCCCGCAGAACCTCGCCGGGGCGCTCAACTACCAGTGCGTGCACTGTCTGACCTACGCGCTGGCACAGCAGCTGTTCGTCACGCTGCGCAGCCCGCTGTCGGCCGACGCGCGGTCCCAGCTGGACGCGGTGTGGAAGCAGATCGCCGCCTTCGGGGACCAGATCGGCAGCGGCAAGGTGAGCCTGGACACGATCCAGTCGCGGCTCGACGGGTATGCGCAACAGGTGAAGGGCATCATCGAGACCGATGAGCCGGGCACGTTCCTGCCGCCGGCCGCAACCGCGACCGCCACCGCCTCGTCCTCCAGCGTGTCGCCCTTCGCTACGCCGAGTGCTACCGGCATCTCACCGGGTCTGCTGGCGCCGAGCAGCAGCGCCAGTGCTGACCAGCCGAGCACCACCGGCCCCTCCCGCAGCACGGCACCGAGCGCGTCCGCCACGTCCAGCTCCGCGCCGAGCCCGTCCGCCACGTCCAGTCCCTCACCTAGCCCGTCCGCCACGTCCAGCCCGACGGCCGGGACCTCCGGCACGACCAGCCCGTCACCGTCCACCCAGCCCTCGCCCACGCCGGCCACGAGCCCGTCCCCCACCGGCTGAGCAGGCGCGCGGCGCGACGGGGGCTTGACATGCGACGCGTGATGAATGATCATTCGTTTTGGCTGAATGAACAGTCATTCGGGGCTTGTTGATGATGCTGCGGGAGGCCGTGTTGGGAAGCGTCGCCGTCGTCACCGGAGCGGGGTCCGGCATCGGCAGAGCGATCGCATGCGGCCTCGCCGAACGGGGCTCTCGGGTGGTCGCGGCGGACCTCGATTGGAGGGGTGCCGAGGACACCGCCGCGCCAAGCCCCGATCTGATCGTGCCGCTGCGCGTCGACGTCGCGGACCGGTCGTCGGTGGACGAGCTCCGCGACCGCGTGCTCGCCGAGGTCGGTGTCCCCGACGTGCTCGTCAACGCCGCCGGCTGGGACCGCTCGTCCGCATTCGTCGACATCGACGCCGAGCTCGTGAACAAGATCGTCGCGATCAACTATCTCGGTCAGGTGCACGTCTGCTCGGCGTTCCTGCCCGCGATGATCGAAGCCGCGGAGAGCGAGCAGAGCACGGATGGCCGGATCGTCAACATCGCCAGCGACGCCGGACGCGTCGGCAGCGCCGGTGAGTCCGTCTACGCGGGCGCCAAGGGCGGGGTGATCGCGCTGAGCAAGTCACTGGCCCGCGAGACCGCCCGACACCGGATCACCGTGAACTGCGTGTGTCCCGGCCCTACCGACACGCCGCTGTTCAACTCCTTCCCGGAGAAGCTGCGCGAGGCACTGGTCCGGGCCATCCCGATGCGGCGGCCGGCGCAGCCCGAGGAGGTCGCCGCCGCCGTGCTGTTCTTCGCCTCCGAGTCCGCGTCGTTCGTCACCGGCCAGGTGCTCAGCGTCAGCGGCGGGTTGACGATGGCGGGCTAGCGAGACCAGAGGAGGACCAGGGATGACCGGCTACGACCCGACCGCCTACCGGGACGTGTTCGAGAAGAACTTCACCTATCTGGCGGGCTTCCGCCGCAACGTGCACCGCTATGCCGCACGGCCCGCGATGCACGATCCGCGGTCGGGGCGGACCTGGAGCTTCGCCGATCTCGGTGCCGAGGTCGACCGGCTGGCGGCGGGCCTGGTCGCAGCGGGGCTCGCACCGGGCGACGTACTCGTGCACCAGCTGCTCAACGGTCCCGAGTTCGCCGAGCTCTACCTGGCCACGCAGGTCGCCGGTGCGGTGGGCGCACCGATCAACTTCCGGCTCGCGCCGGGCGAGACGGCGTTCATCCTCGACGACAGCCGGCCCCGCGTCTACGTCTACGACACCGAGCTCACCGAGCCGACCCGCCGGGCGCTCGAGCTCGCCGAGCACTCCTCCGCGGTGGTGGTCGCCGTCGGCGACGGGAGTCCGCTGCCGGGCGCGATCCGCTTCGAGGAGCTCGTGCAGTCCGGCGGCGACCCTCCGGCCGTGGCCCAGGGGGCCTACACCGAGACCACCCGGCTCTACACCTCCGGCACCACCGGGATGCCCAAGGGCGTGCCGCTGAACAGCGTCGCCGAGGTGCTCACCGCCCACGACGTGATCATGCACTTCCCGCTGGCACCCGACGACATCACGCTGAACATGACGCCGTGGTTCCATCGCGGCGGGGTGCACGTCGGCGGGCCGAGCACGTGCTTCTACCTCGGCGCGCAGACCGTGCCGCTGCGGTCCTTCGACGCCGACGCGTGCCTGGATCTCGTGGAGCGTCTCGGCATCACCTACCTCGCCGGGGCGCCGACGAACCTCGCGCTGCTCACCGCGGCCCAGCAGAAGCAGGCCCGTGACCTGTCGTCGTTGCACGGCATCATCACGATGGGCTCGCCGCTGGAGCGGGAGGCCTGCCTGCGCTACCAGAAGGTGCTCACCCCGCGGATCTTCAACGGGTACGGCACCACCGAGGCGTTCTGGAACACGTTCCTGCGTCCGGGCGACCTGCCCGAGCACGCGGGCAGCGCCGGCCGGGCCTGCACCGACGACGACGTCGCCGTGGTCCGGCTGCGCGACGACGGCCGGCTGGCCGGACTCGACGAGACCGTCGCCCAGGACAACAGTGAGATCGGCGAGGTCGTCGTACGCTCGCCGAAGTGCGCCTACACCTACTACAACTCCCCCGACGCGGCGACGCAGAAGTTCCACGACGGATGGCTCTACATCGGCGACCTGGCCACCTGGGACGAGCACGAGTACGTCACGATCGTCGGCCGCAAGGACGACATGATCATCTCCGGCGGTGAGAACGTGCACCCGGTGCAGGTCGAGGAGGCCCTCAACGAGCACCCGAAGGTCGCCGACTCGATCGTGGTGGGCATCCCCGACGAGAAGTGGGGGCAGAGGATCGTCGCGTACGTCGTGCGCGGCGACGACACGCTCGACGCGGCCGAGTGCGACCGGCACTGCCGCGAGCACCCGATGCTCGCCGCGTTCAAGCGCCCCCGCGGCTACCGGTTCGTCGACGCGCTGCCGCTGACCGCGACCGGCAAGAAGGTGCACTACAAGGCGCTCGAGCAGGCGGTCGGCGAGCACGCGGACGGGCTGTTCGCCGTCCCCTGACCATCGCATCTCATCCCCCGGCCCACCCCCGAAACCGCTCTCGAGGAGCCATGGACTTCGACGACTACCACCAGATCGTGTTCGAGCGCCGCGACCACGGCGTCCTGCTGATCACACTGAACCGGCCCGAGGCGTACAACGCCACCGACGAGCAGATGCACGCCGAGCTGGCCCGGGTCTGGCGCGACGTGTCCACCGACCCGCAGACCCGCGTCGCGGTGGTGACCGGCGCCGGCAAGGCGTTCAGCGCGGGCGGGGATCTGGCGATGGTGCAGCGGATGGCCGGCGACCATCAGCGGGTCTCGCACATGCTCGGCGAGATGAGCGACCTGGTCTACAACATCCTCGACTGCCAGAAGCCGGTCGTGTCGGCGATCAACGGGGTCGCGGTCGGGGCCGGGCTCGTGGTGGCGCTGCTGGCCGACGTCTCGGTGGCCGCCCAGGATGCCCGGCTCGGAGACGGACACGTGAAGCTCGGCGTGGCCGCCGGCGACCACGCCGCGATCATCTGGCCGCTGCTGGCCGGGATGGCCAAGGCCCGCTACTACCTGCTCACCGGGGAGATGCTCACCGGGGAGGAGGCCGAGCGGATCGGGATGGTCAGCCTGGCCCTGCCGCGCGAGCAGGTGCTCGACGAGGCGCTCCGCATCGCCGACGGGCTGGCACAGGGCTCCCAGCCGGCCGTCCGGTGGACCAAGAAGGCGCTGAACAGCTGGCTGCGGCAGGCCGGGCCGGTCTTCGACGCCTCGGCCGCCTACGAGATGCTCGGGTTCCTCGGCCCCGACGTCGTCGAGGGAGCGGCGGCCCTGCGCGAGAGGCGGCCTCCCGTGTTCCCCTCGGCACAGGACGCCCCGTGACGACCCAGCCGCCGGTCTCCCCCGGGTCGGTCGAGGACGCCGTGCGCGCCGCGCGCCGTGACACCCGCCGAAGGCAGGTGCTCGACGCGGCTGTGTCGGTGATGCAGCGCACCGGCTTCCACCAGATGTCCATGCAGGCGCTCGCCGAGGAGGCGTCGGTCAGCGTCGGCCTGCTCTACACCTACTTCGGCGGCAAGGAGGAGATCCTGCTGGCCGCCGTCCAGGACATCCTGGACTCGTTCCGCGACCAGCTCGAGCCTGCGATGGACGCCGTCGGCGACGACCCGGTGGAACGGCTGGCGGCCGGGTTCGCGAGGTACGTCGAGATCATCGACGCTGACCGCGACGCGGTCGTCCTCACCTACCGGGAGAGCCGCACCCTGGACCGGGCCGGCCGGGAGCGGATCAAGGAGCTGGAGGTGGCCACCGCCGCCCCGTTGCGAATCGCCCTCGAAGCGGGGATCGAGCGGCGGCTGCTGCGCGAGGCCGACGCGGACCTGGTCGTCTACGACCTGATGCTCACCGCGCACGGCTGGGCGCTGAAGCACTGGCACTTCGGATCCCGCTACACGGTGGCGGACTACACGCGTGCGCAGACCGCGCTGTTCCTGGGCGCACTGGTGACGCCTCCGCACCGGCGCCGCTACCGCCATCTGCTGGGCTAGGGAGTGCCTGTCGGTACGGGTGAGCCTGGTCGGCGACCGCCGCGCCGCTGGTGGCGCAGCCAGAACAGTCCGGCCACCGGCAGGACGGCCGGCACGAAGCCGTAGCCCACGCCGTACTCCGACCACACCGATGCGTCGGCGAACCAGCTGCTGCGCACCAGGCTGAGCGTCCCCACCGCCAGCACCCCGGCCAGCTCCACCCAGAGCATCACGCTCGCGAAGCCGGTGCGGCCGACGCTGGCCCGGCGGATCGCCACCCAGCCCGCGGCATACGTGCAGGCCGCGACCGCCGACAGGGAGTAGGCCAGAGGCGCCCGACCGAGCTCGGTGGCGAGCTGGAACGCACTGCGGGCGCCAGCGGCCAGCACGAACAGGGCGTAGAACGCGAGCAGCACCTTGTGCGGTCCGCTGTGCGAAGCAGCCGGACGCTCATCCACGCCCGCCTCCCCACGTCATCAGCAGCCGCACCGAGATCACCGCGAGCGCCAGAGCCGCCACCGCGACCACCGCGTTCGACCAGCGCTCACGGTCCTCGGTCAGCGCACCCAGGGCCACCGGCATCACGCACACCGAGGCGATCAGGTAGCCGAGATACGGCGCCGGCTCGGCCGCCTTCACTCCGTGCAACAGCGTGCCGGCCCCGGCCACCGCACGGATCAGCAGGATGACCTCGAGCACCCAGGCCGCGGTGTCGAGCCGCCGCGGCCGGGACCGCCGCACCGCGAACAGCACGCCCGCGCCGACCGTCACCAGCGCGGATGCCACGATGGCCACGTAGGAGAGCCCGTCGAGCATTCAGTCCTGCTTCCGCTGCGTCTCCTGCTTCGGCGTGTTCTCCTCGGCGTTGTCGGTGGGGGTGTCGGCCTCGGCGTCCTCGGCGTCGACCTCGGCGTCGACCTCGGCCCCTTCATCGGTCGCTTCGTCGGCGGTTTCATCGATCGCTTCGTCGGTCGCTTGGTCGGCGTCCGTGACCGCGATGTCGGAGTCCTCGTCCGCGTCTGTCACGTCCTCGGTGCCCGTCACGGCGTCGACCAGGGCGGCCGGCGGGGTGCCCGTGAGCGTGACGAGCATCTGACGCACGTTCGCCAGCTGCGCGTTGATGCTGTCGCGGCGCTGCATGGCGGCTGCGAGCTCGCGGTCGGACTCGGTGCGCACGCGGTCCGCTGCCGACCGGGCGTCGGCAAGCAGCTGTGCCGCCTGCCTCTGGGCCTCCTCGACGATCCGGTTGGCCTCCCGGAGCGCCTCGTCGTGCGTCGAGTCCGCCTCCTTGGCGGTCTGCTCGGTGCGCTGCTGCAGCTCGTCGAGACGTTGCTGGCTCTCCTCCATCCGCGCAGTGAACTCGGCCTCCGCGGTCTGCCGGCGGCTCGCCAGCGTGGTCTCGAAGTCGGCGGCGGCACGCGCAGCCTTCGCCCGCTGGTCCTCGTAGACGGCCTCCGCCTCCTGCAACCGGGCGGACGCGTCCCGTTCGGCGTGATCGAGCTGCTCGTCGGCCCGGCCGCGGGCGTCCTCCAGGATGCGGGCCGCCTCGGTGTCGGCCTCGCTGCGCCGGGTCGTCGCGTAGTGGTCGGCCTCGTCGCGCACCCGGTCGGCCTCCGCGGCAAGAGCACCGCGTTCCCCGGCCACCTGCTCGGCGGCCGTCTTCCGCAGCTGCTCGGCCTCCTCCTCGGCGAGGGTGAGGATCTGGCCGACCCGCTCACCAAGGTGGGTGAACGTCGGCGGCGTCGACGGCCCGGCAGACGCAGAGGACGCAGCGGCCTTCTCCTCCAACCCACGCACCTGCCCGGCGAGCCGCTCCGTCTCCTGCCGGGCGGCGTCCGCGGCGTCCTGGAGCTCGCTGACGCGCCGGTCGACCTCGGCGGGCTCGTAGCCGCGCAGCACCACCCGGAACCTATGGGTGGTGGGGCGCGGGGGGCTGCCGGTGGGCTCGTTGCTGGGCTCAGTCATCGTCGTTGTCCTCTTCCTTGTCGGACCCCCCGGCAGGTGTGGGTTGATCGGTCGGGACGGCGAGGGCCGAGATCACGCCGGAGAGCCGACCGAGCTCGTCGGCGATCTCGTCGCGGCGACCGGAGAGCTTCGCCACCTCGCTGCGGGCCTCCTCCAGGCTGGCACGTGCCTGCGTGCGTACGTCGTCGGCCTCCCGTCTGGCCTCGTCCAGGTGCGCGACCGCCTCCTCGCGCGCCTTGCGCAGCTCGTCCTGGGCGGTCCGCTGGCTGCGCACCACCTCGTCCGCGACACGTTCGCGCAGGATACGCGCACCCGACTCGGCCTCCTGGAGGCGACGCTCGCCGCGCTCACGGACACGCTCGGCGTACTCGTCGGCCTCCGCCCGCACCCGCGCCGCGTCCTCCCCCGCGGCCGCGAGCAGTCGTTGGGCGTCGTCCTCCGCGGCGGCCCGCACGTCCTCGGCCGCCCGCGCCAGCTCTGCGGCGCCGTTCTCGGCCTCGGCTGCCTGGGCGCTCAGCCGGGCACGCAGGTCCGCGATCACGGCCTGGAGACGGCGCCGGCTGCCGGCCACGTGCCCCGACGCGTCGCGCCGTGCGACGGCCCGGATCCGCTCGCCCTCCAGCTCCGCGGTGGCCAGCAAGGAGTCGACGGTGCGCCGGGTCCACGCGAGCTGCTCCTCGGCGCCGGCCAGCTTGTCCTTGGCCTGCGTACGTGCGTCGGCGAGCACCTGCGCGGCCCGCGTCCGGGCGCTCTCGGCCTCGACCTCCGCGTCGCGGACGGCGTCCGCCCGGATCGTGGCGACCTGCTGGCGGGTCTGCTCGGCCTCCTGGGTGGCGGCCTCCCGGAGCTGTCGCGCCTCGTCGGCGGCACCGGCCCTCAGCTGTTCGGCCGCGTTCTCGGCCTCGCGCTGCCGGGACTCGGCCAGCTCGCGGCTGTCGGAGTCCGACTTCTCGGCGCGTGCGCGGGCCTCCTCGATGAGCCGGTCCGACTCGGCGACGGCCTCTCCCAGCAGCTTGTCGGCCTCGGTCCGCGCCTGCTCGAGGGCACGGCCGGACTCCTCGGCCCGCTCGGTCGCCTGCCCGGAGGCCTCGGCGAGCATCTGGTCGCGCTGTGACTCCGCTGCGGTGATCACCAGGCTGGCCTGCTCGGCGGCGTCGGCGACGACCTGCTGCGCCTCGGCGGAGGCTTCGCTCAGCACCTCCCGGGCCCTGGTCAGGTCCCGTGCGGTCTCGTCGCGCTCGCGCTGGGCATCGTCGCGCTCACGTTGAGCGTCGCCGCGGAGCTCGTCGGCCACCTGTTGGGCGCGCTTCAGCAGTACCGCGGCGGACTCTCCCTGTGCCGCCGAGCTGTCGGCCCCGCGTACGTCGTGGCGCAGCGGCTCTGCCTCCATGCGCCGCATCCTCCCAGGCTCCTCGTGCGGACGCGATCCCTGCAATGTTGCGACCCAGCGTAGTGCCCCTGGCTAGTGGGGCTGCTGGGCGGCCAACCGCTGCCGCAGGCCGCTCGCGCGCTGGGCGCGCCGGGCCAGCGCCTCGCGCAGCGCCGTCTCACTGCCCACGACGCGCACTCGGCGCTGGGCCCGGGTGACCGCGGTGTAGAGCAGCTCACGGGTGAGCAGCCGGGACCCGGGTGGCGGGAGCAGCACCGTGACCTCCTCGGCCTGGCTGCCCTGGCTCTTGTGGATCGTCATCGCGTGCATGGTCTCCACGTCGCCGAGCCTGCCGGGGGCCAGGTCGAGCAGACCCGAGGCTCCGGTGACGACTGCGCGCACGGCGTCCCCGCTGCGCACCACCACGCCGGTGTCCCCGTTGTAGACCCCGAGCCCGTGGTCGTTCGCACTGACGAGCAACGGCCGGCCGACGTACATCGGCTCGTAGAGCGGGTCGCCGGTGGCCTCGCTGATCCAGTGCTCGACCTGCCGGTTCCAGTGGGCCACCCCGTAGGGACCCGCACGGTGCGCGCACAGCAGCCGGTGCCTGCCGAGCGCCTCGATCGCGGCGGATGCGTCACCGGCCAGCGCGGCCTCGCGCACCGCCAGCGCCTCGTCACGCAGGCTCGCATGCAGCAGCGGCGCGGGGTCCGGGTCCTCGACCAGCGTGACATCGGCGTCGCCGGAGCGGAGTACGCCGACCGCCTCGTCCCCGCTGCCGGTGCGGATCGCGGCGGCAAGCTCGGCGATCGCCCCGCCGAACCGATGGGGAGTCATCAGCGTCGAGACCGGCGAGTCCGGCCGCCCGGCGTAGCCGGCCACCAGGTCGGCCAGCACCGCGCCCGCGTCCACCGAGGCGAGCTGGTCGGGATCGCCGACCAGGATCAGCCGGGCATCGGGCCGCACCGCCTCCACGAGCCGGGCCATCATCGTCAGCGACACCATCGACGTCTCGTCGACGACCACCACGTCGTGCGGCAGCCGGTTGCCCCGGTGGTGACGGAACCGGGTGCGGTTCTCGTGGCGGTAGCCGAGCAGCCGGTGCAGGGTCGACGCGGTCAGCGTGCCGAGCCGGTCCCGGTCCTCGGGGTGCAGTTCGGCGGTGGCCTCCCGGACGGCCTCCTCCAGGCGGGCCGCCGCCTTGCCGGTGGGCGCGGTGAGTGCGACCCTCAACCGCTCTCGGCTCCCGCCCGGCGCGGCCGAGCCGGGCACCTGCTCTGCCAGCAACGCCAGCAGCCTGGCCACCGTGGCGGTCTTGCCGGTGCCGGGGCCGCCGGTGAGCACGCTGGTCCAGCGGGTGGCGGCCGCACACGAGGCGTGCGCCTGCTCGTCGTACCCCGGGTCCGGGAAGACGCGAGCGATGCCGGACCCGAGCAGGCTCCCGTCCACCACCGGCTGCGGCCCGGCGTCCCGAACCGTCAGATCTGCGCAGACCTGCGCCTCCTGGCGGCAGTAGCGGTCGAGGTAGAGCCTGTCGAACTCCCAGCGCAGGACGCCCCGGTCGACCAGCGGGCTGCCGGTGACCGCGGCCACCCATCCGGGCAGGTCGGGCCAGGCGAGTCCGGGCGGCAGTGCGACCGCCTCGACCACCGCGGCCAGGTCGAGGCAGACCGAGCCGTGCCGGACCGCGCGGGTGAGCAGCGCTGCCGCGAGCAGCGCCCGCTGGTCGTTCTCCCCGGCCAGGGCGGAGATGCGACGGGCCACGTGCACGTCGGCGGCGCTCAGCACGCCCGCCCGGTTGAAGTCGCGCAGCATCCCCGTCGCGCCGACCGCGAGGGCAGTGTCGGTCATCACGCCACCTGCCCGGGTGCGACGCCGTCCAGCAGGTCGGAGAGCGCCTCGACCAGGGGAACCGGGGGACGCCACGAGAACACTCCGCACGGCTCCCCGTCGATCACCGGAGTCTGCGCACCGCACATCCCGCGCAGGTAGAGGTAGAGCACGCCGCCGAGGTGGGTGGCCGGCTGGTACCCGGGCTGTCTCCACCGCAGGAACCGGTGCAGCACGACGGCGTACAGCAGCGCCTGCAACGGGTAGTCGGAGTGGCCCATCGCCGCGTGGAGCGCCTCGGGCCGGTAGTCGTGCGAGGTCAGCGCCCCGTCTTCGGGCAGCCCGCCACCGAGCCAGTTGGTCTTGTAGTCGACGACCAGGTATCGCGGCGAACTGCCTCGCCCCCCGCCGCCCCGCCCATCGACCCGAAGGACGACGTCCACCGATCCCGTCAGGTAGCCGCGCAGCTGCTGGCCACCGAGCCGTGGGTCGGCGAGCGCGTCGGCGTAGGGCAGCAGGGGGTCGCCCGGGGCCAGGTGGGTCCGTAGCAGCGGCGCGAGCTCACCCAGGGTCACCGGCGACGCCGGGTACCCGCGCACGTCGCCGCCGGACAGCGGCAGCTCGAACTCCATCTCGCAGAGCCGGTCGGTGCGCGGGACATCTCGCAGCGTCGCGCCGCCGGCGAGCGGACCGAGCGGACTCGCGTACACCAGCACCAGCGCGTCGGCCAGCTGCTCCGCCTCGAAGCCGGCCACCGGCCACCTCACCAGCTGCTCGCGGGTCCGGGCCGCCAGCTCGGCGTGCAAGTCCGCCGCCGTCGGGTCCGCGGTCTCGAGCACCGCGTGCACCAGCGACCCGAACCTCGCTCCGGTGGGCAGGTGGGCCATCGGGGAGGCGAGCATCTGCCCGGGGGTGGCCACGGACTCCGCCTCGAGGGCGGGAGGGAGCTCCTGCTCGTCCTGCTTGGGCTGCTCCTCGGGTTCACTGCCCACCGCCTGGCCCGAGCTCCCGTCGGCACCGGTGCCGTGCGCGCCCGCGCTCAGCGAGCTGTACGACGTACGCCGCCAGCCGGTGTCCACGACGCGGTGGAACCGGCGCACCGAGAGCTCGCCCTGCTCGACCGACAGCGGCGACGAGGGCAGGTCGTGCCAGGAGGACGGCTCCCAGGCGGGGCCGCCCTCGTTCCGCCACACGTCGAGGATCTCGGGGATCTTGTCCTCGGGGTAGAGGTCCCACTCGTCCGGCACCTCCGCGGTGCCGGGGCGGCGGCCGAACAGCAGCCGCTGCAGCGGCGAGCACGGCGTGTTCCTCGCCGCCGGGGCCCACCACGCCACCACCTGGGACTGGGCCCGGGTCATGGCGACGTAGAGCAGCCGCAGCGACTCGCCGGCGTCCTCGGCCTGCGCCCGCCGCAGGTTCTCCTCCCAGCCCTGGCCGCCGCCGCCGACGTCGATGCAGCGTCGCCCCCGGTCCCCGTGCTCGGGTGAGTGGAACAGCGGCACCCCCGGCTTGCGGAGGAACCGGTCCCACAGCGTGGGGAGGTACACCACGGGATACTCCAGGCCCTTGCTGCCGTGGATGGTCACCAGCTGCACCGCGGCGGCGTCGCTGTCGAGGCGACGGGTCCGGTCGGCAGCCACCTCGACCTTCTCCTCTGCCATCTGGCTGCGCAGCCACCCCAGCAGCGAGACCAGCCCGAGCCGCTCCTCGAGGGCGACCTGGTGCAGCGCCTGCGCGACGTGGCGCACGTCGGTGAGCAGCCGCTCGCCGCCGGCCGTCGACAGCACCCGGGCCGACAGGTCCCGCACGGTGGCAGCCTCGAGCACCGCCGCCACGCCTCGCGCGGCGAACAGCTCCGCCCAGTCGCGCACCGTCTCGGCGACCCGGTCGGTCAGCGCGTCGCTGTCGGGTTTCGCGACGTCCAGGTCGGCCGGCGAGCAGCCGAAGAAGCAGGTCAGGGCCGCGCTGCGCACCCGCGAGGACCGGTGCGGCTGCTCGAGCGCCTCCAGCAGGCGCAACCACTCGGTGGCCGCGGGCGTGGCGAACACGCTGCCGCTGCCGGCCACCACCGCGGGGACGCCGATCCCGGCCAGCGCCTGCTGGACGGCCTGCAGATCGCTGTTCTTGTGCGCGAGCACGGCGACGTCGCGCGGCTGCAGGTGACGGCCCTCGAACGTCGCCCCGGAGGTCAGCAGCGAGGCGATGTCCCGGGCAACGTCTTCGACCACGTGCGAGCGGATCCGGTCCACGCCGAGCTTGGCGGCGGCGCGGGCGCCGAGCAGCTCCTTGCGGACCACCCGCAGCCGGAAAGGTGCGCCCGCCCCCGCCAGCCGGGTGTCCCGGTGCTGGGCGTGCACGTCGCGCACCAGGATCTCCGGGTCGCCGAGGGCCGCGCCGCGCAGCAGCACCTGCAGCGAGTCGGACAGCACCGCGTCGGAGCGCCAGTTGGTGCCCAGGGTCTTGCGGGTGGTCGCGGTCTGCGCGGCCTGCAGGTACGTCGTGACGTCGCCACCGCGGAAGGCGTAGATCGCCTGCTTCGGGTCGCCGATCAGCACCATCGTCGCGTGCCCGGTGAAGGCCCGGTCGAGCACCTGCCACTGGACCGGGTCGGTGTCCTGGAACTCGTCGACGAGCACCACCTTCCACCGCTGCCGCATCCGCTGACGGGCCGGCGCGGTGTCGGAGCGCAGCGCCTGCGCCAGCTGGGACAGCAGGTCGTCGTACCCCAGCACGCCGAGACGGCGCTTGCGGCGGTCCAGCTCGGCGCGCACCTCACGGGCGAACCCGACCCGCACGCCGGGCAGCTGGTCCGCCGGGGTCTCGCGCGGCTCGAGGCGCGCCTGGGGGTCACCGACGGCCGCACGTGCAAGCCGGAGCGCGTCGGCCCGGCTCAGCGGGGGCTGGGCGGACTCCCCGAACTCGCGCAGGTAGAGGTCGTCGACGACCTCGACGAGCAGGTCGTCGAGGTCCTCGACCAGCGTCGCGTTGGCGTCGGTGTCGCCGGCCACCCCGAGGCTGCGCAGCACCATCTGGCAGAACTGGTGGGTGGTGGCGATCGTCGCGGCGTCGAACGTGCCGAGGGCCTCGCGCAGCCGCTGTCGGCGTCGCGCCCGCTCGCCGGCGTCTGCCTCCAGCAGCAGGTCGACCACCTCGTTGGGCGCGCGCGGCGCATCCGGGTCGGTCAGCGCTCGCTCGGCCGCGACAAGCTGGGCGCGCACCCGCTCGCGCAGCTCCTGGCTGGCCGCGCGGCCGAAGGTGACCACGAGCATCTGGTCGAGCCCGGCCAGGTCCTCGGCGACGTAGCGGGTCACCAGCGCGCCGATCGTCCAGGTCTTGCCGGTGCCGGCGCTGGCCTCCAGCAACGTGGTGCCGGTCGGCAGCGGGTCACGGATGCTGAACTCACGAGGACTCATAGCGGCCCCACGACCTCGGCGCCCTCCAGCAGTGGACCCCAGACATGCCAGGCGTACTGGCCGAGCCGGGTCCGCTGGTCGTTCCACTGCTCGTCGGGCCGCGGCGGGCCGGTCAGGCAGCTCAACTCGGCGTGCTCGCCGTAGACCCGCACGTGCGCGGGGTCGGCGTCCTCCCCCGGGATGCCGGCCGGCGAGAACCGATCGGTGCTCCAGGCGCGCGTAGCCTCGCGGACCGGGTCCACCTGCGGCTCGCCATGTCGGGCCCGGAACGCCGCCTCGGCGTAGGCGCAGGCGGTCTTGACCGGCAGCGGCAGCGGCTCGCACAGGCCGCGGTCGTAGAGGTCGACGAGCGCGCGCAGCCACTCGACGGCCCGGTGGTCGAGCGGACCGGCCAGGGCCCGCGCCGCGCCGGCCTTCGCGCGGCCGATCGTGTGCGCGGTCCAGCTCGAGTCGGGGTGCGCCGCGCTGAGCGCGAGCAGGTCGATCCAGGCCCGCAGCCGATGTCCGGCGGCGAGTCGCGAGTAGCGGACCTGCACCAGCCGGTTGCCGAACAGCGGGCCGACGGTGCCGGTGAGCCGCCGTCCCTCGCCCAGGTCGACGCTGACGTCGAGGGTGTGCGGGGTGCCCACCCGGAGCGGCAGGCCGCCGTCGACGAGGGGCTGGAGCTGCTCGCAGATCTCGTGCAGGGTGCGGATGCCGAGGTCGCCGGGGGGCAGCTCGCCGCGCTGCTGCTCGGCGAGCATCCCGGCGGCGGGGTCGAGTCCGGAGAGGATGTCGTGCAGCAGCCGGTCGCCCACGGCGTACTTCTCCAGGCCGTCGAGATCGATCGGGATCGCATCGTGGGTCTCCTCGGCCTCCAGCGGGGCCGCGACGTCCAGCCGGCTGCGCAGGAAGGCGCGCACGGGGTGGGCGAAGAACCCCTGCAGGTCGGCCAGCTCGACATCCGCCGGCGGGAGCACGGGCAGCGGCTCGGGGAGCAGCGGCCCGGGGCTGCTTCGCGGAGCTCGGGCAGCAGCCGCCCCGGCGAGCGCGGCGGCGTCGAAGCTGAATGGTCGATCCCCGACGAGCGCCGCGGGGACGAGGTTGCGCGCGTCGAAGGGCTGCAGCGGGTGCGCGACGAGGACCTTCTCGCGGACCGGCTCGGCCGTGGTGACGTCGAGAGCGTCGAGCAGCTCGCCGAGCGGGACGGCCGGTGGCCGGGGGGCGCCGGTGTGCTCGCTTGCCCCCGTGTAGGTGACGACCAGGTTCTCGGTCGCTGCGAGCAGGGCGTCCAGCAGCAGCTGGCGATCCTCGCTGCGTAGGTCGCGCTCGCCGGTCATCGGGTCGCGGGCGAGTACGTCGTCCCCGTCGACGGCGTTGCTGCGGGGGAAGACGCCGTCGTCGAGGCCGACCAGGCAGACCACCCGGTGCGGCACCGACCGCATCGGCACCATCGTGCACACGGTGAGCGTGCCGGTGCGGAAGTTCGCCCGCGTCGGGCGTCCGCCGACCCGGTCGGCCAGCAGCCGCCGGACGTCGGCGAGCATCAGTCTCGTCGTTCCGGATCCGTCGGTCGAGCCTGTCGAGACGTCGGCCATCCGGGCGAGCTCGCGGTCGAACTGCGCGCCCTGCCAGGCGTCCCGTGCCGGGATGTCGGCCAGCCGCCCGACGGCCGTGGTCAGCGCCAGGGTCCACTCCCCGGCGGTCGAGGCGCGCTCGGTGTCCTCGACGAACGCGCGCAGCCGGTCGACGTACTCCGCGAACCGGCCGGCCAGGTCGATGTCTCCACTGGCCATGTTGTCCACGGGCAAGGCGTCGGGGAACGTGGCAAGAGGATCGCCGGGCTCTTCGGACATGGCGACGCCGAGAAGGAGCCGGTCCAGCCCGAAGTCCCAGGTGTTGGCGCGCAGGTCCAGGCCGTACCTGCCGCGGTGCGCGGCGTCCAGGCCCCACCGCGCCGCGGACTGGTCCACCCACGTCGCCAGCGTCGCCAGGTCGTCGTCGTCGAAGCCGAACCGGCGACGCACCGGCGCGGCGGAGGCGAGGTCGAGCACCTCGGTCGCGGTCACCCGGCCGCCGGCCAGCTCCACGAGAGTGCCCGCCACGGCGAGCAGCGGGTTGGTGCTCGTCAGCGCCCGGTCGGCCAGCCGCACCCGGAGCTGGTGCGCCGGATGAGCTGCCCCGGCGACCCCGGCCAGCCCGAAGCCCGCCTGCACCAGGGGTGCGTAGGCCTCGATGTCGGGGCACATCACGAGGATGTCGCGCGGCTCCAGCGTCGGGTCGTCCTCGAGCAGCCCGAGGAGCACCTCGCGGAGCACGTCGACCTGCCGGCTCGGCCCGTGGCAGGCGTGCACCTGCACCGACCGGTCGTCGTCGCGCAGCTGCCGGGTGCCGCGCAGGCCCACATCGGGCTCGGCGTTCGCGTGCAGGTCGTGCTGCAGCCAGCCCAGCAGCGTCCCGCCGGTCGCCTCCCCCGTTGAGAACTGCCCCGTTCGGTGTTGAGATTCGCCCCGTTCGCTCGCCGGGACCACCGCCAGTGTCCTCTGCAGCTCCCGGGCGTCGCGCCCCAGCGAGGCCAGCAGAGGGTGCCCGACCCGCTGCACGGACGGGTCGTCGACCCTGCGCACCGGCCCGCCCGCCACCAGCGGCGCCAACTCCTCCCACAGGGAAGACGACGCCTGCGGCAGCCACAGATGGACCTCGCGCCGCGCCCCCAGCGCTCCGAGCAGCTCCACCTCGGTGACCGGGAGCCGGGTGTGCCCGAACAGCGACAGCCGCGGCGGCAGCTCGAGGTCCGTGTCGCCGGACCGCAGCCGGCGTACGGTCTCGGCATGGCGTACGTCGGGGGGCGGCTCGTCCACCCGCGTCACCAGGCGGCGCCACAGCTCGGCCTGCCAGAGCAGATCCTCGTCCAGCGCGGCACCGGCGCCGTCGGTGTCGCGAGCGGTCCGCCAGTCGGCCACCAGAGCGGGCCGCTGGACGGCGTAGCTCGCGAACAGGCCCGCGAGCCGGCGGGCCACCGAGTAGCGCCGGCCCCGCCGCAGGTCGCCCTCCTCGCCGGCCAGGCCGAACCCGAGATGTCTGGCGAGGGCGGCACACCACGGCTCGCGGACCGCCTCGTCGATCACCTCGAGCAGCGGCCACACCAGCCGGTCGGGGTCCCAGGGGTCCTCGGCGTCCTTGCCGAGCAGCAGCGCGACCAGCGAGCGTGGGTTCAGGAAGCGGACCCCGGCACAGACCCCGTCGCCGCCGCGGGCTCCGGTCCCGAGCCGGTGCGAGAGCCGCTGGGTGAGCCAGCGCTCCACCCCGCGCGCGGGCACCACGACGACCTCCTCGGCGAACGGGTCGGCGAGCGGCGCTGCCAGCAGCTCGCCGAGCCGGTCGGCGAGCAGGTCGGTGCGCTGGGCTCGGTGGACCTGCAGACTCACAGGCCGTAGCCTTTCACGCCCCACCGACACCGTTCGTCCCCCGCCACCCCGCCCATGCGTCCCCCGCCACCCCGCCCCTTCGCCACCCCGGATGCCCAATTTGCCCGTTTTTGCCATAGAGCCTCCCATGGGCGTGCACACTGGTCAGCAATGGGGATCGAACCGGATATTCCGGGCGAACTCGCGAAGCGCCGCACCGCGGCGGACTCGGGGCTTCCGTCACTTACTGCAGCCGAGGGGGCCGCAATGCTGAGCAGTACAGAACCGATGGACACCATGGGTGAGTCCGCGCCCGACGCCCGCGAGGGCTCCTACGCCGCCGCCCGGCTCCTGGAGATCGCCGCCATCAACGCCGAGCAGCTCGTGGCCGAGGCGACCGCCGAGGCGGCCACCCTGGTCAACGACGCCCGGACGACGGCCGAGCGGCTCACCGAGGACATGGCGCACGACAAGGCGCGTCACGACGCGGAGTTGGAGGTGCACCGCACCCAGGTGCTCACCGAGGTGGCCGACCGCCAGCGCGCGGTCGAGGCGAGGATCGCGACGCTCGACCGGCTCGAGCGCGAACGCCGCGCGACGATGCGTGCCTACCTGTCCGACCAGCTCGCCCAGCTCGAGTCGCTCGACGACGAAGATGTCGCCGCCGCCGAGTCGAACGACTACGACCAGGCTCCCGCGCTGCTGGCCGTGGCCGACTGACCCCACGCCGGAATCAGTGGGTGGGCAGTCCCCAGCGGACCAGTGCACCGCCCCAGACCATCCCGGCACCGAAGGCGGAGAGAAACACCCGGTCGTCGTCGTGCAGCCGGCCGTCCTCGCGCGCGACGCTGAGGGCGATCGGCAACGACGCGGCCGAGGTGTTGGCGAAGTCACCGATCACGTTGACGACTTTGGTCTCGTCGAGGTGCAGCCGCTTGCCGACCGCGGCGATGATGCGCGCGTTGGCCTGGTGGTAGACGAACAGGTCGACGTCGTCGACGCTCACGCCGGCATGCTCCAGAGTCTCGAGCGTGACCGCGGTCATCTGGCGTACGGCGTGCTTGTAGACGGTCGGCCCGTCCATCCGGATCCGCTGCTCGTCCCGGTCGAGACGGATCAGGTCCCGGCCTTCGCCGTCGGAGTGCAGGAAGGCCGGGCCGATCCGTGAGGGCCCGTCGACGGCCGTGAGCACGACGGCTCCCGCGCCGTCGCCGAACAGCATCGCCGAGCCACGGTCGTCGGGGTCGAGGTAGCGGTAGAGCATGTCCGCGCCGATCGCCACGACGGTCTCGGCACGACCCGCCTCGATCATCGACGCGCCCAGCGTCAACGCCGACAGGAAGCCGGTGCATGCCGCACTGACGTCCATCGCACCCGCCCCGCCAGCACCGATGTCGCTGGCGACCATGGGGGCCGCATGCGGACTCAGCTCCTCGGCGCTCGTCGTGCCGAGCAGGATCACGTCGACGTCGGCCGGATCGATCTCGGCCTGCTTCAAGGCGGCGGTCGCGGCCCCGGCGGCGAACCGCTCCAGGCGCTCCCCCCGGCCGGCGACGTGACGCTGCCGGGTGCCGGTGCGTGAGGAGATCCACTCCTCGTCGACCCCGAGCCGCTCCGCGATCTCCTCGTTGGACACCAGGCCGTCCGGTACGGCGTGCCCGACGCCGACCAGCGCGGCGCCGCGCCGGGAGTCGGGATCTGCACTGACCACGGATCCATACTAGGGACCGCCGGTCCACGCTGCCCGGATGGAGGCTTGGCCGTCTGCAACGTGTCCTAGGGTGCCGCCATGGCCGCGCGCACGTCGTCCCGCTCCTGGCAGGTGCACCGGCTCGGGCCGCCCGCCGAGGCGTTGCGCCTGGAAGAGCGTGACCACCGACCCCCGGGACCCGGCGAGGTCCGGGTCGCGGTGAGCGCGGTCGGGCTGAACTTCCCCGACCTGCTCGTCTGCGCCGGCGGGTACCAGGAGCGCCCGGCACTGCCGTTCTCCCCCGGCTTCGAGGCCGCCGGCACCGTCGCCGAGTCCGGACCCGACTCCGGGATCGGCGCCGGCACGTCCGTGCTGGTGGTGCCCGAGCTGCCTGAGGGCGCGATGCAGGAGTCGCTGACCGTGCCCGCGAGCCAGGTCTACCCCGTCCCCGACGAGATGCCGGCGACCACCGCCGCCGTACTCCACGTCGCCTACGCCACCGCGCACGCAGCGCTGCACCGCCGGGGTGCGCTCCGGACCGGCGAGACGGTGCTGGTCAGCGGCGGATCCGGCGGAGTCGGCTCCGCGGCCATCCAGCTGGCCAAGGCAGCCGGGGCGTACGTCGTGGCCCTCGCCACCGGGCGACGCAAGACCGACGCGTGCCGGGCATTCGGCGCGGACCTCGCGATCGACCTCGGCGAGGAGGACACGGACCGGCTGCCGGCCAGGGTCCGGGAGGCCACCGGCGGACGCGGGGCCGACGTGATCGTCGACGTCGTCGGCGGAGCCCTGTTCCAGCAGCTGCGCCGCTGCGTCGCGTTCGAGGGCCGGCTGGTGAGCGTCGGCTTCACCGGCGGCGAGCTCCCCTCGGCCCCCGTCAACCACGTGCTGCTGCGCAACTACGCGGTCACCGGGCTGCACCTGGCGGCGTACCGCCGGGAGAACCCCGCCGCGCTCCGAGGCATCCACGACGACCTGGTGGAGCTGTGGCGCAGCGGCGCGATCGTCCCGGCGATCCACGCCGAGCTGCCGTTCGAGCAGGCACCGGCCGGCCTGGAGCTGCTGGCGGCGCGGGAGGTCGTCGGACGGGTCGTGCTGCGCTGCGCCCCGGGCACTGCGGGCTAGGAGGACTCAGCCGCCAGACCGAGCTCCGCCACCGCGCGCTGGGCCAGCTTGAACTTCTGCACCTTCCCGGACGCGGTGAGCGGCAGCTGCTCGGCGGTGGTGAACAGCACGTAGGCCGGCACCTTGAAGCGGGCCAGCTCGCCGCGGCAGTAGGCGATCAGCTCGTCGGCGTCCAGCGAGGCGCCCTCGGCGGGGACGATCCAGGCGCACCCCACCTCCCCCATCCGCTCGTCGGGGACTCCGACGACCCAGGCCTGCGCCACCCCGTCGAGCCGGGTCAGCCGGTCGTCGACCTCGCCGGGCATCACCAGCTCACCGCCGCACTTGTACAGCTCCTTGCTGCGGCCGGTCAGCACCAGGTAGCCGTCGTCGCGGACGAAGCCGAGGTCGCCGGAGCGCAGCCAGCCTCCGGGCAGGGTCGCGGCTGCTGTCTCTTCAGGCTTGCCGAAGTAGCCCGACCCGACGATCGGCCCGCGCGCGACCAGCTCGCCCTCGCTGCCCGCCGGCAGGTCGGCGCCGGTGGTGTCGACGGTCTTGTACTCCGCGAGCAGCCCGCCCAGCTCCGGGTCGCCGGCGACACCGCCCATCTTGGGCTTGCCGACCGTCCCGACCAGGTTGTCGACGGAGTCCCCGGGCATCGTGAACGTGGTGGCCGCCGAGGTCTCTGTCATCCCGTACGCCGTGACCAGCTGCTCGAGCCCGAGCGTGTCGCGCAGGTCGTGCCAGAGCCGGGCCGGCGCGGACTGGGCCGCGGACATCACCGCGTGCAGCGCACTCAGGTCGTAGTCGCCCTTGCGTGCCGCGTCCACGACCGCCAGGCTCATCGTCGGCACGAACAGCGCCTCCCCGACCCGGTGCCGCTCGATCGCGTCCAGCGTGGCCTTCGGGTCGAACACCGACTGGATCACCACGGTCCCGCCGACGAAGAGCGCCGCGAGCAGTCCCTCGATGTAGGCGAACACGTGGTGCAGCGGCAGCGAGAAGAACATCCGCCGGCCGTCCTCGAACGCCCTGGTGTACGCCGAGCCGTAGGCGCTGCGCAGCTCCATGTCGTGGGTGGACAGCACGCCCTTGGCCTGGCCGGTGGTGCCCGAGGTGTAGAAGATCGACGCGGTGCCCTGCGGATCCGCCGCCGCCGTCCGACCGGTCAGCTCGGCGTCCAGCGCCGGGTCCGGGTCGCGCTCGAGCGCCTCCAAGGTGAGTACGCCGTCGCGCGACGTACCCCCGCCTCCGCCGGCCCTTCGGGGCACCGTCACGACCAGACGCAGGTCGGCCAGGCTGCCGCCTCCGCCCGTCTGCTCCCAGCCGGGGATCAGCTGGTCCAGCGCCGACAGCTCGTCGATGCCGCGGAACTCCTCCATGGTGATCACCGCGGACGCACGCGACTGGCCCAGCACGTAGCCGAGCTCCTCGGCGCGCAGCAGGAAGTTGACCGGGACTGCGACCGCGCCGACCCGCGCGATCGCGAACCGGATGGCGATGGTCTCCGGCCCGTTCGGCAGGATCACCGCGACATGGTCGCCGGCGTGCACCCCTCGTGCGAGCAGCCCGCGGGCGATCCGCCGCGACCAGTCGGCCATCCGCGCGTAGGTGTACACGTCGGTCTCGTCGACCACGAACGCCCGGTCCGGGTGCTCGGCGACCACGTGGTCGAACGCGATCGCCAGCGTTCTGGGGCGCCAGGGACCATGGTCGGCCTCGAGTCGGGCGCGACGCTCCTCGACCTCCGCAACAGTGGGGACAACGCCCGGCTCGGACATGGCGGACCTCCTGGCTTGCTGGGGGAACGCACATTACTCCGCGCAGTGCAAGCACGCTCCGGTTCCTCTTGCTTCCGGCAGGGCGCATACTGGGCAGTGATGACCACCAGGCAGCCCCAGCGGCGACGCTTCGCCACCAGCCCGTTCAGCGCCCCACCCACCCCCGTGATCGAGCAGTTCGCCGTTCACGACCGCGTCACGCACGACTTGTACGGTCTCGGCGTGGTCCTCGCCGAGGAGGCCGCCGCGGTGACCGTCGACTTCGGCGACCATCGGGTCCGGATCGCCAGCCCCTTCACCAAGCTGACGAAGCTGTAGCCATGTGGCCGCCCGACGCCTGCGGCTCCTTCTCCTACTCCGCGCCGTGCCGGCCGGCACCTGCCGCGAACCGTCCGGCACCGGCCCGCCCGTCGGCGTCCAGCGACTCCAGGCCGACGTCGAGCTCGAAGGCCATCGCCTCGCCCTCGTCCCGGCCCTGCTGGTGGTGCACCGAGCGCAGGTCGTTGCGCAGGCACGTCTGCGGGAAGCCCGCCAGCTGACGGGCCAGCTCCTCGGCCGCGGCCCGTGCAGCCCCCGTGGCGACCACGCGGTCCACCAGACCGAACTCTTTGGCCTGCGCGGCGTCGACCGGTCGGCCCGTCAGGATCATGTCCAGCGCGCGGCCCACGCCGATCAGCCGGGGCAGCCGCACCGTGCCGCCGTCGACCAGCGGAACGCCCCAGCGCCGGCAGAACACCCCGAACACGGCATCCTCGGCGGCCACCCGCAGATCGCACCAGGCTGCCAGCTCCAGGCCGCCCGCGACGGCGTAGCCCTCGACGGCCGCGATCACCGGCTTGCCGAGCTCCATGCGGGTCGGGCCCATCGGCCCGTTCCCGTCGGCGGTCACCGTGTTGCCCCGCTCGGTGCCGACCGCGGTCAGGTCCGCGCCCGCGCAGAAGTGGCCGCGCTCGCCGTACAGCACCGCGACCGAGGCGGCCGGGTCGGCGTCGAAGGCCGCGAACGCGTCGGCGAGCTCGGCCGCCATCGGCCCGTCGACGGCGTTGCGCCGTTCCGGCCGGGCCAGCACGACCGTCGTCACGGGCCCGTCGACCTCGACACGGATCGACTCGTACGCCGTGTCCATGGCAGCTCCTCGTTGACGGGTTACCTGTCGGTGCTGGTCCATACCCTCCCACCTGCCGGCGTGGCGCCGTACGACGTCGTCGAGCTGGACCTCGCCACGCTGCTCGACGAAGGCGAGGCTAGGGAGCGTTCGACTTCAGCAGGGCCCGCCAGGTGGCGATGTTGGCGGTGCCGGTCCGGTTCAGGTGGTGGCGATGCTGCCAGTGCCGCACGACTCGGACGGTCGCCCGGGTGAACCGGCCGGTCGGCGCCGCGTGCACGGCGCGCTGGACGGCCGTCACCGCTGGCCCCCGGGAACCGCGGTGCAGCCACATCCCCGAGTAGGCGGTCAGCGTCTTGTCCAGCCGCGAGGCGCGGCGCGGTGCGCGGACGTGCGGATAGTCCTGGCACCGGGTGTCGTTGGGTCGGCGATAGCGTCCGGCCCAGTTCATGTCCTTGCGCCGGCACGGCCCGTAGTCCGGCGCCACGACGCGCTTGGTCCAGAAAGACGTCCTCCCCCGGGCGCCGTCCCAGGACAGCGAGAAGTGCACGTGGTTGCGGTGGCAGGTGGTGTCGTAGGCGCGACCCCTGTACTTCTTCTGTGCGCAGTTCCAGTACGGCCGCCACCCCTCCTCGCTGGAGTAGGCACCCCAGATCCGGTTGTTCCAGATCACGTACATCACGCCGATGCGTCGGGCGTTCGCGAAACGGTGGCCGCTGTCGTCCCTGGCGAACAGCCAGTGCATGACGGCGTGCGCGCGGGCCCGGCCCTTGCGGGTCCGTGCCGAGACACCCATCCAGTCCAGGGCTCGCCCGTCGTAGTGCTCGCTGGTCGGCAGGGAGTCGGTCCCGCACGTCCTGGTGACCTGGAAGTTCGTGCCCGAGTAGGTGCGGGTGAGCAGCCGGCCGAGCTCGCGGACGCCGGGGCGCACCACCGGCTGACAGGAGACCGCGGGCACGTAGTCGGCGAGACCCTCGATCCTGTGGGGCAGACCGCTCGGCACCCGCGGCATCGGCGCGGAGACCCGGCTCCCGGTCGTGGCGGCCGCGGGGGCGATCGAGACCGCGGTGCCGAGCCCCGCAACCGTGGCCATCACGACGACCAGGGTGACGGCTCGCGAGCGTCGTGGCGCGCGGGAACGGTCCGGCTGCTCCGGCAGGTCGTGCATGGGTGAGGCTTCCCCCGTTGACTGGCGTGTGCGAGGAGCCAGTCAAACATCAGAAACCCGACAACGTCGCCGCTTTCCCCAAACTCGCTCTCATCCGCCGGTCGAGCCCGTCGAGCCCCGCCCCAGCGTGCCGAGCAGCCGCTGCTGCCGCGGGGCACCGGCCGCCACCGGTACGGCAGGAGCGCAGACGCCGTCGGCGTACAGGTGCTCGCCGAATCCGGCGATCGAGGCCTCGAGCAGGTCCATCTCGGCTTCGGTGAACTCGGCCTCCTGACCGGTGGCACGGGCGAGGTCCCAGCGGTGCACGATCATGTCGAAGCCGTAGAAGTCCGCCAGAGTGTCGCCGAGAGTGGTCGGTCCGAAGTAGCCGTCGAACTCCGTGTCCAAGAGGGCTCCGTCGCCGAGTGCGTCGCCAACCGCGGCCACGTGGGCGTGCCACGCCTGGCGGGGCGTCCCCTCAGGGCGGGCTCCGAGGCGGACGTCGTGCCGGGAGCAGAAGTCGCGCTGGGAGTCGATGACGTGGTCGACGACATCGGCCGCGGTCCACTTCTCGCAGGGGCTCTGCGCCGACCAACTGTCGGCGGCGACCCGGTCGACGACCTCGCCGAAACGGTCGGCTCGTTGGTTGTAGGTCTGCGAATGCGTGTTCATGACCTCCAGCCTGGCTGGCCGGGCCGGGTCGGTCTTGAAAGAATCCGTCACGTGCCCGACCACCGGCGGATCGATCCCACCGAGCGGGCGCACCTGCGCGACGAGGCCGGTTACACCCCGCCGATCTTCCGGTACGCGCCGGGGGCGGGGATGGAGGATCTAGTACGTCGTTACTGGGTGCCGGTCTCGTCGTTGCCGCCTGGCACGTCGACGGTGCAGCGGGTGCTGCAGTATCCGGTCTGCCTGCTGGTCATCTCCGACAGCTACGCGATCATGGTCGGACCGGACACCGGCCTGGGCCGCCAGGAGCTCGCCGGTGAGGGCTGGGCGGTGGGCGCGATGCTGCAGCCCGCGGCCGGCGCCATGCTGCTCGACGGGCCGGTCACGGACCTGACCGACGACCGGGTGGCACTGGACGACGTATCCACGCTGGACGGCGCTGCCCTCGCCGACCGGGTGCGGGCCGCACTCGAGAAGGCACCAGCCGAGCCGGCCGCGCACCGGGCCGCCATCGACGTTCTCGAGGCCGCGCTGGACGAACTGGGAGCCGTCGACGAGGAGGGAATGCTCGTCAACCGGATCGTCGAGTACGTCGAGGAGCGCAGCGAGGTGCAACGCGTCGGCCAGGTGTGCGACCGCTTCGACCTCGCCGAGCGGACGCTCCAGCGGCTCACCGCCCGACGCATCGGACTGTCCCCGAAGTGGCTCATCCAGCGCCGCCGGCTGCACGAGGCGGCAGAGCGGCTGCGAACAGGAGGCCGGGTGGACCTCGCCGCCGTGGCGGCCGAGCTCGGGTACGCCGACCAGGCGCACTTCACCCGCGACTTCCGCACCGTCACCGGCCTCACTCCGGGCGGCTTCGCCCGCGAACCCCACTGACCCCGCGAGGCTGTGGCACCCGCTCCTCCGAGGTTCCTGGTCTCGGACAGAGGCGATGTCCGATCTCCGCGAGAGTCGGTCCGTCAGATCAGGCAGTCTGGAGTCGTGACCACCTCACTGCGCGTTCACGCAATCGACCCCCAGCGCTTGGCCCGGATCCGGGCGAGCGGTCGCGACGAACACGGGAACGCGATCACGCTGCGAGTCGCGGGTGGCGGGGAGCCCCTCCGTTGCTGTCTAGGCAAAGCGATCCGGGGTGAGCAGATCGCGCTGATCGGCTATTCGCCGTTCGAATGCGCGTCCCCGTGGGCAGAGGTGGGTCCGGTGTTCGTCCATCCGGACGATTGCGGCGGTTACCCACGGCCGTCAGCGTTCCCGGAGCAGTTTCGCGTAGGCCCGCGGGTGCTGCGAGCCTACGCAGCGGACACGACGATGCTGTATCAGCACAACACCATCGTCGCCGAGGGCGAGGATGTGGAGGCACAGGTACGCCGGCTGCTGGACCAGGGCGACGTTGCCGTCGTACACCTGCGCGCATTGGTCGAGCAGTGCTTCACGTTCGCCGTCACCCGCGACCTGCGCTGAGGCTTGCACCTTCCGTTCCGGAAGGGAGAGGCTCACCTCATGACTTCGTCGCCGGAACGCAACGTGCTCGGTGGCGCATTGGAGTCGTGCAGCATGGACCCGGTAACGGGTTTCTACCGCGACGGGACCTGTGGCTGCGGCTCGGCCGACGTCGGTCTGCACGCCGTCTGTGCGGTGATGACAGCGGAGTTCCTCGAGCACCAGCGTTCGGTCGGCAACGACCTGTCCACGCCCAGACCCGAGTTCGCCTTCCCCGGTCTGCAGCCGGGGGATCGCTGGTGCGTGGTGGCGGCACGCTGGGGCCAGGCCTACCAGGCGGGGGTCGCCGCACCCGTCGTACTCGCTTCCACCAACGAGCGCGCCCTCGAGGTGATCCCGGTCGACTGGTTGCGAGAGCACGCGGTCGACGTACCTGCCGACCCCGGATCGTTGACCTGATCAGCCCGCCGGCGACTCGAACAGCATCTGCCCATCACGCAGCGCGACGTCGGCCGACTGCGACCTGACGAAACCGCATGCGGCTGCGAACGCCTGCGCTGCGGCATCGTCGCCATCGATGGCTGCCCGCACGGCACGTCCCGACGCCCCCTGCGACAGAAGGAACTCGGTGGCGGCCAGGGCCGCTTCCCGGCCGAAGCCCTTCCGCTGCTCAATGGCGGTGATCTCGACGGAGCCGAGCCACGGATGGTTGTCGCTCGGGTTGGCCACGAGCATGTCGACGAGCCCGATCACCGGCTCACGATCGACGAGCTTGCGGATGGCGAGGAACAACCGTGCCGGATCCAAGTCCGCCAGCATGACGTCGCGCTCGAGCATCTCGATCGTGTAGCGACCCGGCTCGCCCTCGCTGCCCTCGGTGCGCAGTAAACGCTCTTGGTTGGACTGCCGCACTGCGAGAAGTCCTTCGAGATCGTCGGCTTCGACGGGGCGCGCCGCGAGGCGTTCCGTGGTCAGGGTCTGTCCAGCCATCGGCCCGAGGCTACTGCCGGTCGGCTGTCGCCGCCGGTCGAGCCGCGCCGCCGGTCGAGCCTGTCGAGACACTGGGCCGGTCTCCTATTGGCGTCTGTAGAACTGGATGCGGCCTGCTGGGCTACGGGTGTGGTCGTAGCGGGGGTCGTGGATGCGGTGGTGGTGCCAACTGCAGAGCATGGCGCCGTCGGCGACGCTGGTGGCACCGCCTTGGGCCCAGGGGATCACGTGGTGGAACTCGCAGAACCCGGAGAGCCGGTCACAGCCTTCGGCGCGGCAGGTCTGGTCGCGCAGGCTGATGGCGAGTCGTTGGGCCTCGGTGTGGAAGCGGCATTTGCGGCCCACGTCCAGTGGCATCGACTCGCTGTCGAGCACCATCGGGATCAGCCCGGCCTCACACGCCAGCCGGCGCGCCTCACCGGCGGAGATGACTCCGCCGGTGTCCAAGGTGGCGGTGCCGAGCCCGGACAGCAGGTTGTCGAGGTCGATGGTGACCACCACGGTGGCGTTCATGCCGGCGTGCCTGCCGATCTGTGCGAACGGGTAGCGTTCGATGAACTCACACAACCCCTTGCCGAGCAGTTCGGGTCGGGTCAGCTTCCTGCCGTCGGAGTCGGACCGCTCCTCGGCCTTGAGCCGGCGTGGGGAGACGAACGCCTCCAAGGCCTTGCGGAGCATGTGGGCGTGCAGGTCGGGAATCTTGAACCTGCCGGTGGTGGTGCCGTCGTCG
>DASSKK010000063.1:0-151962 GCA_035690495.1 Nocardioidaceae bacterium | reverse complement strand
CCGGTCCTGTAATCACATCCGGACACTAACCGCGACCCCCGACATCACGTCAGCGACATGGACACCCAATTGCAGGAGTTATGCGCAACGGGACGCGGATGCCTGCGGCGCGCGGATGCCTCGGCTCGGCCAGGCCGCCCTCAGAGCACCTTCGAGAGGAAGGCGCGGGTGCGCTCGTGCTGCGGGTTGCTGAGCACCTCGCGGGGGTCACCGGACTCGACGACGACGCCGTCGTCCATGAACACCAGCGAGTCACCGACCTGCTTGGCGAAGCCCATCTCGTGGGTGACGACGATCATCGTCATGCCGGACTCGGCCAGGTCGCGCATCACGTCCAGCACCTCGCCGACCAGCTCCGGGTCGAGCGCCGAGGTCGGCTCGTCGAACAGCATCAACTTCGGTTCCATCGCGAGCGCCCGCGCGATGGCGACGCGCTGCTGCTGTCCACCGGAGAGCTGGGCGGGGTAGTGCTTGGTCTTGTCGCCGAGCCCGACCCGCTCCAGCAGCTTCATCGCCCGGTCGCGGGCCTCCGCCTTCGACAGGCCGCGGACCTGGACCGGCGCCTCCATCACGTTCTCCACCGCGGTCATGTGCGGGAAGAGGTTGAAGCGCTGGAACACCATGCCGATGTCCTTGCGCTGGGCGGCGACCTCGCGCTCCTTGAGCTCGTAGATCTTGTCGCCCTTCTGGCGGTAGCCGACCAGCTGACCGTCGACGTAGAGCCGCCCCGCGGAGATCTGCTCCAGGTGGTTGATGCAGCGCAGGAAGGTGGACTTGCCGGAGCCGGAGGGACCGACGAGGCAGAAGACGTCCTGCGGCTGGACCTCGAGGTCGATGCCCTTGAGCACCTTGTTGTGGCCGAAGGACTTGTGGACGGACTCCGCCCGGACCATCGGCCCGCCCGGTGTGCCGCCGGTGCCGCCGGTGGCTGTGTTCGCGTCGGTCTTCATCAGAGCCTCGCCCCCGATCCGGTGCCGTGACGGAACGTGGTGAGGTGCTTCCACGCCCGCTGCACGGGTGTGTCCGGCATCTGCCGGGACGACCCACGCGAGAAGTGGCGTTCGATGTAGTACTGGAAGATGCTGAAGATCGTGGTGAGGACGAGGTACAGGATCGTCGCCACGATCAGCGCCTCCATCACCGCCAGCGTACGGGAACCGAAGTTCCGGCTGGCCAGGAAGAGCTCCTGGTAACCGATGGCGAAGGCCAGGGACGAGGTCTTGAGCATGTTGATGAACTCGTTGCCCGTCGGCGGGATGATCACCCGCATCGCCTGCGGCAGCACGATCCTGCGCATCGTGAGCAGCCGGGACATGCCCACCGACTGAGCGGCCTCGGTCTGGCCCGCGTCGATCGAGAGGATGCCGGCGCGCACGATCTCGGCCATGTACGCCGCCTCGTTGAGCGCGAGCCCGAGCACCGCGGCGAGGAAGACCGAGATCAGGCTCTGGGTCTTGAACGTCACGAACTCCGGGCCGAACGGCACTCCGAAGCCGACGGTCTCGAACAGCGCACCGATGTAGCCCCAGAACAGGATCTGCACCAGCAGCGGCGTACCGCGGAAGAACCAGATGTACAGCCAGCTCACCGAGGTGAGCACCGGGTTCGGGGAGAGGCGCATCACCGCCAGGATGACCCCGCCGACCACCCCGATCGCCATGCACAGCACGGTGAGCAGGACCGTGTGGCTCAGACCCACCAGGATGCTGCGGAAGGTGAAGTACCGGAAGACCACGTCCCAGCCGAAGTTGGGGTTGGTGAGCAGCGAGTGCACCAGCATCGCCAGCAGCACCAGCACCACCAACGTGGCCACCCAGCGGCCCGGATGCCGCACCGGCACCGCCTTGATCTCGACGGGTCCCCCGACGGTCGTCTCGCTCATCGATGCGACCTCAGCTCACCGCGGCGTTGATCTCCGACTTGTCGATCGCACCCTGGGAAGAGCTCCAGTGCTTCAGGATCTTCTGGTAGGTCCCGTCCGCGATCAGCTTGTCGATCGCGCCCTGCAGAGCCTTCGTGAAGTCTCCGCTGTCCTGCGGAACCGCGACCCCATACGGGGCGGTGGAGTAGGGCTTCCCGACGATCTCGAACTTGCCGTCGGACTTCTTGGCCATGTAGCCCGCGACGCCGGAGTCGGCGAGCGCCGCGTCGATGCGGCCGGTGGCCAGAGCGAGGTTCACGGCGTTCTGGTCCGGGAACACCTTCGCGGCGATCGGCTTGCTGCCTGCGGACTGGCACTTCTTGCTGCGGGCGGCGATGTCGTCGGCCTGGATGGTGCCCTTCTCCGCCCCGACACGCTTGCCGCACAGCGAGGAGTCGGACGTCGACAGCTTGTCCGGGTTGCCGGAGGGCACCATCAGCGCCGTGCCGGCTTTGAAGTAGGTGACGAAGTCGACGACCTTCTCGCGCTTCTTGGTGTCGGTGAACGAGGACATCCCGAGCTCGTACTTGCCGGCGGCGAGGCCGGGGATGATGCCGTCGAAGGTGGCCTTCTGGAAGTCGAACTTCACCCCGAGGATGTCGCCGAGCGCCTTGCCCAGGTCCGGGTCCACGCCGATGATCGTCTTGCCGTCCGAGGCGACGAACTCCATCGGGGCGTACGTCGGGTCGGTGGCCACCACGACCTTGCCGTCCGAGGCGATGCTGTCGGGCACCATCGCGGCCAGCTTGGCGTCCTTGGTGTGGCTGCCCGTGTCGCCGCCGCCCGCGGTCCCGGAGCTGTTCCCGCACGCGGCGGTGGCGAACAACGTCGCCCCTGCCAGTGCTGTTGCGAGAGCTTTCAGTCGACGTGGCCGTGACATGGCTGCTTCCCTTCTGCGAGTGACCCCCTTCCAGCCCCTCTGTGTGGGCGCCGTCACATTAGCAGCCGCTACGCCTCGACCCGGCGCCAGGCCGAGATCACGTCGTACACGTGGGCGAGCCGCTCCACGACCGCATCCGGCTCCCCCTCGCTGTGCCCGACCTGGGCGGCGGGGATGTCGCTGTGAGGCACGTGGATGGTCCGCATCCCGACGTTCCCGGCTCCCCAGATGTCGTCGAAGAGCCGGTCCCCGACGAACACGCAGGCACCCGGGTCGCTGACGCCGACGGCATGCATCGCGGCCTCGAACGCCTGAGGCGCGGGCTTGGTCCAGGCGATCTCGCTGGTGTACACCGCACCGTCGATGAGATCGAGCACGTCGTCGCGGCGGAAGAACTCCTCGTGCCAGTCGCGCGGCCAGACCGTGTTGGACAGCACGCCGACCCTCAGGCCGTCGACCTTGAGCCTGCTCAGCAGCGGCACCACGTCGGGGTCGGTGAGCGTGTGCGGCTCCCAGAACGCCCGGTAGCCGGTGAGCAGCTCCGCGTCGTGCTCGAAGCCGGCCTCGACGAAGATGTCGGCGATCGTGGCGCTGGTGTGGTCGTCGCGCGACCTGCCCCACACCACGTCGCCGGCCTTGCGCAGCAGCTCGGCGGCACTCTCGTCGCCGCCTACGACGGCCGCGGCGAGCGCCAGCGCCTCGGCCTCGAAGTCGATCGTGTGCCAGGGCGTGAGCGTTCCGCCCCAGTCGAAGATCACCGCCTCAAGCATGCGCGGCTTCCGCGATCCGCCCGGCCGCTTCGCCGACGGGCACGTCGCGACGCTCGCCGGACTTGCGATCCCGCACCTCGACCACGCCGTCGGCGAGTCCCCTGCCGACCACCACGATCAGCGGGACGCCGATGAGCTCGGCGTCCTTGAACTTGACCCCGGGCGAGACCTTCGCCCGGTCGTCGTAGAGCACGGTCAGCCCACGCCGCTCCAGATCGGCCGCAAGCTCGGCCGCGGCGTCGTAGACGGCATCGTCCTTGCCGGTCGCCACCAGGTGTACGTCGGCAGGTGCCACCTCGCGTGGCCAGCACAAACCGAGGGTGTCGTGCGTGTTCTCCGCGATCGCGGCGACCGCACGGGAGACTCCGATGCCGTAGGAGCCCATCATCACCGTGACCAGCTTGCCGTGCTCGTCGAGAACCTGGAGACCGAGTGCGTCGGCGATCCAGGTGCCGAGCTGGAAGATGTGGCCCATCTCGATGCCGCGCGCGCTCTCCAAGGTGCCGTCGGCGCAGTTCGGGCAGGGATCTCCGTCGCGGACCTCGGCGGCCTCGATGGCGCCGTCGGGGGTGAAGTCGCGGCCGGCCACCAGGTCGATCACGTGCGAGCCGGCGACGTCGGCGCCGGTCACCCAGCGGGTCCCCTCGACCACGCGCGGGTCCACCATGTAGCGAATCTTGGACTCGTTGTGCTCTCCGAGCACGCCGGGGCCGATGTAGCCCTTGACCAGGGCGGGATGCCTGGCGAACTCCGTCTCGTCGAACGGCTCGACCTCGGTCGGCTCGAGCTGGCCCTCCAACCGCTTCGCGTCGACCTCCCGGTCCCCGGGCACGCCGATCGCGACCGGCTCACGCGTGCCGTCGGGATGTTTGAGCACGACGAGCACGTTCTTCAACGTGTCCCCGGCCGTCCAGGGCCGGTCCTCGCGGGGGAACTTCTCATTGAGGTGGTCGACGAGCGTCTGGATCGTCGGGGTGTCCGGGGTCTGCTCGGCGTGCGCTGGCGGCGCGTCGTCGTACGGGATCGGCGCCGGCGGACGCACCTGCACCGCCTCGACGTTGGCGGCGTACTCGCAGCTGGTGCACCGCACGTAGGTGTCCTCGCCGTGCTCCGCCTTGGCCAGGAACTCCTCGCTGGCAGAGCCGCCCATCGCGCCGGAGGTGGCCGCGACGATGGCGTACTCGAAGCCGAGCCGGTCGAAGATCTTCACGTACGCGTCGCGGTGTGCCTGGTAGGAGGCCAGGAACCCCTGGTCGGAGGTGTCGAAGGAGTAGGAGTCCTTCATCACGAACTCGCGTCCGCGCAGGATGCCCGCGCGAGGGCGCGGTTCGTCGCGGTACTTGGTCTGGATCTGGTAGAGCCAGACCGGCAGGTCCTTGTAGGAGGAGTAGAGATCCTTGACCGTGAGCGTGAACATCTCCTCGTGCGTCGGCCCGAGCAGGTAGTCGGCCTTCTTCCGGTCCTTCAGCCGGAAGATGCCGTCGCCGTAGTGCGTCCACCGGCCGGTGGACTCGTAGGGTTCGCGCGGAAGCAGCGCCGGGAACAGCAGCTCCTGGGCGCCCATCGCGTCCATCTCCTCGCGCACGATCCGCTCGATGTTGCGCAGTACCCGCAGGCCCAGCGGCAGCCAGGAGTAGATGCCCGGCGCGGCCCGACGGATGTAGCCGGCGCGGACCAGCAGCTTGTGGCTCGGCACCTCCGCGTCCGCGGGATCGTCCCGCAGCGTGCGCACGAACAGCTTCGACATCCGCAGGATCATCTCGGGGCCCCCGCGCGGGCGTGAGCGAAGCGAGCGGCTTCGTGGGGTGAGAACATGGCCGCAAGGCTACCTACGCCCTCTTCGCGTCCGCCACGCAGTTGTGCGGCGCCGGGCGGCGGCGACAGGTCATGAACGACCCGCCGGGGTCTCGTCGGCATGTCGCTCGTGACCTATCCGGCCGATGGTCAGGTGCCACGCGAGGAGGACGACCGTGGCAGCCACCAGGCCGATCAGCAGCCCGGCCCCGATGTCCTGCAGGTGGTGGACGTGCGCGGCGACGCGGGCGAGTCCGATGCCCACCGCGATGGCGAGCAGGCCGACACCCACCCAGCGGCGGTAGGCGATCACCAGGAACGCGACACCGGCGGCCAGGGCGGTGTGGTCGGAGGGGAAGCCGTTGTCGGGCGGATGGGCGAACATCGGCTTCAGCGAGGGGTCGACGACGAACGGACGCGGATCGGTGTGCAGCGTCGAGGCGAGCTTGACCAGGCCGGCCACGATCAGCACGGTGAGCACCGCCTGCACGGCCAGTGGGATCTTGACCGGGCGATCGACCACCACCCAGACCGCCACGGCACCGAGCGCGACGAGGAAGATCGCGTACTGCGCCACGGCCACGATCAGGGTGTCCACGCGGGCATGCTGGCAGAGCAACCTGAGAACGGCCTGGGAAAGGCCGGGCTCAGAACATGACCGTCGTGAACGTGCCGGTCTCCTCGAACCCGACCCGCGCGTAGGCGCGCCGGGCCGCATGGTTGTGCGCATTGACGTACAGCGACACCACGGGGGCGATGTCGCGCAAGGCCATCTCCACCACCGCGGCCATCCCGGCGGCCGCGAACCCCTGGCCTCGACGGTCCGGGGGGACGTACACCCCCTGCACCTGGCACGCGTGCGGGGAGGCGGCGGCGACCTCGGCCTTGAACACCACCTCTCCGCCCTCGATGCGGGCGAACGACCAGCCCTTGCCGATCAGCTGAGCGACCCGGGCGCGGTACATGTCGCGTCCGCCGCCCTCGGGTGAGACGCCGACCTCCTCGGTGTACATGGCCACGCATGCCGGATAGAGCACGTCGAGATCGGCCTGCGTCGTACGGCGTACCTGCGGGTCGGGCGCGATCGCGGGCGGACCGCCGATCTGCATGTGAGGCTGGTCCCGGCGCAGCTCGCGGGCAGGCGACCAGCGGTTCTCGAGATGACGCCACAGCTCGCAAACCGACGCCGAAGGCCCCACGATCGTGGCGCACCGCCGGCCCTGGGACAGCGCCCGGGCGGCGAAGACCGCCACCGCCTCCGGAGTGGCCTGCACGGGCACCAGGTTGGCGCCGGCGTGGCATGCCGACACCAGCCTGCCCGCCTCGTAGTAGCCCCACATCTCCCCGCCCAGCCACCGCGGCTCGAGCTGGGTGAGCCGGCTCCGGTAGTCGGCGAACACGTTCACGACCGGGTCGCACGCCGCGAGCTCCAGCATCGCGGGGAGGTCGGTGGGGCCGAGCACACGCAGCCTTGGCTGAGTCCGGAGCACGCTGGGGAGCCTACCCGCGCCCGCCCGTTTACCATGGCACCCTGGTAAACGGCCCCTCCCCACGGGGAACTCCCCATGGGAAGCGTCAGTTCCCCATGGGGAGTGCCGCTGCTCGCGACCGGGCGAGCGGCGAGCACCACGCGACGAGCACGCCGAGGACGGCCACGGAAGTGGCCGCAAACATGGTGGCCCGCAGGCCCAACATCGTGGTCAGCACACCGGCCAGGAACGCGCCGCCGGTCCAGCCCATCCCCCACGAGAGCATCCGGCCCGCGGTGTTGACCCGGCTGAGGAGGTACTCGGGCGTGACCTGCTGCCGGTAGGCGACCGCGTTGAACGCCACCAGCGTGTACGGGACGCTCCAGGCGAAGAGGAACAGCGCGCCGACCCACCAGGTGCTCCACACTGGAGTGAGCAGGCCGAGCGTGGCCGAGACCGGAAGTGCCGCCAGCGTCACTCCCGCCGGGGACGTACGACGCAGGAGCCGCGGAAGGCAGACCGAGGCGACCAGTGTGCCTACGGCCCAGGTGCCGAACACCACGCCGAACCGCCAGCCGGACGTTCCGACGCCGAGCTGCCGGTCCGCCCAGACCACCTCCAGCGCAACGAAACCACCTGCGCTGACGCACTGGGTGAAGCTGACGATGGTCATCGCCCGGACACTGCGGTGTCGCCACAGGTAGCGGACTCCTTGCCCGACATCGGCCCCGAGCTGCTTCAAGGCCAGCGGCGGCCGCTCCCGCAGCGGATCCTGCATCGGCCGGGTGATCGCACCAATCAGGACAGCGGAGGTCAGGAAGCTCACCGCATCGACCGCCAGCATCGTCGCCGGGTAGACCACGGCCAACGCGAGACCGATCAGGGATGGCAGCACGACACCTTCGACGGACTGAACGCTCACCACGAAGGAGTTGGCCTGGGCGATTCGTTCCCGGCCGACCAGGGTCGGGATCGCGCCGAACACCGACCCGTCGAAGAACGTGGCCACCGCCGGAGCGAGGAAGGCGACGGCCAGCAGGTGCGGGACGGTGAGCACCCCGAACCAGTGCGCGAGCGGCACACTCACCAGCAGCACGGCATCCGCCAGGTCCGCCGCCACCATGACTCGCTTGCGGTTTGCCCGGTCGCCGAGCACCCCGGCGAGCAGACCGAACAGCACGTAGGGGGCGGCTTCCAACCCGGCGACGGCGGCGGTGAGCGTGGCCGAACCGGTGAGCCGGTAGACCAGCACCGGCAGGGCAACGTAGGTGACGATGTCCCCGAAGCCGGACAGGCTCCGCGCCGCGAGGTACTTCCGGTATTCGCGATCGCGCAGGAGTGGATCGTCGCGCCGGTCGAGCTCGTCCTTGCCGTGGAGACTGTCGAGACCCATCTCGGGGCTCACCCGGACTGGTGGACCTGGACCGGCTGGCCGTCCGGGTCGGTGACCGACAGCACGTCCCCGAAGGCCTCGTTCACGATCTCGGCGTCCTCGTGTCCGGCGGCGATCAACCGCGCGGCAACGTCGTCGAGCGGCTCGGTGCTGGTCACAGTGAGCTGCACCGAAGGTCCGGGCCCGGCCACGACAGGCAGATCATCGCGGTGCACGCGGCGGATGCCGACCGACCCGTGATCCCCACCGCGCGCTGTGAACACGGCGTACGCCGGATCGGGATCCCCCGCGAGCCCGAGGCGGTTCAGGAAGCGGGCGTACGCCGTCGTCTGATCGGTGAACCGCACCGGCACCACCCGCGTGCCGGGATTGCAGAGGTCGGGATCGTGGACGCGGTAGCCGTAGAGGTCGCCGCTGCGCTCGTTGAGCAGCACCTGTTCGCCGAGTGGGTCGGCGACGGTCAGCACCCGGCCGTAGTTCTCGTCGTACACGGCGGCGTCGTCGAACCCGGTGGACCGGAGCGATCGCGCGAGGAAGTCCGCGTCGTCGACCTGGAAGGACAGGATGGACATTCCGGCGGGCGCACCGACATCGCTGCTGGCGGCGTCGTGCAGGGCGACCATGCCCCCACCGGCGACGAGGTCGACCCAGCCACCGACCTCGGACTCCACACGAGGGGCGAGCCCCAGCAGCACCAGGAAGTCCCGCATCGCCGCGAGGTCGTCGGTGAACCGCACCGGGCACACGACGATTCCGCCGGCCGACTCCCGGTCGGTCCCGCCTGTCGAGACTGTCATCCGTGTGCCTCCCCATGCCTGTCGAGGTATTCGGTCAGCGCTCGCTCGACGAGCGCGGACAGGCTGTCGCCCTCGTCGATCGACTTGTGCTTGACCCGGCGCACCAGCTCCGGCGGCAGGTAGACGTTGAACTGCGTCTTGCCGCGCTTCTCGGCTACCACCCTAGGATACTAGCACACCAGCCTTGCCGGCTGGGGTGACGCGGCACAGCGCAATCGCGATCAAGCAGGGGCCTGGCGGTACTGGTTGACTGCCGGACATGAACCACTCGGACAGACCACTGACCGGCCGGGTCGCCCTGGTGGCGGGCGCGACCCGTGGTGCCGGCCGCGCGATCGCCGTCGAGCTCGCCCGCGCCGGGGCCCATGTCTACGCCACGGGCCGCAGCAGCCGCGTCTGCGGCCGTTCGGAGATCGACCGGCCCGAGACGATCGAGGAGACCGGTGAGATCGTCGCCCAGGTCGGCGAGGGAACAGCGCTGGTCGTCGACCACGAGGACCAGGGTGCGGTCGAGCAGCTGCTCGGCCAGATCCGCGCCGCGCACGGCCGGCTCGACGTACTCGTCAACGACATCTTCGGGGGCGATCGCTACGCCGACTGGGAGCATCCGCTGTGGGAGCACGACCTGGCCGGCGGTCTGAGGATGCTGAGGATGGGCGTGGACACCCATCTGATCACCAGCCATTTCGCGATCCCGCTGATGCTGGACACTGCCGCCGGAGACTCCCCCGGCCTGGTCGTGGAGATGACCGACGGGACCTTCGAGGCCAACCGGGAGTTCCGCCGCGGCGTCGGCTTCTACTACGACCTGGTCAAGGCCAACGTGCAGCGGATCGTGGTCGGCCTGACCCACGAGCTGTCCGACCACCCGGTGACGGCACTGGCGGTCACGCCGGGCTGGATCCGGTCGGAGGCGATGCTGGACAACTTCGGCGTTACCGAGGACCACTGGCGCGACGCGTTGGAGAAGGTGCCGGGCTTCGCGATCAGTGAGTCACCGGCGTACGTCGCGCGCGGCGTGGCGGCGCTCGCGGCCGACGCCGGGCACGGGCGTCTCGCCGGGCAGTCCGTGACGTCCCACGACCTGGCGAGGACGTACCACGTCACCGACACCGACGGCTCGCAGCCGGACTGCTGGGGCCTGATCGCCGACCACGGCTTCGGGGACGAGCACGGCCTGGCAGACGCCAGCGGCTACCGCTGACGCCGCTCCCCAACCCGATTCGTCCTCGATCGCCCTGCGTGGACAGGACGCAACTTCGCGGACGAATCGGGGGGCGGGCGGGCGTCTGGCCTAGCCGACGGTGACGCTCGCGGACCCCTCCTCGGAGTCGCCCATCTCGTCGGCGATCCGCATCGCCTCCTCGATCAGCGTCTCCACGATCTGCGACTCGGGCACGGTCTTGATCACCTCGCCCTTGACGAAGATCTGACCCTTGCCGTTGCCGGAGGCCACGCCGAGGTCGGCCTCGCGGGCCTCGCCGGGCCCGTTGACGACGCAGCCCATCACGGCCACCCGCAGCGGCACCTCGAGGCCGTCCAGCCCCGCCGTCACCTTGTCGGCGAGCTCGTAGACGTCGACCTGGGCACGCCCGCACGACGGGCAGGAGACGATCTCCAGCCGGCGGGGACGCAGGTTCAGCGACTCGAGGATCTGCAGCCCGACCTTGACCTCCTCCACCGGAGGCGCGGACAGCGAGACCCGGATGGTGTCGCCGATGCCCTGGGAGAGCAGCGCGCCGAACGCCGTGGCGGACTTGATCGTGCCCTGGAAGGCCGGGCCGGCCTCGGTGACGCCGAGGTGGAGCGGCCAGTCGCCGCGCTCGGCGAGCATCTGGTAGGCCTGCACCATCACGACCGGGTCGTGGTGCTTGACCGAGATCTTGAAGTCGTGGAAGTCGTGCTCCTCGAACAGGCCGGCCTCCCATACCGCGGACTCGACCAGGGCCTCGGGCGTTGCCTTGCCGTACTTCTCCAGCACCCGCTTGTCCAGCGACCCGGCGTTCACGCCGATCCGCAGCGAGGTGCCGTGGTCCTTGGCGGCCTGGGCGATCTGCTTGACCTGGTCGTCGAACTTGCGGATGTTGCCGGGGTTCACGCGTACGCCAGCGCAGCCGGCGTCGATCGCGGCGAAGACGTAGCGCGGCTGGAAGTGGATGTCGGCGATCACCGGGATCTGCGAGTGCTTGGCGATCTCCGGCAGCGCGTCGGCGTCGTCCTGGCTGGGGCAGGCCACCCGGACGATGTCGCAGCCGGAGGCGGTGAGCTCGGCGATCTGCTGCAGCGTCGTGTTGACGTCGGCGGTCAGCGTCGTGCACATCGACTGGACCGAGACCGGCGCGTCCCCGCCGACGAGCACCTTCCCCACCTTGATCTGCCTGCTCTTGCGGCGCGGCGCGAGCACGGGCGGGGGCGCTTCGGGCATCCCCAGGTTCACCGAGGTCATCGACCATCCCTTCCTTCGGTGTCTCAGCCTTGGACCGTCCCCAGCCTAGCCCGGAGCCGGGCACCCACGTGGGACTGCGGGTCAGCGCAGCCGCACGGGCGCGACGATGTCGGCGTACACGAGAACCACGCTCGCGACCAGGATCACCGCGGCCATCACGTAGGCCACGGGGAGCAGCTTCGCGGTGTCGAAGTACCCCGGGTCGGGCCGCCGGAACACCCGGGCGACACCTCGCCGCACCGCCTCGAAGAGAGCGCCCGCCATGTGGCCGCCGTCGAGCGGTAGCAGCGGCACGAAGTTGAACAGCCCCACGAACAGGTTGATCCCGCCCAGCAGGGCCACCAGTCCGAACAGCTTGTCGGCGCCCGACAGCCTCTGGTTGGAGGCGACCGAGCCCGCGACCCGGCTGGCCCCGACCACGCTCATCGGGCTGTCCTCGGCACGCGGCTGCAGGCCGAGGGCCGCCTTGGCCACGCCGACCATCTTGCCCGGCAGCGTGCCCAGCGCCTGCAGCGTCTTCCAGGTGTAGTCGGCCATCGTGGTCACGACGTAGCCCGCATCGCGCTTGACCAGCACCTGCTTGGGCGCGATGCCGAGGAAGCCGACCTTGACGATGGTCTCCGGCGCGTCAGCGGACTTCGGCCGCGCCGAGACCGTGGTGTTGGTGTGGGTCGTGATCCGGTGGCCGTTGCGCTCCACCACGATGGTGGCCGCACCGTCCCGATTGGCGCGGATCAGCCGGGTCAGCTGCGCCCATGAGTGGATCTTCGCGCCGTTGAAGGCCACCACCCGGTCGCCCTTGTGCAGACCGGCCTGGCGCGCAGGGGCCACCGGGTCGCTAGGTGCGCACTTGCGGGGCGGCTGGTCCAGCGACTGCGGGGTCACCGCGATCACGCAGTCGGAGACCTGGGACACCGTGGTGGTCGGCACGGGCGCCCCGTGCAGCATGAACACGGCGCCGAACAGCAGGAAGGCGAGTACGACGTTGGTGGTGGCCCCGGCGCCCATCACGATCAGCTTGCGCCACCACGACAGCTTGTAGAACAGCCGGTCCTCGTCGCCGGGCTGGACGTGCTCGTACTCGGCACGGCGGGCGTCGGAGATCAGCTGGGAGAACATCCCGGTGGTCGAGGCGCGGACCCGCGACGACTCCGTGTCGGGCTCACCGGACGGGTCATGCTTGCCGGGAGGCAGCATCCCGATCATCTTCACGTAGCCGCCGAGCGGGACGGCCTTCACGCCGTACTCCGTCTCACCGCGCCGGGTCGACCACACGGTCCTGCCGAAGCCGACGAAGTACTGCGTGACCTTGACACCGAACAGCTTGCCGAACACCATGTGGCCGACCTCGTGCAGACCGATCGAGACGGCCAGGCCGACCACGAACACCACCACGCCGGCGACGAACAGCAGCGCGGTCATCGGCCGGCCACCGTCTCGCGCGCCCAGGCGTCCGCGGCGAGCACGTCCTCGACGGTCAGGTCCGCCGGCGCGGAAGGTACGTCGTGCGCAGCGAGCACCCGCTCGACGGTGGGCACGATGTCGGTGAACCGCATCTCCCCGTCGAGGAACGCCCGCACGCACACCTCGTTCGCCGCGTTGTAGACCGCGGGCGCCGTGCCGCCCCTCTCCCCCGCGACCCTGGCCAGCCGCACGGCCGGGAACGCCTCGTCGTCGAGCGGGAAGAACTCCCACCGCTGCGGCACGCTCCAGTCCACTGCTGGCGCCGCGTCGGGCACCCGGTCGGGCCAGCCCAGACCGAGCGCGATCGGGATCAGCATCGACGGCGGGGAGGCCTGGGCCAGCGTCGAGCCGTCGTAGAACTCCACCATCGAGTGCACCACCGAGGTCGGGTGCACCGCCACCGCGATCCGGTCGAAGCCGATGCCGAACAGCAGGTGCGCCTCGATGACCTCCAGGCCCTTGTTGACCAGCGTCGCGGAGTTGATGGTGACGAACGGGCCCATGTCCCAGGTCGGGTGGGCCAGGGCCTGCTCGGGGGTCACGTCGTGCAGCTCCTCGCGGCTGCGCCCCCGGAACGGGCCGCCGCTGGCGGTCAGCACCAGACGGCGTACCTCGTCGGCGCGACCGCCGCGCAGGCACTGGGCGAGCGCACTGTGCTCGGAGTCGACCGGCACGATCTGGCCGGGTTTGGCCCGGGCAGTGACCACAGGGCCGCCGATGATCAGCGACTCCTTGTTGGCCAGCGCAAGGGTGTTGCCGGCGTCGAGGGCCGCCAGCGTAGGCCGGAGTCCCACGGCACCGGTGATCCCGTTGAGGACCACGTCGCACTCCATCGCGGCGGCCGTGCACGAGGCGTCCTCGCCCAGCTCCGCGAACGCCGGCCGGAACTCCTCCGCCTGTGCGGCGAAAAGGTCGGGATTGCTGCCTCCGGCGGTCAGCGCGACCACGCGGAACCGGTCCGGGTGGGCGCGTACGACGTCCAGCGCCTGGGTGCCGATGGACCCGGTGGAGCCGAGCACCACCACGTCGCGCCTGTCCTGATCCCTCACACGGACGATTCTCTCATCCGGCAGGGGGCGGGAAGGCGGGAAGGGCCTGGGCGGGAAGGCGGGAAGGGCATGGGCGGGGCGGCGGGAAGGGCACGGCCGGTCGCCGGAGCGGGTCCCGGGAGTTGCGCGATTCCGCCCTCACGGCGGCTCGATCGTCTCTACAGTGAGACCGAGCGAGTCCCGACCGGGGCCGGTGGCGAACAGGGCAGGGCATGGGCATTTCCGCGACGGGGAGACCGCTGCTGTCGCTGCGCTCGATCACCTACGCCGGCATCGTGTTCGGCGTGCTGCTCGGGTTCGTCGTCTACCTCTACGGACCCCGGCTGAGCCCGACGCTGCACGCGTCGGCCACCAAGTACTGCAACGAGTACGCCGGCGGCAACTTCCGCGACTACCGGCTGTCCTGGGTCAGTGGAACAAGCCCGCACTGGAGCTGCTGGGACGCCCGGCACCCCCAGAAGCCTGCGGTGAGCCTCGGCTGGTGGGTCAACCCGTTCCACTGACCCCTTGCCTGCGGGCACGGCGCAGCATGATCGTGTTGGCCAGCACCAGCAGGATCCCGAACGCGAAGATCAGCGTGCCCATCACGTTCACCTGCGGCGGGGTGCCCACCCGGGAGCTTCCGTACACCCACAGCGGGAACGTCTGCATCGCGCCGGCGTTGAAGTCGGTGATGATGAAGTCGTCGATCGACAGCGCGAACGCCAGCAGCGCACCCGCCACCACGCCGGGCATCAGCACCGGCAGGGTCACCAGCCGGAACGTCGTGAAGCCGCCGGCGCCCAGGTCCTGGGACGCCTCCTCCAGCGAGCGGTCGAAGGCCGCCATCCGCGCCCGGACCGTGATCGCGACGTACACGATGTCGAACATGATGTGCGCGATCACGACCGTCCAGTAGCCCCGCGGGATGCCGAGGGTGAGGAACAGCGAGAGCAGCCCGGTACCCATCGCGATCTCCGGCGCGGCGACGTTGGCGAACAGCACCAGGTCGAGCATCCCGCGACCCCGGAAGCGGTACTTGCCCATCGCGTAGCCGATCATCGTGCCCAGCGCCGTCGCCGCGATCGTGACGATCACCGCGATCGTGATCGAGTTCTCCAGCGCGGCCGTCAGATCGGGGATGTTGAACAGGTCGCGGTACCAGTGCAGCGTCCAGCCCTGCCAGACGAAGTTGAACTTGCTGGTGGTGTCGTTGAAGCCGAACACGATCATCACCAGGATCGGCAGGGACAGCCAGAACATCACCAGCCAGGCGTACGCCGCCAGCCACGGCGCCCGGTCGGGGCGGCGGCTCATGCTGCGCTCACGTCCATCACGTCCCGGGTGCCCAGCGCCTTCGCGTACGCGAAGATCCCGATCAGCAGCGCGGCGAGCAGGATCGAGCTCAGCGCGGAGGCCTGCGGGTAGTCGGAGTTGGTCAGGTACAGCTGCTCGATGATGTTGCCGATCATCACCTGCCCGCTGCCGCCGAGGATCTGCGCGTTGACGTAGTCGGAGGCTGCCGGAACGAACGTCAGGATCACCCCGGCGAACACCCCCGGCAGCGACAGCGGCAGCACCACCCGCACGAACGCCTGCGCCTTGTTCGCGAACAGGTCCGAGGCGGCCTCGAGCAGCGACCGGTCGATCCGCTCGAGGGCGACGTAGATCGGCAGCACCATGAACGGCAGGAAGTTGTAGACCAGGCCGCCGATCACGGCGTACGGCGTGGCCAGCACGTGGAACGACTCCGGAAGCACCCCCCAGCTCTTGAGGTTGCCGAGCACGATGCCGTCGTCGGCGAGCACGAACTGCCAGGAGATGGTGCGGATCACGAACGTGACGAAGAACGGCAGCAGGAGCAGGAAGAGGTAGGTGGACTTGTGCCGACCGCCGCGGAACGCGATCCAGTACGCCACCGGGAACGCGAGCGCGATCGCCAGCACCGTGGTGATCAGTCCGTAGACGAACGAGCGGATCAGCTGCTCGTGGTACTGGCTGATCATGGTCACGTAGTTGCGCCACTCGAAGGTCTGCCGGAACCCGGTCACGAGGTTGCCGGACTGCAGCGAGACCGAGACCATCGCGATCATCGGGATCACGAAGAACACCGCCAGCCAGATCCCGCCGGGCAGGATCAGCCAGTACGGCGCGAGGCGGCGACGCATCAGGACTGGTAGATCGGCTCGAAGATGGAGTTCCAGGTGTTCATCTGCGAGCCCGCCTTCGGGGTGAAGCCGATGCTGGTCTTGGCGTAGTCAGACGGCTGCGGGAACGTCGCGTAGCTGGTCGCCACTGACTGCAGGTAGGACTTGTCGCCCCCCTTGGCCTTCGCGGCGTCGGCCTTGACCAGCTGCTGGGCGTTCGGCACCGGGGAGATGTAGTTGACCCACTCGGTGACTTCCGCGGCGATCTTCGGCTGGTAGTAGAAGTCCATCAGGTCCATCGCGCTGACCGGGTTCTTGGCGCCCTTGAGGATCACGAAGTTGTCGGTCCACAACAGTGCACCCTCCTGCGGGATGATGAACTTCAGCTGCGAGCCGATCTTCTTGCCCGACAGGTTCTGCTGGAAGATGTCGCCGGACCAGGCCATCGAGATCCACACGTCGCCGGTGGCCAGGCCCTGGATGTAGTTCTGGGAGTAGTACTGCCGCACCAGCGGCTTCATCTTCGAGAGCCAGGCGGCGGCCTTCTTCCAGTCGGACTCGGTGGACTTCTGCGGGTCGACACCGATCGCGAGCAGCGCGCAGTTGGGCAGGTCCTCGTTGTTGGCGAACATCCCGATGTGGCCCTTGAACTTCGGGTCCTGGAGGTCGTGCCAGCTGGTGATCTCCCGCCCGGTCTTCTCCGGGTTGTAGCCGATCCCGGTGAAGCCGGCCTGCCAGGGGATCGAGAACTTGTTGCCGGGGTCGAACGCCTCGTTCTTGTAGCGGTCGCCGCCGTAGCGGCGGAAGTTCTTCAGCTTCGACTGGTCGAGCGGGATGAAGAAGCCCAGGTCGCGGAACTTGTTGAAGTAGATGCCGCTGCTGATCACCGCCAGGTCGAAGCCGCAGTACTGCCCCGCGGACAGGCTGGGCTGCACCTTGGCGAAGAACGGTCCGTTGTCCTGGATCGCCTCGACGTACTTCACGTTGATGTCCGAGGTCTTCTCGAACTGGTCGAGGCTGGGATGGTCGCTCTTGCCCTTGGTGTCCAGGTAGAGCGGCCAGTTCGCCCAGATCAGCTCGCCGGTGGGCTTCTGCTTGGACCAGAAGTCCTCCACCTTCGGCTTGCTGGTGTTGGTCTTGGAGCCCTGCGCGCCGATGCCGCACCCACCGAGCAGGGTCGCACCCCCGGCAACGCCGGCGATCCGGAACAGGTCACGGCGGGTCATCCGTCCTTGGGCGAACGGTGCGGTCATGGTGCGTTCCTCTCGGTCGGTTCCTCGTCGATGAGATAGGAGTGCTGCTTGGCCCAGGACATCCACACCTGGTCGCCGACGGCGGCGATGTCGCGGGAGTCGTCGGAGTTCTGCCGGTGCACGAGCACCGTGTCGCCGGTGGCGGCGGCCACCGTGTAGCTGGTGAAGGTGCCCTGGTAGACGACCTCACGCACGGTCCCGCGCACCCGGCACTCGCTGCCGGATGGCGGGTCGCCGATCGTGATCTTCTCCGGACGCACGGTGACCACCAGCTCCGCGCCCGAGGCGACGGAGCGTCCGTGGGCGGGTACGACGATCCGCTGCTCGTCGCCGACCGTGAGCACGGCATCGTCGCCGGACGAGGCCTGGTGACCGGCCCGGCCGGTGAGGGTGTTCGAGGTGCCGATGAAGCCCGCGACGAACCGCGAGGCGGGACGCTCGTAGACCTGGCGCGGGGTGCCCACCTGCTCGACGCGCCCGGCGTTCATCACCGCAAGACGGTCGGACATCGTCAATGCCTCCCCCTGGTCGTGGGTGACGTAGACGAAGGTGATGCCGACCTCGCGCTGGATGCGCTTCAGCTCCAGCTGCATGGCCTGGCGCAGCTTGAGGTCGAGGGCGCCCAGCGGCTCGTCGAGCAGCAGCGCCCGCGGGTGGTTGACCAGTGCCCGGGCGAGGGCGACCCGCTGCTGCTGCCCGCCGGAGAGCTCACGGGGCCGGCGCTTCTCCCGTCCTGCGAGCTCGACGAGGTCGAGCATGTCGCCGACCCGGGTGCGCACTTGTGCGTCCGGCACCTTCCTGCGGCGCAGCCCGAACGCGACGTTGTCGAACACGCTCATGTGCGGGAACAGGGCGTAGCTCTGGAACACCATGTTGATGTCGCGGTGGTTCGGCGGCACCGCGACCACGTCCTCGCCGTACAGCATGATCTGGCCGGAGGTCGGCACCTCGAAGCCGGCGATCATCCGCAGGGTCGTGGTCTTGCCGCAGCCGGACGGACCGAGCAGCGAGAAGAACTCGCCGCTGCCGATCGCCAGGTCGACCTGCTCGACGGCCTGCACGTTCTCGTCGGCGGACGTGAACGACTTGGCCACGCCGACCAGCTCGATGGCCGGCCGCCCCTCGGCCGCCACGTCGTGCTGGGCGGAGCTCGACGAGTGGTCGGGTTCGGTGAGCGCCGTCATGCCCTGCTATCCCGCCGTCCCGATGTAGCTCATCACGTGCTTGATCCGGGTGTAGTCCTCCAGGCCGTACATCGACAGGTCCTTGCCGTAGCCGGAGTGCTTGAAGCCGCCGTGCGGCATCTCCGCGACGATCGGGATGTGGGTGTTGATCCACACCGCCCCGAAGTCGAGGTGCTTGGCCATCCGCATTGCCCGGCCGTGGTCCTTGGTCCACACCGAGGAGGCCAGGCCGTACTCGACGCCGTTGGCCCAGGCCAGCGCCTGCGCCTCGTCGGTGAAGCGCTGCACGGTGATCACCGGGCCGAAGATCTCGGTCTGGACGGCCTCGTCGTCCTGCTGGAGTCCCGAGACCACCGTCGGGGCGTAGAAGTAGCCGGTCTCGCCCTGCCGGGAGCCGCCGGTCTCGACGCTGGCGTGGTCGGGCAGCCGGTCGACCATGCCGGTGACCCGTTCGAGCTGGTTCAGGTTGTTCAGCGCGCCGTAGGCGACGTCCTCCTGCTCGGGCGGACCGGTCATGGTGCCCTTGGCCTGCTCTGTCAGGGCGGCCACGAACTCGTTGTGTACGCCGGGACCTGCGAGCACGCGGGTGGCGGCCGTGCAGTCCTGCCCGGCGTTGAAGTAGCCGGCCATCGCGATGCCTTCGGCGGCGGCGGCGATGTCGGCGTCGTCGAAGACCACCACCGGGGCCTTGCCGCCGAGCTCGAGGTGCGCCCTCTTCAGCTGGGCCGCCGCCGAGCCGGCCACCTCGCGGCCGGCGCGCACCGAGCCGGTGATCGACACCATCTGCGGTGTCGGGTGCTCCACCAGGGCGCGGCCGGTGTCCCGGTCGCCGCACACCACGTTGAGCACACCGGGCGGCAGGAACTCCTGGGCCAGCTCACCGAGCAGCACCGTGGAGGCGGGCGTGGTGTCGCTGGGCTTGATCACCACGGTGTTCCCGGCCGCCAGAGCAGGGGCGATCTTCCAGATCGCCATCATCAGCGGGTAGTTCCAGGGGGTGACCTGGGCGACCACGCCGATCGGCTCGCGGCGGATCATCGACGTGTGGTCGGGCATGTACTCGGCGGTGGCCCTGCCCTCCAGCACCCGGGCGGCGCCGGCGAAGAAGCGCAGCTGGTCCACGCAGGGCGGCAGCTCCTCCTCGCGGGTCAGTGCCACCGGCTTGCCGGTGTTGCGGCACTCGGCGTCGACGAACTCCTCGGTGCGTGCCTCCAGCGCGTCGGCGATCTTCAGCAGCGCCTTCTGCCTCTCGGCAGGCGTGGTGTCGCCCCAGGACTCGAAGGCTTCGCCGGCCGCCCTCATCGCCCGGTCGACGTCCTCGGGTCCGGACGCGGGGGCCTGGGCGTAGGCACGGCCGGTGGCCGGGTTCACGATGTCGTAGCCGGCTCCGTCGGCGGCCGGCACCGACGTACCACCGATCACGTTGCGGAAGTGTGTCTGCTGTTCAGTCATGGTGCAGCGCAGCCTAATCATCTGACAACGGAATCGGTAGACCCTCGGCCGTAACAATCACGAAAACACACGCTTCCCGGCTCCAAACCACGAACATCGTCGGCTTTGCGTCACCCCGACCGGCCTGCCCGGTCACCGACAGCGCGCCCGCCAGCGGTCGAAGTCCCAGGTGGACAAGAACGCGTCGGCCGCGTCGGCGCCTGCAGCGAGCAGCGCGTCCCGCTGCGCGGCGCTGAGGTCGAAGTCGGTTCCGCTGATCGTCCCGGTGTCGACGTTGATGCTACGGGCCAGGTTGCAGGGGTCGAGCACGTGCTCGGCCTGCCCGGCCTCCAGGGCGGTCTCGATCAGCGCGACGCCCATCCTCACCGGGCCGTCGACCGGGGAGACCGGTCCCGCCGGATCGCCGATGCCCAGCGCGTCCAGGTGCACCCCGATCGTCGGCCAGCGCGGCTCGCGTCGGTCGGGACGGTCGAAGATGTCGATCGGGTAGTTGGAGACCAGGCCGCCGTCGACCAGCGTGGACGTGCCGGCGACGCCGCTGAGCGTGACCGGCTCGAAGAAGTACGGGATCGATGCCGAGGCGCGCACCGCGTCGGCGACGTGCTGCTCATCCGGGTCGAGGCCGTACTCGGGATAGTCCCAGGGCAGCTGCACCAGCCGCTTGCGCGAGATGTCGCTGGCCATCACGACCAGCGCGTAGCGGTGCGCGATGTGGTCGCCGTGCGCGCCGCCCTCCGGCTCGCCGGTGCGCAGGTCGCCGAAGGTGCGCACGCCGAGGTCGGCCAGCACGCCGGCGACCCAGTCGTGCAGGTAGTCGCCCTCGTAGGCGCCGTCCTCCGCGACGACGGAGACCGCGTCGGCGAGGAAGCCCAGCGGCCCGAGCAGGCGACCCACCAGCCCTCGGTCGCGGAACTTCCGGTAGTCGAGGCTGCGGGCGATGTCCTCGAGCTGGGAAAGGTCCTCCCCGGCGTGCCCGAGAGCGGCGATCACGCACCCCGCCACCGCGCCCGCCGAGGTGCCGGCCACTCGCGGGAACCGGTAGCCGGCCGCGGCCAGCCTGGTCACCGCGCCGACCAGCGCGATGCCCTTCACGCCGCCCCCTTCGAGGACCAGGTCGGCGTTCTTGTCCGGGTTGGATGTCGCCATAGACCCACCGTAGGGCGCGCCGCCGACCACCGCGCACCCGCAACCTGGACGCCGTACATCTGCGGAATCCGCATGTGTCGCCGAGAATCACGACGGAATCACTTGCCTGAGACGCTTTCGAAGAGCAAGATAGTCGGCGTCGGGAGCTACGACGAAGGAGAGTCAGCCGATGAGCTCAGCACCGCTCGACGACCACGCCTACGCAGGGCTGCAGAAGGCCGCACGCGACCACCTGTGGATGCACTTCACCCGGATGTCGAGCTACGACGGGTCCGATGTGCCGATCATCGTGCGTGGCGAGGGCCCCTACGTGTACGACGCGAAGGGCACCAAGTACCTCGACGCGCTCGCCGGGCTGTTCGTCAGCCAGCTCGGTCACGGCCGCACCGAGCTCGCCGAGGCGGCCGCCCGCCAGGCCTCCCAGCTCGGCTACTTCCCGCTCTGGTCCTACGCCCACCCCGCGGCCATCGAGCTGGCCGAGCGGGTAGCCGGCTACGCGCCGGGCGACCTGAACCGCGTCTTCTTCACCAGCGGCGGCGGCGAGGCCGTGGAGTCCGCCTGGAAGCTGGCCAAGAACTACTTCAAGCTCACCGGCAGGCCGCTCAAGCACAAGGTGATCAGCCGTGCCATCGCCTATCACGGCACCACCCAGGGAGCTTTGTCGATCACCGGCCTCCCGGATCTGAAGGCGGTCTTCGAGCCTCTGGTGCCCTCCACCTTCCGGGTGCCGAACACCAACTTCTACCGCGCCCCCGAGCCGTTCGCGTCCTCCGGCGACCTGGAGGGCTTCGGCCGCTGGGCCGCCGACCAGATCGCGGTGGCGATCGAGAACGAGGGGCCGGAGACGGTGGCCGCGGTCTTCTTGGAGCCGGTGCAGAACGCCGGGGGCTGCTTCCCGCCGCCTCCCGGCTACTTCGAGCGAGTCCGCGAGATCTGCGACGAGTACGACGTGCTGCTGGTCAGCGACGAGGTGATCTGCGCCTTCGGGCGGCTCGGGCACATGTTCGCCTGCGAGCGCTACGGCTACCAGCCCGACATCATCACGTGCGCCAAGGGCCTCACGTCCGGGTACGCGCCGATGGGCGCGATGATCGCCACCGACCGGCTCGCCGAGCCGTTCCTGTCGGGGACCAACTCGTTCGCGCACGGCTACACGTTCGGCGGCCATCCGGTCGCCTCGGCGGTGGCGTTGGCCAACCTGGACATCTTCGAGAAGGAGAAGGTCAACGAGCACGTCCTGGCCGACCAGGACGCGTTCCGGGCCACGATCGAGAAGCTCACCGACCTGCCGATCGTCGGCGACGTGCGCGGCGACGGCTTCTTCTACGGCATCGAGCTGGTCAAAGACAAATCAGCCAAGGCAACCTTTAATGACGACGAGTGCGAGCGTCTGCTGCGGGGCTTCCTCTCCAAGGCGCTGTTCGAGTCCGGGTTGTACTGCCGCGCCGACGACCGCGGCGACCCGGTGGTGCAGCTCTCGCCGCCGCTGATCTGCACCCAGGAACACTTCGACGAGATGGAGCAGAAGCTGCGCGACGTGCTGGAGAAGGCCGCCACGATGATCTGACCCGCCCGGTGGTTGAGGAGGCGGAGCGCTAGCGGAGCCGTCTCGAAACCACAGGCGCGCCGGACTCAACCACCGGCCAGGCTCATCCGGTCGTCGTGGCCTGCCGTGACGGCTTGGCGTAGGTCGCGTCGTCCTCGATGTCGGACCTGCTGCGGTCGGTCATCGCCGCGCAGGCGAACAACGTGATGATCGCCGAGACCGCGATGTAGCCGGACACGGCGTACGCCGTGCCGAACTGGTGGATCAGGAACGTCGCCACCAGCGCGGCCGGCCCGCCGGCGATGATCGAGGCGAGCTGGTAGCCCAACCCGGCCCCCGCGTACCGCATCGAGGTCGGGAACGACTCGGCGATCAGCGAGGACTGCGGGGCGTACTGCATCGCGTGCGGGATCAGCCCGAGGCACAGCGCCACGAACACCAGCCAACTCAGCCCACTGTCGAGCAGGGCGAAGTACACGAAGCCCCAGATGCCCATGATCGTGGCCCCGGTCATGTACAGCTTCTTGCGGCCGACCCTGTCCGAGAGGTGGCCGAAGTAGGGCACCAGCAGGAACTCGATGAACGCGGCCACCAATGTCCCGATCAGCGCGAAGTTCTTGGTGTAGCCGTGGTCGGGGTTGGTCAGGTAGGACAGCACGAACGCGGTGACCACGTAGAACGGCATCTGCTCGCTCATCCGCACCAGTGCGGACAGCGCGATCTCCTTCGGGTGGGTCTTGATGACCTCCATCACCGGGGCGCGCCGGACCTTCTTGGCCGCGACCAGCTTGGCGAACATCGGCGTCTCGAGGATCCGCAGGCGGATGTAGAGGCCGATCGCGACCATCACCAGGCTGAGCAGGAACGGGATCCGCCAGCCCCAGGACTGGAACTGGGCGTCGGTGGTGACCGAGTTGAACAGCGTCAGCAGCCCGGTCGAGAGGATCAGTCCGATCGCCACACCCAGCTGCGGCCAGCTGCCCATCAGCCCGCGGCGCTTCTGGTCGCCCCACTCCATCGACAGCAGCACCGAGCCGCTCCACTCGCCGCCCACGCCGATGCCCTGCAGGATGCGCAGCAGGACCAGGATGATCGGCGCCGCGACGCCCCACGAGCCGGCGCCAGGCAGGAGGCCGATCAGCGTGGTGGAGATCCCCATCAGCAGCAGCGTGACGATCAGCATCGCCTTGCGGCCGATCCGGTCGCCCCAGTGCCCGAAGATCGCCGCGCCGACGGGCCGGGCGAGGAAGCCCACGAAGTACGTCGCGAACGAGTCCAGGGTGCCGATGTAGGAGGACGCGTGCGGGAAGAACACCTGCGGGAAGACCAGCGCCGCCGCGGTGCCGTAGAGGAAGTAGTCGTACCACTCGATCGTGGTGCCTACCGTGCTCGCGAACGCCGCCTTGCGGATCTGCCGCCTGTGCTCGGCAGTGCCTTCTGCCGCAGTCGCGGCTGCCGCGCTGTTCGGGTCCAGCGTCATCTGAGGGGTCCCCTTCCGAGAGATCCGAGGGAGTCACCGGGCCCCGTGCGACTCCGTGGAGTCTTTCGTACACCGTACTGGCCGGTAGGTACAGATCCCGGGCCAGAGTCTCGGAATTCGGTGTCGGATCGGCGGCACGGTCGGAGGATTCCTGTTCTCCGCGTTCGGTGCTCTTCGCCGTCCCCTCCACGGCCTTCTACAGCCGTACGCCTCAGGAACTGCTGGGGCGGGTCGGAAGCCTGGGCGCGGCCCAGGGCTCTCTCATGGGGATGACGCATATGGCGCGGCGGGTCACGTGCGCGTCAGCCGATCCGCTCGGCCAGCGAGACGATGATCCCTTCGGGCCCGCGGACGTAGGCCATCAGCCAGGCGTTCTCGTACCGGCCGATGCCTCCGACGAGGCCGTACCCATCGGCGGCGAGGTCGTCGACGGTGATGCCGATGTGGTCGAAACGTCTGATTTGGGGCATGGCTGCATTCCTCCAACGCTGGTCGAGGTCAAGTGGCGGAGGACCCGCCTCGATGCTCAGCCTGCGCGCAGGCAGAACTCGTTGCCGTCCGGGTCGGCCAGCTCGACGCCGTCAACCAGATCAGCGAGAAGGGTTGCACCGATCGACACCAGCCGTTCGGCCTCGCTGGCGGGGTCAGCGGTCGCCACGTCGAAACGCTGCCGGTTGCGTCCGTGCTTGGGCTCGACCGGTGGTCCGCCCCACGAGACCTTGGTGCCGCCGAACGGCGACTGGACCGCGGTCTCCTGGCTCTCGTCCCACACCAGCGGCCAGTCCAGCGCGTCGCGCCAGAACAGGCCAACGCCCCGGGTTCCCTCACAGGTGACCTCGCCGAGGTAGCCCGTGCCGGCCAGGAAGTCGTTATCGGGCTCGATCACGCACAGCTCGTTACCCCCCGGGTCGGCCAGCACGACGAAGCCGGTGTCGGGCTCTTGCCCTACGTCGATGTGGCGGCCACCCAGGCGCAGCGCCGTCTCGACGGTCCGTTGCTGGCCCTCGAGGCTGCTGCTGGTCAGGTGCAAGTGCAGCCGTCGCGGACCGACCTGCTCCGTGCCGGAGGTGACGAACCGGAGCCCGACCTGCATCTGGTCACCCGGCACCAGCGCGCCGCCGGGCTCCGCGAGAACCTCCCGTTCGAGCAGCCCGGCCCAGAACGCCGCCACCGCGGGCGCATCGGCGACCTCGAAGGTCACCGCTTCCAGACGCAAGGGCACTGCTGCACAGTAGAGCGCGGCCGCATCAGGCGGAAGCGCTCAGGAGTCGAAGCCGAGGCCGAGACCGTCGAGCGTCCGCAGCCAGAGGTTGCGCCGGCCTCCGTCGGCGTCGGCACGCGCCATCGACCAGCGGGTCAGCCCGATGCCTGCAGACCGGAGCGGTTCGGGTGGGAAGGGCAGTGGCTGCTCGCGGACCATTCGCAGCCGAGTCCGCTCGGTCGGCTCACCGGAGAGCAGGTCGAGCACGACGTCTGCCGCGAACCTGGTCGCGCCTACGCCGAGGCCGGTGAAACCGAGCGCGTAGGCGGCGCGCCCCGCGAGGGCGGTCCCGTAGAAGGCGGTGAAGCGCGTGCAGGTGTCGATCACGCCCGCCCACCGGTGGGTGAAGCGGATCCCGTCCAGCTGCGGGAAGGTCCGCGCGAAGTGCTCGGCGAGGCGGGCGTGCGTCGGCCCGAGCTGCTCCAGTCGCGGGTCGATGCGACTGCCGAAGTAGTAGACCGCATCGTAGCCGCCCCACAGGATCCGGTCGTCGCGCGTCAGCCGATAGTAGTGGAACATGTTCGAGGACTCCCCCACCCCCTGCCGGTTCGCCCAGCCGATGACCGCCTTCTGCTCTGCGGTGAGCGGCTCGGTGACCAGCACGTAGTCGTAGACCGGGACGGTGCGCGGTCGCAGCCGGCGGATCAGCGACGGGAACGCGTTGGTGGCGAGCACCGCCTGCCTGGCCCGCACGTGACCGCGCGAGGTCCTCACCACGATCCCGGCGCCGTCACGGCGTACGCCGGTGGCCTGCGTGCCCTCGTAGATGCGCACCCCGGCCTCCACGCACAGTCGGCGCAGGCCCCACGCGAGGCGCGCCGGCTCGACCATGGCCGTCGCGTCCGGTTCGTACAGTCCGGCCAGGTAGGTCGGCGAGTTCACCTCGGCACGGACTCCGTCGCGGTCCAACAGGCGTACGTCGTGCCCGGCGGCCTGCATCGCCGTCGCGACCTCCGCCAGGTCGGCCGCCTCGTGGGATGCAGCCGCCACGCTCAGCTCACCGGTCGGCTCCCAGTTGCAGTCCACACCATGGGCGCGGACGGTCTCCCCGATCGCCGCGAGGTTCTCCGCGCCGAGCCGGTCCAGGGTGGCCATCTCCTCCGGCCAGCGGGCGGTGCCGTTGGCGAACCCGTGCGTCAGGCTGGCCGAGGCGAACCCGCCGTTGCGACCGCTGGCCTGGTCGCCGCACCGGCCCCCCTCGACGAGCACGATGTCGCGGCCGGGGTCGCGCGCGAGGGCCTGCCAGGCGGTCCACAGCCCGGTGTAGCCACCGCCGACCACGACCAGGTCGGCGGACTCGGCGAGCTCGAGCGGCCGCAGACGGACGGGGGCCTGCGGGTCGTCGAGCCAGAACACCGCAGGCGCAGCGTCGCGCAGGGCCCGCGCGGCCTGCTCGGCACGGCGGGCCCGGCCGGCCCGCTCGGTCGCCCCGACGCGCAACCTGCACCTCCGTAGTCAGAACACGATCGATACTCGCAGGCATCGGCGTACCAGACAAGTGATTTCGTGGCGCCAAACGGTCACCACAACGGATTCGCGAGGAAATCAGCGATTGATCTTTGACGCCCGGGTCTGCGACTGGGAGTATTCCCGCGTGAGCACACGCAGGAACGGGGGCACCGGGCCGCATCGGATGGTGCTCGACGATGTGTCCAAGGCGATCATCGAGGAGCTGCAGCACGACGGCCGGCGGTCCTATGCCGCGATCGGCAAGGTGGTCGGCCTCTCGGAGGCCGCGGTCCGGCAGAGGGTGCAGCGGCTCATCGAGGGCGGCGTGATGCAGGTGGTCGCCGTCACCGATCCGCTCGAGCTCGGGTTCGCCCGCCAGGCGATGATCGGGGTGCGGATCAGCGGAGAGCTCGAGCCGGTGGCCGACGCGATCGCCGAGCTGCCAGAGGTGGACTACGTGGTGATCACCGCCGGCGCCTACGACCTGCTCGTCGAGGTGGTCTGCGAGTCCGACGAAGCACTGCTGGAGGTGCTGTCCACCAAGATCCGCACGATGAGCAGCGTGGTCTCCACCGAGACGTTCATGTATCTCAAGCTGCGCAAGCAGACCTACTCCTGGGGCGTGCGCTGAGCACCCGAGCCGCAGCCGACTCCCAGCGCTACCGTGCGCTGTCGCTGTGGCACGACACGGTTCCGGACGACCTGGTGCCGCGCGAACCGCTGCCGGGCGACGTGAGCGCCGACGTGGTGATCGTCGGCGCCGGGTTCACCGGCCTGTGGACCGCCTACTACCTGCTGCGTGCCGACCCGACGCTGCGCGTGGTCGTGCTCGAGGCCGAGACCGCCGGGTTCGGCGCCTCGGGACGCAACGGCGGCTGGTGCTCGGCGCTGTTCCCGGCCTCGTCGACCACGATGGCGTCCCTGCCCGGCTCGTCCCGCGAGAAGGCGATCGCCCTTCACGAGGCGATGCGACGCACCGTGGACGAGGTCGGCGAGGTGGCCGCCCACGAGGGCATCGACTGCCACTTCGCCAAGGGCGGCACACTCACCCTCGCGCGCAGCCGTGCCCAGCTGCGGGCGGCTCGTGCCGAGCTGCGCACCGCGCGGAGCTGGGGCCGCGGCGAGGACGACCTGGCCCTCCTGGACGCGCCGGCCGCTCGCGAACGCCTGCACGCGACCGGGGTGCGCGGCGCGACGTACACGCCGGACTGCGCGGCCATTCATCCCGGCCGGCTGGTCCGCGGTCTCGCGCGGGTGGTCGAAGAGGCTCGGGGCGGCCAGATCTACGAACGGACCCGAGTGCTCGGCATAGACGACCGGCGGGTGCGCACCGACCACGGAACCGTGCGCGCCGACGTAGTGGTGCGCGCCACCGAGGGCTACACCGCCCGGATCGCGGGGCTCCGGCGGGCGATGGTCCCGGTCTACTCGCTGATGATCGCCACCCAGCCGCTCTCGGCCGCGGTGTGGGACCAGATCGGACTGGACCGGCGGGAGACGTTCGCCGACCACCGGAACCTGATCATCTACGGCCAGCGCACCGCCGACGACCGGCTGGCGTTCGGCGGCCGCGGCGCGCCGTACCACTTCGGGTCCTCGATCAAGCCCGGCTACGACACCGACGAGCGTGTGTTCGTCCGGCTGTGGGCGGCGCTGCGCGACCTGTTCCCCGTGCTCACCGGCGCGAACGTGACCCACGCCTGGGGCGGCGCGCTGGGCATCCCGCGCGACTGGATCGCCTCGGTGGGGCTGGACCGCGCGCGCGGGCAGGCCTGGGCGGGCGGCTACGTCGGAGACGGGGTGAGTACGACGAACCTGGCCGGCCGGACGTTGCGCGACCTGATCCTCGAGCGGGACACCGAGCTGACCCGACTGCCCTGGGTCGACCACCGCTCGCCGCAGTGGGAGCCGGAGCCGCTGCGCTGGCTCGGACTCAACACCGGCCTGCGTGCGATGACTCTCGCCGACACCGAGGAACGACTCACGGGGCACAGCAGCATGATCGCCAAGGCGATGGCGCCGCTGCTCGGCGGACACTGACGCAATCCCGCCATCGCGGACGAGTTGGGTAAAACCCGCGCGCCTGCCGTGATCCGGCAGATACCGTCTACCCCCGGGGGCAATGGTCCACGCCGTTGATTGGGAGGCTTCAGCAGATGGCGTCGAACCGCTCGGGGCGCGCACGCGCGTCCGTCACCGTCGTGGTGACGCTGCTCATCGTGCTCGCAGAGTTCGGCTTGCTCACCGCGGTCTACCACCTCGGCGACGGCGCGCGCCACCGACAGGTTCTCCAGGCCGACCTAGCCGGACGGCTCGCCGCGGTGGACAGCGTGACGGACCGACAGAGCGTGCAGGGCGTTCGGTCCGCCGTGGCACGGCTGGCCGAGGCCGGTCTCCCCCAGGGCGACGCCGTAGCACTGACCGCTCGCGCCGAGCGGTGGGCCGCAGCACCCGACGACACCGCAGCCCTGTCCGCGCTGCGGACCACCGACCGTCGCGTCGGCGAGGACGTCACCGCGGCGGCGAAGAACATCGACGACGACGCGTCGCTGATCCAAGCGGCGCTGCTGATCCTGGTGTCGATCGGATGGTTCGTCTGGTTCCGCAAGCTCGTACGTCGCCACCGCGACCTCGAGCATGCCGTCACCCAGGCCCAGGCCACCGACGCCGCCCAGCGTCGCCTGCTGGCACTGGTGCAGAGCAGTCACGACATGATCACCGTGCTCGACCCGGACACCACCATCACGTTCGCCAGCCCGGCGAGCGCCGAGGTCATGGGGATCGAGCCCGGGTCGCTCGACGGCCGTCGCCTCACCGACCTGCTGCATGAGGACGACGTACCCGTGCTGGTGCGGATCCTGGCGTCCGACCGCGTCGCGGAGCACCCCGTCCGCCTGCGGATCTCCCGCCCGGACGGGCGCACCCTGGTCACCGAAGGCACGCTGTCGAACCTGCACGCCGACGACCCGGGGATCGGCGGATGGGTACTCACCGTGCGCGATGTCACCGCACAGGACGAGCTGCAACGCCGGCTCGAGCACCAGGCGTTCCACGACGCGTTGACCGGCCTGCCCAACCGCCAGCTGTTCACCGACCGGTTGCAGCACGCGCTCCGCCGGCGCACCGGGCAGCCCTCGCCGCTCGTCGTGCTGCTGTGCGACCTCGACGACTTCAAGAACGTCAACGACAGTCTCGGCCACGGCCTCGGCGACACCCTCCTCGTCGAGGTGGCAGCGCGGATCAACGCGAGCATCCGCGAGGGCGACACCGCTGCCCGACTGGGTGGCGACGAGTTCGCGGTGCTGATGGAGGACGTCGACGTCGCGGGCGCCCAGCAGGTGGCCGAGGCGATCCAGGCTCGCCTGGGGCAGCCGGTCGGCGTGGGAGACGAGACGCTGACGGTCCCGGCGAGCATCGGGATGACCGAGGCCGTCCCCGGCGAGACCGACGCGGAGATGGTCCTGCGCAACGCCGACGTCGCGATGTACCTGGCCAAGGACCGCGGCAAGTCCACCACCGCCCTCTACGAGCCCGGCCTGCACGCAGAGGCGCTCGAGCGGCTCACGTTGCGAGCAGAGCTGCAACGAGCGATCCGCGAGGACGAGCTCGTCCTGCACTACCAGCCGACCGTCGACCTCCAGACCCAGGAGATCACCGGCTTCGAGGCCCTGGTGCGCTGGCAGCACCCCGCACGCGGCCTGCTCTCGCCCGCGGAGTTCATCCCGCTGGCCGAACAGACCGGACTGATCCTGCCGCTCGGCAGCTGGGTGCTCGCCGAGGCGTGCCGGGCAGCCTGCGAGCTCCAGTCGTGTGAGACGACGCCGTCTGTCTCGGTGAACGTGGCCTCCCTGCAGCTGGCTCAGCCGGACTTCGTCGACAAGGTCACCGGCGCCCTGCGCCACGCGGATCTGTCCCCGCACCGGCTGGTGCTCGAGGTCACCGAGACCGCTCTGCTCGACGACATGTCCGATGCGATCGCCCGGCTGGAGGCACTGCGCGACCTCGGCGTTCGCGTTGCCATCGACGACTTCGGCACCGGCTACAGCTCGTTGTCCTACCTGTCGCAGCTACCTGTCGACGTCCTCAAGGTGGACAAGTCGTTCGTCGACAAGATCACCGTCGAGACCGAAGGAGCCTCGGTGATCGAGGCGATCATCGCGATGAGCCGTTCGATGCGCCTCACTACGGTCGCCGAGGGCGTCGAGCAGCTGGAGCAGGCGCAGTGGCTGCAGGCCGCGCACTGTGCCCTCGGCCAGGGCTACCTGTGGTCGCGTCCGGTCGACCTTGCTGAGGCGCGCGAGCTGCTCGTCGCCGGGCCCTCACCGGACCCGTTGCCCGCGCTCGCCTGAGAGGGACGCTGCGGCCTGGACGAGCAGGCGGTTCACCACGTGCGGGCGCTCCAGCCAGCACAGGTGGCCGCAGCCGTTCATCGTCACGAGCTCGGCCCCTGGGAACCGTTCGACGACCACTTCCGCGTTCGCGTAGGGCACCACGCGGTCGGCGGTGCCATGCACCACGTGGGTCGGTACGTCGAGCGGTGCGCCCTCGCGTCCGGCGGCGGTCTCCGGGAGGCCCCCGGCCAGGAAGGCCTCGCACGCGTCGAACTGCGCCTTCCACGACTCCGGGGGCGTGGGGTGCTCCAGACGGGCCCCGAGCAGGGCCTCGAACCGGTCCGGGTGCTCCTCGGTCCAGCCCGGCGCGAACGAGAGCGGCATCGTGGCACGGGCGTAATCCTCCGGCGGCTCACCCGCATGCGCACGCCACACATCCAGCGTGGACTCGGGCGCCCCGGTGCTGCGCGGACCGCCGACGCTGGTCGAGACCAGCACCAGCCCCGCGACCAGGTCCGGGCGACGCCGGGCGAGCGTCATCGCCAGGTAGCCGCCCATCGACGCGCCCACCACCAGCGCAGGTCCGCCGCCCGCGTCGTCGAGCACGCAGGCCAGATCGTCGGCCATCGTCTCCATCGTGTAGGGCCCGACCGGCTTGTCGCTGCGCCCGGTGCCGCGGTTGTCCACGGACAGCGCACGTGCCACCTGGGCGACCGCTGTTGCCTGCGGCCGCCAGGACCAGGCGGCGTACCCGAGCCCGGGAACCAGCAGCACCGGCAGACCGACGCCCTGCTCCTCGACGTGGATCCGGGTGCCTCCGGCGCCTGCCACTGTGTGCTCCACGGCCCCATCCTGCCGCATGGGGCCGCGGTGAAATTCGGTTGCGCGTCCCGGACGCGGCCGGAATGCTGGACCACCACGACGCAGTGCGCTGCCCGGGTCCTGGGCGCGCAGCGTCGGTGAGCGAGAGGAGGAGCCGGAATGTCCACCACTGTCCGTGGCCTGCCCGCAGCCACCTCCGTCCACTCCGGGAGCACCTTCACCCATGCCTCCGCTTCACGAACCAGACGCTTCGCCGCTCGACGCGCCCACTGAGCTCGATCCCCGCTTCGTCTTCGACTTCCACACCTCGTCCGACCCCGGCGACGGGCAACGCTGGTCCACCTGGCTCACCGTCGAGCCTTTGTGCCGTGGGCCGGAGCCGCGCCCCGACTGGGTGGTAACCAGCCAGGCGGCCCTGGACACCGACCTCGGCGTGCTCAAGACCGGCAAGGAGGCCGGCGTGTTCCTGTTGGAGCGCGGGGTCCCCGACGACCCGGCGCAGAGCACGCTGATGGCCGCCAAGCGCTACCGGTCCGAGGAGCACCGCAGCTTCCACCGCAGCAGCAGCTACAGCGAGGGCCGGCGCACCCGCAACTCCCGAGACGCACGGGCGATGGCCAAGAAGACCGGCCACGGGCGTGCCGTCGCGGCAGGACAGTGGGCTTGGGCCGAGTGGGAGGCGCTGACCCGCTTCTGGTCGGCCGGGGTCCCGGTGCCCTACCCGGTGCAGATAGACGGCACCGAGATCCTGATGGAGTTCATCTGCATCGACGGGGACAGCCGCACGGCGGCGCCCCGGCTCGCGCAGACTCGTCCGCACGGTGCGCTGCTGAGGTCGTACTTCGACCAGCTGCACGACGCGATGGCCGAGCTGGTCCGCCAGGGCGTCGCGCACGGTGACCTCTCGCCGTACAACATCCTCGCCGCGGGCGACCGGCTGGTCGTCATCGACCTGCCCCAGGCGGTCGACATCGTCGCGAACCCGGGCGGCATGGACTTCTTGATGCGCGACTGCCGCAACGTGTGCCGGTGGTTCGCGTCCCGCGGTCTCGACGTCGACGAGGACGACCTGTTCGCCGAACTGGTGGCTTCGGCCTTCTAGCCGCCACGCCCGTCGGGCAGGATGTGCGGGTGCGCACCGTCGAGATCGAGTCCCGTGAGGAGTTCGACGAGGCGGCGGCGCACGCTGCGTCGCTGACCGGTTGGCGGGTGCAGGACGTCGACCTGAGGGGGTACGGCGACGTGCTGGCGCACCTCGACGTGGCCGGGTCGCTGTTCCTCGGCTGCTACTTGGACGACCCGGTCGCCGACGACCTGCGTGAGCGGGGAGCGCTGGTGTTCCCCCGTCTGCCGCAGGTGCCGTTCGACCCGTACCGCGGCGGGCTCTACACCCCCGACGAGCTGTACGCCGGCCTGTGCACGGACGGCACGTCGTACGAGCAGACTCCGGACGCCGTCGTCTACGCGTGGTCGCGGCAGCGGGACCCCGACCTGGTGCGCACGCTCGCCACCGCCCTGCACGACCACAGCATCGACGACGCCCTTGCGGAGTTCGTGCGCGGTAGACGGCTGGTCGGGGTGATGGGCGGGCACGCCTTGAAGAGGGGCGAGCAAGAGTACGCGGACGCCGCCCGGCTGGGCCGTGCGCTCGCCCGCGCCGGGCTGGTGGTGGCGACCGGCGGCGGTCCGGGGGCGATGGAAGCCGCCAACCTCGGCGCCTACCTCGCCGGCGAGCAGGACGCCGCGCTACCGGAGGCCCTGGAGATGCTGAGCCGGGCGGCCTCGTTCCGCCCGTCGGTAGGTCCCTGGGCGGCGGCTGCCTTCGAGGTGCGCAGGCGCTGGCCGGCCGCAGACGGCAGCCCGGAGGGCCTGGGCGTGCCCACCTGGTTCTATGGACACGAGCCACCGAACGCGTTCGCGAGCCGGATCGCGAAGTACTTCAAGAACGCGATCCGTGAGGACGTGCTGCTGCACTGCTGCAACGCCGGCATCGTGTTCCTGCCGGGCAGCGGCGGCACCGTCCAGGAGATCTTCCAGGACGCCTGCGAGAACTACTACGCGGACCCTGGGTCGGTCCGGCCGATGGTGCTGGTGGGAGCCGAGTACTGGACCTCGAGGCTGCCCGTGTGGCCGCTGCTCGAGTCGCTCGCAAGGCAGCGCGCCATGAGCTCCGCGATCCACCTGGTCGACGACGTCTCCGCGGTGGCCCCGCTGCTGTCCTGAGCCGCGCCCACCCCGATTCGTCCGCGAAATCGCGTCCTGTGCACGCGGGGTGACCGCGGACGAATCGGGGTCAGCCGGCGTGGGCGGCGAGCTGACCGCAGGCGCCGTCGATCTCGCGGCCGCGGGTGTCGCGCACGGTGGTGGGCACGCCCTTGGCCTCCAGCCTGCGGACGAACTCGCGCTCGTCGTCGCGGCGCGAAGCGGTCCACTTCGAGCCAGGTGTGGGATTGAGGGGGATCAGGTTCACGTGCACCCAGCCCCACTCGCCGTACGACGTCAGCAGCTCGCCGAGCAGGTCGGCCCGCCACGCCTGGTCGTTGATGTCGCGCATCAGTGCGTACTCGATCGACACCCGCCGCTTGGTGGTGCGGGCGTAGTCCCACGCAGCCTCGACGGCCTCCTGCACGTTCCAGCGGGTGTTGACCGGAACCAGCTCGTTGCGCAGCTCGTCGTCGGGGGCGTGCAGCGACAGCGCCAGCGTGACCGGCAGGCCCTCCTCGGCGAGCTGGCGGATCCTGGGGACCAGGCCGACGGTGGAGACGGTCGCTCCCCGCGCGGACATGCCCAGCCCGTCAGGCGTCGGGTCGGTGAGGCGGCGCAACGCTCCGACCACGGCCTTGTAGTTGGCCAGCGGCTCCCCCATGCCCATGAACACCACGTTGCTTACCCGGCCGCGGCCGCCGGGCACCTGTCCCCGGTCCAGTGCCCGGGCGCCGGTGACCACCTGCTCGACGATCTCGGCGGTGGACATGTTGCGCTGCAGTCCGCCCTGGCCGGTGGCGCAGAACGGGCAGGCCATCCCGCAGCCGGCCTGGGAGGAGACGCACATCGTCACCCGTCCCGGGTAGCGCATCAGCACCGACTCGACCAGGGCCCCGTCGAACAGCCGCCACAGGGTCTTGCGCGTGGTGCCGCCGTCCGCTTCGAGGGTTCGCAGCGCCGTCATCAGCTTCGGCAGCAGGGTGGAGACCAGCTGGTCACGCTGCCCGGCCGGCAGGTCGGTCATCTGCTCCGGGTCGTCGACCAGCCGGGCGAAGTAGTGTCGCGAGAGCTGTGCGGCCCGGAACCCCGGCAGCCCGGCCTCGACAAGCAACGCCCTGCGCTCGTCGGGGTCAAGGTCGGCCAGGTGCCGTGGCGGCTTGCCGCGGCCCCTGGGCTCGGCGAACACCAGCGGCAGCGCGGCGCGGTCGTCGCGGGAGGCAGTGGCGGCTGAGGTGTCGGACATGACGGGTCCAGTGTCCCATCCGCATGCCGCCGGCCACGAATCGTCGGAGTGCCACGATGGTCACGTGGCTGGAGACCCGGGGACGTTCCTCTACGACGGCGAGTGCGGGTTCTGCTCGACCAGTGCACGGATGCTGGTGCGCTGGGTGCCCAGCGAGGCCGTGGTCATCCCCTGGCAGCGCGCCGATCTCGACGCGCTCGGGCTCACCGCCGCCGAGTGCGACGAGTCGGTGCAGTGGGTCCGCGGCCCGCGGCACACGAGCGGTCCAGCCGCGATCGCGGACCTGATGAGCACCTCGCACCGGCTCTGGCGGGTACTCGCCGCGCCGCTCGGCTCGGGTCCTGGCCTGGCGGTGGCCCGGCCCGTCTACGGCTGGATCTCCGCCCACAGGCACCAGCTGCCCGGAGGCGCTCCGGCGTGCCGCGGGTAGGTCAGGGCAGGTCGAGTCGCCACACGTCCGGCGTCTCGAGCCGTCCCCACGCGTCGAGATCGGGTGGCTGACCGGTCAGGTCGGCGGCCACCAGGCTCCAAGCGGTCCCATGGCCGACCAGCACCACCTCGCCTGTTGCCTCGTCGAGGATCCGGTGTACGGCGGGCAGCAGCCGGTTCCGCGTGCGGGAAATCGGCTCCCAGCCGGGTGCCGCCGACTGCTCGGGGTTCTCGAAGGCGCGGCGCACCGCGTCCTCGAGGTCGTCGGGCTGCTCGAACCAGTGGGTGCCCCGGCGCTGCTCGGCCAACCCGGGGACGACGCGCAGCGTGCCCGGGTGCAGCAGCCGCGCGGTGGTGATCGCCTTGGGCTCCGGGGAGCTGAACCAGGTCGCCGTGGCAGGCAGCCGGCCGGAGTCGGCGAGCGCGGCGATGTCGACGTAGCCGTCCGGGTCGATGCCCCAGTCCTGGGCAGCGTGCTCGCGACGTACGTCCGAGCGGCCGTGGCGGACCAGGAAGAGCGCGCTCACCGGAACACCAGGTAGTGCAGGATCAGCCAGACCGGGGCGGCGGTGGCCAGCAGCGAGTCGAGGCGGTCCATCAGCCCTCCGTGCCCGGGCAGGATGTGCGACATGTCCTTGATCCCGAGGTCGCGCTTGATCACCGACTCGCACAGGTCGCCGAGCGTCGCCGCCACCACCGCGACCAGACCGAGGATCACCCCCACCCACCAGCGCCCATCGAGCAGGTAGGTCACGGTCAGCCACCCCGCGAGCACGCAGCAGCCGACCGATCCGGCGAACCCTTCCCAGGACTTCTTCGGAGAGATCACCGGCGCCATCGGATGCCGTCCCAGCAGCACACCGACTGAGTAGCCGCCGATGTCGGAGGCGATCGTGACCAGGATGAACGTGACGATCGCCGCGGCCCCTTGCCTGCCGGCCAGCAACAGGGCCACAAAGCCGCCGAGGAACGGCACGTAGACGGTGGTGAACACCGCCGCAGTCACGTCCCTGACATAGCCGTCGATCCCGCGCCGCAGCCGCCACAGCATCGCCGTCAGGCACGTGACCGCGGTGGCGATCACCAGTGCAGCCGAGCCGAACCGGAACGCGACCCCCACCATCGCCACCCCGCCGATCATCACCGGCACGCGGGGAAGCACGATCTCGGCGCTGCGGAAGGCCTGGCCGAGCTCCCAGACGGCGACCAGCACCGCGGCGACCACGATGAACATGAACGCCGGCTTCCAGAACACCAGCGAGGCGATGATCGCCAGGCCGAGACCGACTCCGGAGGCGATCGCGGCCGGGAGATCGCGTCCCGCTCTGCTGGGACTCGGTTCGCCGGGAGTCTTCTCGGCGGCGCTCATCGCGGGTGAGCCGCTCACACTTCGAGGAGCTCCGACTCCTTGTGCTTGAGCATGTCGTCGACCGCATCGGTGTGCTTCTTGGTCAGCGCGTCCAGGCGCTTCTCGGCCCCGGTGACGTCGTCCTTGCCGACCTCACCGTCCTTCTCGGCCTTCTCCAGGGTCTGCTTGGCGTGCCGGCGGATGTTGCGAATCGCGATCCTGCCGTCCTCGGCCTTCGTCCGGGCCATCTTGATGTAGTCCTTGCGGCGTTCCTCGGTCAGCTCGGGCAGGGTGACCCGGATCGTCTTGCCGTCGTCGGTGGGGTTCACCCCGAGGTCGGAGTCGCGGATCGCTCGCTCGATCGCGGGAAGCGAGCTCGCGTCGTAGGGGGCGATGATGATCACCCGGGCCTCCGGCGCGGTGAACGACGCCAGCTGCTGGAGAGGCGTGGGCGCGCCGTAGTAGTCGGCGGTCAGCTTGTGGAACATCGACGGGTTGGCCCGTCCGGTGCGGATCGCCGCGAAGTCCTCGCGCGTCACCTCGACGGCCTTGTCCATCTTCTGGTCGGCCTCGTTCAGCGTCTGGTTGATCACGGCTACTCCTGGATGGTCGATCGTAGGGATCGTCGGCACCGGTCGAGCTGCTCGGACCAGGTTAGGGCGCTGCGCCGTCCGTGCTGACCAGCGTGCCAATCTTCTCACCCTGCACGACGCGCAGGATGTTGCCCCGCTCCTGGGTGCCGAACACGATCATCGGCATCCTGTACTCCATGCATAGGGCGAACGCTGTGGCGTCGGCGATGCGCAGCCCGCGCTGGAGTGCCTCCTGGTAGGTGAGGGTGTCGAGCTTGTGCGCGGTGGGATCCTTGCGCGGGTCGGCGGAGTAGACGCCGTCGACGCCGCTCTTGGCCATCAGCACGACATCGCACTTGGTCTCGAGCGCCCGCTGGGCGGCGACCGTGTCGGTGGAGAAGTAGGGCAGTCCGGCGCCGGCGCCGAAGATCACCACCCGACCCTTCTCGAGGTGGCGGATCGCCCGTCGCGGGATGTACGGCTCGGCCACCTGGCCCATGGTGATCGCGCTCTGCACCCGGGTCTCGACGCCCTGCTTCTCCAGGAAGTCCTGCAGTGCCAGGCAGTTCATCACGGTGCCCAGCATGCCCATGTAGTCGGCTCGCGAGCGGTCCATCCCGTGCTGCTGCAGCTCGGCTCCGCGGAAGAAGTTGCCTCCCCCGACGACCGCCGCGACCTGGACGCCGTACTCGGCGACACCGACGATCTCCTCGGCGATCACCGACACCACGTCGGGGTCGACGCCGACCTTCCCACCACCGAAGACCTCGCCCGACAGCTTGAGGAGGACTCGCTGGTAGCCGGTCATCGATGTTCCCTTCGCCGAGAGGTGCGGCCCTGCCCTGCGGACCTGGACCGCACCCTACCGCCGGAACCGGTGGGGTGGTTCAGGCGCCGACCTCGAAGCGTGCGAACCGGGTCACCGTGACGCCGGCAGCGTCGAGCACGGACTTGACCGAGGTCTTGGCTTCCTGGACCGACGGCTGGTCCAGCAGCGCGACGTCCTTGAAGAAGCCGTTCAACCGGCCCTCGATGATCTTGGGCATCGCCTGCTCCGGCCTGCCCTCCTCGCGAGCGGTGGCCTCGGCGATCTCGCGCTCCTTCGCGACCAGATCGGCGGGTACCTCTTCACGGGAGACGTACGTCGGCCGCATCGCGGCAACCTGCATGGCGGCGCCGCGTGCGGCGGCCTCGTCGTTGCCGGTGTACTCGACGAGCACTCCGACCGCTGGGGGCAGCTCCGCGGAACGGCGGTGCATGTAGCTGACCACCTGCCCGTCGAACACGGCGACCCGCCCCAGGTGGACCTTCTCGCCGAGCTTGACCGCGAGCCCCTCCACGGCCTGTCCGACCGTCGCCCCGTCCATCGGCGCCTCCGCCAGCGCGGCGGCGTCTGCGGCCCGGGTCCGGTCGGCGACGGATGCGACCTGCTGGGCGACCGCGACGAACTCGTCGTTCTTGGCCACGAAGTCGGTCTCGCAGTTCAGCTCGACCAGAGCCCTACCGGCGGTCGCCACGAGGCCGGCCGACGCGGTGCGCTCGGCCCCCCGCTTCGCTGCCTTCGCAGCACCCTTGACGCGGAGCACCTCGACGGCCTTGTCGAAGTCGCCTCCGGTCTCCTCCAGGGCCTTCTTGCTGTCCATCATGCCTGCGCTGGTCAGGTCGCGCAGACGCTTGACGTCTGCGGCGGTGATGTTCGCCATCGGTGTGTCTACCTCGTCGCTTGTCAGGTTCAGGGATGTGGATGAGTGCTGAGCTGGACCGCCGGCGGCCGTCAGGGGGTGGGCTGCTCGCCCTGCTCGTCATGCTCGCCCTGCTCGTCCTTCGGCGCCTCGGCCGTCTCTGCTGGCGCGACCGGCGCGGAGGACTCGGCAGGTTGCCCCTCGGTCGCCTTGACGGCCGCCGTGTCGGCCTCGCCGGACAGCAGCTCGCGCTCCCACTCGGCGAGTGGCTCCTCGGCGCCCACGCTCTCACCGTCCTCTGCGCCGGTCTTGGCGCCCGAGCGGGCGATCAGACCGTCGGCGACGGCGTCTGCCACCACCCGCGTGAGCAGGCTGACCGCCCGGATCGCGTCGTCGTTGCCTGGGATCGCGTAGTCGACCTCGTCCGGGTCGCAGTTGGTGTCCAGAATGCCGATGATCGGGATCCGCAGCTTGCGCGCCTCCTCGACGGCAAGGTGCTCCTTCTTCGTGTCGACGACCCAGATCGCCGAGGGGGTACGGGTCATCTCGCGGATCCCGCCCAGCGTCTTCTCGAGCTTGTCCCTCTCGCGCTTGAGGCCGAGCAGCTCCTTCTTCGTGCGGCCACTGCCCGCGACGTCCTCGAAGTCGATCTCGTCGAGTTCCTTGAGCCGGTTGATCCGCTGGTGCACGGTCGCGAAGTTCGTCAGCATCCCGCCCAGCCACCGCTGGTTCACATACGGCATGCCCACGCGGGTGGCCTGCTCGGCGATGGCCTCCTGCGCCTGCCGCTTGGTGCCGACGAACATGATCGCGCCGCCCTTGGCGACGGTGTCCTTGATGAACGCGTAGCTGCGGTCGATGTAGGACAGCGACTGCTGCAGGTCGATGATGTATATCCCGTTGCGCTCGGTCATGATGAAGCGCTTCATCTTCGGGTTCCACCGGCGGGTCTGGTGCCCGAAGTGGACGCCGCTCTCCAGGAGCTGGCGCATGGTGACGACGGCCATGACGGTCGGTCCTCTTCCTTCGTGGCTCACCGGGAGCACCGGTGAACCGGGTCGGTTGTCGCAGGGAGCGGATGCTCCCTGCCCTGACGCCCGGCGGGCCCGCACCCCGCAGCGGGCGCTGCGGGGACCGAACAGACACGCGAGGTCGGGCGTGCGAAGTCAACCCATGCCGTAGCCGATGCGGCGACCGACCAGGCGGGTTGCTGGATGGTGCGCATCCATGCTATCCGAACACGGACGTGCGGAACCAATCGAGCCGCCGCACCTCACCGGCCGGGCCCGATCCTGTCCCCAACCGCGCACGGCTGCGGCCTGTGCACAGCTCACGGCCTCGGGCTGGCGGTAGCCGCCGGCGTGCGCGACCCTCCGAAGCATGAACGCCCTGGTGCAGCTGCTGCTCAGCGTCACCCTGGCCGGGATCGGCGCGGTGACGCCCGCCCCGACGGATCCTGGGATGCCGGTGCCCGCGACCGGGGCCTGGCCGGTGCAGCCGGCGCACCACGTCGTGGAGGGCTTCGACCCGCCGGACGCGCCCTGGGGATCCGGGCACCGCGGCGTCGACCTCGCCGGACAGGTCGGCGAGCCGGTGCACGCCAGCGAAGGCGGCACCGTGTCGTTCGCCGGCACCATCGCCGGTGTCGGCATCGTGGTCGTCACGCACGGCGACACGCGCACGACGTACGAGCCGGTGGCCGCCACGGTGCGTGTCGGCCAACGGGTGGCGCGGGACGAGGTGATCGGCCGGCTGACCATGGCAGGCTCCCACTGCCTGCCACGGGCATGCCTGCACTGGGGCCTGATCGAGGGAGCCGAGCACTACCTGGATCCGCTGACGCTGGTCGGCGGCGGGCCGGTGCGGCTGCTTCCGCTCGCCTGACGACGCCCCTCAGGCGCGAGGGTGCGCCTGCTGGTAGGCGGCGCGCAACCGCTCTCCGGACACGTGGGTGTAGATCTGTGTGGTGGCCAGCGAGGCGTGCCCGAGCAGCTCCTGCACGCTGCGCAGGTCCGCTCCGCCCTCGAGCAGATGGGTCGCCGCGGAGTGCCGGAGTCCGTGCGGTCCCAGGTCGGGAGCGCCCGGCACGTCGGCGAGTCTGGTGTGCACCAGTCTGCGCACTGTCCGCTGGTCGATGCGTGCCCCCCGGGCCCCGAGGAACAGGGCCGCTCCCCCGACGGGCTTTGCCTGGGTGGGGTGGGGGGCCGGCACAGCGACGTGGCGGGGGGCGAGCACAGCGGCCCGGGCCGCGAGCCAACCGGACAGCGCGCGGCCGGCGGGCACGCCGTACGGCACGGTCCGCTCCTTGCGGCCCTTGCCGAGCACGCGCACCACGCGGCGCTCATGGTCCACGTCGTCGACGTCGAGGCCGCACAGCTCGCCGACCCGGATGCCGGTGGCGTAGAGCAGCTCCAGGATCGCCGTGTCGCGCCGACCGATCGGGCTTCCGTCGTCGGCCTGTCGGCACGCAGCCTCCAGCAGCTCCCGCGCCTGCTCGACGCGCAGCGCATCAGGCAGCGCCCGGCGAGGCTTGGGCGAGACCAGCAGCGCCCCCGCATCGGTGTCGGCGCGACCCGTGTGGTGTGCCCACGCCGTGAAGACCCGGACGGCGGTGGCACGACGCGCGAGGGTGGCTCGCGTCTTGCCGAGAGTCTGCTGGTTGGCGAGCCAGCTGCGCAGCGTGCGCAGATCCACCTCGCCCACCTCGCGCCGGCCGAGCCGGGCGGCGTGCTCGAACATGCTCTCGACATCGCCGAGGTAGGCGCGCACCGTGTGCGCGGACAGGTCGCGCTCGGCCCGCAGGTGACGGGCGTACTCCTCGAGCGTCCGAGCCATCGACCCGGGGAGCCCGTCGCCGTTCTGACCGGTGGCTGCCATGGTCCAGAGGTTACGCGGGCCTTCGCGGAGACGGCGTCAACGACGCGTCGAGGGCCGCCGGGCCGAGCCTCCATCCCGCCTCGTCGTGCTCGACGAAGCCGCCACCCCGCAGCCGCGACAACGTCGAGACGACCACCCGCGCGCCGAGCCCTGCGGTCCTGGCGATCGAGTGGGCAGGCACGGCCTGCGCGAGAGGAACCGCGTCGAGCACCTGCTGGTCCAGCCCGGACAACCGGTCTCGCGGCCGCATCGGCCCGCGGTGCGGGGCCGTCAGGTGCTCGCCGGCCGGGGCCACCAGCTCCAGGACGTCCTCGCCACGGGTGACCAGCGTGGCTCCTCCGGAGCGGATCAGCTCGTGCACGCCTTCGGACGGTGCGCTCGTCACCGGGCCGGGCACGCCCATCAGCACCCGGGACAGCCGCACCGTCCAGCTTGCGGTGTTCAGCGCTCCGCTGCGGACCGCCGCCTCGACCACGACCGTGCCCTGGGCGAGCGCGGCGATCAGCCTGTTGCGAGACAGGAACCGCAGACGGGTCGGCGCACATCCCACCGGCACCTCGGACACCACCAGCCCGTTGTCGGCGAGGTAGTCCAGCAGCGGCCGGTGCGCCGCCGGGTAGGCCCGGTCGACGCCGCACGCCAGGACAGCCATCGTGGGACCGGGGGCGGCGATCGCACCACGGTGTGCGGCCTGGTCGATGCCGAACGCAGCGCCCGAGACCACGCAGAACCCCTGGCCCGCGACGTGGGCGGCGATCGCGGAGGCGACGTCCACCCCGTACGTCGTCGCCGAGCGGGAGCCGACCACCGAGACCGCACGAGCGCATGCCTCGCGCAGCGAAAGGGGTCCACGCACCCACAGGCCGAGCGGGGCGCCACCGCGCCGGTAGATCGGCTCGCAGCCGCTCAGGGCGTCCAGGCCGGACGGCCACTCCTCGTCGCCGGGGCACACGAACCGGATCCCGCGCGCGTCGGCCTGCGCGAGGTCGGCTGCCGGGTCCAGTCCGCGCAGCCGCTGGGCCACGTCGGTGTAGATGCCGGTGATCTCGCGCTCGTCCCTGAGCAGCGTGTAGACGCGCTCGGCCCCCAGCTCGGCGACCAGCCCGCTCATCCGGACGTCTCCGGGCTCGCCGAGCCGGTTCAGTGCGACACGCGCCTCCCGGTCGTTCATCCGGCTCTCCTCTCCAGGGCCGACAGCGCCAAGGGCGCCCCGGTGCGCAGCCGCAGAGCGGTGTCTGTGTCGTCCAGGCCGGGCTGATCACGCCCGGCCAGATCGGCCACCGTCCAGGCCAGTCGGTGTACCCGTGTGGCACCGCGACGAGTGAGTGCGCCGGCGTATACGCGGTCCTCGACCAGGTCCGCGGCCGCGGCGCTGAGCGGCCAGCGCTCGCGCAGCGCCGCGCCCGGCACGTCGGCGTTCACCCGCCACGGCGTGTCCGCGAGACGAGCCGCGGCGCGCTCGCGTGCCTCGGTGACCCGGGACCGCACCGCGCGCGTGGGCTCCGGACACGACAGCGGGTCGCGGAAGGCGTGCGGGGCCACCGGTTCCACGTGGCGCACGATGTCGATCCGGTCGACAACCGGGCCGCTGAGCTTCTTGCGATACTCGCGACGCGCGATCTCGGTGCATGTGCAGCGGTTGTCGCGGTCGGTGGGGTGGTAGTCGCCGCACGGGCACGGGTTGCAGGCGAGCACCACGATCGCGCGAGCCGGGAACGTCGCCTGCTCTTCGCCGCGAGCGATGGTGATCTCGCCGCTCTCCAGCGGCTGGCGCAGCGCCTCGACGATCCCGGCGTTGAAGAACGGGAACTCGTCGAGGAAGAGCGCCCCCGTGTGGGCCCGGCTCACTTCTCCCGGGCGCACCCGTCCGCTGCCGCCACCGAGCAGACTGGCCGTGGACGCGGAGTGGTGCGGAGCCCGGAACGGCGGGCGGGTGATCAGCGTCTGACCGGTCGGCAGGTCACCGGACAGGGAGTAGATCGCGCTCAGCTCGAGCGCCTCCTCCAGCGTGAGGTCGGGCAGGAGACCTGGCAGCCGCTCGGCGAGGGTGGTCTTCCCGGCGCCCTTCGGGCCGGACAGCATCAGGTGGTGGCCACCGGCGGCGGTCACCTCGAGGGCGAAGCGCCCGTCGGCCATCCCGATCACGTCGGCGAGGTCGAGGTCGGCGAGTCGCTCCTCGCCGCGCCAGGACAGCAGTGGGGCGCTGGCCAGCGGCTCGACTGCAGGGGCGCCCGGCAGCGGCTCACCGCGGAAGTGCGCGGTCACCTGGCGCAGCGACCGGACGCCGAGCACGGTCATCCCCGGGACCAGCGCCGCCTCGTCGGCCTGCGGCTCGGGCACGATCGCGGTGGTGATGCCGCGCGCGGCGGCTGCCATCGCCATCGGCAGCACCCCGGGCACCGACCGGAGCCGCCCGTCCAGGGTCAGCTCGCCGATCAGCACCACGCCGTCCAGCGCCTGTTTCGGCACCTGGCCGATGGCCGCCAGGATGCCCACGGCGATCGCGAGGTCGAAGTGCGGACCGCGCTTGGGCAGGTCTGCGGGCGAGAGCAGGATCGTCACCCGCCGGGTTGCCGGCCACTCGTAGCCGCTGTTGGTCACCGCCGCACGGCACCGGTCCCGGCCCTCCTGGATAGCCGAGTCCGCCCTGCCCACCAGAGCGGTCTTCACCAAGCCGTGGGAGAGGTCCACCTGCACGTCGATCAGGTGGCCGGTCGCTCCTTGCAGGGAGATGGTGCGTGTGGTGGCGACACTCATCCGACACCCCGCACGTGGTCGACCCGGGGCTCACGGCCCGGTTCGAGGAGCAGGCCGAGCACGTCGATGCGGATCTCCGGCGGGTGCTCGTCGTGCGTCGCGACCCACCGGGCCGCGAGCCGGCGCAGCCGGGCCGCCTTCTGCTCGTCGACCGCCTCGATGGTCGACCCGAAGCGGGTCGAGGAGCGGGTCTTCACCTCGCAGACCACCAGCACCGGTCCCTCGCGCAGAACGAGATCGATCTCGCCCATCTCGCAGCGCCAGTTCCGGTCCAGCAGGACCATCCCGCGCTGCACCAGGTACCCCGCGGCGTAGCTCTCGCCGTACGCGCCGAGCCGGGCGCGCCGACCGCCCGGACGAGTGCGGCCGGCATCGTGTGAACCGGCTTCTGTCTCGGTCATGTGAGCACCTCCACCGGGAGCGTGCCCGATGCCGGGCAGACGCGTCGGCGCTCGCCGCCGCGCGGTGGAGAACCCATGCCTCAGCGCGGCTGTGGAGGGAAACTGGCCGGGCCAGACCCGGACGCTACTTGGGCAGCTCGATCTCGGAGGGCGAGAGCTCCTCGACGTTGACGTCCTTGAAGGTCAGCACCTTGGCGTTCTTGGCGAACCGCGCCGGCCGGTACATGTCCCACACCCAGGCATCGGTCATCGACACCTCGAAGAACACGTCACCGGCCTCGGTGCGCGCCTTCACGTCCACCTGGTTGCACAGGTAGAAGCGCCGGTCGGTCTCCACGACGTACTTGAAGATGCCGACCACGTCGCGGTACTCCCGGTAGAGCTGGAGCTCCATCTCGGTTTCGTACTTCTCGAGCTCCTCGGCGCTCACCGGTCCACCTCCATGGTCCTCGTCGCGTCGCGGCCCGGCAGTCCGGGCTCGCCCACCCCATTGTCGTCGACACCGTAGCCGTCGATGTCCACGGCTCCGCCGATCGAACCGACGGGCTCGAGGACACGTCGGACGTTCACGAAGCGTCGCCGGTGGATCTCGCACGGGCCGTGCCGGCTCAGCGCCTCGGCGTGCGCCTCGGTGACGTAGCCCTTGTGGGTGGCGAAGTCGTAGTGCGGGTACCGGCTGTCCATCTGGGTCATGATCCTGTCCCGGGTCACCTTCGCGATCACCGAGGCGGCGGCGATGCACGCCGCCACGCGGTCGCCCTTCCAGACCGCCAGGCCCGGCGCCTCCAGCCCGTCGACCGGGAACCCGTCGGTCAGCACGTACGCCGGGCGTACGTCGAGCAGGGCCGCGCAGCGCCGCAGAGCCTCTACGTTCGCGACGTGCAGCCCGAGCCGGTCGCACTCGGCGGATGGCACCACCACCACCGACCATGACGTCGCCCGTCGCACGACCTGCTCGTAGCAGCGCTCACGGGCCATCGGGGTCAGCAGCTTGGAGTCGGCCAGGCCCGGCACCTGGCCGCGCCGGCCCTCGGGCAGGATCGCCGCCGCGGCGACCAGCGGCCCCGCACACGCTCCCCTGCCCGCTTCGTCGACGCCGGCGATGGGATGGATGCCGACGCGGCGCAGCGCCCGCTCGTAGCCGTACAGGCCGGCGTCGCGGCGCACGGTCGACCCTCGGGGAAGCAGACTCATACCCGGCCCCTGCTGTGTGGGGGACGTGGCGAGGAGCGTCGCAGGGTGTTCATGACCGGACCATTTTGCCTCGCACCGCCACCTCCGCGCCGTACGGGAGGGTCAGTGCCCTACCCGGCCGAAGGTCGCCGGGCGGTGGACCAGGCGGGCGTGGTCGAACGGCCAGACGATCGCGAGGACCTTGCCGACCACGTCGTCGACGGGAACCTGGCCGCCGCCGGGGTCACCGAGGTGGACCCTCGAGTCCGCGGAGTTCGACCGGTTGTCGCCTTGCACCCACAGGTAACCGGGCTGCACCTCGACGTCGAAGTGGATCCGCGAGGGTTGGTCACCGGGAGCGAGGTAGGACCTCTCGTGCAACGGGACCCCGTTGACGGTGATCCTGTTGTGCGCGTCGCAGCACACGACCTCGTCGCCGCCGACCCCGATCACCCGTTTCACCAGGTGTCCTCCGGTCGGGTAGAGCCCGAACAGCTCCAACCCCCGGGCGAGTGGGTTGGCGGGCGGCTTCTCCTCGGCAGGAGACAGCCACCCGCCCGGGTCGTCGAACACGACGATGTCGCCGCGTTGAGGACTGCCACCGAACCAGTAGGACACCTTCTCGACGAGGATCCTGTCGTTCTTGACCAGGGTGTCGCTCATCGACGCCGACGGGATGTAGAACGCCTGCAGGAAGAACGCCTTGATCGCGATCGCGAGCACGAGCGCGATGGCGAGCAGCAGCAACAGCTCCTGCCAGATCGGCAGTGGCGACCGATCCCGCTCCTGCGGGCGGTGCGCACGCGGGGCAGGCACCAACCCGGCTCAGCCGGCCGAGGGAGTCTCGCGCTTCTCCTTGATCTTCGCAGCCTTGCCGCGCAGGTTGCGCAGGTAGTAGAGCTTGGCCCGGCGCACGTCGCCGCGGGTGACCACTTCGATCTTGTCGAAGATCGGGGAGTGCAGCGGGAAGGTCCGTTCGACACCGACGCCGAAGGAGACCTTGCGGACCGTGAACGTGCGGCCCACTCCGGAGCCCTGCACGCGGATGCACACACCCTGGAAGACCTGGACCCGGGAGCGGTTCCCCTCGACCACCTTCACGTGCACCTTCAAGGTGTCGCCGGCCCGGAAGGCGGGGAGGTCCTCGCGCTTGGAGGACGCGTTGATGGCGTCGATGACGTTGGTCATGATCTCTCCCGGTCGGCGCCACAGGTCGCCCACGGAGTCGATGGTTCGGGTGTCTGCTGAGTTAGTGCAGGTCGGTGCCGTCGTCATCCCCCTGTGGCAGGTGGCGGACGGCAACCCGGCCGAGGATCAATTCTGCCAGAGCCCGGCCGGGGAACGGAAATCGCCTCGGCCGCGACGGCTAGACCCGGCGTCCGCAGGCGTCGGCGCGGGCGTTGAGCAGTGCCCGCTCGGCCTCGTTGCCGGTCCGCAAGGCGGCCTCGCGGAAGCATGCCTCCGCCTCCGCCGGGCTACCAAGCCGCTCCAGCAGGTCCCCCCGCACGCTCGGCAGGAGCGGCGAACCGGCCAGCGCTCCGACCGGGAGACGCTCGAGCACGGCGAGCCCAGCTTCGGCGCCGTGGGCGCGCCCGAGGGCCACCGCGCGGTTGACCTCCACGACCGGGCCGGGCGCGATCTCGGCGAGGGTGTCGTAGAGCCGGGCGATCCGGGCCCAGTCGGTGTCGTCGGCCCGGGCCGCCCGGGCATGCTCGGCCGCGATCGCCGCCTGGAGGTAGTAGCGGCCGACCGGCAGGCCCTGGGCCGCGACCCGCTCGCTGCGGTCCAGCGCCGCCAGGCCACGGCCGCGCAGCAGGTGGTCCCACCGGGCGCGGTCCTGCTGGTGCAGCAGCACCGGCCTGCCCTGCGGGTCGTGCCGGGCGGGCAGCCGGGATGCCTGCAGCTCCAGCAGCGCCTGGAGCGCGTGCGCCTCGGGCTCCGCAGGCACCATCGCGGCCAGCATCCGGGCCAGCCGGATCGCCTCGTGGCACAGGTCCGGGCGAGCCCACTCGTCGCCAGCCGTGGCGACGTATCCCTCGTTGAACACCAGGTAGACCACGGCCATCACGTCGCCGAGGCGCCGCAGCCGCTCCTCACCGGTCGGGAGGTCGAGGTCCGCCCGCGCCTGGGCCAGGGTGCGCTTGGCGCGGGAGATCCGCTGGCCCATGGTCGTCTCCGCCACCAGGAAGCCGCGGGCGATCTCGGCGGTGGTGAGGCCGCCGACCAGCCGCAGGGTCAGCGCCGCCCGCGAGTCGGGGGTCAGCACCGGATGGCAGCACAGGAACAGCAACCGCAGCACGTCGTCCTCGATGTGGTCGACCTGGGCGTCCAGGCCGGGCGCCTCGGCGACTTCGGTCAGCCGGTGGCCGAGCTCGGCGGTGCGCCGGCGCAACGTCTCGGCGCGGCGGAAGTGGTCCACCGCCCGCCGCTTCGCCGTGGTCATCAGCCAGGCGCCGGGACTGCTCGGGATGCCGTCACGCGGCCACTGCTCGAGCGCCGCCACCAGGGCGTCCTGGGCCAGGTCCTCGGCCAGGCCGACGTCTCGGGTCATCCTCGTCAGCGCCGCCACCAGGCGTGCGGACTCCGCGCGCCACGCCGCGGTGACGGCCGCGGCGGTGGCCGGGGAACTGGCCCGGGTGGCGGTCGGCGACTCCACGCGGGAACCCTATGCCGACCGCCGCCCTGCCGGCACACCGTGCTTGGCGGGCGCTGTCAGTGGCCGGCGTCGCCCGGCCCGGCCTCGTCGGGGGTCGCGATCCGTCGGACCTCGATCGCCCCTTCCCACTCCGGCCAGTGCTGCCGGTGCAGCTCGGCCAGCTGGCGCGCCTGCTCGACCGCCTCGGCGTGGTCGCGCACCTCGATGATTGCGTAGCCGCCGACCTCCTCCTTGGCCTCGGCGAAAGGCCCGTCGGTGCTGGTGACCTGGCCCCCGCGCACCCGCAGCTCGGTGCGGCACGAGGTGGCGTAGAGCCCACCGGCGTCGACAAGGACGCCGTCGGCGAACCCCCTCTGCACGTGCTCGCCCATTGCCTCGAACAGGGCCGGGGGCGCCTCGCCGACGTCGCCGGCCATCTTCACGAATCCCATGTAGCGCATGATCTTGCCTCTCCGTAGGAGTATGCCTGTCCCCTCCACGTCGGATCCGGGCGCCGGGTTTCGACATCGCCGCGACCGGAATTTCTCGCGACCGGAATTCTTCAGCGGCGCCGCTTGGTCAGGCGTACGACGCCGGGCTCGATCTCACCGCGCAGCCGGTATCCGGCTCTCTTGTACATCCGCAGGTTGCGGGTGCTGCGCGCCCCGGTCACGAGTGCGAACTGCTCCACCTGCTCGGGGGCGGCCGACTCGATGCGCTCCAGGAGCCGCCGCCCCAGGCCACGACCCCACAGGTCGGGCGCGACCATCAACCGTCCGATGTCCCAGGTGTGCGCAGCGGGAACGTCGTCGCCACGCAGTCGACCTCGCACGGCGCCCACCAGCCTGCCGGAGTCATGGGCGACCAGGACCGTGTCGGTGGTGAGCCACGCGCGGAGCTCGTCGAAGGACTCCGTCAGTGCGGGCACCTCGACGCCGGGGTTGGCCAGCTGCTCGGACACCCAGCAGGCCCGCTGCAGGGTGAACACCTCGCCTGAGTCGCCCTGGCGTGCCGCCCGGATCGACAGATCTGCCAGCGTGGTGGCCGGGTGGAGCAGGTCGGGGCGTCGTGCCGCCGTACGCCGCATCGACTGCTCGCGCCGCCACAGCGCGATGCGGGCGTGGTCGCCGGACAACAGCACCTCCGGTACGTCGAGCCCGCGCCAGGTCGGCGGTTTGGTGTAGACGGGTGCCTCCAGCAGCCCGCCCGAACCGTGCGACTCCTCGACGAGCGACTCCGGGTTGCCGACGAAGCCCGGCAGCAGCCGCACCACGGCCTCGACGATCACGAGCGCCGCCGCCTCCCCCCCGTTCAGCACGTAGTCGCCGAGGGAGATCTCGCGCACCTGCCGCACGGCCGTCCCTGCCCGGGCGTTCTCGATCACACGTTGATCGATGCCCTCGTACCGCCCGCACGCGAGCACCAGCCACGGCTCCTCGGCGAGCGCGCCGGCCAGCTGCTGGGTGAAGGGCTCCCCCGCGGGTGACGGCACCACGAGCACCGGTCCGCTGATCGAGCCCGGTCCGCTGGTCGAGCCCGGTCCGCTGGTCGAGCCTGTCGAGATCACCGTGTCCAGCGCCTCGCCCCAGGGCTCCGGGCGCATCACCATGCCCGGCCCCCCGCCGTACGGCGTGTCGTCGACGGTGCGGTGCCGGTCGTGCGTCCAGTCGCGCAGGTCGTGCACGTGGACGTCCAGCAGCCCGGCCTCCTGCGCCCTTCCGGTCAGCGACAGTCCGAGCGGAGTCAGGTAGCCGGGGAAGATCGAGACGACGTCGATGCGCACGGCTCAGCCTTGCTCGGGCTCGTCGGGAAGCGCGGTGAGCAGACCGGGACGGTCGGCGACCACGACACGTCCGGCGACCGGGTCGACCTCGGGAACCAGCGCGGCGACGAACGGCACCAGGGCCTCCTCGCCGCTCGGGATGCGCACTCTGAGCAGGTCCTGGCCGGCCGTGTGCACCACTCCGGTCACCTCACCGGCCGCCCGGCCCTCCGTGGTGAGCACGTGCAGGCCCACCAGCTGGTGGTCGTAGAACTCCTCGGGGTCCCCGGGGCGTTCTGCCGCGTCCACGCTGGTCACCAGCACCTGCCCGCGCAGGCTCTCCGCCTGATCGCGATCGGCGATCTGGTCGAAGCCGACCAGGAGCCGGGACTGGTGACGACGCACGGATCGCACCGTCAGCGAGGTGCGCCCGGCCCGGCCCTCCGCGTCGAGGGACGCGCCGACGACGAAGCGTCTGTCCGGTTCGTCCGTGCGCGGCTCGACGGCAACCTCTCCGCGGATCCCGTGGGCGCGCCCGATCCGGCCGACCACGACCTCGGTGCCGCCCATCAGACCCGCCCTCCGGCCGTGCAACGGGTCAGCGGCGCCGGTCCACGTCGACGAAGTCGATGCGGGCCCCGCCCTTGCCGGCCAGCGCCCCGATCACAGTGCGCAGGGCCGTGGCGGTCCGGCCGTTGCGGCCGATCACCTTGCCGAGGTCCTCCGGATGCACCCGCACCTCGAGCATGGCGCCTCGGCGGAGCTGCTTGTTCGTGACGGTCACGTCGTCGGGGTGCCGGACGATGCCTGCCACCAGGTGCTCGAGCGCCTCGACGAGCATGCTGCTCAGGCCTCGCTCTTGTCGGCGTCGGTCTCCGCGGCGGCCGCCGCGTCCGAACCGGTGCCGTCGACGGGCTCGGTGTTGCCCGGCTTCGTGTCGGCCGCCTCACCGGCCTCGGTGCTCTCGACCGCGTCGGCTGCGCCTTCCGGGGTCTCCTCCGAAGGCACCGGCGCCTCCTCGGAGGGCGCTGCCTTCTTCGCGGCCCTCTTGGCGATCGTCTTCTTGGTCACCGCCTCGGACCTCGGCTCGTGCGCGGACTCCTTGAGCGCCTCGTTGAAGATCTCGGCCTTGTCCCGCTTGGGCTCGGCGACCTTCAGGGTGCCCTCGGCGCCCGGAAGCCCCTTGAACTTCTGCCAGTCGCCGGTCACCTTCAGCAACGCCTCGACGGCCTCGGTCGGCTGCGCGCCGACGCCGAGCCAGTACTGGGCTCGATCGGAGGTGACCTCGATCAGCGAGGGCTCCTGCTTGGGGTGGTACTTGCCGATCTGCTCGATGACCTTGCCGTCGCGCTTCTTGCGCGAGTCGACGACGACGACACGGAAGTAGGGCTGGCGGATCTTGCCCATCCGCTTCAGGCGAATCTTGACGGCCACGGAAGTGGTGTCTCCTTGAGGTGTGTGAGTGGGTGAGCGTCTCGAGCCGGGTGGGGACCGGAGAGAACCCTCGGCGGGTGCCGCGGTCTCGGATGAGAGGGGCCGAGACGCGGGACTCAACTGGTCATTGTGCCAGACACCGGCATGCGACCTCCAATCCGGGCCGGTCAGCCCACGACCGAGCCGCGCAGCACGATCCTTGCCGGCTCGGCCAGCACGGTGAGGTCCGTCAGGGGGTTGCGGTCGAAGACGAGGAAGTCCGCGGTGGTGCCTTCGGCGAGGTTGTCGTCGAGGCCGAGCCAGGTCCGGGCCCGCCAGGACGCGGCGCCCAGAGCGTCGTACGGCGTGAGCCCGTAGTCCGCCAGCTCGAGCACCTCCTCCCCGATCAGCCCGTGCGGGAGCACGCCGCCGGCGTCGGTGCCGGCGTAGATCTGAACACCCGCCTCGTAGGCAGCCCCGATGGTCTGCTTGCGGGACGCGTGCAACGCCATCATGTGCTTGTGGTACGCCGGGAACTTCGCGGCCGCCGCCTGCGCGTAGGCCGGGAAGTTGTTCAGCTGCTTGGCCGTCGGCACCAGGGCGACGTCGTGGGCGACCATGGTGTCGATCAGGTCCGCCGAAAGACCGGTGCCGTGCTCGATGCAGTCGATGCCGGCGCCGATCAAGTCGGGCAGCGCGTGTTCCCCGAACACGTGGGCGGTCACCCGGGCGCCGTGCTCGTGGGCGACCCGCATCGCCTCCTGCAGGGACTCGGCGGTCCAGGAGGGCGTCAGGTCACCGACCTCGCGGTCGATCCAGTCGCCGACGAGCTTCACCCAGCCGTCACCGCGCTGCGCCTCCTGGGCGACGTAGGCAGGCAGGTCGGCGGGCTCGATCTCATGGGCGTAGTTGCGGATGTAGCGCTTGGTGCGCGCCAGGTGCCGCCCGGCGCGGATCAGCCGCGGCAGGTCTTCACGGTCGTGGATCCACGACGTGTCTGCGGCCGACCCGCAGTCGCGCAGCAGCAGCGCGCCCGCGTTGCGGTCGTCGAGGGCCTGACGCTCCTGCACGTCCTCGGGGACCGCGCCCGCCTCGTCGAGGCCCACGTGGCAGTGCGCGTCGACCAGCCCGGGGACGATCCAGCCCTCCGCGACCAGCTCCGCACCCGGGACCGGCTCGTAGCTGACCACCCCGTCCACGACGTACAGGTCCCTGCTCTCGCCGTCCGGGAGCACGGGACCGCGGAACCGCATCGCTGTGCGCACCATGCGCGGAGACTACTCGAGGTACTTGGACAGGTCGGCCGGGAGCTCGACCGAGGCGGGGTCGAACTCGTCGTCCTGCGACGGGCCGCCGAACGGGCTGCCGGAGACGCCGGCGCCTTCGGCCTTCCGTGCGGCCGCCCGCTCCTGGGCGGCGCGCTTGGCGGGGTTCCCGGAGCCGCGCTTGGCCTTGCTCTTCTTCGCCTGCCGCTGCTTGGAGCGCTTGCCACCGCTCATGCCGGGTAGGCCAGGCATGCCCGGCATCCCGCCACCCCGGGCCATCGACATCATCATCTTGCGGGCCTCGAAGAACCTGTCGACCAGCCCGTTGACGTCGGAGACGGCAGTGCCCGACCCGCGGGAGATCCGGGCGCGCCGGGAGCCGTCGATGATCTTGGGGTTGTCGCGCTCGGCGGGGGTCATCGAGCAGATCATCGCCTCGATCCGGTCGACCTCCCGCTCGTCGAAGTTCTCCAGCTGGTCGCGGAACTGCGCCATCCCCGGCAGCATGCCCATGATCTTGGACATCGACCCCATCTTGCGGATCTGACGCATCTGCTGCAGGAAGTCGTCGAGCGTGAACTCGCCGCCCTGGCCGGTGAGCTTCGCGGCCGCCTTGGCCGCCTGCTCGGCATCGAACGTCTTCTCGGCCTGCTCGATGAGCGTGAGCATGTCGCCCATGTCGAGGATCCGGGAGGCCATCCGGTCCGGGTGGAACAGGTCGAAGTCGGTGAGCTTCTCGCCCGCCGAGGCGAACATCACCGGCTTGCCGGTCACGGAGGCGACCGACAGGGCGGCACCGCCTCGTGCGTCGCCGTCGAGCTTGGTGAGCACGACGGCGTCGTAGCCGACGCCCTCGGAGAACGCGAGGGCGGTGCGTACGGCGTCCTGACCGATCATCGCGTCGACGACGAACAACGTCTCGTCCGGCGTGACGGCGTCGCGGATGGCTGCGGCCTGCGCCATCATCTCCTCGTCGACGCCGAGCCGCCCGGCGGTGTCCACGATGATCACATCGTGCAGGGTGCGCCCCGCCTCCCCTACGGCGTCCCGGGCGACCGCCACGGGGTCACCGACGCCGTTGCCTGGCTCGGGTGCGAACACCGTCACGCCTGCGCGTTCCCCGTTCACCTGCAGCTGGGTGACCGCGTTGGGTCGCTGCAGGTCCGCGGCGACCAGCATCGGACTGTGGCCCTGCTCCTTCAGCCACAGTCCCAGCTTTGCGGCCAGTGTGGTCTTGCCGGTGCCCTGCAGGCCGGCGAGCAGGATCACCGTCGGCGGGTGCTTGGCGAACCGCAGCCGCCGGGTCTGGCCGCCGAGGATCTCGACGAGCTCCTCGTTGACGATCTTGACGACCTGCTGGGCGGGGTTCAGCGCCCCGCTGACCTCCTCGCCCCGGGCACGCTCCTTGACCGCGGCGACGAACTGCTTGACGACCGGCAGGGCGACGTCGGCCTCGAGCAGCGCGATCCGGATCTCGCGCGCGGTCGCGTCGATGTCGGCCTCGGAGAGCCGCCCCTTGCCGCGAAGGCTCTTGAACGTGGCGGCGAGACGGTCGGAGAGAGTCGCAAACAATGTCGGTCCAGTCCTCGAAAGGTCGGTCGGATCAGGCCTCCAGCCTAACCGGCACCGCCGCCGGGCCCTGGTCCGGGAACAGGCCGGGGCCCGCCCATGAGGGCACCTTGACGTGGCCTTCCTCGCCGTGGCAGACCCTGTCCACCCCGAGCATCTCCTGGTCCGCGGACAGCCGGAACCCGACCGTCCTCTCCAGAAGCGTGCCGACGGCGAAGGCCACCGTGAACGAGAACACCCCGACGACGGCGACCGCCAGCACCTGTATCCCCAGCAGCGAGAGGCCCCCGCCGTACACGAGCCCTCCGTCTGTGGCCAGGAATCCGAGTCCGATCGACCCCGTGGCACCGCCGACCAGGTGCACGCCGACGACGTCGAGGGAGTCGTCGAAGCCGAGCCGCCACTTCAGTGACACCGCCACCGCGCACACGCAACCGGCGACCAGACCCAGCACGCAGGCACCGATCGGGGACACGAAGGCGCAGGCGGGCGTGATCGCGACCAGGCCGGCCACCGCGCCGGAGGCGCTGCCCAGCGTCGTGTAGTGGCCGTCGCGCAGCCGCTCGACCACCATCCAGCCCAGCATGGCCGCGGCAGCCGCAAGCTGGGTGTTGAGGAAGGCGAGACCCGCTGTCGCGTTCGCGCTCAGCGCGGAGCCGGCGTTGAACCCGAACCAGCCGAACCACAGCAGACCCGCGCCGAGCATCACCAACGTCGGGTTGTGCGAGGGCATCGGATCGCGGCGCCACCCGATGCGCCGGCCCAGCACGATCGCGAGCGCCAGGGCAGCGGCGCCCGCATTGACGTGCACCGCGGTGCCGCCCGCGAAGTCGAGCACGCCCAGGTGGGCCAGCCAGCCCGCCCCGTGACCCCTGTCGCCGCCGTACTGTCCCCCTCCGGCCCCGCCCATGTCGAAGACCCAGTGCGCGACCGGGAAGTAGACGAGCGTGGTCCAGATCGCCACGAACGCCATCCATGGTCCGAACTTGGTCCGGTCGGCGACCGCGCCGCTGATCAGCGCCGGGGTGATGATCGCGAACATCAGCTGGAAGGCCGCGAAGACCAGCACCGGGACGGCGTACGGCGCGCCGTTGACCGTCGTCTCGCCGGCCATGCCCGTCAGTCCGGTGTCGCCCAGGCCGCCCCACAGGCCGCTCCATGGCGATTCGGACGAGTCACCGAACGCGACCGAGTAGCCGAACAGCACCCACAGCAGCGAGACGATCCCGATCGCCGAGAAGCTCATCATCAGCATGTTCAGCACGCTCTTGGCGCGCACCATGCCGCCGTAGAAGAAGGCCAGACCGGGGGTCATCAGCAAGACGAGAGCCGTAGCAACCAGAACCCACGCCGTGTCGCCGGTGTCGAGATGCATGGGCACAGCGTGCCGAGCGGATGTTTCGTGCAAGCCGGGATGTTGTTGCGCGCCTGTGACGGGGCGGCCTGCGATGTTACGGGCAGATGTCACGCAATTGCGGACCCGAGTGCCGCGCCCGTCTTCGAAAATCGCGTATGGTGACCGCCATGATCGGCACCACCATCCATGCTCCCGAGCCGGTACGTCGTGCCCGCGGCCGCCCGCGCGACCCCGAGGTGGACGCGCGCATCACACGGGCCGCCGCCGAGCTCCTGCTGCACCGCGGCTTCGACCGCACCACGGTCGACGACGTGGCACGCGCCGCGGGGGTGGGGAAGGCGACGGTGTACCGGCGCTGGGCGAGGAAGGAAGACCTCGCCCTCGCGGCGATGCAGACCCTCTACACCGCGGAGATGCCCGAGCCGGACACCGGCAGCATCCGCACCGATCTCGCCGAGAGCTACCGCGCGGCACTCGCGTTCGTCAACTCTCCCGAGGGGGCGGCCTTCCTGCGGATGTCGATCAGCGAGTCCGTGCGCGACGACCGCGTCGCGGAGCTGTACCGACAGAGCACCGAGCGCCGGGAGGCCGAGTCGAAGCGGACCTTCGAGCGGGCGATCGCCCGTGGAGAGGTGCGCGCCGACGCTGACCTCGACGCCATCGTGCAGTGGTTGGGTGGGCTGCTGACGATGCGAGCGATCACCCGCCGCCCGATGCCGACCGCTGACGACGTGGACGGGCTGGTGGAGTTCACCCTGCGGGGCGTGCTGGCCTGAGCCGGGGTGCCTGCTTGCACTCTCCGAGGAGGAGCAGAAGCAGGTCGCTGCCAACTACCAGGCGCTCGAGCGCCGGCTCACGGAGCTCGCGGACCCGACCGGTGCGGCGGGCTAGTCTTCGTTCGCCTCGCCCAGCAAAGCGTCCACGAACGCCTCCGGGTCGAAGGGAGCGAGGTCGTCGGCCCCCTCCCCCACGCCCACCAGCTTGACGGGCACGCCCAGCTCGCGCTGGACGGCCACCACGATGCCGCCCTTGGCGGAGCCGTCCAGCTTGGTCAGCACGATGCCCGTCACGTCGACGACCTCCCGGAACACCCGGGCCTGGGTCATCCCGTTCTGGCCGGTCGTGGCGTCGAGCACCAGCAGCACCTCGCTGACAGGGGCCTGCTTCTCGATCACCCGCTTGACCTTGCCGAGCTCGTCCATCAGGCCGGCCTTGTTCTGCAGCCGGCCCGCGGTGTCGACTACGACGACGTCGGCTTCCCGCTCGACGCCGCTCTTGACCGCCTCGAAGGCCACGCTGGCCGGGTCGCTGCCCTCGGCGCCGCGTACGGCGGGCACGCCGACCCGCTCCCCCCAGGTGGCCAGCTGCTCGGCGGCCGCGGCACGGAACGTGTCGGCGGCGCCGAGCACCACCTGCTTGTCCTCGGCGACGAGAACCCGTGCCAGCTTGCCGACCGTGGTGGTCTTGCCGGTGCCGTTGACACCGACCATCAGCACGATCGCGGGCAATCCCTTGTGCCGGTCCACGTGCAACGACCGGTCCAGGCTGGGGTCGACGAGCGTGACCAGCTCCTCGTGGAGGATGTCGCGCATCGACGCGCTCGACTTCCCCTCGACCTTCACGCGGGTGCGCAGCCGGTCGACGAGCTCCTGGGTGGGGGCGACGCCGACGTCGGCAGTCAGCAGCGTGTCCTCGATCTCCTGCCAGGTGTCCTCGTCGATGACGTCGCGGGACAACAGCGTCAGCAGCCCGCGGCCGAGCGAGCTCTGCGACCGGGCGAGCCGCTGCCGCAGCCGGACGAGGCGGCGGGCACCCGACTCGGGCTTCTCCAGGGTCGGCTCGGGGGCTACCTCGGGAAGCGTGGTGTCGGCGACCTTGTCCTGGGGCTGCGCCGAAGGCGGCGGTGCCTGCTCGACGAGGGTGTCCGGCCGGGCCGCGGGCGGCTGCTCGGCAGCGCTGCGGCGTCCGCGGCTGCGCACTCCGGAGACGACGAGACCGGCGGCCACCAGCACCACGACGACCGCGATCGCGATGATCAGGTAGAGATAGGCGCCCACAGGAGTATCCAATCAGAGCATGCGAAACTGCCCGGGCGACGGGTTGCGCAGGTGCAGAGGTCAGTGTCGCGGCTGCTCGCGCGGCCTGTCCTCGTCGTCACGCTGGTTGTCCAGCGTAGGCAGGCTGCGGACTCCTTTGCGCATCGCGACGCCCATCCAGGGCGCGTGCGGCACCTGGTGGCCGCGGTGCGGGAACGCGACGTACACGACGACGGCTGCGGCGATCACCAGGACCACCACCATGCTCAGCACCAACCAGGTCACGGCTCACCACTTCGAAGTCTGTTTCCTCTGCGACCCTAGCGTTCCCCCGGTTGCCCGCCGCTACACCATCGGATGGTGGAGCGGCGCCCGGAATGTGCGGATCGGCGCTGTCGTCGTCAGCGGACCAGCGGCGCGAGCACGGCCCTGATCGTGTCGGGAACCGGGCACACCGCCCGCGCCGCACCGGCCTCGGCCTCCCGCGTCACGTAGACGTGCACGAACCTGCCCTCCGCGGCCGCCTGGTCGTTGCCTGCAGAGTCCGCCTGGAAGAGCCCCAGCCGGTAGGTCACCGAGGAGGTGCCGAGACGCTCGACGGCCAGACCGACGTCGACCGGCGCAGGAAACCCGATCTCCCGGAAGTAGCGGCAGCCGGTCTCCGCGACCACGCCGATCGCGGGGAGCGTACGGATGTCGACGCCGGTGGCCTCGATCAGGTGCGCGTTGACCGCGGTGTCGAACAGCTCGTAGTAGGTGGCGTTGTTCATGTGGCCGTAGACGTCGTCGTCGTCCCAGCGGGTCGTCACGGTGCGCCACACGGCGAAGTCGGCCCTCGTCGGCGGGGGGTGCCTCGGTGGCGCGGGCCGGTCGCTCATGCCGGTTCGCGGATGCGCTGGCTGATCACCGCCGAGACCCCGTCGTCGCGCATCGTCACGCCGTACAACGCGTCCCCGATCTCCATGGTCCGCTTCTGGTGGGTGATCACCAGCAGCTGGCTGTTCTCGCGCAGCTCGTCGTAGATCTGCAGCAGCCGGCCGAGGTTGGTGTCGTCGAGGGCCGCCTCGACCTCGTCGAGGATGTAGAACGGCGACGGCCGGGCCTTGAACAGCGCCACCAGGAACGCGACCGCGACCAGGGACCGCTCCCCGCCGGACAGCAGCGAGAGCCGTTTGATCTTCTTGCCGGGTGGCCGTGCCTCCACCTCGACACCGCTGGCGAGCATGTCGGACGGGTCGGTGAGCACGAGCCGGCCCTGGCCACCGGGGAACAGCCTGGCGAACGTCGTCTCGAAGGCGCCGGCCACGTCCTGGTAGGCCGCCGTGAACACCTGCTCGACGCGCTCGTCGACCTCGTGCACGATGTCGAGCAGGTCGCGGCGGGTCTTCTTCAGGTCCTCCACCTGCTCGGTGAGGAACTTGTGCCGCTCCTCCAGGGCGGAGAACTCCTCGAGCGCCAGCGGGTTGACCTTCCCCAGCATCGACAGCGCCCGCTCGGCGGTGCGCAGCCGCTTCTGCTGCTCCTCGCGGGCGTACGCCGTGTGATGCGGCTCGCCGCACTCCGTGTCGGCGACCGGGACCGGCAGCTCGGGCCCGAACTCCTCGATCAGGGACGCAGGATCGATGCCGAGCTCGTCGACCGCACGTTCCTCCAGGGCCTCGATGCGCATCCGCTGCTGGGTGCGGGCCATCTCGTCGCGGTGCACGGTGCCGACCAGCTCGTCGTGCTCCTGGGCGAGCTCGCGCAACCGGGCGCGGACCGCCGTCAGCTCGTGCTCCCGGCCGCGACGGGACCCCTCGACGCCCGTCCGGCGCTCCTCGGCGGAACGCAGCGACGTCTCCAGCCGGCTCAGCACGACCGCGACACCCCGGCCGGCGGCGCGGGCGACCTCGCCCTCGCGGAGCAGGCGGGCACGGCGCTCGGCGGCGCGGGCGCGTGCCTCGCGCTCGGCCCGGGCGGCCGCCACCAGCGAGTCGGCACGCCCGGCGAGCGCTCGGCCGCGCTCCTCGGCGGTCCGCAGCGCGAGGCGTGCCTCCATCTCCTTGTGGCGCGAGTCCCGGGCGTTCTCGGCCAGCTGCTCGCGTGTCTGGGTATCGGGCTCCTCCTCGCGGGACTCGGTGGCCGCCGTGAGCCGCTGCTCCAGGTCGGCAAGTCCTGCCAGGTCGCGGTCGCGAGCCTGCTCGGCCTCGACGATGGCGGCGGCGACCCGATCCGCCTCACCGCGCGCCGAACGAGCGAGTGCGCCGAGCTGGCCGAGCTCCTCGGCGACGGCCGCCAAGGTGGCATCGGACTCGTGGAGCTTGGCCAAAGAGACATCGACGCTGCGCTGTGCCTGCTGGCGCTCCTCGTCAAGACGGGCATGGTCGAAGCCGAGCCGCTGGCAGGTGTGCTCGGACGCTGCGAGGGCATCCACAGCGTCGTCGAAGGCGGACTGGACCTCCAGCAGGCTGGGCTGGCTGGACGAGCCACCGGACGCGAAGTGCGCGCCGAGCACGTCCCCCTCCCGGGTCACGGCGGTCACGTCCGGCAGGTCGCGGACCAGAGCACGCGCCGCGTTCCCGTCGTCGACGACCGCGACCTTGAACAGCATCCGGTGCAGGGATCCTCGCAGGTCCGCCGGGCAGTCGACCACGTCCACGGCGTACACCACACCCGCCGGCAGCCCCGGCCAGACCGTGTCGTCGACATCGTCGGCACCGCTGGTCGCCAGCAGCATCCCGGCGCGGCCGAGGTCCTCCGATCGCAGGTGCGCGATCGCGCCGAGCGCCGCGTCCACGTGCTCGACCGCGATGGCGTCGGCCGCGCTCCCGAGCGCGCGCGCGACGGCGGTCTCGTAGCCCGGCCGCACCGACATCAACGCCGCCACGGAGCCGAGCAGGCCGGAGACGGTGTCGGTCGCGGCCAGCAGCGCTCCGGCTCCGTCCTTGCGGTTCAGGCCGAGCTCGAGCGCCTCCCTGCGGGCGGCGAGGGCGGAGCGTTCCCGCTCGGCGGTCTGCAACTCCTCGCGGAGCTTGGTGAGACGGTCCTCGATGTCGGCGAGCTGCGACGCGGCTCCCTCGTGCTCCGCGTCCAGTCCCTTCTCACCGGCGTCGAGCCCGGCGATCTTGGTTTCCAAGGCGGTGAACTCGCGCTGTGCCCGATCTGCGCGGGCGGTGGCCTGCTCATGGGCCGTGGCCAGCCGGCCGAGCTCCTCGTCGGCGGCGGCGGCGCGGCTCCTCAGTGCGTTGACCTGGCCGTGCAGCCGGGCCAACCCCTCCCGGCGGTCGGCGGCGGCGCGCTGGAGCCCTGCCACGCGGCGGTCCTCCTCGGCGTGCGCCTCCTCGGCCGCGGCGCGGGTCGCCACGGCCTCGTCCAGCGCAGTGCGCCGGGTCTCGACCTGACCGGCGATCTCGCGCTCCTGGGCACGGACCTGCTCGGCCTCCCCGAGCATCTGCTCCGGGTCGCGGCCCTGCTGGCGATCAGGCTCGTCCTCCATGGCGCGGGCGTTGCGCACCCGCTCCGCCGCCAGCGCCGCGGTGCCCTTGAGGCGCTCCCGCAGCCCGGACAGCGCGAACCAGGTCTCCTGGGCGCGGGCCAGCTCGGGCAGGTCCTCGCGCAGCGATGTCTCCAGGGACGACTCGCTGAGCCGGGCCTCCTCGAGCCGGCGCGCGACGTCGGCCTGACGCTCCACGAGCAGCGACTCGTCGGCGAGCTCCTGGTCGAGCCCGGTGCGCGCGGTGACCAGGTCGTCGGCGAGCAGCCGGGCCCGCGCGTCGCGCGCGTCCGCCTGGATCCCGGCCGCCTTCTTGGCGACCTCGGCCTGGCGGCCCAACGGCTTGAGCTGGCGACGGATCTCGCCGAGCAGGTCGGCCAGACGGGTCAGGTTGCCCTCCGTCGACTCCAGCTTGCGCAGCGCCTTCTCCTTGCGCTTGCGGTGCTTGAGGACGCCGGCGGCCTCCTCGATGAAACCGCGACGGTCCTCAGGGGTGGCGTGCAGGATCGAGTCGAGCTGGCCCTGGCCCACGATCACGTGCATCTCCCGGCCGATGCCGGAGTCGGACAGCAGCTCCTGCACGTCCAGCAGCCGGCACGGGCTGCCGTTGATGGCGTACTCGGAGCCGCCGTTGCGGAACATCGTGCGGCCGATGGTCACCTCGGCGTACTCGATGGGCAGGGCGCCGTCGGAGTTGTCGATGGTCAAGGTGACCTCTGCACGGCCCAGCGGGGGCCGCCCGGATGTGCCGGCGAAGATGACGTCCTCCATCTTGCCGCCGCGCAGCGACTTGGCGCCCTGCTCGCCCATCACCCAGGCGAGCGCGTCGACCACGTTGGACTTGCCGGATCCGTTCGGCCCGACGATGCAGGTGATGCCCGGCTCCATCTGCAGGGTCGTCGACGATGCGAACGACTTGAAGCCACGCATCGTGAGGCTCTTGAGGTACAACAGGGCTCCTCCGGGTCGCCAGGCGGCTGCGCGCTGAACGACGGAATCTCTGTGGGCCGGCGTGGGGAAGCTCAGCGGGCATGAGCCTACCGGGGCGCCCCGCCCGATCCACGCACGTGCGGCACCTGCGAGCCGGGGTCGCCGACGTATGCGTATATGTTAACATCGGTACATGCCCATGAAGCGCACGAACGTGTACGCGGATCCGGAGGATCTTGCGCTGATCAAGCAGGCCGCCGCGAGACGCGGGATCGCCGAGGCCGAGATCATCCGTGAGGGCGTCAAGCTTGCCGCGCTGGGAGCGCGCGTATGGGACGAGCCGCTGATCAGCGACGAAGAGACCGTCGACCTCGGGAGGCTGTCGGACGGCGAGCTGCGAGCGACGCTCGAGCAGGCCGCCCGGTCGAAGAGCGAGCGCACCGGCGCGTGATCGCCGTCGCCGACACCTCCGGCATCCTCGCACTGTTCAACCGTGCCGACCCGGAGCACACGCAGGTGTCTTCGGCAGCCAACTCCTGCGGCCTTCTGGTCCTGAGCCCCGTGGCACTCACGGAGGTCCATCAGGTGGCCACGATCCGCGCACAGCGCACCGTTGCCGACGCGATCGTCACGACGATACTCGAGCGTGCGGATGCCGGTCGTATCGCCATCGCGGACACCACGCCACGGCAGCTACGCAACGCCTTGGGTGTGCGACGCAGATACGCCGCCCTGGATCTCGACCTCGCCGACGCGGTCGCGGTCGCTGTGGCCAGCGACTATCGCACCGACGTGGTCCTCACCTTGGATCGCCGCGACTTCCGCGCGATGCGACCGTTGACCGGCCAGCCCGCATTCCGCCTGCTGCCGGACGATCTGTAGGCCGCATGCGCCAGACGATCTGTGGGCCTTACGTCACAGCCGCTTCTTCATCTGCTGGGAGGTCACGGTGAACCCGGCGTCCTCGTAGAGCGTGCGTGCGGAGGCGTTGAAGTCGTAGACCTGGAGCCCGACCGAACGCACCTTCTCGGCGAGCAGCAGGCGCTCGGTCTCGAACAGGATCGCGTGGCCGTATCCGTGCCGTCGCAGCTCCGGACGCACCTCCAGGCGGTAGCCGTAGGCGTAGCGCCCGTCCGAACGGTCGCTGACCTGCAGCCACACCAGGCCGACCTCCTGCTCCAGGTTCGGGTGATCCGGGTCCACGCCCACAGCGAACGCCGAGTACAGCGCGTGGCCGGCCGTGTCTCTGCCGTCGGGCAGAAGCCTGGCCATGTCGTCCGCCGACTTCGCACGGGCCTCCGGTAGCGGAAGGATCCCGGCCCGCACGATGTTCGCGGCGTAGGTCATCTCCTGAAGGGTCCGGAACCCGTCGAACCGCTCCTGCGTCATCGCCCGCAGGCTCACCCTGGCCTCAGCGGGCATCGGCAGTGCCGCCGACGCGTCCGGGGAGCCGGCGCGGTCCAGGCACTTGACCATCTGACGCACGGTCACGGAATAGCCCATCGACGCATACAGCCCGATGGCCGCGCTGTTGGTGCCGAAGACGTTCAGGCCGATGTCTGCTGCGCCCATCTCCCGCGCCGCCGACTCGCAGGCCAGCATCGCGGCCCTGGCGATCCCCTGCCGGCGGACGTGTGGGGCGACCCACACGTCCATCAGGTACGCCGAGAGCCCGCCGGACCGCTGCTGGATCCGCAGCCAGAGGTAGCCGACCCGTTCGCCGCCGCGGTGCAGGGACCATAGGTGCATGCCCGGGCTGGCTGGTCCGTCCGGGAGCAGATCCGCGAGCAGGGAGTCGGCGTACTCCTCCGCTTCGCGCCGGGGCATCGCGCGTGCGTCGACCTGCTGCTCGACGAACCCGTCACGAGAGAGCGTGCGCCAGACGGCGTACTCCTCGGCCGACAGCGGTTGCAGGTCCACGGCGGTCATCGACGCCTCAATCTACCGGCCGGGACCGTGCCCGCGTATCGGTTATGTCCGCCCCACGGCCGCCGTGACGAGTACGAGCGCCAGGCCGTCCTCCGCGAGTCCGGCCTGCCACGTCCAGCCCCGCTGGCCGGCGACCTCGCGCCAGGCAGCACCCGCGACACCGCCCACCGCTGCACCAGCCGCGGCGACCGCGGCGCCGAGCAGCGGCCGGGCGTGCTCACGATGGGCGAGCGCAACCGCGCCGGCCGCGGAGGAGGCGTAGCGCAGCGCCATCGACCAGCTCTGCTGACGGCTCGGTGTCGCGGGCAGCTTGTCCACGACCAGCTCGCTTCCGACCAGTCCCGCAGCGGCCGACGTCAGGGCGGCTCCCCCGCCCGGCGCGACGAGGGCCGAGACGCTCAGCCCGAGAGAGCCGCGACAGCCGGTGGCGAAGCCCAGCATCGCCGAGCGGCACAGCAGCCCGAAGGAGGGTCTGCGCCGGGACGCGAGGTCGCGCTTCTCCTTGGGCGGCGTCAGGCCGTCGAGAGTACGGCGTACCGCCATGCCGTAGGCGAGGTGCGGGACGACGTCGCGGGCCCAGTCCTCCGCCGACCAGGTCCGCGGGTCGCTCACCCCGAGCAGGGCCATCGAGCTGTCGGTCGCCGCCATCGCCGTCGCGCCGATCACCGCCGAACCGAGCGGGGCGGGCAGGCGCACGCCGACGCCTCGGGCCACGCTGGCCAGTCCGGCCACAGCTACTCCGACGCCGATCCCGGACAGCGCGCCGAGAGCCGTGCGCGTGTTCTCGTTGCGCGGGACCTCCACACCGAGACGACCTGCCAGAGCGGCCACCGTCCTGGCCGGGGTGCTGCTCGCCGGGCGACCGGTGAGCGCCATGTCCAGGTAGGTGACGACGTTGGTCGCGGTGACGCCGGCGGCACCGGCCGCCAGGCCGCGGGCGAGGTGGGAGCGCAGCGAGGGCATGGCGCGGGGTACCCGGCGGCGTCGGGATCAAACCGAGGCGCCAGCGCGGAGTGGCACCGGGATCTGGGCTCGCGTGAAGGCGCACCGGATTCGTGCGTCGAGCGACGAGAACGCCGCTGGAGTGCGTCTGGGACGCCTCAGGCGGGTTGGAGGTTGTCGTCGAGGGTGAGGAGCGGGGCGTCGTGCATCGCGGCGGCGAGCGCGTCGTTCTGGGCGGACAGCCGCAGCACGTGCGCCTCCAGATCCGCCACCTGCTGGCTGAGACGCCGGTTCTCCGCGGTGAGCGAGGCGATGGCGCGGGGGTCGGCGCTGCTCATGTAACCGAGGAGGGCCTTGGCCATATGGAAATCCTCCGGGGGGTGAGGGTCGGAGCACGCCATGGGGGCCGGCTGGTCGAGCCGCGCGCAGGATGGGTGTGCTTGTGCTAAGAATCCCACGTCCGGCGCGGAGGGTCAATGCCGGGGTGGGCCGGCCGCAGTCCGCACTCACCGCCCCTCGCGGTGGGATCACCGGCGTCCCGCATGAGTCACGCTCGCCGAGCCATGGGGATCACCAGGCGGAACTCGCTTCCCTGCCCCGGGATGCTGTCCACCTCGATCCGGCCCCCGACCGACTGCGCCGCCCTGCGGGCGATGGCGAGCCCCAGCCCGGATCCGCCCGTGGCGCGTGCCCGTGCCTCGTCCACCCGGTAGAAGCGGTCGAAGATCCTGTCCAGCTGTTCCGCGGCGAGGCCGATGCCGGTGTCTCGGACTGCGACGACGACCGACGACCGGCTCCTGCGCACGCGGAGCTCGACCTCACCCCCTGGCTGGGTGTAGCGGATCGCGTTCGAGGCGAAGTTGTTCACCACGGCCTCGAGCAGCCGGGGGTCGGCGATGATCGCCACGCGCCGGGTGTCGAGGCGGAGAGCGACCTGCGCCTCCTGGGCCGCCAGGCGGAGCCGGTGCGCGGTCTCGGCGCACAACTGGTCGAGATGCACCTGCTCCCTGTGCGTGCTCTCGGAGTACTCCAGCCGGTTCAGATTGCGAACGTCGTCGAGCAGCCGCCGCAGCCGCTGTGACTCGTGCTCGACCGTGTCGGCGGCCTCGGTGCGCTCGGCGGGGGTGAGAGCATCTCCGTCGACCAGGGCGCAGGCGAACCCGGACATGGCGCTGACGGGAGTGGCGATCTCGTGCGCGAGGTCGGCCAGGAACCGTCGCTGCTCGCCGTCGGTTCGCTGCAGCTGGGCGGCCATCTTGTCCAGCGCCCGGCCGAGACGGGCAAGCTCCTCGGGTCCGGTGACGCCGGTCCGGGCGGAGAAGTCACCGTCGGCCACCCGATCGGCGGTCTCGATCGCCTTGGAGAGCGGACCTCGGACCGTACGCATCAGCAGCGTAGCGCCGAGCCATGCCTCGGCGATGACGAGTGCGGTGATCGCCGCGGCGACCAGCGTCCACTGCGCCACGCCACTTGCGGACGGCGAGTGATGGTCGCGCAGAATCACCTTTCCGCCGGGGAACGGCGCAGACACGACCACCTCGATCGGTAGCTGGGCCAGCTCCGGGCCGGCGAACACCGTCCTACCGTTCCTGACGACGACGATCTGGTCGTTCGGGAGGGTGCGCTGCAACGTCCGCAGCTCGGAGCGCCCTGCGCCCTGCTGCACCCGACGGGCGATGGCGTGCACCGTCTGGAGCCCCTTGGCCCGGTCGGCGGTGTGCTCCGCGTTCGCGTTGAGCCGCCCGATCACCAGGTTTCCGACCAGGATCGCTGCCACCGCGGTGACCAGCATGGTCAGCAGCAGCCACACCCGCAGCGACTTGATCCTGTCAATCATCGTCTTCGAGCCGGTAGCCGATGCCCCGCAGCGTCGAGATGCGTACGGCGTCCCCGAGCTTGCGCCGAATCCCGACGACGTGCACGTCGACGGTCTTCTGGGAGACGAAGCGGGACCCCCACGCCTCGTCGAGGATCTGGTCTCGGGAGTAGGCACGGCCGGGGTCGGCCAACAGCATCTCCAGGAGGTCGAACTCCCGCCGGGTGAGCTCGACCGAGCTTCCGCGCACCGAGCAGACCCTGGCTCGACGGTCGAGCTCGACCTCACCGGCCCGAAGGACGTCCGCGTCCACGACGAGCCCACGCGTTCTGCGCAGCTGCCCTCTGACCCTGGCAACCACCTCGTGCGCCGAGAACGGCTTCACCACGTAGTCGTCCGCGCCGATCTCCAGTCCCGCCACGCGGTTGACCTCCTCGCCCCGGGCGGTGAGCAGGATGATCGGGACGGAGGTGGTCTGCCTGGCCTGCCGGACCACCTCGAACCCGTCGACCTCCGGCATCATCACGTCCACGATGGCCAGGTCGACCCCGTCGTTCCGAAGCCCCGCGAGCGCCTCGGTGCCCGTGCTTGCCTCCTGCACGCTGAAGCCCGCTTTGGTCAGGTAGAGGCGCATCAGGCGACGAATGGGCGCCTCGTCATCGGCGACGAGGATCCGTCCGGAGCTCATGAGACATGGTCGCACGCCCTCACCGAGCCATCGTCGACGCTTAACGGTTCTCTAACCTCCGGCTCGTAGCGTCGAGGCCGAACGAGTCACCGACCTGGAGAGGGAAGATCGATGCTCTTAGCTCTCAGTCTGAGTCTCGGGGGCTTCGCCGTCCTCGTCGGCATGTGGATGGTCGCCGTCTGGAGCACGAAGAGAGGCACTACGGCGGTCTCCTGGGCCACCGATCACCGCCCGGCGCCGGCCTCGAAGACGGGGTCCCGGCCCGCAAGGCGCGAGCCCGATCCCCGGTACGCAACCTCGAGGAGAAGCCAGGGTGCGCGCCCTGCCGGAAGCCACTCCTGAGACCCGGGTCCTGGTCGTCGACGACGACCCCGGAGTACGCCGCTTCACGACGCGGGCGCTGGTCGCGGCCGGGTTCGCCGTCACCGAGGCGGCCGGCGGTCACGAGGCGATCATGCTCGCACTGACCGACTCCCCCGATCTCGTGCTGCTGGACCTCGGCCTGCCCGACCTCGACGGCGAGCAGGTGCTGCGCCGCCTGCAGCACGTGCGTCCCCGGCAACGGGTTCTGGTTTGGTCTGCCACTGCGGACCGCGATGCCGAACACCGCTGCCGGTCGCTCGGTGCCCGTGGCTACCTGCACAAGCCGGTCTCCCTGGCCGAGCTGGTGTCCTGCGTACGACGCGACGCGGCCCAGGACACGCTCGCGACCCTCGACGACCGGAGATGCGGGTCTACCGGGGTCGGCGCTGGCAGCGCGGGCAGGAGTACGACGACCTGTTCATGAACGCGGTGCGCCGGATCGGCGTGCCGCATCGCAGGCAGGGCAGCCCCTCGCGCCCGTACACCTGCAGGGACCGCTCGAAGTAGCCGCTGGTTCCGTTGACGTTCACGTAGAGCGCGTCGAACGACGTGCCGCCCTCCGCGAGCGCAGCGGTCATCACCGCCCGCACCTCCTCCAGGAGGGCGAAGACGTCGGCGCGACGCAACCGGGTCCCGAGCCGCTCTGGATGAAGCCGGACACCCCACAACGCCTCGTCGGCGTAGATGTTGCCGATCCCGGAGACCGCCGTCTGGTCGAGCAGGATGCGCTTGATCCCCGAGCCGCGGCGGCGCACCAGCCGGGCGAAGGCGTCCGCGTCGAAGGCGGGATCGAGGGGGTCGCGGGCGATGTGGGCGATCTCGGCGGGAAGCTCGGCACCTCCCGCCGAGACGAACAGCCCTCCGAACATCCGCTGGTCGACGAACCGCAGCTCCCGGTCCGCTCCGAGCCCGAACCGCACCCGCAGGTGCCGCTCGTCGGGCGCCTCCGGAGGCTGGACGAGCAGCTGGCCGCTCATGCCGAGGTGGGCGAGGATCGCGTCACCGGAGTCGAGGGGCAGCCAGAGGTACTTGCCGCGCCGGCGCGCGGTGACGATGCGGCGCCCGCCCACCCGGTCGGTGAAGTCGACGGCCCCGGCGAGGTGCCGGCGCAGCGGCCGCGGGTGCAGCACCTCGACAACGGCGATCGTGCGGCCCACGACGTGCTCGGCGAGTCCGCGGCGGACCACCTCGACCTCGGGAAGCTCGGGCATCGGATGCCGCGGAGACCGGCCCTAAGCCGGGGTGCCGCCGCCGAGCTCGTCGACGATGGCCCGGTAGGCGGTCTCGGCAGCCTCCTGCTCGGCCTCCTTCTTGGAGCGCCCGGTGCCGTGACCGTAGCGGGCCTCCCCGACCTGCACCTGGGCGGTGAACGTCTTCTCGTGGTCGGGGCCGGTGTCGTCGATGACGTACTCGGGCACACCCAGAGAGTGCTCGGCGGCGAGCTCCTGCAGGCTGGTCTTCCAGTCCAGGCCGGCGCCGAGCCGCGCCGCGGTCTCCATCAACGGATCGAACAGCAGGTGGACCACGATGTCGGCGGACTCGAAGCCGCCGGACAGGTAGATCGCGCCGATGATCGCCTCGACGGTGTCGGACAGGATCGAGGACTTGTTGCGCCCGCCGGTGGCCTCCTCGCCCCGGCCGAGCTTGATGTGCTGTCCCAGGCCGATGGTGCGGGCCACCTCGGCCAGGGCTCGGGCGTTGACGACCGCCGCGCGCAGCTTCGCCAGCCGGCCCTCGGAGAGGTCTGGGTGGGCACGGAACAAAGTGTCTGTGACGACCACGCCCAGCACCGAGTCGCCGAGGAACTCCAGTCGCTCGTTGGTCGGCAGGCCGCCGTTCTCGTAGGCGTAGGAACGGTGCGTCAGCGCGCGCTCCAGCAGCCCGGCCTCCAGGACGGGATCTCCGAGCGCCGTACGCAGGTCGTCGTACGGCGGCTCGCTCACCTCGGCAGTCGTCAGAGGACCTGTCGACGGTCGGCCCGTGCGCCGTACTGCCCGCACTCGGGGCAGGCGCGGTGCGGCAGGTGCTTGGCGCCGCAGGCCGGGTTGGCGCAGGTGACCAGGGACGGCGCGACGGCCTTCCACTGCGAGCGACGGTGACGCGTGTTGCTGCGCGACATCTTCCGCTTCGGGACAGCCACTGATCTCACTCCTGGGTCGGGCCGGTCTGCCGGCCGGTGGGTACGTCGGTCTCGTGCGCCAGCTCTCGGAGCAACGCCCACCGCGGGTCGATCGGCTCCTCGTGCTGGTGGCCGGGATCGTCCGCCAGGCGGGCGCCGCACTCGGCGCACAGTCCCGGACAGTCGTCTCGGCACAGCGGCTGGAAGGGCAGTGACAGCACCACCGCGTCCCGCAGCAGGGGTTCGAGGTCGAGCAGGTCTCCCTCCAACCGGCTGACATCGGGGTCCCCCGCCTGCTCGGCGTCCGCCGCGATGTCGCTCTCCGGGTAGCAGAAGAGCTCCTGGAAGTCGACCGCGATCTCGTCGCGGATCTCCTCCAGGCACCGCGCGCACTCCCCGGTCAGGCCGGCTGAGGCCGACCCGGTGACCAGCACGCCCTCCATGACCGCCTCGAGCCGGATGTCCAGCTCGACCGGCGACCCTTCGGGGACGCGGAGCACCTCGATGCCGAGATCGGCCGGCGCCGGTGCCGTGAAGTCGACCTTCCGCTGCGACCCCGGGCGGCGGCCGAGCTCGCGAGTGTCGAGCACGAGCGGCGCTCTCGGGTCGAGAGGCACGGTAGGTCATCTTTCGTCATCGGCGTCAAGCAGATCCCGGTTCCGCGCACCCCGAACCGGCGGTCGCACGGAACCGACACAAGCGTACCTGCCGCCGACCGCAGCGGCCAAAACCCCGACCCGGCCGTCTAGCCTTCCAAATGCTCGGGGAGGCGTATCTGGTCCACGTCGTCGGTGGACAGCGCGTCGAACGCGGAGCGACCGGCGAGGCGTGACCGGCCGCGCTTGACCGCCTCGGTGGTCTTCTCCAGGGTGATCTCGAAGTTGGCGAGCTTGGAGTCGACGTAGTCGTCGGTCTCCTTGCGCAGCGCGTCGGCCTCGGCGCGTGCGTCTGCGCGCACCGCGTCGGCCTCCCGCTTGGCGACCCGGTAGACATCCGTGTCGGAGATGATCCTCTCGCGCTCGTTGTGCGCGTCGGCGACGATCTGCTCGGCCTGGGCGCGTCCTTCATCGATGACCGAGTCGCGATCGTCGATGACCTTCTGGGCGTCGCTGAGTGCGCCGTCGAGCCCTGCTGCCAGGTCGTCGACCATGGCCAGCAGCTCGCCCCGGTTGACCACGGCCGATGCGGACATCGGCATCGAGCGGGCCTGCTCGACCGCTCGCCGGATCTCGGCGAGCTTGGCGTGCACGTCCACGTCGTCCCTTTCTCGAGGCGGTCGCCGGGGTCGCCGACGGTCGTCAGCGGGGAAAGAAGTCCGGTGACCGCACTACGACGATACGTGGTCAGGGCGCGTTTTCCGCTATCGGAGGGTCCGTTGCCCGTTAGGCGCTCCCGGCCCGTATCTCGGCGAGCCGGGCGGTGAGCCGGGTGAGCACGTGTCCCGGCACCAGCCCGGAGACGTCTCCGCCGTACGTCGCGACCTCCTTGATGAGGCTGGAGGCGAGGAAGGAGTACTCCGGGCTGGTCGGCACGAAGACGGTCTCGATGCCGGCGAGGCGAGAGTTCATCTGCGCCATCTGCAGCTCGTAGTCGAAGTCGCTGACCGCGCGGAGCCCCTTGACGATCGTGCCCACACCGTGGCTGCGGCAGAAGTCGGTGAGCAGTCCGTCGAAGCTGCCCACGGCGACGTTCGCGTAGGCCGCGCACGCTTCGTCGAGCATCGCGATGCGCTCCTCCGCGGTGAACATGCGTCGCTTGGCGGGGTTGACGCCGACCGCGACCACGACCTCGTCGAACAGCGCGGCCGCACGGGCGATGATGTCGACGTGGCCGTTGGTCACCGGGTCGAACGATCCGGGGCAGGCTGCTGTGCGCACGGCTGGATCCTCGTCTCAGGCTCCGGTCGGCGGCGCGTCCGGAGGCAATGCGCTGCGACCGTACCAAACCGCGAACCACAGCACGGTCTCGCCGTAGGTGCGCGGAGGCGCGACGTCGTACCCCATCGGCCATTCCGGGCGGGGGCTGCGGCTGGAGCGCTCGACGACCACGAGGGTCCCGGCGTCCAGCCAGTCGTTGCCGGCGAGGGCGTGCAGGTCGTCGGCGACGTCGGGCTCCGGCAGGGCGTAGGGCGGGTCGCAGAAGACGATGTCGTACGGCGCGCGTGGCGCGACGTCGAGGGTTGCGGACACGCCGCCGACGACCACCTCCACCTGCGACAGCCCGAGCGCCCCGACGTTGTCGTGAATGAGGCGCGCCGTGCGTCGATCCCGCTCGACCAGCGTGACCACCCCGGCGCCCCGGGACCGCGCCTCGAGGCCGACGGCCCCCGAGCCGGCGTACAAGTCGAGGAAGCGCAGTCCCTCCAGCGAGCCGACCGCGGAGTCGACCGCCGAGAACAGCGCCTCCCGGACCCGGTCGGAGGTGGGGCGAGTCTGCTCGCCGGTGGGCGTCCTGATCCGCCGGCCGCCGGCCGTCCCGCCGATGATCCTGGTCATGCCCGCTCCAGGAACGTCGCCTGGTCGGACTCGTCGAGCCGGCGCACCGCTGCGGAGAGGTCGGGCACGTCGGCGAGCTCCGGGTCGGCCTCGACCGTGCGGGTGGCTGCCTCGCGGGCGGCGAGGATCACTTCCTCGTCGCGCAGCACCGACAGCAGCCGCAGGCCGGAGCGGTGGCCGGACTGGGAGGCTCCGAGCACGTCCCCCTCGCGCCGCTGGGCGAGGTCGAGCCGGGACAGCTGGACCCCGTCGGAGGTGGAGGCGACCGCATCGAGGCGGCTCCGCGCGGGGGTGTCGGCCTTTGCGCGGGTCACCAGCAGGCAAAGCCCCGGCTTCGACCCGCGGCCCACCCGGCCGCGCATCTGGTGCAGCTGCGAGACGCCGAACCGGTCGGCGTCGACGACCACCATGGTGGTGGCGTTCGCCACGTCGACGCCGACCTCTATGACCGTCGTGGAGACGAGCACGTCGATCTGCCCGGCCGCGAACGCCGTCATCACCGCATCCTTGCGGTCGGCGGGCAGCCGGCCGTGCATAACGTCCAGGCGCACGTCGCTCAGCACGCCGTCGCGCAGCACCGGCGCCAGCTCCTCCACGGCCATCCCGGCACCGGCCGTCGAATCCTCGGCTGCGTCTGCCGGCCGGCCGGTGTCGTCGGTCTCGGTCTCGTCGGCCTCCACGCCGCGGCCCATGCTGCCGATACGCGGGCAGACGACGTACACCTGGTGGCCCTGCTCGACCTCCTCACCGACGCGGTCCCAGATGCGCTGCCACCAGGCCGGCTGCTCGGCGAGCGGGACCACCGTGGTCTGGATCGAGGCACGGCCGGCAGGCAGCTCGGTCAGCGTCGAGGCGTCCAGGTCGCCGAAGACCGTCATCGCCATGGTGCGCGGGATCGGAGTCGCGGTCATCACCAGCACGTGCGGCGGGGTCAGCGACTTGTCGGACAGCGCCGCCCGCTGCTCGACCCCGAAGCGGTGCTGCTCGTCGACGACGACCAGTCCGAGGTCGGCGAACTGCACGCCCTCCTCGAGCAACGCATGGGTGCCGATCACGATCCCCGCGTCTCCGGACTCGATGTCCTCGATGACCTTCCGGCGCTCGGCTGCGCCCAGCGACCCGGTGAGCAGCGCGATCCGGGTGCCCTCGACGGCACCACCGAGCATGCCGCCGGCTGCCAGGTCGCCGAGCAGGGTGCTCAGCGAGCGCCGGTGCTGGGCGGCGAGCACCTCGGTAGGCGCGAGCAGCGCTGCCTGGCCGCCGGAGTCGATGACCCGCAGCATCGCACGCAGCGCCACCACGGTCTTGCCCGAGCCGACCTCCCCCTCGAGCAGCCGGTGCATCGGGTGCGGCAGCGCCAGGTCGGCAAGGATGTCCGCCCCGACGCGCTGCTGACCGCGCGTCAGCGTGAACGGCAGCCGCCCGTCGAACTGGTCCAGGAGCCCGCCCGGTCGACCGGTGCGTGGCTGGGCCGGCATCTGCGCCAGCGTCGCGCGACGCTGTGCGAGCACGGTCTGGGTCACGAACGCCTCGTCGAAGCGCAGCCGCTGCTCGGCGCGTGTCTTGTCCGGCCAGGTCTCCGGGCGGTGGATCAGCTCGAGCGCCGTTGCCACGTCCAGCAGGCGCTGCTCACGGCGTACCCGTTCGGGAAGCACGTCGGGCACGCGGTCGAGCAGGTCGAGGGCCACACCGATCGTGTCAGCGATCTGCCAGGAGCTGATCGAGGCCGTCGCCGGGTAGATCGGGATGAGCTCCGGGACCTTCTGCCAGGCGATGGTGGCCTGGTCCTCGCCAGCCAATGCTTCGGTGTCGACGAACATCCGGGTCTGGGGGTTGGTCAGCTGTCGCTCTCCGCGGAACTCGCCCACCTTCCCGGAGAACAACCCGGTCGCGCCCTCCGCGACGCTGCGTGCCCGCCACTGCGCGATGCTCTTGCGCTTGTCGAAGAACGTGAGGCCCAGCTGGTCCTTCTCGGTGGCGACGACGGCCTCCAGCCGGTAGGCGATCCCCCCGCGCCTCCGGTCGGGGAACTCTCGCTGGACCGAGGAGACCACCCGGCCGATGACGGTGACGTGATCACCGATCTGGACCGCGTCGAGGCTGCTCAGCCTGCCCTTCTCCTCGTAGCGGCGTGGGTAGTGCTGGAGGAGGTCCCCGACGGTGCGGAAGCCGAACGCCTTCTCGATCTTCGACGCGGACCGGTTGGCCACCGTGGCCAGCCGGGAGTCCCAGCTGATGCGTGTCATGGGTCTGCCTGCACTCCTCACTCGACACCGAGCAGCAGCGGATAGCGCTCCTGCCCGCCGTCGTAGCAGACGACGTCGACAGTCGGGTGCTGCTCGGTGAGGTGCCCGACGCACCGCTCGGCAAGCGCCCGGCCCTCCTCTCCGGCGAGCACCGTGACCAGCTCGCCGCCGCCACCGAGCAGCCTGTCGAGGACCTGTACGGCGACGCAGAACATGTCGTCACCGACCACCGCGAAGTCACCCTCGACGACCCCGAGGACGTCACCCTCCTCGCACGGACCGGCCATCGTGATCGCCCGGCGGGTGGCCACGGTCACCGCCCCGGAACGCGTGTGCCGGGCCGCCGCGGTCATCTCCAGCACGTCGGTGTCGAACGGGCGAGCCGGCTCGTGGACCGCGAGCGCCGCCAGGCCCTGCACCTGGTTGGTGGTCTCGATCACCACGGCACGAGCACCGTCCTCCTCCTCCAGCGTCTGGACGGCCGCCTGGACGGCCGGAGTGCACTTGCGGTCGTTCGGGAGTACGACGAGCTCGGCGGCGCCGGTGGCGCGCAGGGTCGTGACGATCTCCGCGGCGGACAGCGCTCGATCCTTGGGGCGGAGCACGTGTGCGCCGGCGTCTGCGAAGAGCCTGCGCAGACCGGGGCCTGCGGGGACAGCGAACACGGCACGACCGGTGCGGGTCGGCGGCCGTGCCCTCGTCTCGTGGCGTGCCTGCTCGGCGAAGTGGGTGACGCGCAGCCGATGAGGGCGGCCGGTGGCGATGCCCGCCTCGACGGCGGCTCCCACGTCGTCGACGTGCACGTGCACGTTCCAGAGCCCCTCGCCGCCGACGACCACCAACGAGTCTCCGAGTGAGGACAGCGTCTCGCGGAGCGGAGGGATCACGGAGTCGTCGGCGTCGAGGAGGTACATCACCTCGTAGGCCGGACCGTCCGCGTGCAGATCGGCCTCCGCCAGGTCTCGGGGCGCCGGGATGCCCCGGGATCCGAGGGGGGACGGGCCGCTGACCGTGCGGCGGCCGGTCACCACGCTCTCGGCGGCGTCGAGGATCAGGCACAGGCCCCGACCCCCGGCGTCGACGACCCCGGCCTCGGCAAGGACGGAGAGCTGCTCCGGCGTGTGCTCGAGCGCCTCCCGTGCGGCAGCGGCCGCCGCGGCGAGCACCTCTCCCACGTCCTGCGTCCGGGTCGCCGCCGCCACCGCCGCCTGCGAGGCGGCCTTCGCCACCGACAGGATCGTTCCCTCGACCGGGTCGCCGACTGCGGCGTAGCCGGCTGCGCTTGCCGCAGCCAGACCTCCGGCGAGCACCTCTGCGGGCGGCAGGCCGGACGAGGCGTCGCCGACGTGACGCACGAGCGCACCGATGAGCTGGGAGACGATCACCCCCGAGCTGCCGCGGGCCCCGAGGAGCGCACCGCGAGCCGAGGCGGTCAACGCCTGCCGGTCGCCCCGACCAGCGTCGACCGCCTCGCGCAGGCCGGCGTGCGCTGCCTGCACGGTCAAGAACATGTTGGTGCCGGTATCGCGGTCCCGGACCGGGTAGACGTTGAGCGCGTCGATCTCCTCGCGGGCCGCGGCCAGGTTTCGCTCGGCCAGCTCCAGGAAGGCCCTCCAGCCGGTCTTGTTCAGGCAGGCCACGGGCCGACTGGCGAGGGGATCTCCCCGGGTCACGTCCTGACTCCTCCTCAGCTCGCGAGAGCCCTGCCAGGGTAGTGCAGGTCGCCGGATTGGAGGGACTGCCGGGGATCGGATACCCTTGGGCGGTTGCCTGCGAGTCCCGGCAGACGACTCTCGTCGTGGCACGGCCCGGGGCAGACCAGGCGTTCCCCAGAAGCTAGCAATCCAGGAGTTCACGGTGGCTGCCGTCTGCGACATCTGCGCCAAGGGCCCGGGCTTCGGTCACAACCGGCCGTGGTCGAAGAAGATCACCAACCGTCGGTTCAACCCGAACATCCAGCGGGTGCGGGCGACCGTGAACGGTGCGCCCAAGCGCCTCAACGTGTGCACCGGCTGCATCAAGGCCGGCCGGGTGACCCGCTGAACCAGCGCTGATCGAGCACAGAGCCGTCCGATGGGCGGCTCTTTTGCCGTCCGCCCGCGACGACCCCGTGATCGCCCGTCTAGAAGTGCGTGTGCCCGGCCGGACCCTCGTACGTCGCGCCGTCCACCCGCACTCCCTCCCCCTCCTCGACCCGGCCGATCCGCACCCAGCCGTCCGGGAGCGCGACGTCGGCGGGGAACGTCGCCGCCAGCGCGTGGTCGTCGCCTCCGGTGAGGATGAACCGCAGCGGATCCGCGCCCAACGCGGCGCCGACGGCCTGGAGCGGCTCGGGGACCTCGAAGCTGTCCGAGGCGACGTCGATGCCCACCTGCCCCGCCCGAGCCAGGTGCCCGAGATCGGCGAGCAGTCCGTCGGAGACGTCGATCATCGCGGTGGCTCCCGCGGCGGCTGCCGCCGAGCCCGCGTCGTACGGCGGCTGGGGTCTGCGATAGGCGTCCACGAGCGCGCGCGGGGACCGGAACCCCCGCCCGAGCACCTCGAGGCCACCCGCCGCCCAGCCCTGCCTGCCGGCCAGGGCGACCACGTCTCCGGGCCGGGCGCCGTCACGGCGTACGGGCTCACCGTCGACGCAACCGAGCACCGAGACCGCGATCATCACCTGGTCGGCCGCGGTCAAGTCGCCGCCGACGACGCTTGCTCCGACCAGGGCCGCCTCGGCGGCCAGACCGTCGGCCAGGCCGAGCACCCAGGAGACCGGGAGGTCGGGCGGAGCCGCCAGGCCCACGGTGAGCGCGATCGCCCGGCCGCCCATCGCGTTGACGTCCGAGAGGTTCGCCGCGGCCACCCGGTGGCCGATGTCGTCCGGCTCGGCCCAGTCGCGCCTGAAGTGCCTGCCCTCGACGAGCAGATCGGTGCTCACCACCACCCGTCCGTCGGGCACCGCCACCACGGCGGCGTCGTCGCCGGGCCCGAGCAGCACCCCTTCGCCCTGGGCGAACCGCGCGACGACCGCCTCGATCACCGCGAACTCGCCGTGGTCGGCCAGGGTCCCGGACAGCGTGGTCGGTTCGGGTCCTGCAGTGTCGTGGCTCATGGCGGTAGTGTCCCCGATCCGGCTCCGGCGTTCCGAGCCCGGCGCGCCGCACGGTAGGTTGAGCCGGAGCGCGACCACGAACAGCTCGACGACGAACAAGGAGTCCGCCATGGTGGTGCAGGCCTACATCTTGATCCAGACCGACGTCGGCAAGGCCGCCGAGGTCGCCGCCACGATCGCCGAGGTGAAGGGTGTCACGCTCGCCGAGGACGTCACGGGTCCCTACGACGTGATCGTGCGTGCCGAGGCCCGCAACGTCGACGAGCTCGGCAAGCTCGTGGTCGCCCGGGTGCAGAACATCGCGGGCATCACTCGGACGCTGACCTGCCCGGTGGTGCACATCTGAGGCGGTCCGTCCGCATGCCCCCACGGCGCCCCGGTCTGCGGATCGCGGGCGCCCTGTCCTGTCTGTGCCTGCTGCTCGGCGGGTGCGCGCGCGCTCCGGAGATCTCAGGGCCCACGCTGCACGGCGCGGACGCCGACGCGTGCGAGGCGCTGGTCGGCGCCCTGCCCACCCACGTCGACGGCCAGTCACGGCGTACCGTCCGGCGCTCGGGATCCTACGGCGCCACCTGGGGAGACCCGGCCATCGCGCTGACCTGCGGGGTGCCGCGACCGAAGGGCCAGGACAAGTTCGCCGCGTGCACGGTCGCCGACGGGGTGGGCTGGTTCCTGCCACCGGGAGCCGGCAGGGACTCGCAGCAGATCACGATCACCACGATCGGCCGCGCCCAGAACGTTCAGGTGGTGATCCCGCGGGCCGACTTCCCGCCTGCGGCGACGATGGTGGACCTGGCGCCCGCGATCAAGAGGACGATCCGCGAGACCCACCCCTGCGTGTGAGACGGCACGCCTTATGGGCCATCCTCGGGGAATGGCGCGAACCTGGCTGTCGGTGACCGTGGAACTGCTGGGCGGACGCGGCGAGGAGCTGTGGCCGTGGCCGGGACGCATCTTCGCGGCGGTCCTTCGCACAGCTTCATGGACCTCGCCGATGCGGTCAACGGCGCCTTCGCCCGCTGGGACCGGTCACACCTGTCCATGTTCACGCTTGCCGACGGCAAGGTGGTCACCGACGACGAGACCGGAGCAGAGATGACCGGATCGATCGGCGGTCCTGTCATCGCCCCGCTCGACATCACCACGACCAAGGTCGCCGGGACAGTGGAGCCGGGTTGTGAGTTCCAGTTCACGTTCGACCTCGGCGACGACTGGACGCACCGGTGTGTGATCGTCGAGGAGAAGATCGATCCGCTGGAGACAGTGGGTGTCCATCCGGACCGGCCGCTGGCGTACTGGGGCTGGGGCGCCATCCCCGACCAGTACGGCCGCCGCTGGGACGGAGATGACGGCGAGAGCCGGGCCCCGCGCCGACCCAGCCGGCCACACCCGATGCCGTTGCGTGCCTGGCCCGGTCAGGACCAGGTCCCGGCGCTCGATCTGACCGAGCTGCGGGCAGCCGTCGCGGGCCAGGACGCGGCACGCTTCCTCGCCGCGGTCATGGGTCGCGACATCGACGACGTGCTGCAGCACGTGGGAGAAGGCATCCCGATGGCGCTGGAGCAGAGGCGTGAGGAGGTCGAACCGCTGGCGGTCTCGGTCATCAACCGGCTGACTTGGCGCGCCGATGCGGGTGACCAGGAGCTGGCCGAGGACCTGACGGCCGGTCTCCGCGGCGAATCGCTGGCCGGGCGCGTGGTGCCGGTCGACCTCGAGATGCTCAGCAGCCACCTGGAAGGAGAGCCCCTCATGTCGACCGGTGGCTACGTCGACCTGCACACCGGCGAGGTGTATCGCAACGACGACACCGACCCGATGATGGTCGGAGAGGATGCGGCCATCGACGTCGAGGAGGAGCCTGACCGGTGGCTGCCCTTCGACTCCACCGGCTCGCGGAACGGCGGGCAGGACATGGCCGCCTTCGCCGAACGTCAGCGCGGCGCAGCATTGAGGGATCGGCTGGAGCGGGCGATCCACGGCAAGGGTGCCTTCCGCCGGTTCCGTGACGTCGTCGACGAGGATCTCACCGCTCAGTGGTACGCCTTCTCCGCCGACCGCCAACTCGGGCGCGCCCGCGAGCTCCTCGCCCACCAGGGCATCCGCGTGGGGTGACCGCCCTCCACGCGGTGGGAGGTGGGCGCTCAGCGCAGACCGGTGGTGCGGTGCAGTGCGAGCTGGACCAGCCGGTCGACCAGGGCGGGGTAGTCCAGACCGCTGGCCGCCCACAGGCGGGGGAACATCGACGAGGGCGTGAAGCCGGGCATGGTGTTGATCTCGTTGACCATCACCCGACCGTCGGGCAGCACGAAGAAGTCGACGCGCGCCAGGCCCTCCGCGGAAACCGCCTCGAAGGCCGCCAGCGACAGCTCCCGCACCTGTGCGGTCAGCGCGTCGGGCAGGTCGGCGGGAACCGCCAGCTCGGTGTGCTCCTCGGGCAGGTACTTCGCCGAGAAGTCGTAGAACTCGTGCGTGCCCTCGAGGAGGATCTCGGCGACGACGCTGGTGTCGGGCGGATCGGCGTCGAACCCGGACAGCACCCCGCACTCCACCTCGCGCCCGCCTTCGGCGGCCGCCTCGACGACGACCTTCGGGTCGTGACGACGAGCCTCCTCGACCGCGTCGGCCAGCTCGTCGGCATCGTGCGCCTTGCTGATGCCGATGCTGGAGCCTCCTCGGGCCGGCTTGACGAAGACCGGGTATCCGAGCGCGTCCACGCTCTCCCGGCACGCCGCAGGGTCGTCCTGCCACCCCTTCGGTGTGATCACGGTGTAGGGCAGGATCGGCAGGCCGTGCGCCTGGAAGACCATCTTCATGTAGTGCTTGTCCATGCCGACCGCCGAGGCGAGCACCCCGGCGCCGACGTACCTCACGCCGGCCATCTCGCACAGCCCCTGGATGGTGCCGTCCTCTCCCCACGGCCCGTGCAGCAACGGGAACACCACGTCGACCTCCCCGAGCGTGCGGGGGACGGCGCCCGGCTCGTGCACGATGAGCTCGCCACCTCCCTCGCCCTGGGACAGCGCTACCGGGGCACGGGAGTCGTCCACCTCCGGCAGCCGGTCGGCGGACTCGAAGGCCAGCCGTCGTGTCGAGTCGCTCTCCAGCACCCAGCGGCCGTCGTGCGCGATCCCGACCGGCACGACGTCGTAGCGCCCGCTGTCGAGCGCCTCCAGCACGCTCGCCGCCGTGACGCAGGAGACCGCATGCTCGTCGGAGCGACCGCCGAAGACGACCGCGATACGCGGTTTGCGGGTCGGCTGGCTCATGCTCGCCGACCCTACCGGCCCGCACCTGCCGGCGAGGCGCACCGCCTCGTAGTGTGAGCGTCGTGTCAGTACCCGAGAACCCGGCGCCCGGCTTCCGTCCGGCCACCGTCGCCGTGACCGCTGGGCGGCCGCCGCACGAGCCCGACAACCCGCTCAACACCCCGGTCACGATGGCCTCGACGTACGTCGCCGGTGGCGAGGTCGAGTACGGCCGCTACGGAAACCCGACCTGGTCGGCGTTCGAGGCCGCCCTCGGCGATCTCGAGGGAGGGCGGTGCCTGGCGTTCGGCTCCGGCCTGGCCGCCGTAGCCACGATTCTGGACCTGGTCGGCACGGGCGCGACCGTGGTGGCGCCGCGCCACGCCTACAACGGCAGCCTGCACCAGCTGGCAGATCTCGAGGCCCGGAGCCGGATCCGGTGTGTGCTGGTCGACGTGGAGGACACCGACGCGGTCATCGCCGCCTGCGCGGACGCCGCGCTGGTGTGGCTGGAGTCGCCGACCAACCCGGCGCTCGAGGTGGCCGACATCAGCGCCATCGCGCCTGCTGTGCACCAGGCGGGCGCCACGCTGGTGGTGGACAACACGTTCGCCACCCCCCTGCTGCAACGACCGCTGTCGCTCGGCGCGGACATCGTGGTGCACTCGGCCACGAAGTTCGTCGCCGGGCACAGTGACGTGCTGCTCGGTGCGGTGTGCACCGCGGACCCGCAGCTTTTCGACGTACTCAAGAAGCGGCGGGACATGCTCGGCGCGGTCCCTGGCACGTTCGAGACGTGGCTGGCGCTGCGGGGGCTGCGCACCCTGCATGTCCGGCTGGAGCGGGCCCAGTCCAACGCACGCGAGCTGGTGGGCCGGCTGCAGGGCCGAACCGAGATCGCCGAGGTGCGCTATCCCGGCTTCGGCGCGATCGTCGCGATCGTGCTCGCGGGAGGCGCCGCGGCGGCCGACCGGCTCACCGCCTCGACCACGCTGTGGGTGAACGCGACGAGCCTCGGTGGCGTCGAGTCGACCTTCGAGCGGCGCCGTCGGTGGAAGTCGGAGCCGGCGACGATCCCCGACGGCCTGGTGCGGATGTCGGTGGGCATCGAGGACGTCGAGGACCTCTGGGACGATCTCGCCCTCAGCCTCGACTCGTCTGCGATCGACCCGCGTGCCGAGCCCTCGTCACCGCAGAACGCCCACTGAGTCGCACTAGTCGCGTTCGTGCTTGGTCTCGCGGGTGACCAGGCTGGCCAGCATGTCCGCGGCGCTCATCTCGCCCTCCACGACCGAGTGCACGTGCTCGACGATCGGCGCGTCCACGCCGGCGCGGTTGGCGAGGTCCAGCAGCGACGAGCACGACTTGACACCCTCGGCGACCTCCCGCGTGCTGGCGGCGATCTCCCCCGCTGTCATCCCTTCCCCGAGCTTCTCCCCGAACGCCCGGTTGCGTGACAACGGCGACGAGCAGGTCGCGACCAGGTCGCCCAGCCCGGCCAGGCCCATCAGCGTCATCGGATCGGCGCCGAGGTTGGTCGAGAGCCTGGCGATCTCGGCGAGGCCGCGTGTGATCACCGAGGCGGTGGTGTTGTCTCCGAACCCGAGGCCGATCGCCATCCCTACGCTGAGCGCGATCACGTTCTTGTAGGCACCGCCGAGCTCGCAGCCGATCACGTCGACCGAGGAGTAGGGACGGAACGACGTCGAGTGGCACAGCCCGCGCAGACGCTTGGCGACGTCCTCGTCGGCAGATGCCACGACGCTCGCCGACGGCTCCCTGCGGGCGATCTCCTTGGCGAGGTTCGGCCCGCTGACCACGCCGATGCGGCCCGGATCCGCCCCGGTGACCTCGGCGATCACCTCGCTCATCCGCAGCAGCGTGTTCAGCTCCACGCCCTTCATCAGTGACACGAGGATCGCGTCCCGGGAGAACACGCCCGACCAGTCGGCAAGGTTCTCGCGCAGCGTCTGGGACGGCACCCCGAGCACCACGAACTCGGCGCCGTGAGCGGCCCGCTCCGGGTCGTGCGTGGCGAACAGCCCGTCGGGAAGCTCGATGCCGGGCAGGTACTCGGTGTTCTCCTTCTTCTCGTTGATCTGCGCGCACACCTCTTCGCGACGTGCCCAGATCGACACATCGTGCCCTGCGTCGCAGAGCACCAGCGAGAACGCCGTACCCCAGTTCCCGGCGCCGAAGACCGCGACCCGGCTCACCTCCGGCCCCGGCGGGCGTGGGGGTTGCCGATCTGTCGCACTCCGGCGGCACGGGGGTCGAAGCGCACAGGCGGCGCCTGCTGGCCGCGCACCTCTGCAAGCTCGGCGGTGATCGCGTCCATGATCCGGTTGGTCGCCTCTCGCAGCACGGCCGGTGTCATCTTCTGCCCGCGCAGGTCGTCGAGGTCGACCGGATCGCCGGCCTTCATCTCTATCCGCTTGCGGGGGAACAGCTTGGGCGTCTTGGTGTACGGCGCGAGGATGCGGTGCGCGCCCCACTGCGCGACGGGGATCACCGGCACTCCGGAGGACAGTGCGATCCTCGCGGCGCCGGTCTTTCCCGTCATCGGCCACAGGTCGGGATCGCGGGTGATCGTGCCCTCGGGGTAGACCACCACGCACTCCCCCTCCTCGACGGCACGCACCGCCGCCTGGAACGCGTGCGAGGCGTCCGTGCTCTGACGGGTGACCGGGATCTGTCCGCTGCTGCGCACCACCGGCCCGATCACGGGGATCGCGAACACCTCGGCCTTGGCCAGGAACCGCACCATGCGGCCGTATCCGTAGGCATAGTGCGCGAAGGTGACCGGGTCGAGATGGCTGATGTGGTTGGCCGCCAGCACGCAGCCGCCTTCAGCGGGGATCTTCTCCCCGTCGATCCAGCGCCGGCGGGTCAGCACGCGCAGCACGGGTTCGAGCACGACGATGCACAGCCGGTAGGCCCATCCCGGCCGCTCCCGGATCCTGCGGGGGTACGCCACCTCCGCCTCCTCGAGTCGAGTCCGCGGGCCGCACGACCCGACGAGCCGACCTTACCCAGGTCAGGCGACCGGCGCTGCGACGCAGCAGTCGAGTACGGCTGCCACCGGCGGCCTGGCAGGATCGGGGCGATGACAGTTTCCGTTGGCAGGTACGGCGTGATCGTTCCGGTGAAGCCGCCGGCGGGCGCGAAGTCCCGGCTGGCCGGCCTCGGCGAGAACGCACGCGCCCGCCTTGCGGCAGCGTTCGCCGCAGACACGGTCGACGCGGCGCTGCGGGCCCGGGGAGTGCGGTGCGTGCTCGCGGTGACCGACGACCACACGTTGGCGCGCACGTTGAGCCAGCTGGGTGCGGACGTGATCCCGGACGGGGTCTCCGAGGACCTGAACGGTGCGCTGGTGCAGGCCGCACTGGAGCTCGGCCGCAGGTCAGGCGCCGACGTCTCCCCGGTGGCGCTGTGCGCGGACCTGCCTGCCCTGCGCGTGGAGGATCTGGAGGGTGCGCTGGACCGAGCCGCCGGCCGGGGACTGTCCTTTGTCGCCGACGCGGAAGGGGTGGGCACCACCATGGTGGCGGCCGAGGACGTCACCACTTTCCGTCCGTTGTTCGGCAACGGGTCGCGGGCTGCCCACGACCAGGTGGACGCGTACGAGATCGACGTTCCGGCGGCCACGCTGCGCCGCGACGTGGACACCCCGGCCGATCTCGCGGACGCCCTCGCCCTCGGCGTCGGGCCCCGCACCGCCCACGTGGTCTCCACCCTGCTCCCCCACCTGCTGCCCTCCCCCACCCGTTGAAGCGGACGGCTCCCGGCACCGCGTGCCGGGAGCCGTCTGGACAAACGGGTCAGGACTTCTTGGCTGCCCTCTTGGCCGTGCTCTTCTTCGCCGTCGACTTCTTGGCGGTCGACTTCTTGGCGGGCGCCTTCTTGGCCGTGCTCTTCTTGGCCGTCGACTTCTTGGCGGCGGCCTTCTGTGCCGGTGCCTTCTTGGCCAGTCCGCCGCGGCCTCCGGATGCGGCCGACAGCGTCAGCTTCGGCAGCTTCTTCGCGCCGGACACGACCGCCTTGAGGTCGGCTCCCGCACTGAACTTCGGAACAGCGGTCTTCTTGGCCTTGATGCGTTCCCCGGTGCGCGGGTTGCGCACCCAACGGGCGTCGCGCACCCGCTTCTCGAACGAACCGAAGCCGGTGATGGCGACCTTCTCACCTCTGGAGACCTCGCGGGTGATCGTGTCGAGCACCGACTCGAGCGCATGCTGGGCGGCCTTGCGGTTGCCGTCGAAGCGCCCTGCGAGCGTGTCGATCAACTGACTCTTGTTCACTTGCTTCCCTTCCGTGAACCTGGGGTCGAGCCGCGTGCTCGACGTATGCGTTGAACGCTAGGGAATTCTGTCCTCGCCCACAATCATCACACGCTGTTTGCCTTGTTTCTTTGGGGTATTGAGCTGTCGTGGCAGCGAGAGCCGTCAGCTGGTGACGGGTTTCCAGTCCGGTCTGCCCGACTCGAAGTCGACGATGTCGTCCTCGTGCGAAAGCGTGATGTCGACGTCGTCGAGTCCCTCCAGCAGTCGCCAACGGGTGTAGTCGTCGACGCTGAAGGAGGCAGTGAGGTCTCCGCACCGAAGCTCGCGCGTGTCAAGGTCGATCCTCAGCTCGGTGGCCGGCTCCGACTCGGCGGTTCGCCACAGCGCTTCGACGACGTCCTGGTCGACCTGCGCGGCGAGCAGGCCGGCCTTCCCGGAGTTCCCGCGGAAGATGTCGCCGAAACGGCTGGAGATCACAGCCTTGAAGCCGTAGTCCATCAGCGCCCATACGGCGTGCTCACGCGACGAGCCGGTGCCGAAGTCGGGACCCGCCACCAGCACGGTCGCCTCGGCGTACTCCGGCTTGTTCAGCACGAAGTCGGGATCTTGACGCCAGGCCTGGAAGAGACCGTCCTCGAAGCCGGTGCGGGTGACCCTCTTGAGGTAGACGGCCGGGATGATCTGGTCGGTGTCCACGTTGCTGCGACGCAGCGGCAGCGCGGTCCCCGTGTGCCTGGTGAACTTCTGCATGTCAGTCCTCCGTCGCCTCGTGGGGCTCGCCCGCCGGTCCGGCGAGCCGTGGCAGGTCGCTCGGCGCGGCGAGGTGGCCGGTGATCGCGGTCGCCGCTGCGACGAGCGGGGAAACCAGGTGGGTGCGCCCACCTCTGCCTTGCCGACCCTCGAAGTTCCGGTTGGAGGTGGACGCGCTGCGCTCTCCGGGCTGCAGCTGGTCGGGGTTCATGCCCAGGCACATCGAGCAGCCCGCACCGCGCCACTCCCCGCCGGCGTCCTTGAACACCACGTCCAGGCCTTCGTCCTCGGCCTGCAGGCGGACACGCGTGGACCCGGGTACGACGAGCAGTCTCGTTCCCTCGGCGACCGTGCGCCCACGAACCACCTCGGCTGCGGCGCGCAGATCCTCGATCCTGCCGTTGGTGCACGAGCCCACGAACACCGTGTCGACGCGAATCTCGCGCATCGGTGTCCCCGGAGCCAGGTCCATGTAGTCCAGGGCCTTGCGCGCCGCGATCTGGTCGCCCTCGTCGGTGAAGTCCTCGGGGGCGGGCACGCTCGCCCCGAGCGGGACGCCCTGCCCCGGGTTGGTCCCCCACGTGACGAACGGAGTCATCTGCGAGGCATCCAGCACGATCTCCTTGTCGAAACGCGCGTCGGAGTCGCTGACGAGGGTCTTCCAGTAGGCGAGGGCGGTGTCCCAGTCGGCGCCGCTCGGCGCGGCGGATCGGCCCTCGATGTAGTCGAACGTGGTCTGGTCCGGCGCCACCAGGCCGGCCTTGGCTCCCCACTCGATCGACATGTTGCACAGCGTCATCCGGGCCTCCATCGAGAGCTCCTCGACGGCTGGGCCGCGGTACTCCACGACGTACCCCTGACCTCCGCCGGTGCCGGTGTGCGCGATCAGCGTGAGCACCAGGTCCTTGGCCGTCACGCCCTCGGGCAGGGACCCGTTCACGGTGACCGCCATCGTCTTGGGGCGTGCCTGGGGAAGGGTCTGGGTGGCCAGCACGTGCTCGACCTCGCTGGTGCCGATGCCGAACGCGAGCGCACCGAACGCACCGTGGGTCGACGTGTGCGAGTCGCCGCAGACGATCGTCATGCCCGGCTGGGTCAGACCGAGCTGCGGGCCCACGACGTGCACGATCCCCTGCTCGACGTCACCGAGCGAGTGCAACCGGATGCCGAACTCCCGGGCGTTCGCGCGCATCGTCTCCACCTGGGTGCGCGACACCGGGTCGGCGATCGGCTTGTCGACGTCGAGAGTCGGCACGTTGTGATCCTCGGTCGCCAGGGTCAGGTCAGGACGGCGTACCCGACGGCCGGCCTGGCGCAGTCCCTCGAACGCCTGCGGCGAGGTGACTTCGTGGACCAGGTGCAGGTCGACGTAGAGCAGGTCGGGCTCGCCTGATCGGCTCCGCACCACGTGGGCGTCCCAGACCTTCTCCGCGAGCGTCGTCCCCATCACCGGCTCCTTTCCCTGCGTCGTGCACGTCGGCGTCGTGCGCCGCCTCCCCGCTTGCATTCCAAAATGCGAGACGGCATTATCAAATGATGGACAACAGTAGCGGAGTCGGCGTGCTCGACAAAGCCGCCCTGGTGCTGTCGGCTCTCGAGTCCGGCCCCGCGACGCTGGCGGGGCTGGTCGCCGGGACCGGTCTGGCGCGTCCGACCGTGCACCGTCTCGCCGTCGCGCTCGAGCACCATCGCCTCGTGGCCCGCGACCTGCAGGGCAGGTTCGTGCTGGGTCCCCGGCTGACGGAGTTGTCCGCGGCGGCCGGTGAGGACCGGCTGCTGGCGGCGGCGGGGCCGGTGCTGGCCCGGCTGCGCGACATCACCGGAGAGTCCGCCCAGCTGTGGCGTCGGCACGGCGAGACCCGTGTGTGCGTCGCGGCCGCGGAGCGGCCGTCCGGGCTGCGCGACACCATTCCCGTCGGCTCACAGCTGACCATGCGCGCCGGTTCCGCGGCCCAGATCCTGCTCGCCTGGGAGGATCCGGAGCGGATGCACCGTGGCCTGCAGAACGCGGCCTTCTCGGCGACCGCGCTGTCGGGGATCCGGCGCCGGGGCTGGTCGCAGTCGGTCGGTGAACGCGAGCAGGGCGTCGCGTCGGTCTCTGCTCCGGTGCGCTCCCCCTCCGGCAAGGTGCTCGCTGCCGTCTCCGTCTCCGGTCCCCTCGAGAGGCTGTCCCGTCAACCTGGTCGGATGCACGCCCCGGCAGTTCTCGCCGCCGCGGACCGGCTCTCCGAGTCGCTCCGCCGCGCCGCGGCCGAGTGACTGCCTCAGAACAGCGCGTCGATCTCCAGGTCCAGCAGCAGCTGCTTGCGCTCGATCCCGCCGCCGTAGCCGGTCAGGCTGCCGTCCGAGCCGACCACCCGGTGACACGGGATGATCACCGGGATCGGATTGCGGCCGTTGGCCAGTCCCACGGCGCGCGCGGCGTGCCCGGTCATCCCGAGCCGGGCGGCGATCTCGCCGTACGACGCGGTCTGGCCGTAGTCGATGCGGCGCAGCTGGTCCCAGACCCGGCGCTGGAAGTCGGTGCCGTGCGGGTCCAGGGGCAGGTCGAACTCCTTGAGGTCTCGCGCGAAGTACGCCGTCAGCTGCCCCACAGCCTCGCGCAGCACCGGTACCGATTCGTCGCGGTCGCCGAGCGGGCGGCCGTCGGCACGAGCAGCGGCCACCACCATCGACGAGGTGCGCGGTCCTTCAGCGGGCATCGGGCCGACGAAGTCGACCGCGACGACCGAACCCTGCTGCTCCACGATGCGTAGCTCCCCGACCGGGGAGTCTGTCGTTGTCCACATCTGCTCAGTTCTCCTTCGGTTGTGAGGCTACGCCGGCAGGTGCAGGCACAGCCGCGGTCCACAGGTGCATGAGTGCGTACGAGCGCCAGGGCCGCCATGCCTCGGCAGTCGTCGCTGCGTGCTCCGGGTCCAGCCGCAGCGCGCTCAGGCCGTGCTTGGCTCCGAGATCGGTGGGCAGGAACACGTCCGGGTCACCGAGCGCCCGCAGGGCGATGTAGTCGGCGGTCCACGGCCCGGCGCCTGGCAGCGCGAGCACGCGGCGCCGCACGTCCGCCCGGTCGGCACCGCGGTCCAAGGCGATGTCCCCGCTGGCCAGGGCAGCACACAACGCGTTGACCGCGCGGCCGCGCGCCCGCGGCATCGGCAGTCGCGCCGGGTCGACCTCCGCCAGCACGGCGGCGGTCGGGAACAGATGCGTCAGCCCGTCGTACGTCGTGCTCTCCGGCAGCCGCTCGCCGTACTCCTCGGCCAGCCGGCCGGCCACCGTGCGTGCTCCAGCCACAGAGATCTGCTGGCCGATGACGGCGCGCACGGCGATCTCGTCGCCATCGACGTGACCGGGCACCCGCAGGCCGGGGCGGGCCCGCACCAGTCGGGCGAGCCGGACGTCCGAGCCGAGCGCCTCGTCGACGGCCACCGGGTCGCAGTCGGCGTCGACGAGCCGGCGGCAGCGTTCCACCGCCGCTCCCACGTCGCGCAGGTCGGCGACCTCGAGCCGGCACCCCACGAACGACGCGGCGCGGCGGCCGCTGGCCGGTGTGCCGGCCGGGGCCGTCAGCCGAACCCGTCCGCTTCCGTGCGGAAGGCGCAACGTGCGCGAGTACGACGACTCGTCGGCCTGCTCCACGCCCGGCGCCGCACGCATGCGCAGGAAAGAGAAGAGGTCCGCCGCCGCGAACGGGGGCCGGACGGCCAACCGCAGGTCGAGTACGCCGACCGGTGAACCGGCACCGCGTCGCCGACCCCGCAGCTCGCTGGGCGTCGCGGCGTACACCTCGCGGATGGTGTCGTTGAACTGCCGGATGCTGGCGAACCCGGCCGCGAAGGCGACATCGGCGAACGACATGTCGCTCGTCTCGACGAGCGTGCGCGCGGTCTGGGCACGCCGAGATCGCGCGAGTGCCAGCGGCCCGGCGCCCAGCTCGGAGGTGAGGATCCGGTTCAGCTGCCGCGAGGAGTAGCCGACACGAGAGGACAGGCCCTCCACGCCGTCCCGCTCGACGACGCCGTCGGCGATGAGTCGCATCGCCCGACCTGCGGTGTCCGCGGCAACGTCCCACTCGGGAGATCCGGGAGTCGCGTCCGGCAGGCAGCGCTTGCAGGCGCGGAATCCGGCGGCCTGGGCGGCCGCAGCTGTCCGGTGGAACGTGACATTCTTCTTCTGGGGCGTGATCGCCGGGCACGACGGCCGGCAGTAGATGCCGGTGCTGGTCACCCCGGTGTAGAAGACCCCGTCGAAACGGGCGTCCCGACTCTTGACCGCCCGGTAGCAGGCCTCCGTGTCGGCGATGTCCATGTCCGCCATCCTGCCCGCTGGCCAGCCGCAGTTCTAGCGGAAATCGGACGGCATCACGGGGCAAGGCGAACTGAATGTACGGCGCGGACGCGGCGTGCCCCATGATGGGCGGACCGGGCCATGCACACCGGTCTGCAGCCAGACGCTTCGGAGAGCGATGACGGGCGCAGCGGCAGGTTGACCTTCGTCACCGTCAGCCATGAGATCAGCCAGCGGGGACACGTGAAGGTCAAGGAGAGGCAGACCGAGATCACGCCCCCCTCTGCTCTTCCGCTACTCGGCGCTGTCCTACAACGGCAATCGCATCCACTACGACCGCGACTACGCACGTGAAGCGGAGGGCTATCCCGGTCTGGTCACCCACGGCCCGCTGCAGGCACTGGCCATGGCCGAAGGAGCGAGAACCTCGGCCTGGGCGCCGAGCCCGGGGGCCGTTTTGGAGTGCCGGCCCGTCTCGCAACTGAGTGTCGTCGGCCTTGCAACGGATTGACCGAGACGCACCCGAGCCTGCGCCGTACGCGCGCCGCAAATCCGTGGGCTCCCGCGGTATCGATTCGGTCCGCGAGCTCGCACGGCGTTACCGGCGGGCGGGTGCGCGCCTCGGCCGTAGCGACGAAGAACTCCGTCACCGCCTTCGGGCGTCGTTGCAGGAACCGCAGGAGGTAGCGGTCCGCGGGCATCACCGACACGCCCGCGTCGGCCAACAGGTCGGCTGGGAAATCCTTGGCGTCACGGGTGAGTAGCACATCGACTCGACCATCGAGGCATGCCGCTAGGTGTGCTCGGTCGTCTGGATCGGACGAGAGGTCCTCAGTGATGCGGTCCCGATAGGCGGCGGGGTCGATGCGACCGGCGCCGAAGTGCGCGCGTACGGCAGCGGCCACGGATCGCGCCGACTCTGACGTCCGCGTCTGGTTCGCGACGATGACGCGCTCCCACTCAGCAAGCAGCTCGTCTGTCCAAACCCAGGTGAAGAGGAAGTTCTCCGAAAGAACGTCAGGAGCACGTCCATGACCGTGAAGGGGAACAACTCGTTGGTGTCGATGAAAACCGCTCGAGGCGGCTCATGCGGTGGAGCCCTCCGGTCAGGCGTCGTCGAGCAGGCCGGCGTCCTCCACGGCTGCGCGCAGCGCGGTGTGGCCTGCCTGCCGCTGCTCACGCTCGGCCGCCAGAGCCAGCACGTCCCGGACGCGGATGCGGCGGTGCTTGCTTCCGGGCAGCCGGTGAAACGCCAGCACCTCGTCGGCGAGCAGCCGGTCGACGTACTGGCGCGTCACACCCAGGATCTCGGCGGCCTGGGCCGGAGTGACTTCGTCGTCGGCGCGGAGTACGACGAGCCGTTCGCCCTGGGCGATGCCGGCGAGCATGGATCGCACAACGCGGGTCACCTCGGTGTCCTTGTCAGGTCCTTTCGCCAGGCGTGCGGCGAGCCGGTGCGCCTCGGTGCGGACCTCGGGGTCGACTGGGTCGAGCGTCGCGTAGGGGTGGGACGTCATGACTCCAGGGTACAGTCAACTGCAATAACAGCAACCAGGTTGGGGTCGGGCGCCCTGTGGCAGGAGCCTACGTTCACCAGCGCTTTTCGTCATCTGCTCACCGCAACTCCACACGACTCGCGAGTTCGACCGACGGGGTGTGGGTACTCGTTGAGGAACGATGAACATGCAGGTCAGCGCGGATTTCTGACGTTGGCCGTGGTTGGCTGATTCGGGCCGTTTTCGGTTCTCCCGCGGCCCCAGTGCGGCCCCAGGCAGTAGATAGCACTTCTTGCTATGCTTGCCAGATGACCACCCGGAGCGACGTCCTGCGGCAGGTGATGACCGAGACCGGCACCACCCAGACCCTGCTGTCGCGCCTGTCTGGTGTCCACCAGCCCAGCATCAGCGGCTTCCTATCGGATCGTGTCGACATGAGCGACGAGATGCTCGACCGGCTGCTGTCGTGCATGGGCTACCAGCTCGAGGTCGTACGCCGGCCTATCCGCCCTACCCTGACCCGTTCGGTCGAGCGGTCCTGGCGGCTGCACCGGCAGCTCTCCACGCACCTCTCCCCCGAGACGCTGAAGCAGTGGCGGCCGACCATCCTGTCCAACATCAAGCTGCTTCAGAACCGGGTCCAGGGCGAGCCCCACACCCGCAACCTCAGCCGGTGGCGCAAGCTCGTCCGCGACGGTGATGTTTCCGGACTGCGTCGTGTGATGACCGGGCTCGACACCGACTCCATCGAAATGCGCGAGGTCGGCCCGTTCACAGGCTTGCTACCTAACGACGAGCGGCTTGAGGTGCTGCACGCGCTGAGGAGAGCTGGCTGATGCGTCGCGACCAGTTGGAGCACGCAATCCGCACGGCCTGTCAGATCATCGAGCAGCCGGCCGTCGTCATCGTCGGCTCGCAGGCGATCCTGGCCACCTACGACGAAACCGGTCTCCCCTCGGCGGCGACGGTGTCGATCGATGTCGACGTGCTCCCCATCGCCGACACCACCGAGGAGCCGCGCGCCTGGCCGATCTCATGGAGGGTGTCGCCGGCGAACTGTCGCCGTTCGAGGCATAGCACGGCTTCAGCATCGACGGCGTCGGCCTCGATACCGCGATCCTTCCCGAAGGCTGGCGCGACCGGGTCGTGAAGGTGCAGAACGCCAACAGCGCCGCGCCTGCGGGGGAGCCCCGTTTCACTGGCTGGTGCCTCGACAAGGAGGACCTCTGCGTCGCCAAGCTCTGCGCCTTCCGCGACAAGGACCGCAACTTCGTCACTGTCCTCCTCGACGCCGGTCTCGTCGATGCTGACGTTATCCTCCACCGTCTGCCCACCGTGCCGGCTGAACAGAACGGGGCAACGGAGCGCGCTGGCTTCTGGCTGAGGTCACGACCGTCCGAGTAGAGCTCGACCAAAGGCGGGGGCGTTGACTGTCGTTGATCCGTTCGGAGTAGCTCGGAATGGTGCCCCTCACCTGCGTAGACGTCGGCGTCGCTTGATCGGACCTGGTTGGCCGCTGACGGGCTGCGCCGGGAGTCTCTTTCGGACTGTTTGCAGACTGCGTCGACCCCGGCGCGCGTCGAATGCTGGGCGCGACCAACCTGCGTGGTGCCGGCGCAGCGTCCGCAGTGCCGAAGCTTGGGACGAGGCCGCGCTGAGTTTGCCCCATACGACGCCCGGTTCCCGGGGAACACCACCGGACGGGTCTACCGGTACACGCCCTGGTCGGCCGGCGCGATGACCCGCAGCGTCGCCGGTTGTGGTTCGGCTTGCGGGATGGTTCCGGCGCACGCGAACCGCTGCATACCGCCGCGGGTCGGCGTCGCTCGAAGCGACCGCTCATGGCGATGAGCGGGCGTCTCGGTTGGCCTGGCGATGGCAGGCTGACGCACCGTTGTGTCCGTCCGAGTGGATAGCATTCGCGCCATGGAGTACGCGATGCAGAGCGCTCTGATCGTCACCATTCCCGAGGCCGAAGATGCTGTCGCCCAACACCGTGATCGGTTTGATGATGCAGCAGCCTTCGGCATCCCGGCCCACGTGACCGTGATCTTCCCGTTCATGCCACCGTCACAGGTCAACGCGCAGGTGATCGAAAGTCTCGCGGCCGCGATCTCCACCGTTCCAAAGTTCCAAGCCACGTTCGAGAGCACTGGTTGGTTCGGCACGAACGTGCTGTGGCTTGCCCCGAATCCAGCCGCCGTCTTCGGAGCCTTGATCACGGCCACTGCGGATGCCTTTCCCGACTACCCGCCCTACGAGGGCCGACATGAAGTGGTCGTTCCGCACCTGACCGTGGGACACGCAGATGCAGCGGAGAGCGGCCTCCAAAAGGCAGAAGAGCAAGTGCGGAGACACCTACCGATCAGAGTGGACGTCACCGAAGTCGCCCTGTGGTGCGGCACCGACGTCCCGGGTGGATGGCGTCGCATGATGGGCTTTCCCCTCGGCTGACTTCATCCCGCCATCGCCCGCTTATGCCGCGATGCGCGCTCATGCCGATGAGCGGATGTCCCCGTCACGACACCGAGGTCAACCACTCCTCGACCGTGGCCATGCGCTGCACAGCCGGGTGGTAGTAGAAGACGCTTTCATGGTGAATGTGACCGACAACCACAACGTGCGCCAGATCCCCTTCACGCGCGCGAGACAGTGCAGCGCCGAGTTCGACGAACATCCCCCGACCCTCGTGCTGAGTTCGACGAACATCCCCCGACCCTCGTGCTCTGACGCGACCACTAGGACTGCGTCTGCGTTCATCACCCCGTCGAGGTCATCCGCGGCGATCTTCGCGGACACGGCGAGGTCTGTTTCATAGCCGTCTGCGAACGTGACGTCGGACCGCCGCGTCCAGTCCAGGCTGAGTTGATGCCCCGCTGCGACCACCGCTTCCTGCACCACTCGGACTCCAGAGGCGTTGGTAAGCGGCCCGGCTACATAAACCTTCATCGCGTAACGGTTCCACGCTTGGCTGGGCGGGTGTGTCCGGACATGCCGCGTTCCGCGCGCCAACTGACCGCAAGCGGATCGGCATGCGGACATCGACAGGGTGGGTCGACGGCCATCGAGACGAGGGCGCACGCTCTCGCGGCGGGGCATCGATGGGGCACTGCCTGGGCGCGGGGGCCACGACTCAGTCCATCGGCGGATGCGCTGATCGTTCAGCAGGTTCGCAGTAGGCGACCGTCGCGTCGTCAGCATGGTGGAAGCCTGGAAGCGAGCCAGCGCCGTCCGCCTCAGCTTCGCGGATTCGTCGGACGATCTCGTCGGGGCCACGTGTGCGCATCAAGTCCAGGGCGGTTGGCCACTCGCAGATCCGGTAGGGATCGACTATTCGACTGGCTCCGTTGCTGAGGAGCGCCGCGCCCGGAACGCGGCGATCGCCAACTGCTTCGCCCGTTCGTACTCCAGCGTGCCGCCGGGCAGGCCATGCAGGGCGGCTGTGCAGTCGCCGCGCACGCCAACCTCGCGGCCATCTGTGACCACCTGCGGCGCAGCGCCGACCATGTCGAGAACGACGTACACGTCCGCGAGGACCAAGAAGTCCGCGCGAGAATTCTCGAATCGGATCATCGCAACAGTTGATTGCGGACTGCTGGGGTTCGCGATGTCGCAGGTGTGGCGGTGCCGCCCGGCGACCTCCTCGATCGAATCGGCCAGAGCCGCAACCAGATCCGTGGCGCCTTCGCGCGCCAACCGCCCGAGCAGGGCCGCGCCGAGAGTGTGCGAATACCACGCCACGCCGTGGCGACAGATCGCCTCGGTCAGGTGATCAGGTCGAACTTGCACCGCGGTCCGCTGGCACCAGAAAGCTTGCCGTCGCAGGTGATCAGCGGGCCGTCCAGGCGTTCGGCCAGGGTGACGTATGCGGCGTCGTAGGCGGTGAGGTTCTCACGTAGCTCCCAGATACGCAGCAGCAGCGGCGCGAGCGGCACGCGTCGGATCGGGAAGCTCGCCAAATGCCGAAGGGCCCCGGGCACGGCCGCCCGCAGTATGGGGTTCGATCGGCTCAACCCGCGCAGCGCGGAGACGATCTCGGCGTCCAAGTGGGCTGGGGCGAACAGCGCGTCGCCAACCGCCAAACGGGCTGTGACCTTCGCCCGCCGCGGGTCGTCGACAGCGTAGAAGGCGACTACGGCCGAGGCGTCGACAACGGCCAGGCTCACGACGCGGTTCGCACCTCGCGCACCGCGTCAGCGGCGTCCTCGATGGTCACGCCACTGCCCTGAGGTGGCTGGTAGGACGCCAGGTAATCACCGAGCCTCGTCACCTGGGCGACCTCGCTGAGCCGGTCCACGACGAACGCGGACAGCGACTGCCGATTGGCTTCGGCGGCCTCGGCCAGCGCCGCGTAGACGTCGTCTGGCACGTCTCTTAGGTTCATCCGCTTCATGGTGCCATTGTGGCACCATCGGCGCTCAGATGTCGATCCCTGGGCGAACCGGCGAACGCGTTGACCGTCCCCGATTCAGCGTCTCGGCACCGCACGGCAGTGTTGCCGCCCCACTCACCTGGGTCGACGTCTCGCAGAAAGCCCCTCTGCTCTGCGTCTCCGCAGGTCAGAAGGGCTTTCGACCGAGTACCCCCGACCGGATTCGAACCGGCGCTACCGCCTTGAGAGGGCGGCGTGCTAGGCCACTACACAACGGGGGCGAGAGGCGGACGCGACTCTAGCGAAGGCACCAGAAGAGCGTCCAATCGCGCGCCTTCGACGGGCCGCGCAACGTTCTCGCTGGGGTACTAGGACTCGAACCTAGACTAACTGGACCAGAACCAGTCGGGCTGCCAATTACCCCATACCCCATGGGATGCGGCTTCGGTGCGAAGCCCGGACGAGGATACACGGGCCGGTGACGGCCCTCCAAAACGCGGGCAGGCGTGCGCTCAGGCGGTCGCGACGCTCGCCCCCGTCCCGGTCTGTACGTCGTCCTGCGGCGGTCTGGTCGTGTTGCGCAACCCCATCTTGTTGGCCAGCAGCACCGCCAGCGCCGTGTAGACGCCGGACTGGGTGACCGTGAGCGCGATGTTCCACCAGCCCACGTGCGAGACGGTCAGCGTCGAGGTGAGGTCGCCGAACGCGAGTGCCAGTCCGAACGCGAGGAAGTTGTTGAGGATGTGCAGGGCGATCCCTGCCTCGAGGCCACCGGTGTAGGTCACCAACCACGCGGCGATCAGCCCGAACGCGAAACGGTCGAAGAACAGCGGGAAGTTCTGCGCGCCGTGCGCCGCGGCGAACACCAGCGCCGTCCCGACGATCGCGACCCACTTCGGCAACCACCGCGGCGCCGAGGAGAACCCCCAGAACGAACCGATCGCCTGCATCAGGTAGCCGCGGAAGCAGTACTCCTCGCCGGCGGCCTGCAGCGGCGTGGTCAGCAGCACGATCAGGCCGATCGCCAGCGTCGACCCGGTGAAGTGGTTGAGCTTCCCGCCCAGGCCCTCCTGCCCCTGGCCGGGGAGCACGCTCCCGACCAGCAGCTGGGCGATCAGTGCGACGACCGCCAGCCCCAGGCAGGCGAACAGGTATCTCCACCGGATCTTCGGCATCACCGACGCGAGCCAGCGCGGCCGCATCTGGTGGATCACGCGCACGATGAACCAGGTGATCAGCACCAGCGCGCCCAGCGTCAGGTTGAGGTAGAGCAGCGCCGCCGGGTCCACGGTCTGCAGCGTCGCCGCCTTCTCGAACTTCTCCAGGAACGGACCGCCCTCGACCGCGACACCCGCGGCCAGCACCGGCATCAGCACCAGCGGCGCCACCAGCATGGCGCCTACGAGCAGGATCAGCGCCCCGACGATCGGCTTCCACCAGGAGTAGCTCCAGGTGCGCAGCATCAGGTGGTACGGCGTCGGCTGGGCGTGCGGGAACCGGGGGAAGGAGCGGGCCGCTGCAGCCGGAGGCCCGGCGTACGGGGGCGGCCACTGCTGCTGCGGAGCCGGCCACTGCTGTATGGGCGGGGGCCACTGCTGCGGGGGCTGCGGACCCGGCTGTCCGGGATAGTTCTCGCTCACCGAACGGTGGCTTCCTGGGCGCTCGCCAGCCGGCCCAGTGACCGGTCCCGGCCGAGCAGCTCCAGCGACTCGAACAGCGGTGGCGAGACGCGGCGGCCGGTGATCGCGACACGCACCGGACCGAACGCGTGCCGGGGCTTGAGGCCGAGCCCGTCCACGAGCGCCAGGCGCAGTGCCTGCTCGATGGGCTCGGTCTGCCAGTCGGACACTGTGGCGAGGGCGTCGTGGGCGGCATCGAGCACGCCTGCGCTGTCATCCGAGCCGAGCAGCTTCTCGACGTCTGCAGGGTCTCGGGTGAACGAGGCTTCGTCCACGAACAGGAACCCGAGCATGTCGACCGCTTCGGTGAGCACATTCATCCGCTCCTGCACCAGCGGGGCTGCAGCACGCAGGAGCGCGCGCTGCTCGTCGGTCACCTGGGGGCCGAGCACGTCAGCCGCCTGCAGGTAGGGAACCATCCGCTCGGCGAGGTCGTGGGGGCTCAACAGCCGCACGTGGCTGGCGTTGATCGCCTCGGCCTTCACCAGGTCGAAGCGAGCCGGGTTCGGGTTCACCTTCTCGATCGTGAACTTCTCGATCATCTCCTTCATCGAGAACACGTCCCGGTCGTCGGCGATCGCCCATCCGAGCAGCGCCACGTAGTTGAGCAGGCCCTCGGGCAGGAAGCCTCGATCGCGGTAGGACAGCGCGTTCGCCTCGGGGTCCCGCTTGGACAGCTTCTTGTTGCCCTGGCCCATCACGTAGGGCAGATGACCGAACTGCGGAAGGCGACCGGAGCCGACGCCGATCTCGGCGAATGTCTCGTGCAAGGCGACCTGCCGCGGTGTCGAGCTCAGCAGGTCCTCGCCGCGCAGCACATGGGTGATGTCCATCAACGCGTCATCGAGCGGCGACACCAGGGTGTAGAGGGGATGCCCGTTCCCTCGCACGAGCACGTAGTCGGGCACGTTCTCGGGCTGGAACGTGATGTCACCGCGCACCAGGTCGGCGAACGTGACCGGCGCGTCCGGCATCCGGAACCGCACGACGGGGGCGCGTCCCTCCTCCTGATAGGCGCGCTCCTGCGCGTCGGTCAGCTCACGGCAGTGACCGTCATAACCGGGAGCCCGCCCCTCCGCACGCGCCTTCTCGTTGCGGGCGTCGAGCTCCTCGGTCGAGCAGTAGCAGTGGTACGCGCGACCGGCTTCGAGCAGCTTGGCGGCCACGTCGGCGTACACGTCGAACCTCTCGGACTGGCGGTACGGCCCGAACGGTCCGCCGACACCGGGGCCCTCGTCCCAGTCGAGGCCGAGCCAGCCGAACAGGTCCTGCAGTGCCTGGTAGGACTCCTCCGTGTTGCGGGCAGCGTCGGTGTCCTCGATGCGGAAGACGAACGTGCCTCCGTGGTGACGCGCGAACGCCCAGTTGTACAGCGCGGTGCGCACCAGCCCGACGTGCGGGCTGCCGGTGGGGGAAGGCGCCATCCGGACCCGAACACCCTCGCCGTCCTCAGTCACGGGTGGCCACCTTGTTGGTCAGGGCACCGATTCCGCCGATGCTCACCTCGACCTCGTCGCCGACCTGCATGGGGCCGACCCCCTCGGGGGTGCCGGTGAGGATCACGTCGCCGGGCAGCAGCGTCATTACGCTCGACACGTGCGCGACCAACCTCGCCACGTCGAAGACCATGTCCTTGGTGTTGCCGTCCTGCTTCAGGTCGCCGTTCAGGTGCGTCTGCACGTTCAGCGCCAGGTCGGCCGGCGCGGCGCCGATCTCCGTCTCGACCCACGGCCCCAACGGACAGAACGAGTCGAAGCCCTTCGCCCTGGTGAACTGCACGTCACTGCGCTGCAGGTCACGCGCGGTGACGTCGTTGGCGACCGTGTAGCCCCAGATGACGCTGCTGACGTCGTCCTCGTTCGCGGGCACGTCGCGGCAGATGCGGCCGATCACGACCGCGAGCTCTCCCTCGTAGTGCACGTTCTGGCTCTGCCTGGGGTAGAACACCGGGTCGCCCGGCCCGACGACCGACGTGTTCGGCTTGAGGAACATGAGCGGCTCGGCAGGTACGTCGCTGTCCAGCTCGGCGGCATGGGCGACGTAGTTCTTCCCGATGCCGACGACCTTGCTGCGCGGCAGCACCGGAGCAAGCAGCCGGACCTCCTCGAGCCGGTGCTGCTCGTTGGTCGGCTCGACACCGACGTAGAGCGGGTCGCCCTTCAGCGCGACGATCGTGGTGTCGTCCGCAGGGATGCCGAGCTCGTCGACGTCTCCGTGGACCACGCCGAAACGCGGGTCGTCTCCGGTGGTGAACCTTGCAATACGCACAACCGCGAGCCTACCGGCGGTCCGGCATGCGGCGGGCCACTACCCTCGAGCCCGTGGAGACGCTCGACGCTGCTACGTGGCAGCACCGTGCCGCCGCGCACGCGGTGCGCGTCGACAGGTGGTTGACGCCGCACCTGGCCAGACGGCGCGCCGGCGAGCGGCATCCCGTCGAGGACTTCCTGTTCACCTACTACTCCTACCGTCCTGCCGCGCTGCGCCACTGGCACCCCGGTTTCGGGGTCGCGCTCGCCGACGCCCCGTCGTACCTCAGTCACAAGGGGTACGCCGCGCCGCCCGAGCGCGGCGACGCCGCGACGGTCCCCGTGGCGTACGTCGTCGCTCACCGCGGTCTGCTCCGGGGACTGCGCAACCTGCTCACCGCAACCGCCGCACGGACGGCCAGGCTCGGCTGCTTCGGGATGCACGAGTGGGCGATGGTCTACGGCCTCGACCAGGATCGGGTCCGGCACTCGGACTGGCCGCTGCGGCTGGGCCGGGACGGCACAGACGCCGTGGTCACCGAGCACACGATCGCCTGCTCGCACTTCGACGCGTTCCGGTTCTTCACCGACGACGCCCGCCCGCTGAACAGGCTGCGCCCGTCGCGCGACGACCGGGCCGCCTTCGAGCAGCCCGGCTGCCTGCACGCCGGGATGGACCTCTACAAGCACTCCTACCGGATCTCTCCGATGGTCGCCTCCGAGCTCGTCGCGGACTGCTTCGAGCTCGCGCGCGACATCCGGGTGCTCGACATGCGCGCCTCGCCGTACGACCTGCGCGCCCTGGGGTACGAACCCGTCCGCGTGGAGACCTCCGAGGGCAAGCAGGAGTACGTCGCCGCGCAACGAGCGTTCTCTGAGCGCAGCCGACCCCTTCGGGCCCGCCTGATCGAGGAGTGCGACCGCCTACTGTCAGAGGCGGCCTGACGCGCCCCTCGGGGCCGGGTGTGACGAATGTCAGGGCTAGGTCAGGGCAGAAACCCATAGTGGAACGTCTCAGTTCCGCCTAGCGTTGAGCCCATCACCAGCACGGAGTGAGGGAGACCCATGTCGAATACTGCGGCGCGAGCCGTCGACCTGACCAAGAGCTACGGGAAGGGACAGGCCGAGGTGCACGCCCTGGACGGCGTCGACATCGAGCTGTACACCGGGGAGTTCACCGCGATCATGGGTCCCTCGGGGTCCGGCAAGTCCACGCTCATGCACTGCCTGGCCGGACTCGACGTCGCCAGCTCCGGGCAGGTGTACGTCGGGGACGTGGACCTGTCCTCGCTCGGGGACAAGGCACTGACCACCCTGCGTCGCGACCAGGTCGGCTTCGTGTTCCAGGCGTTCAACCTGGTGCCCACGCTGACCGCGCAGGAGAACATCCTGCTCCCGCTGTCGATCGCCGGACGCAAGCCGGACCGGGATTGGTTCGACACGGTCATCGACACGGTGGGGCTGCGCGACCGGCTCGGCCACCGGCCCAGCGAGATGTCCGGCGGCCAGCAGCAGCGGGTGGCGTGCGCACGCGCGCTGCTGTCGCGCCCGGCGATCGTGTTCGCCGACGAGCCGACCGGCAACCTGGACTCCACCTCCGGTGCGGAGGTGCTCGGTTTCCTGCGCCGCAGCGTGCGGGAGTTCGGCCAGACGATCGTGATGGTCACCCACGACCCGGTCGCCGCAAGCTACACCGACCGTGTGGTGTTCCTCGCCGACGGGAAGGTAGTCGACGAGATGCGCGAGCCGTCCACCGAGCGCGTGCTGGAGCGGATGGCTGCCATCCAGACCCGTGGGTCTGCCGCCCCGGTGCTGGCCGGATCGGAGTCCTGAGGCGTGCTGCGAGTCACCCTGCGCAACCTGTTTGCGCGCAAGATCCGACTGATCCTGTCCGCGTCCGCGATCGTGATCGGCGTCGCCTTCGTCGCGGGCACGCTGGTGTTCACCGACACCATGGGCAAGAGCTTCGACGACATCGTCAAGGGCAGCACGTCCGACGTGACGGTCCGTCCGACCGGTTCCGGCTCCTGGAACGACACCTCCGCCTCGATCGACACCCGGACCATCTCGGCGGCGACGTTGCACCGGCTGGAGGGCACTCCCGGCGCAGCGCGTGTCGACGGCAACGTCGCGGGCCAGGGCCTGTTCGTGGTCGGCACGAACGGCAAGCTGGTCGGCGGCACCGGCGCTCCGACGCTGAGCTTCAACTACAACGACGCACCTGCGATCACCGGTCAACCTGCACTGGTCATCGAGAAGGGGCATCCCCCGCACGGGGCGCACCAGGTGGCCTTGGACGCGAAGACCGCGAAGACGGCCGGCTACCGGCTGGGCGACACCGTCTCGATGATCACGTCCGGGGCCCGGGCCCACCGCTCGGCGACGCTGGTCGGCATTACGCAGTTCGGCGGCGGAGGTCTGGCCGGGGCATCGCTCGTGCTGTTCGACACCCCCACCGCCCAGCAGCTGTTCCTGCACGGCCGCGACGCCTACACCGCGGTGTCGCTGACGGCCAAGCCCGGGGTGTCCCAGACCGAGCTCGCCGCAAACGCCCGGGCGCTGCTTCCCGACGGCCTCGAGGCGGTGACCGGTGACAAGGTCGCCCAGGAGAACCTGGACGCGATCGGCAAGGTGTTGAACTTCCTGAACATCTTCCTGCTGGTCTTCGCCGCGATCGCTCTGGTGGTCGGCACGTTCCTGATCGTCAACACCTTCTCGATCCTGGTCGCCCAGCGCAGCCGCGAGCTTGCGCTTCTGCGGGCGTTGGGCGCCGGTCGGCGACAGGTCACCCGTTCGGTGCTCGTCGAGGCGCTCGCGGTCGGCATCGTCGGCGCGACGCTCGGGCTGCTGGGCGGATTCGGGCTGGCGTGGGCGCTGAAGGCCCTCTTCGGCTCATTCGGCCTCGACCTGTCCGGGACCCCGTTGGTGTTCTCGCTGCGCACGGTCCTCGTGTCGTACGCCGTCGGGATCGTCGTCACGGTGGTGGCGGCGTACCTCCCGGCACGACGGGCCGCGAAGATCCCACCGGTGGCCGCCATGCGCGACGACGTGGCGATGCCGGAGTCGTCGGTGCACCGCCGGCTGCTCATCGGGATCGCCCTCGCGGTCGTCGGCGGCGGCCTGATGGCCGCGGGTCTGCTCGGCTCGGGCGGCCGCGGCGCCGCCCTGGTCGGCGTCGGAGTCTTCGCGATCCTGCTCGCGGTCGCCATGATGAGTCCGGTGCTGGGACGTCCGGTGCTGCACGGTCTGGGTGGCATCTACCGCACGATGTTCGGCACCGTCGGCGTGCTGGCCACGGAGAACTCGCTGCGCAACCCACGGCGTACGGCTGCGACCGCCTCTGCACTGATGATCGGGCTGACCCTCGTCACCACGATGTCGGTGATCGGCGCATCGGTGAACAAGTCCATCGAGGCCGGCGTGAACAAGCAGTTCACCACCGACTTCTTGATGAGCAACCCGGTCGGGCAGTCGTTCTCGGCCACGATCGCCGACAAGGTCCGCAAGGTCGAGGGCGTGGGCGCCGTCACCGAGACGCAGTGGGTGCCGACCACCATCGACGGGAAGTCGGAGTTCCTCACCGTCTCCGACGGCGCAAAGCTGCAGCGGATGTACCACCTGAAGGCCAAGAAGGGCACACTCGACGTCGGCAAGGGCCAGATCGCGCTCTCGACCGACGGCGCCAAGGACTACCACGCACACGTCGGGGACACCCTCACGCTGGCATTCCCGAAGGGTCCGCAGAAGACGAAGGTGGTCGGCATCTACGCCAAGTCCGACGTCATCGGCGACACGCTGGTGCCGTTCTCCCTGGTCAAGCAGGCGCAGCTGCCGCGGTTCGACAACACGATCTCCGTCGACGCCGCCGACGGGGCGTCGGCCACGGCGGTCGGCAAGCGACTCACCGAGCTGGTCAAGGACGTGCCGACGGTGAACGTGCAGACCAAGCAGGAGTTCTCCAAGGCACAGCGCTCGAGCGTCAACCAGCTGCTCTACCTGATCTACGCGCTGCTCGGGCTCGCAATCGTGATCGCGGTGCTCGGCATCGTCAACACGCTGGCGCTCAGTGTCATCGAACGGACCCGCGAGGTCGGACTGTTGCGCGCGGTGGGCCTCAGCCGGCGTCAGCTGCGCCGGATGGTGCGGCTCGAGTCGATCGCGATCGCGGTGCTCGGAGCGGTCCTCGGCGTGGTGATGGGGCTCGGCTTCGGGGTGGTGCTGCAGCAGGCGGTCGCCGACCAGGGCATCACCGAGCTCGCGATCCCGATCGTCCGGCTGGTGGTCTTCGTGGTGATCGCGGCGGTCGTCGGCGTCCTCGCGGCGGTCTTCCCGGCCCGCCGCGCCGCCAAGCTGAACGTGCTGCGCGCGATCACCACCGAGTGAACGCTAGCCAGTGCTGGGCTGGTTGAGGAACCAGCGGTGCCCGAACGGGTCGCGGACCACGGCGACCCGCCCGACCGGCGGGCTGTCCTCGGGCCCACGGTCGAGGACCGCTCCCCCGGCGCAGGCTCGCGCCGTGAGCGTGTCCACGTCTGCGACCGTAAGATGCAGCGTGACGGCCGCGCCGCGACCCTCCGCCGGCGCCTCGACCTGGATCTCCGGATGTTCGTCGGCCATCATCCAGCGTGCCCCGTCCACCGCGAGCTCGACGTGGCCGACCCGGCCGTCGGGCATCACGATGGGGTCGTAGGTCACCTCGGCGCCGAGGTGCTCGACGTACCACTCGATCGCGGCCCGGGCGTCGCGCACCGCCAGGTACGGCGTCAGCTCGCTCATCGATTCCCCTTTCCCGGCGGAGTCCTCACGTTACGACGTCGACGCCGGACCGAGTGGCTCACCAGCACGGCGGGTGATGGTCCACCCAGGGCGCGCTCGCCTCGATCTGGGCGCACAGCGAGAGCAGCACGTGGTCCTGCCCCGGTCGCCCCGCGAGCATCACCCCCACCGGCAGGCCGTCAGGAGCCCAGTGCAGGGGCAGCGACGCCGCCGGCATCCCGGTCAGGTTCCACCCAGAGGTCCACGGCGTGAACGCCTTCTGGTTCTCGAAGTCCTGCACGGGGTCGGCGTCGTCGCGGATCTCCCCGACACGCAGTGGCGGCTGGGCGAGCGTCGGAGTCAGCACCGCGTCGTACGGTGCCAGCGCCGTGAGCGCACGCGCAGCGATCCGCCGCAGCTCTCCGACGGCGAGCCCGAACTCCGGACCGGAGACCGCTCGGCCGCGATCACGAAGCCATCTGGTCAACGGCCTCAGCAGGGGTTCGGCCTCGGAGGGGAGCTCGGTCAACGCGGTCAACACGGACCAGCAGGTCTCGAACGTGCCGACTGCGTCCGGAGGGATCGGCACCTGCACGTCCTCGACGTCGTGGCCGAGCCCGGCCAGCAGCCGACCGGCCCGCTCGTAGCCGTCGAGGCATGCGGCGTGCACCGGCACGTCGGCGATCAACGGCGTCGCGAAGCGGGCGATTCGCAGCCGGGCCGGCTCGCGGTCGCACCAGCCCAGATAGGACTCCTGCTCCGGCAGCGGTGCGGCCCAGTAGGGATCACCGTCCGCCGGCCCGGCCATCACGTCGAGCAGCGCCGCGGCGTCGCGGACGGTGCGCGCCAAGGCGCCGGAGGTGCCCAGCCCGACCGGGTCGCCGTACATCGGCGCTGCGCTGATCCGGCCACGCGACGGCTTGAGCCCGAAGAGTCCGCAGCAACTCGCCGGGATCCGGATCGAACCGCCGCCGTCGGACCCGTGCGCGACCGGCACCAGACCTGCCGCGACTGCCGCGGCCGCTCCCCCGCTGGACCCGCCGGCCATCCTGGACAGGTCGTACGGCGTGCGGGCCGGTGGTGCCACGTCCGGCTCGGTGTAGCAGGGCGACCCGAACTCCGGCGTGTTCGTCTTGCCGAGGCTGATCAGCCCCGCCCGCTCGATACGGAGCACCACCTCGTCGGAGATCTCGGGGACGAACCCGGCCAGGCTCGCCGAGCCGAACGTCGTGCGCACACCGGCGGTGGCGTTCAGGTCCTTGATCGCGGTCGGCACCCCGGCCAGCGACGAGCTACCCGGCTGGTCGAGCGTGCTGCGTCCTGCGCCCGCCGATGGGTCGAATGCGCCTGCCTGCTCGCGTGCGCGGTCGGCGGTCACCGTCACGAACGCGCCCACGTCGTCGGAGAGTCGCTCGGTCCGCTCCAGATAGTGCTCGACCAGCTCGGACGAGGACACCTCGCCCCGGCGCACCGCGGCGCCCTGCTCCAGTGCGGTCAGGTCATGCAAGTCACTCATACCTCGCACGCTACCGACACCGACGTCCACCGCCTCACCGGCGACCCGCACGGCGTACCGACATCGGCACGCATAGCGCTCAAAGTGGGTAGGCGCACAGGTCCGAGAGGATGTCCGCCCAGCAGCCGGTGAGCAGCGCGTGCCCCGCCCCGGCACGCAGCTCGAGTCGCATCTGCGGACACGTGTCCGCGAACCACTCGGCGTGCGCGCGGGGCACCATGTCGTCCGCGTCGCCCCACCATGCCGTGCCCGGCGTGCTCACCTCGGCGACGTCGAAGCCCCAGGGCAGGTACGCGCTGGCGATCGCGTCGTCGCAAAAGCCATCGGGGCCGGGGCGGCGGCGACCGCCACCCGTCGCCCGTCCTCGAGCCGCACCGAGGTGTCCAGCCGCGGGACCGACGTGGTGCGCGTCACCCGGCTCACGCCGGGGCGGGGAGCTTCGCGAGCGCCTGTGCCACCGCCTCCTGGATGTCGGAGTCGGACCAGGAGCGGTCCACGATGCGCCCGGCCAGGTAGTCGTCGTAGGCGGACAGGTCCAGGTGCCCGTGCCCGCACAGCGCGGTGAGGATCACCTTCTCCTCACCGGACTCCTTGCACCGGACCGCTTCCTCCACCGTCGCGGCGAGCGCGTGGGTCGGCTCGGGTGCGGGCACGATCCCCTCGGTGCGCGCGAACAGCACGCCCGCGGAGAAGCACTCCGACTGGGGCTTCGCCACAGCCTCGATCTCGCCGGAGGCGTAGAGGTGGCTGATCAGCGGGCTCATCCCGTGGTAGCGCAGCCCGCCTGCGTGGATCGGGTCCGGCACGAAGTCGTGGCCGAGCGTGTGCATCTTCATCAGGGGGGTCATGCCCGCGGTGTCACCGAAGTCGTAGGCATAGGTGCCCTGGGTGAGCGACGGACAGGCCGCGGGCTCCACGGCGCGCACGACGGGACCGGTGCCGCGGGCCCACTTCTCACGCAGGAACGGGAACATCAGTCCGCCGAAGTTGGACCCGCCCCCGGTGCAGCCCACGAGCAGGTCGGCGGTCTCGCCGATCTTCGCCAGCTGGAGCAGCGTCTCCTCCCCGATCACCGTCTGGTGCAGCAGCACGTGGTTGAGCACGCTGCCGAGCGAGTAGTTGGTGTCGGCGTGCTGCGCGGCGACCTCGACGGCCTCGCTGATCGCGATGCCCAGCGACCCGGTCGAGTCCGGGTGCTCCTTGAGGATCGCCCGTCCCGCCTCGGTGAGGTCCGACGGGCTGGGGTGGATCGTGCCGCCGAACGTCTCGATCATGATCTTGCGGTAGGGCTTCTGGTCGTACGACGCCCGCACCTGCCAGACCTCGCACTCCAGGTCGAACTCGGCACACGCGAACGCGAGTGCGGTCCCCCACTGCCCGGCGCCGGTCTCTGTCGTGAGCCGCCTGATGCCGGCCTGCTTGTTGTAGAACGCCTGCGGCACCGCCGTGTTCGGCTTGTGCGAGCCGGCCGGCGAGACGCCCTCGTACTTGTAGTAGATCCGAGCCGGCGTTCCCAGCGCCTTCTCCAGCCGGTGGGCCCGGTACAACGGGCTGGGACGCCACAGCCGGTAGACGTCGAGCACCTCGCCGGGGATCTCGACGTACTGCTCGGTGGCCACCTCCTGGCCGATCAGCGCCATCGGGAACAGCGGCGCCAGGTCGTCGGGGCCGACGGGCTGGCCGGTCCCGGGGTGCAGCACGGGCGGGGGCGGAGTCGGCAGGTCGTGCAGGACGTTGTACCAGCGGGTGGGCATCTCGTCCTCGTCGAGCTGGATCTTGTGCTGTCTCACCATGACCGAAGGCTAGTGCCCGAGGTGTGGTTGCGCTATCCCCGATTCGTCCGTGGTCGCCCCGCCTGAGACGGACGCAAGATCGCGGACGAATCGGGGTCGTCGTGGCGGCGCAGACCGAACACCACCGCGTCGACCAGCGCCTCCCAGGACGCCTCGATCACATTGTGCCCGACACCGACGGTCACCCACGAGGAGAGGCCGTCGGAGGTCTCGATGAGCACCCGGGTGATCGCGTCCGTGCCGTGCCCGCCGGGCAGGACCGGGTCCAGGATGCGCACCTTGTAGTCGATCAGCTCGAGCTTCGCCACCTCGGGGAACGCCTTCCCGATCGCCTCGCGCAGCGCCTGGTCGAGGGCGTTGACCGGCCCGTTGCCCTCCCCGACGCTGACGATCCGCGCCCCTCCGGCGCGCAGCTTGACGGTCGCCTCGGAGCCGGCCTCCTGCCCGGGACGCGAGTCGGTGAGCACCCGCCACGCCTCCACCTCGAAGTACGACGGGCGAGCACCCTCGACCTCCTCGACGAGCAGCAGCTCGAACGACGCGTCGGCCGCCTCGAAGGTGTACCCGCGCGACTCCAGGTCCTTGACTCGCGCAGTGACCCGCTTGACCAGGTCGGGATCGGCGGCCAGGTCGAAGCCGAGCTCGCGGCCCTTCAGCTCGATCGAGGCGCGTCCGGCCATGTCCGAGACCAGCAGCCGCATGTCGTTGCCGACACGGAGCGGGTCCAGGTGCTGGTAGAGGTTCGGGTCGGCCTTGATCGCCGAGGCGTGCAGACCGGCCTTGTGCGCGAACGCCGACGTGCCGACGTACGGCTGTCGCGAGGCCGGCGGGAAGTTCGTCACGTCGGCGACGGCGTGCGCGATCCGGGTGGCCTCGGAGAGGAGGCCGTCGACGAGCACTGGCGTGTCCAGCTTGAGCTCGAGGTTGGCCACCACGGCGACCAGGTCGGCGTTGCCGGTCCGCTCGCCGTACCCGTTGAGCGTACCCTGCACGTGGGTGGCGCCCGCCTCGACCGCCGTCAGTGTGTTGGCGACCGCGCAACCGGTGTCGTTGTGGCAGTGGATCCCGACCCGCACGTCCGGCGCCAGACTCGCGTGCACGTCGGCGACCACGTCACCGAGCCAGCTCGGAAGCATCCCGCCGTTGGTGTCGCACAGCGCGACCACCTCCGCACCGGCCTCCGCAGCGGTGCGCACCACCTCGAGCGCGTAGTCGCGGTTGGCGCGGTACCCGTCGAAGAAGTGCTCCGCGTCCAGGAAGACCCGTTGGCCCTCCGCGCGCAGGTGGCCGACCGTGTCGCGGACCATCGCCAGGTTCTCCTGCAGCGTCGTGCGCAGGGCGAGCTCGACGTGGCGGTCGTGGGCCTTCGCGACGAGCGTGACGACCGAGGCCCCGCTGTCGCGGAGCGCGGCGACCAGCGGGTCGTCGGCAGCCCGCACCCCGGCTCTGCGGGTCGCGCCGAAGGCCGCGAGCGTGGCGTGCCGCAGGTCCAGCTCGTCGCGGGCGCGGGCGAAGAACTCGGTGTCCTTCGGGTTCGACCCCGGCCAGCCGCCCTCGATGTACCCGACCCCGAGGCCGTCGATGTGCCGGGCGATCGCCAGCTTGTCCGCGACGGACAGGTTCAGCCCCTCCTGCTGCGCTCCGTCGCGCAGCGTCGTGTCGTAGACGTGGAAGTCTCGGTCGTCCCTCGTGGTGTGGTGCATCGTCGATCCTTGGAGGCTGGTGGTCGTCACGGGCAACAAAAAAACCTCCCGTGGCTACGAGAGGTCAGCGCGTCCGGGGTCCGGGCGCGCTAGCAGATAATGATCAGCTGCTGTTGCATGACCGTGAGTCTGCCACGACGCTCGCGACCTGTCAGCCCGTCTCGGGATCCGGTATAACCTGGCAACGATTGGCCCATACCAAGAAGACCGAGCCCCGAAGGAGAGCGAGTTGAGCCCGTCGGCACCGCGCACGGCACTCGTCCTCGGCGGCGGAGGCGTCACCGGCATCTCCTGGGAGCTCGGCCTGCTCAAGGGTCTGGTGGACGGCGGTGTCGACCTCAGCGGTGCGGACGTCGTCGTCGGCACCTCGGCGGGCTCGGTGGTCGGGGCCCAGGTCAGCGGGAAGCTCGGCCTCGACGACCTCTACGACGGACAGCTCGGTGTCGCGGACGCCGAGGTGGGCGGGAAGTTCGGGCTGTCGGTGATGCTCCGCCTCGCCGTGCTCGGCCTGCTGCCCGGGGACGGACCGGCCAGGCGCCGCCGGATCGGGCGAGCCGCGCTCCGCACGCACCCGGAGTCCTCCGACGAACGCGTGCGGATGGTCGAGGCGAGGCTCGGGGTCGTCGACTGGCCGGAGACAGATCTGCGGGTCACCGCGGTCGACGCGGACACAGGCGAGCTGAGGGTCTTCGACGGCTCCGACGGCGTCGACCTGGCGCACGCGGTAGCCGCCAGCTGCGCCGTACCTCTCGTGTGGCCGCCCGTGGCGATCGACGGCCACCGGTACGTCGACGGTGGGATCCGCTCGACCGCGAACGCCGACCTCGTGTCGGGCTGCGACCGGGTCGTCGTGATCGCTCCGCTGCCCCAGTCGTTCAGCAAGCACCATGCGATCCCGGCCCAGCTCGCCCGGCTCGGCGAGCACGTCCGCTCGGCCGCGGTCAGCCCCGACAAGGCGGCGCTGAAGGCGATCGGCAAGGACGTGCTGGACACGAGCAGGTGCGCCGAGTCCGCCGGCGCCGGCCGGGACCAGGCCGCGTCCGTGCTGGACGAGGTCCGGGCCGCCTGGCACGGGTGAGGCCGGCTAGAGCCAGCGGCCGAGCTCGCCGAGCATCGTCCCCGGTCGCCACGGGGACCCGGCGGCCGGCCACCACCACACGCCGTGGGTGAGCGAGTAGCCGGCGACGACCAGGAGAGCCGCCAGCACCGCCACGACCGTCCAGCCCAGCCAGGTACGTCGTGCCGCCCGTGTCGCCAGTCGGCGCGCGGGGTGCCGGACCCGGCGCGAACCGGGACCCCACCACGCCGTCACCGCGAGCACGCCTCCGCACACCAGCAGTCCCGGCAGAGGCGGGCCGGCGAACAGCGCGTAGGCGAGCCCCGCGACGAGCACCACCGCACATGCACTGAGCAGGAGCACAACCGTGCCGCCCGCGGCGACGAGCAGGTACCACGGCAGGCTGAGGACCGTCAGCGGTGCGTCGTACCACCGCGTGCGTCCGCGCAGGTACTGCCGCTCGCGGGCCGACTGTCCGGTCCAGGAGAACGTGCGCACCCCGAGGGCAGCCAGCGCCACGACGAGCACGCAGAGGTACGGCGCGGCCGCGAATCCTGTCACCACCGCTGCGAACAAGGAGAGCAGTCCAAGACGGCGCAGCAACCGCGCGGACCACGCCGCGGGCGGTCGACGCACATCGGCGGGGATCAGCCGGGGCCGGTCGCCGAACGGCTGCGACGTCGGCGCGGTCGCCGCAGTCAGCGGCGAGGTGCCGTTGGACCCCCGCACGGTGCCCGTACGCTCGCCGCCGACCCGCGTCGGGTCGTCGTCGGGGGCAAGCAGCGCGAACGGCATCGTGGGCATGGCGCGGTCTCGTCGCTGCGGCCACTGTCGGGGCGGCTCGATGCGCAGCGACGACAGCACCGCGGCCAGCTCCGGCCGGTCGGGCGGGTCTGGGGCCAGGCAGGCGGTCAGCAGCGGCCGCAGGTCGTCGGGCACGCCCGAGAGGTCGTGCTCGCCGCGGCGCACCCGGTCCATGATCGCGATCGCCGGGCCGGACCCGAACGGCGCCGTCCCGGTGGCGGCGAACGCGACGGTCGCCGCCCATGAGTGCACGTCCGAGGCTGCCGTGGCGTCCTCGCCGTACAGGATCTCCGGCGCCAGGTAGCCGGGGGTGCCGAGCAGCCAGCCTGTGTGCGTGAGCCGGGGGTCCTCGGCGAGCCGGGCCAGGCCGAAGTCGATGAGCACCGGGGAGCGGCCCTCGAGCAGCACGTTGGAGGGTTTGATGTCGCGGTGCAGCACGCCAACCTGGTGCACCGCGATCACCGCTTCGGCGAGCCCGGTCGCGAAGTGCCGCAGGTCAGCCCCGGTCAGCGGGCCCTCGGCGCGGAGGTGCTGCTGCAGCGAGAGGCCGGGCACGTAGCGGGTGGCCACGAACGGCAGGTCCGCCCAGGGGTCGGCGTCGAGGATCTCCGCGACTCGCGGGCTGGAGACCCGGCCGAGCGAGGCGACCTCGCGGGCCAGCCTGGCGCGGGCCTCGTCGTCCCCGATCACGTGCGGGCGGAGCACCTTGACCGCGACGCGCCGGCCGTCCGGCGCCTGCGCCAGATGAACCACGCCCATCCCGCCCTCGCCGATCTTGGTGAGCAGGCGGTACCGGCCGACCCACAGGCCGGAGTCCGGCGACGCGGTGGTGCTCACCCTGCCACGGTAGCCGAGCAGCGCGCGCCGAGCCGGTAGGAGCGGCGCTCAGCAGACCTGGTGCATCCAGCCGAAGGTATCCTCGGCGCGGCCGTACTGGACGTCGACCAGGGCGTCGCGGATCTGCATGGTGAGCTCTCCCGTGCCCCGGCCGGCGACTTCGCCGCCGCGCCACTTCAGCGTGCCCACCGGGGTGACGACCGCCGCCGTACCGCAGGCGAACACCTCGGTGATCGCGCCCGAGGCGACCCCGTCGCGCCACTCGTCGACGCTGAACCGGCGTTCCTCGACCTGGTAGCCGAGCTTGCCGCACAGCTCGATGATCGACGAGCGGGTGATCCCTTCGAGGATGGTCCCGGACAGCTCGGGCGTGACGATCGTGCCGCCGTCGTGGACGAAGTAGAGATTCATCCCGCCGAGCTCCTCGACGTAGTTCCCCTCGGCCGCGTCCAGGAAGGCGACCTGGTCGCAGCCGTGGTCGATCGCCTCGGCCTGCGCGACCAGGGAGCTGGCGTAGTTCCCGCCGGTCTTCGCCGCCCCCATCCCGCCGCGTCCGGCGCGGGTGAACTCCTCGCTGAGCCAGATGGAGACCGGCGTGACCCCGCCCTTGAAGTAGGCGCCGGCCGGCGAGGCGATCACCAGGAAAGTGACGTGTTGGGCGGGACGGACCCCCAGGAACACCTCCGAGGCGAACATGAACGGCCTGACGTAGAGGCTCTTCTCCCCCGCCGGGTCGGGCACCCACCGCTGGTCGGTGGCCACGAGCGCGTCGACGGCCGCCACGAAGTCGCCCTCGGGCAGCTCCGGGAGGGCGAGACGCTCGGCGGACCGCTGCATGCGGGCCGCGTTCGCCTCGGGCCGGAACGTCCACACCGACCCGTCCGCGTGCCGGTAGGCCTTGAGCCCCTCGAAGATCTCCTGGGCGTAGTGCAGGGCGGCGGTGGCGGGGTCGAGCGAGAGCGGGGCGTACGCCGTGACGCGCGCGTCGTGCCAGCCATGCTCCGGAGTCCACTCGGCTACGAACATGTGGTCGGTGAAGTGCTTCCCGAACCCGGGTGCGGCGAGGATCTGCGCGACCTGCTCCGTCGACGCCGGGTGCTGGGTCGGCGAGACCTCGATGGCCATCGTTGCGTCCATGCCCCGCACGGTATCCGACCTCCTCACCCCCGCTCCACCTAGAGGCGGGCGGCGATCGCGTCGCCGATCTGCTGGGTACGCCGTGCCGAGGACTCCGCAGAGCCGGCAGCACGCTCGGCGAGGTCGTCGACGACGGCACGCTGGACCGCGGCTGCGGCGTCGGCCAGCCCCAGGTGATCGAGCATCAGGGCCACCGACAGGATCGCCGCAGTCGGGTCGGCCCGCCCCGTCCCGGCGATGTCCGGCGCGGAGCCGTGCACCGGCTCGAACATGCTCGGCGTGGTCCGGTCGGGGTTGATGTTGCCGCTGGCGGCCAGGCCGATGCCTCCGGTGACCGCGGCGGCGAGGTCGGTGATGATGTCGCCGAACAGGTTGTCGGTGACGATGACGTCGAACCTCGCGGGGTCGGTGGTCATGAAGATCGTGGCCGCGTCCACGTGCAGGTAGTCGACGGCGACGTCGGGGAACTCCCGGCCCACCTCGCCGACGACGCGCGACCAGAGCCCGCCGGCGTGCACGAGCACATTCGTCTTGTGCACCAGCGTCAGCTTCTTCCGGGGCCGGCGGGCGGCACGTGCGAACGCGTCGCGCACCACCCGCTCCACGCCGAACGCGGTGTTCAGGCTTACCTCGGTTGCGATCTCCTGCGGCGTGCCTCCGCGCAGCACGCCGCCGTTGCCGGCGTACGGCCCCTCGGTCCCCTCGCGGACCACCACGAAGTCGACCTCGCCCGACTGCAGCACTTCGGGGCCGAGCGGAGACGACGTACCGGGGTAGATCCGGGAAGGGCGCAGGTTGACGTAGTGGTCGAGCTCGAAGCGAAGACGCAGCAGCAGCCCGCGCTCGAGAATGCCCGCGGGCAGGTTCGGGTCACCGGGACGCCCGCCGACCGCGCCGAGCAGGATCGCGTCGTGCTCGGCGATCTCGGCGAGGACCGAGTCGGGCAGCACCTCGCCGGTGGCGAGGTACCGCTCGGCTCCGAGGTCGAAGCGGGTGGACTCGAACTTCGCCCCGGACGGGCCGGAGGCCACCTGGTCGAGGACCTTCAGGGCCTCGTCGGTGACCTCCGGCCCGATGCCGTCGCCGGGGATGGCCGCGATACGAAAGCTCTGCATGGACAGCGACCCTATCGCCGCTTGCGCGGCCTCAGTTGTCGTCCGGTCGCTGTCCGCCGTTGTCACGCAGATCCAGGGCGGTCTGCACCGCGCCGGCGCTCTCGTCACCGACCGAGCCGGACGGGTTGTCGTGGTAGTGCCGGGCCGGACCCCAGTCGGGGTACATGTCGTACATCGTCAATGCTCCAAGCAACAGATAGTGGATCGAATTAATGTCTGGGTGCTCCGCTGCAAGCGGTGGAGACTCGATCCTCGACCGCGGATCGCGCGGGTCGAAGGGGATCTCGAAATGCGCTGCGGTCTGCTGTGCGTCAGATGCTCGCCTGCGGAGATTCCTCGGGGTAAGACCACGTGCCGGCCTCCGCGGCGAGGCGGCCTTACCTAACAGGCCCCGCCACGGCGGTCGATGAGTACGAAGAAGCTCCGCATGGTGACTACACAGTAACCAGCACCTCGCCGCGCCGCAGGGAACTGGGACAAGCTTCTCAACATGCGAGACGACCTGGGGCTTTGGCAGACTTGACCCATGAACACCGCAGGCCGCCGCTCGCTCCGCTCCCCACGCCGCGGGGCGGTCCGATGAGCGCGCCCACCGAGCTGCCCGAGGTCGTCTCCCGCGCCTTCGACGTCTCCCGCAAGCGCGGCAACGTCTCCTTCTGCCGCAACGAGACCGGCCGGCTGCTGGCCACGCTCGCGGCGACGCGCCCCGGCACCCTGGCCGAGTTCGGCACCGGGTGCGGCGTGGGTACGGCGTGGCTGCGCAGCGGGGTGCGGGCCGGTGCCCGCATCCTCACCGCCGAGCTGGATGCGAACCTCGCCGAGGCCGCCGCCGAGATCTTCGCCGGGGACGACCAGGTCGAGGTGGTGGCCGCCGACTGGTCGACGCTGCGCGACCGGGGCCCGTTCTCCCTGCTCTTCCTCGACGCCCGCGAGCCCAAGGACAGTGGCGCGGACGTGATCGTGGACCTGGTCGAACCCGGCGGGATCGTCGTACTCGACGACTTCACCCCGTGCGCGTCGTGGCCGCCTATCTACGAGGGCCGGGTCGACACGCTGCGCGAGCAGTGGCTCACCGACGAGCGTTTCACCACCGTGGAGGTGATGGTGGCCGCGGACGCGTCGGTGCTGATCTCGGCCAAGCGCTGACCCCAACCACCCCGATTCGTCCGCGAAACTGCATCCGTTCCACGCCGAGGCGCCTCGGACGAATCGGGGGGGACGGGTCAGCTGGCGTCCCGCGCGAGCTCGGCCGGCGTCTCGCTGAGCAGGTGGGCCACCGCGAGGGCCAGCTGGTCGAACTCGCGCACGCTGAGCACCCGCGCCCCGGCGGACTGCGCACGCAGCCAGGACACCTCCAGCCCGGTCGCGTCGGCCAGCTCGGCGTGGGTGAGCCCGGCGCGCGCGATCATCGGGGCCAGGAACCCCAGCCCTGCCGATGCCGGCCGTGCCTGGTCGAGCAGCTGGCGCACGCACGACATGAACCCGCTGACCTCCTCGACCGAGGCGACCCGCTCGTTGAAGAGCACGCGCACCTCGGACGACCCGGCGACCTGGACCAGGCGCGCCACCAGCGGCTGCTCGAGGGTGCCTCCGGTGACGTCGGCGCTCACGTGCGAGTGCACGTTCGCGTCGACTGCCGTGCCCGCATTGGCGCACCACGGCGGGCACGGGTCGGACCCGTCTGCCGCGAAGTCGTCGTCGAGCGATTCCTCCGGTCTGTCCGGGACGACGACCCCCGTTTGCGCGCCGTCGTCCGCCGGGTCTGATCCGTGCTGCCAGGTCTCCGCCACGTCGGTGATGTCCTGGTGGCCACCCTCCAAGCCACCAGAACCCACCGGCGCCTCCCATGCTTCGAAACCCTGCTGCTCGTTCTCGACGGCGTTCGAGTTGTTTCGCAACAACCCAAAGAGTTCAGTCATCGACTGTTTCCCTCTTCCCCTCCCTCGTTTCCAGGCCCCCTTCGTGAGCCTGGACCTCCCAGGTCAAGACTGCCGGGCCCGTGCCGGTACTGCGGTGAAATGGGTTGAAACCGTCCGTTCAGCCAGCGCGTTTCGCGCCCGGACTAGTCCCGTGAGCTCGGCGACGATCCGCGGCCTTCGGCACCTACCGGTCGCCGGGCAGCGCCGAGATCGACGACCAGCCAGGGCAGGAACAGCTGGATCAGCGGGCCGATCGCGAGCGCGTAGAGCAGCGTGCCGAACCCCAGCCCGCCGCCGAGCAGCCAGCCGGTGACCAGCACGGTCGCCTCGATGCCGGTCCGCACCAGCCGCAGGGACCGGCCGGTACGGCGTACCAGCCCGGTCATCAGCCCGTCGCGCGGGCCGGGGCCGAACTGGGCACCGATGTAGAGCGCGGTCGCCAGGCCGTTCAACACCACTCCGCCCACCAGCAGCCCGATCCGCGCCGGCACGGCGTCCGGAGCGGCGACCAGGGCCAAGGTGCGGTCGGCGACCAGGCCGATCACCACCGCGTTGAGCAGGGTCCCGAGCCCGGGTAGCTGCCGCAGCGGGATCCACAGCAGCAGCACCCCGGCGGAGGTGAGGATCACCGCGGTGCCGAAGCTGATCGGCAGCCGCCCGGCGAGGCCGGAGTGGAACACGTCCCACGGGGCGAGGCCGAGCCGGCCGCGCACCATCAGCGCGATCGAGACGCCGTAGAGCACCAGGCCGAGGACGAGCTGCGGCAGCCGGCGTCCGAGCCGGCCGGCGCGCAGCTGGGCCCAGGGGCCGAGGTTCTCCAGAGGCACGGCTCCGAGCCTGACGGGAAGTGGCCTGGTTTCCAAGGGCCAATCGTGAAAGAGTGGCCTGCATGAACGGCGTCGTCTCCGCTCACCGAGTGGCCACCCTGTGTGCGGGCTGGGGCGACGAGCCTGGACCGGCCTACCAACGGCTCGCCCGGCGACTGCGGCTCTGCATCGCCGACGGCCGGATCGCCACCGGTACCCGGCTGCCGAGCGAGCGGGAACTCACCGCCCGGCTCCGGGTCAGCCGGACCACGGTCGCACATGTGTACGCCGTGCTCCGCGAGCAGGGCTACCTCGAGTCCCGCCGAGGGTCCGGAAGCGTCACCCGGCTGCCGGTGCGGGCCGGCCGGGTCGGCGACCACCTGCTTTCTCCGCGGGCGCAGGGCGCCGACCTGCCGGAGGCGATCGACCTGACCTGCACGGCGCCGTCAGCACCCCCGGGGCTGGTCGCCGCCTACGAGGAGGCCGTGCAGGCGCTGCCGGTCTACCTGGCCGACACCGGCTACTACCCGTCCGGGCTGCCGGTCCTCCGCGAGGCGCTGGCGGCGAGGTACGCCGGTCGCGGCCTGCCCACCGACCCCGACCAGATCGTGGTCGTCCCGGGTGCGTTGGCGGGGGTGGCCGTGGCCGTTCAGGCGTTCGTCTCTGCCGGCGACCGGGTGCTCGTGGAGTCGCCGACCTACCCGAACGCGATCACGGCGTTCCGTGCGCGGCATGCCCGGCTGGTCGGTGTCCCGGTGGATCCGACCGGCTGGGACCTCGACGCGGCCGCGGCAGCGGTACGCCAGGTCGGGCCGCGCGCGGCGTACCTCATCCCGGACTTCCACAACCCCACCGGCGCGCTGCTGAGCGAGACCGCCAGAGCAAGGATGGCCGAGGTGCTCGCGCGCGGACGGGTGCTCCCGATCGTCGACGAGTCGATGGTCGAGGTGGGGCTCGACGACGAGCAGATGCCGTCACCTTTTGCCGCGATCCTCGACGAGACGCTGACCGTGGGGAGTGCCAGCAAGGCGTTCTGGGGCGGGCTGAGGATCGGGTGGATCCGCGTCCCGCGCTCCCGAGTCGACGCGGTGGTGCGCGCCCGGCTCGGGCTCGACCTCGGCTGTGCCCCGCTGGAGCAGCTGGTGCTCGCCGAGCTGCTGCGTGATGCGGACGCCGTGCTCGCGCACCGGCGAGAGAGCCTGCGGGAGTCCCGGCGTGCGTTGCGGCAGGCACTGGCGGCTCATCTGCCGGACTGGACGCCTCCCGCCACGCACGGCGGGCAGGCCCTGTGGGTGCGGTTGCCGGAGCCCCTGTCGACGGCAGTGACCGTCGCCGCGGAGCGGCAGCACGTATACCTGGCGGCCGGGCCGGCCTTCTCCCCCGACGAGGGGTTGGAAGGCTTCCTGCGGCTGCCCTACTCGCTGCCCGCGGAGCCGCTCACCGAGGCCGTCCGGCGGCTCGCGCTCGCCTGGCAGGACGCGCGTCGCGTCGGCGCGTCGCGTCCCGGCCGCGCTCCCCTGGTCGCCTGACCCGTCGAGCCGCGGGAAGGTCGGTGCCGAGCCGCGGGGAAATCCGGGACCGCGCGCCGTACCGATCGAGCTCCCCACGGAGCTCTGCCGCTCCGGCAGACCGCTCGCAAGCTCACGGCCTACCTCCGCCTCACTCCTCAGCGCGTCGCAGTACCCCCTTCGCTCCACGCCTGCGGGGCTCGGCTCCAGCAGACCGCTCGCAAGCTCACGGCCTACCTCCGCCTCACTCCTCAGCGCGTCGCAGTGCCCTCGGTGTAGTCGGCGTCGTGGGACTTCACCCAGGCCATCAGCTTGCGCAGCTCGCGGCCGGTCGCCTCGATCGGGTGCTGCTCGCCCTTGGCGCGCAGCGCCTTGAACTCCGGGGCACCGGCGTCCTGGTCGTCGATGAACCGCTGGGCGAACGAGCCGTCCTTGATCTCGGCCAGCACCTCGCGCATCCTCTGCTTGACCGAGTCGTCGATGATGCGCGGACCGGACACGTAGTCGCCGTACTCGGCGGTGTCGGAGACCGACCAGCGCTGCTTGGCGATGCCGCCCTCGTACATCAGGTCGACGATCAGCTTCAGCTCGTGCAGGCACTCGAAGTAGGCGATCTCAGGCTGGTAGCCGGCCTCGGTGAGCACCTCGAACCCCTTGGTCACCAGCTCGGAGACGCCGCCGCACAGCACGGTCTGCTCGCCGAACAGGTCGGTCTCGGTCTCTTCGGTGAACGTGGTCTTGATCCCGCCGGCACGCAGTCCGCCGATCGCCTTGGCGTAGGACAGCGCCAGGTCCCAGGCCTTGCCCGTCGCGTCGTTCTCGACCGCCACGAGCATCGGTACGCCGCGGCCTTCGGCGTACTCGCGACGCACCAGGTGGCCGGGTCCCTTGGGGGCGACCATGCACACGTCCACGCCGGGCGGCGGCTCGATGTAGCCGAACCGGATGTTGAAGCCGTGCCCGAAGAACAGCGCGTCCCCGTCCACGAGGTTGGGTTGCACGGACTCGGCGTACAGCGTGCGCTGGATGTGGTCGGGCGCGAGGATCATCACCAGGTCGGCCTCCTCGACCGCCTCGGCCGGCGCGAGGACCCGCAGCCCCTCTGCCTCCGCCTTGGCGCGGCTCTTCGACGACTCGGGAAGTCCGACGCGTACGTCGACCCCCGAGTCACGCAACGACAGGGCGTGGGCATGTCCCTGGCTGCCGTAGCCGAGCACCGCGACGTTGCGGCTCTGGATCACCGACAGGTCGGCGTCGTCGTCGTAGAACATCTGCGCCACGAGTGGCTCCTTCGTCTGGGTTGGTTGAAGCGTGTTCCGTCGCTGCCGTCAGCCGGCCGCCGGCGGTGCGGGTATCGGCCGCAGGTTCCGGTCGGTCACCGAGCGGCCGCCGCGACCGATCGCGACCATCCCGGACTGGACCAGCTCGCGGACACCGAAGGGCTCGAGCACCTTCATGAACGCCTCGAGCTTGTCTGAGTTCCCGGTGACCTCCACGGTCACCGCGTCGGTGGCCACGTCGACCACCTTGGCACGGAACAGCTGCACGGTCTCCAGCACCCGGCCGCGGGTCTCCGCGTCTGCCTTGACCTTGACCAGCAGCAGCTCGCGGGCCACCGAGGCGGACTGTTCCAGCTCGACGATCTTGATCACCTCGACGAGCTTGTTCAGCTGCTTGGTGACCTGCTCGAGCGGCGAGTCCTCGACGTTGACCACGATCGTCATCCGGGAGACCTCGGGGTGCTCGGTGGGACCGACTGCGAGCGAGTCGATGTTGTAGCCGCGCCGGGAGAAGAGCCCGGCGATCCGGGCCAGCACGCCTGGCTTGTTCTCCACCAGCACCGACAGGGTGTGTCTGCTCACGGTGTGCCTTTCATACGTCCGTCTCGTCGAACTCGGGGGCCATGTCGCGCGCGAACTTGATCTCGTCGTTGCTCTTGCCGGCTGCCACCATCGGCCACACCATCGCATCGCGGTGCACCCGGAAGTCCACCACCACGGGCACGTCGTCGATCTCCATGGCCTTCGCGATGGTCGCGTCGACGTCCTCGGCAGCGTCGCAGGACAGGCCCACGCAGCCGTAGGCTTCGGCGAGCTTGACGAAGTCGGGGACCCGGACGGGCGCGGCAGCCTGCCGTTGCAGGTCGGTGTGGGAGTACCGCTCGTTGTAGAACAGCGTCTGCCACTGCCGCACCATGCCCAGCGACTCGTTGTCGATGATCGCCACCTTGATCGGGATGCCCTCCATGGCGCAGGTGGCCAGCTCCTGGTTGGTCATCTGGAAGCAGCCGTCGCCGTCGATCGACCACACCGTCGTGTCGGGGCGCCCGACCTTGGCCCCCATCGCGGCGGGCACGGAGAAGCCCATCGTGCCCAGGCCCCCGGAGTTGATCCAGGTGTTCGGGTGCTCGTAGCCGATGAAGTGGCTGGCCCACATCTGGTGCTGTCCGACCCCGGCCACGTAGACCGCGTCGGGACCGACCAGGGCGCCCAGGCGCTCGATGACGTACTGCGGCGCGAGCGTGCCGTCCGCGGGCTCGTCGTACCCGAGTGGGTACTTCGCGCTCACCCCGGCCAGGAACTGCTGCCACGCGGTGTAGTCGCCGCGGCGGCCGGCCTCGGCATCCGCCTGTACGGCGACCACGAGGTCCGCGATCACCTCGCGGCAGTCGCCGACGATCGGCACGTCGGCGTGCCGGTTCTTGCCGATCTCGGCGGGGTCGATGTCGGCGTGGATCACCTTGGCGTGAGGTGCGAACGTGTCCAGGTTCCCGGTGACCCGGTCGTCGAACCGGGCGCCGAGGCTGATGATCAGGTCGCTGCGCTGCAGCGCCGCCACCGCCGCCACAGTGCCGTGCATGCCGGGCATGCCGAGGTGCTGCGGATGGCTGTCGGGGAAGGCGCCGCGGGCCATCAACGTGGTGACGACCGGGATGCCCGTGGCCTCGGCGAGAACCCGCAGCTCCTTCGCCGCCCGGGCGCGGATCACGCCACCGCCGACGTAGAGCACCGGCCGGCTCGACTCCAGGATCAACCGGGCGGCCTCGCGCACCTGCTTGGCATGCGGGCGGGTCACGGGGCGGTAGCCGGGCAGGCTGAGCTCGCTCGGCCAGCGGAACGTCGTGCGCGCCTGCATCGCGTCCTTGGCCACGTCCACGAGCACCGGTCCCGGCCGGCCGGTCGAGGCGATGTGGAACGCCTCCGCGATCGTGGTCGGGATCTGCTCGGGGTCGGTGACGAGGAAGTTGTGCTTGGTGACCGGCATCGTGATGCCGCGGATGTCGGCCTCCTGGAAGGCGTCGGTGCCGATCGCGGCGCTGGAGACCTGGCCCGTGATCGCCACGAGCGGGACCGAGTCCATGTACGCGTCCGCCAGCGGGGTGACCAGGTTGGTCGCGCCGGGGCCGCTGGTGGCGATCGCCACGCCCACCTTGCCGGTCGCCACGGCGTACCCCTGGGCCGCGTGGCCGGCACCCTGCTCATGGCGGACCAGGATGTGCCGGATCCGGGTCGAGTCGTAGAGCGGGTCGTAGGCGGGCAGGATCGCGCCCCCGGGGATCCCGAAGATGGTGTCGACGCCTGCGCACTCCAGTGCCCGGATCAGGCTCTGCGCCCCGGTCATCGGCGTCCCGGTCGGCTGCTCACTCATCTCTCACCTTTCATGTCCCCTCCCCCCGCCACCCCGCCGGGTCGTCCCCCGCCACCCCGCCCAACAAAAAACCCCTCGGCCCGGCGGGCTGACGAGGGGTGACGCGTGCGCTGGCCGGTGGCTTCAGCAGACGCGCCGTCGGGGTACGAGAATCTCCGCATGCATGGGTCCACGCTCCCGGGTATGCCGCGAGCGCGTCAAGCGACGGAGCCTTCCGTCTCGCACACTGAGACACGAGTCCCGGATGCTGGCGGCCAGCCGCGCGGGGATCGCCCTGGTCAGGGCTGCTCGGGCAGCACCAGCCGGCCGATCGGGCCGGGGTTGGTGGCGATCTCCCAGCGGAACCCGTCCGGGTCGGCGAAGTATCCGGTGTAGCCGCCCCAGTCACGGCGTACGGCGTCGGTCACCTCCGCCCCGGCACCGCGGGCCAGGTCCAGGATCTGGTCCACCTCCGCCTCGGTGTGCACGTTGTGCGCGAGCGTGACCGGCACGATTCCCGCACCGCGCCGGATCGGCCCGATCTCGGCCTCGAACCCGTCCTCGCTCCACAGCGAGAGCACGAGACGCTCGCCGGCGCGGATCATCATCACCTCCCCGGGCACCTCCAGCTCGGCCGTCCAGCCGAGGGCGTCGAGGTAGAAGCGTCGAGTGGCGTCGAGGTCGGCGACGGCCAGGGTGATGAAGCTGATGCGCTGGTCCATGGCTGCTCAGCCGCAGACGGCGCCCGTCGCGGCGGAGCCGACGATCTTGGCGTACTTGCCGAGCACTCCCCGGGTGTACGCCGGAGGGTGCGGCCTCCAGCCCTCCCGGCGGGCGGCCAGCTCGGTCTCGGACACGTCGACGTCGAGGGTGCGCGCAGCCACGTCGAGGCGGACCCGGTCGCCGTCGCGGACGAACGCGATCGGTCCGCCGTCGACGGCCTCCGGCGCCACGTGCCCGACGCACAGGCCCGTCGTACCTCCGGAGAAGCGGCCGTCGGTGAGCAGCAGCACGTCCTTGCCGAGCCCGGCCCCCTTGATCGCCCCGGTGATCGCGAGCATCTCGCGCATGCCCGGCCCGCCCTTGGGGCCTTCGTAGCGGATCACCACCGCGTCCCCGGGAACGATCCGACCGGCCGCGAGCGCGTCCAGGGCGGCGCGCTCGCCGTCGAAGACATGAGCGGTGCCCTCGAACAGCTCCCCCTCGAGACCCGCAGTCTTGACGACGGCGCCGTCGGGGGCCAGCGAGCCGCGCAGGATGGTCAGTCCTCCGGTCGCGTGGATCGGCTTGCTCATCTCGCGGATGATGCTGCCGTCCACGTCCGGCGGCGCGAGGTCCGCAAGGTTCTCGCCCATCGTCCTGCCGGTCACCGTCAGGACGTCGCCATGTAGCAGACCGGCGTCCAGCAGCGCCTTCATCACCACGGGGATGCCGCCCACCCGGTCCACGTCGTTCATCACGTAGCGGCCGAACGGCTTGAGGTCGCCGAGGTGCGGCACGGTGTCGCCGATCCGGTTGAAGTCGTCGAGACGCAGATCCACTTCGGCCTCGTGGGCGATCGCGAGCAGGTGGAGCACGGCGTTGGTGGAGCCCCCTAGCGCCATCACCACTGCGATCGCGTTCTCGAAGGCGGGCTTGGTCATCACCTGGCGCGCGGTGATGCCCTGGCGCAGCATCTCCACGACCGCCTCTCCGGATCGGTGCGCGAACCCGTCGCGCCGCCGGTCCACGGCGGGCGGGGCGGCCGAGCCGGGCAGCGACATCCCGAGCGCCTCGCCGACCGCCGCCATCGTGTTCGCGGTGAACATGCCGGCACACGCGCCCTCGCCGGGGCAGATCGCCCGCTCGACCCGGTCCACCTCGTCGCGGCTGATACGCCCGGCGAGGCAGGCACCGACCGCCTCGAACGCGTCGACGATGTTCACGTCGCGGCCGTCGAGCCGGCCGGGCAGGATCGTCCCGGCGTACACGAACACCGAGGCGAGGTCGAGCCGCGCGGCGGCCATCAGCATGCCGGGAAGCGACTTGTCGCAGCCGGCTAACAGGACGGAGCCGTCGAGCCGTTCGGCCATCATCACGGTCTCGACGCTGTCGGCGATCACCTCGCGGGAGACGAGCGAGAAGTGCATCCCCTCGTGACCCATCGAGATGCCGTCGGAGACCGAGATCGTGCCGAACTCCATCGGGTAGCCGCCGGCCGCATGGACGCCGTTCTTGACCGCCTTCGCGAGCCGGTCCAGGGAGAGGTTGCACGGAGTGATCTCGTTCCAGGACGACGCGACGCCGATCTGCGGCTTGGCGAAGTCCTCGTCGCTCATGCCGACCGCCCGCAGCATCCCGCGCGCGCCCGCCCGCTCCAGTCCGTCGGTGACGTCCCTGCTGCGAGGTTTCAGGTCGGGGGTGGTCGAGGAGTGAGTCATGTCCGGCAGCCTAGTCACTCCCTACGACGTCGGTACGCCGGCCGCTTCGCGTGCCGACATCGGTAGCTGCGGCGTACGGTCGATGCATGCCGGGACCCGACGTGGTCGAGGGCGGTGCGCCGCCGCCACGTCGTACGACGCGGGCGCTCGCCGTGCTGCTGGCAGTGGCGCTCGCCGGCTACGCCGCGTACGCGGCCGTCGGCGCGCAGACCCGGGATTCGACGCCTCCGCACAGCCGCCACCCCCGAAACCCGCCTGCGGCCTCCAAGTCGCAGGCTCCGTGGCCGTCCGCGTCCTGGCCGTGCGGGACGAAAGCCCTGCTGCCGATCGTGGGCTCCGACCAGCCCGTCGGGCACCCCGAGGGGCGGCTGCTGATCGGCGGCCGGGCGCAGGTGTACGTCGACCTGTCCACCGGTGACGTCGCCGGGATCAGCGGGATGCGTCACGGCGATGCGACGGTGGCGATCCGGCACGGTCCGCGCTCGACGTACCTGCTCGCGAAGCGGCTGCGGCACTGCACCTACACCCGCTCGAGGATCTACCGCCTCTCCGCGGGCTCGACCGTCACTGCCACCGAGATCTCGACGCACGGCCAGGCCGACGACCTGCTGGCCGGACCGAACGGGGTGTGGACCGTCCGGTTCCCGCGACGGCATCCGTTCACCGGCGTTCGCCTGGAGCCTCTGGGCGGCGGGCCGCAGGTCAGGTTGAATCCCTACCCGGCCTCCGAGGCCGGCTACCCGGTTGCCGCCACCGAGGACGGAATCGTGGTCGCCCGCGGGGACGGCCCGCACGGGGCACCCCGCCTGCTGCTGCTCTACGGCGACGGTCACCTTCGGCGTGACTACGGCAACGCCTGGGTGTACGGCGCCACTCCTGGCGGCACGCTGCTGCTCGGCCGTGGCCGTTGCGACACCGATCGCTGCGAGCTGAGCGCGGTCGACGACGTGACCGTCGGCGGAGGCGACCAGACTCGCGGCCCCTATTCCGTGCCTGCCGGACGGCGGATCGCCTCCGACGCCGCCATCGGCCCTTCCGCCGTACAGGCCGCGATGCTGCTCTCCCGGGCGCGTCCCGATTCACGCTGGCGTCTCGACGCAGGGTTGCGCCCGTCGGATGTCGCCGTCCTCGATCTCGATGCCGGCGGATGGACGATCGTGCCGGGCCTGGAGCTGCCACCGGGTGCGACGCCCTCACTGGCCTTCGACGCCTCCGGGACGTGGGTGCTCGTCGGCGTGGCAGCGGGCAGGCAGGTGCGCATCTACGGGTGGCGGCCGGGCATGGACGGCGTCACACTGCTCGCCCAGGCGCTCGGTGCCCCGGGAGGAGCACCCGTCATGCGCGTCCTGCCCGCCCGCTGACCCGCTCGACGCGGGTAGCGTCGGATCATGGCAGGCGAGCAGCGGCCCGAGGTCGTCGAGGGCGGTGCACCGCCGCCTCGCCGGTCCACGCGGGCGATCGCCGTCCTGGTCGCCGTCGCGTTGGCTGGCTATGCGATCTATTCGGTGGTCTCGGACACCGGCAGTGCTCCGCAGGGCGCGCCGGCCACACCACACCGCGCACCGGCGTCGGGCCAGCCGGCCGGACCGGTCGGTCGAGGACACGACTCGTGCGGCACCCTCGACCTGCTCCCGGTCGCGGACCCACGACGCCTCGACGACCGCCCGAGCGGACGGCTGCTGGTCGGCGGACGCGGGCTGCGGTCACTCGACCTGGAAACCGGCCGAGTCTCCCAGGTGCCCGGAATGGGTGCCAACGAGGCTGTGCTCGACCTGCGCCGAGGAGCGGACACCACCTACGTGCTGTCCCAGGCGGTCGAGCTGTGCAGCTACCGGCGCACCTTTGCCTACCGACTGCACGGCGGCCGGCTGCAGCGGCTGCCGGGCGCCGGCACCGCCGACGCGCTGCTGACAGGGCCGCAAGGGGCCTGGCTGCAGGCGTTCGGCACCGACGGCGCCTACACCGGGCTCGCCCTCCGGCCTCTGCAGGACGGCCCGACGCTGCGCCCGCACGGATACCCGGTCGCCGACACCGGGGCCGGCATCGTGGTGGAGTCCGGCGGCACTCCGGACACGCCACGGTTGGCGCTGCTGGCACCGGACGGGCACAAGATCCGAGACCTGGGCCGTGGCGTGGTGTACGGCGTGTCCCACGACGGCCGGCTGCTGGTGGCCGACCCGGACTGCGGAAGGCGGGGCTCCTGCGGGCTGACGACCCGCGACACCGCCAGCGGACGGGGGGGACCGCGAATCTTCGTCCCGCACGGGCGGTCGGTCGTGTCGCCTGCGGTCTTCGGCCCGCACGGCCACTTCGTCGCGATGCTGCTCTCGCGCCGGCAGGACGATCCGCGCTGGCGCGCCGCCCATCCCGGCCCGCCCGCGGACGTGGCCGTGCTCAACCTCGACACCGGCGACTGGCTGACCATGCCGGACCTGGAGCTGCCGCCCAAGTCGCAGGCGGCGCTCGCGTTCGACGGCACCGGCGAGTGGGTCCTGGTCGGCGTCGACTACGGCGACCGGACCCGGATCTTCGGCTGGCACCTGTTCGCAGAGTCGATGGGCGTGGTCGCCGACCTGCCCGGTGACAACCCGGTCTCCCCCGCGCTGCTCACCCTCCCTTAACCCCGATTCGTCCGCGGTTGCCCCGCCTGGACAGGACGCAATTTCGCGGACGAATCGGGGTCAGAAGGCAGCAGCGCGCACGGCCATCACGTCCGGCAGCCCGGAACGGATCTCCGCCCAGCTGTCACCGGAGTCCGGCGAAGCGTAGACCGAGCCGTTGCGCGCGCCGAAGTAGATCCCGGCGGTCTCGTGGTCGTCGGCCCACATCGCGTCGCGCATGACGCCGACGTAGAAGTCGTCGGGCAGGCCGTTGTGCAGCGACTGCCACGTCTGGCCGCCGTCGGGCGAGCGCCACACCGTGGCCGCCGCGTCGACGGGGAAGCGCCCACCGCTGCCCTGCAGCGGGAAGGTGTAGATCGTCTCCGGCTCATGCGGGTGAACCACCATCGGGAAGCCGAAGTTGGCCGGGAGCCCCTTCTCGATCGACGTCCACGTCGCGGCGTGGTCGTCCGAGCGGTAGACCCCGCCGTGGTTCTGCATGAACAGCACGTCCGGCGCCGAGGGATGGCGGGCGATCTTGTGCACGCACTGCCCGAACTCCGGATACTGCTGTCCCTCGGGGAGGAACTCCGCCTGGACGCCGGCGTTGCGACTGGTCCAGGTCTTGCCGCCGTCGGCGGTCTGGTAGACCCCACCTGCGGAGATCGCGGCGGTGATCGAGTCGGGATCGGTGGGGTGGGGCAGGACCGTGTGGAACGCCTGGCCGCCGTAGCCCTCCCCCCACTCGGGCCGGTGCGGGTGGTTCCACAGCCCCTCGACCAGGGTGAAGCTCGCACCGTCGTCGTCGGACCGGAAGATCGCGCCGGGCTCGGTGCCTGCGTAGATCACGTCGCGCTCCGGCCCCGGCACGAGCTGCCAGATCCGTGCCACCGAGGCGTCGATGCCGTCGGGGAAGCGCACCGGGCCGATCTCGTGCCAGGTCTCACCGAGGTCGTCGCTGGCCGACAACTGCGGCCCGAACCACGGCGAGGAGGACCCGGCGAGCAGACGGGTGCGACCCCCGCGCGTGTCGACCATGCACGAGTAGACGTCGGTCATGTTGAAGTGCGGGCCCGTCCAGCTCCACTCCCGGCGAGCCTCGTCGGAGAGGCCGATCCACAGGCCCTTGCGGGTCCCGACCATGAGCACGGTACGCGTCATCGCATTTCCTCACGCCGATTGTTCCTGTCAGGAAGGAACACTACTCTGGGCAGGTCATGAGTCAAGAGCTCTCCACCACGTCGTACGCCCTGCTGGGCCTGCTCACGTTCGGCGACGACCTGACCGGCTACGAGCTCAAGCAGCGCGCCGACAACACCCTGCGCTTCTACTGGGTCTCACCGGCAATGAGCAAGGTCTACACCGAGCTGGCGAGGCTGGCCGACGCCGGACTCGTAACGGCCCGCGAGGCCGGCCCCAACAAGCAGTCCACCAAGTACCGGATCACCGCGCGGGGGCGGCAGTCGCTGACCCGGTGGCTGGAGCGGCCGCAGGTCGGCTTCCCGCTGCTCAAGCACCCGGTCGCGCTGCGGCTGCTGGTCGGCCACATGGTCGACCCGGAGACGACCACGCGCATGATGCGCACCCACCTCGACGCCCTTGCCGCACGGCGGGCCGACCTCGCCGCGGTCCGCGAGTCGCTGGCCGGCGCGGACGGTCCCGGGGAGGCGTTCCGCTACCCCTCGCTGGTGGCGGACTGGGGGCTGGAGTACTTCGACGGGGAGACCGAGATCCTCACCAAGCTGCTGGCCCGCCTCGAGTCCGAGACCTGAGAAGGCCGAGCCCGCGTTCGCAAGCCGAGCCCGCCGAGACCAGGTCTCGACGGGCTCGACGCGAGGGCCGGCAGGTCAGCCCAAGAACACCTTCCACATCGGGTGCACGTTCCCGCGGCTGTCACCGGCGTGACCGAGGTGGGCGAAGCCCCAGTTGTCCTCGATGGTGGTCAGCAGCGAGTAGTGGTTGTACTTGTGGTGGTCGACAAGGTGCCGAGGCGCCTGCGGCGAGACGATGATCGCCGGGATCAGGCCGCCGCCGTACTTGCCTCCCCGCCACTGTCCGGTGACGTTGCCATCCGAGTCATGGCTGGTCAGACGCGGGTCGTGCCGCTCGACGTACGGCGAGTCGCAGCAGCCCCGCGCGTTCTCCCAACCGCCGGTGTTCGGGTTGCCGGTGTAGTCGTTCTCGTCGGTGACGATGATGATCGCCGACTTGCGCGTCCACGCGTCCGAGGTGCGGATGGTCTTGACCGCCTGCTTGACGAAGGCGTCTGCCTTGGCCTTCAGCGCCGCGTCGTTGGCGTCGTCCTTCTTGCTGCCGTAGGGGCACGGCGTCTCGGGGTGTCCCTTGACGTGGTCGTAGACGCCGCCGTGCATGTCGTTGCACTGGTTGGGCGTGATCCACACGAAGTGCGGGGCGTTCTTGCCGTTCAGGTCGGCCTTCATCCGCGAGTAGTCGCGGATGTGCTTCAGCCGCCTCGGGCTCTGCTTGACGTCACGGAACAGCACGAACGGGTTGTGCTTCTTGGCGTACAGCGGCTCGACGACCTTCTTGCCGTCCTTGGTGATCGTCGGGCCGTTCAGCGCGAGCTTGTTCTTCGGCAGGTCCTCCATGTAGGCGGCCCACGGCACGTTGTAGTAGTCCAGCTGGTCGACCAGGTTGCGTTTGCTGAGATGGACGATGTTCTGCGCGTTGTCGTCCTGGATCCCCCAGTTGCTGCCCGAGATGGTGGCGATGTAGTTCGGCATCGACGGGTGCGTGACGCCGTAGTAGTGGTCGGCCATCTGGTAGGTGTTGGCGAGCTTGTTCATGTACGGCGCGTTCTTGTCCCCGATCACGCTGGACTTGGAGTGGTTCTCCAGCATGATCACGAAGATGTGGTCGAGCCGCGGTGCCTTGCGTGCCCGAGCGGCGGCGCTCTCGGCGCCTCCCGTCGCGAACGCGCTCGCACCCAGCGTCGAGCCGACCAAGGCCGCCGCGCCCAACGCCGCGACGGCCAGTTTCGATCTGTTCCGCATGTCCACTCCCTCGTTGTCACGACCACGTGGCCGGGGTCGCCCCCTTTGGCGACGCGCACGAGTCAACACCTCGCGCGCTGCGACGTAAAGGGTCAGCCGACCGCGAGTCGGCGGTTCAGTACTCGCCGCGCATCACGTTCGCGGGCTCCTCGCCAGCCGCGTACTTCTGCAGCTGGTCGCCGACCAGACGGTACGCACGCGGCCACATCGCCGGGGTCGCTCCGCCGACGTGCGGCGTGACGAGCACGCCCGGAGTCGACCACAGCGGGTGACCGGGGGGCAGCGGCTCGGGGTCCGTGACGTCGAGTGCAGCGCGGACCCGTCCCGCGCGAGCGGCCGCGATCAGGTCGTCGGTGACCACCACCGGCCCACGAGCCACGTTGACCAGGACCGCGTTGGGCTTCATCTTCTCGAGAAAGGCGGCGTCGACCATGCCCCGCGTCTCCGAGGTGCCCGGCACTACCAGGATGACGACGTCAACGCGCGGAAGCAGGTCCGGCAGGTCTGCCGGGGTGTGTACGCCGTCGCGGGCGGTCCGGGCCACGCGCAGCACCTCGACCTCGAACGGCACCAGCCTCCTCTCCACGTCGGCGCCGATGTCGCCGTACCCGAGGATCAGCACGGTCTTGTCGGCCAACGACTCGCGGAACCCCTGGGTCCAGCGGCCTTCGTGCTGGGCGGCTGCGAAGCCGGGGATGTCGCGGAGCACGGCGAGCGAGAGCGCGACCGCGAGCTCGGCCGTCGACGCGTTGTGGATGCCGCGCCCGTTGCACAGCATCGCGCCTTCGGGAACCGCGGCACGGACGTGCTCGACCCCCGCGGTCAGCGTCTGCACCAGACGCAGCTTGGGCATCCGGGACATGAAGTGCGCGTGGTCGACGCGGAAGGCGTACGTCGGGACGTAGACCTCGACCTCGTCCAACCACGGCGGGTCGCCGGTCTGCTTGCCGGGGTCGAACACCTCGTAGCGCAAGGCTTCCGGAGGCGTGTCCAGCAAGGCTGGGTCGAATGGCAGCCACACAAGCGGTCGCGAGTCATTCACCACTCGACCCTATGGCCGCCCTTTCGCCTCTCAGACGCGGGGCTCTGCAGGTGAGCGTGCACCCTTCCCACGGCGCAACTGCGCTCAGCGGGACGCCTTGGCGTGCATCCGCACCGGTTCGAGGCCCATCTGTCCGAGGAGCTCGCGCGCTTCGCTACCGGGGTCGCCGAGTGCGAACCCGAAGTCGAACTGGGCAATCTTCGTCGGCAGTGGCCCGGAAGCCCTCGACATCCCTCGTGGTGCCGCCGTTGACGAGAACGATCTGACTCATGGGGCAGGTCTACCTGCCAGCTTGGACAAGATCAGCTCACGGACCCGGCCGGCGTCCGCCTGCCCGTGCATCGCCTTCATCACCGCGCCGATCAGCGCGCCGGCCGCTGCGGCCTTCCCTTCGCGGATCTTCTGCGCGACCTCGGGGTTGGCGGCAATCGCCTCGTCGACGGCAGCGGACAGTGCGCCGTCGTCGGAGACCACCTCGAGTCCCCGGGCCGCGACCACCTCGTCGGGGGTGCCCTCCCCTGCAAGCACACCGTCGAGCACCTGCCGGGCGAGCTTGTCGTTGATGGTGCCCGCCTCTACGAGCGCCTGCACGCGGGCGACGGCGGCAGGCGTGATCGGCAAGGCCGCCAGCTCGACGTCTTTGTCGTTGGCCCGGCGGGCCAGCTCCTGCAGCCACCACTTGCGCGCGGCCTGGGGCGCTGCGCCCGCCTCGATGGTCGCGGCGACCAGGTCCAGCGCGCCCGCACCGACGGTGTCGCGCATCTCCAGGTCCGAGAAGCCCCACTCGGCCTGCAGCCGCGACCGTCGCTCCCGGGGTGGCTCGGGAAGCTCCGTGCGGAGCCGCTCCACCCACTCCCGCGCGGGCGCGACCGGGACCAGGTCCGGTTCGGGGAAGTAGCGGTAGTCCATCGCGTCGGACTTCTCCCGCCCGGACGTGGTGACGCCGGTGTCCTCGTGCCAGTGCCGGGTCTCCTGCAGCACGCCGGCACCCGCGGCGAGTACTGCGGCCTGCCGGCGGATCTCGAAAGTCATCGCTCTCTCGACCGACCGGAATGAGTTGACGTTCTTGGTCTCCGTGCGTGTGCCCAACGGCCCAGCGGGCGACTCCCGCAGCGAGAGGTTGACGTCGCAGCGCAGCGAGCCCTGCTCCATGCGCACGTCGGAGACCCCGAGGCCCAGGAGCAGGTCGCGCAGCTGTGCGACGTACGCCCGAGCCACGTGCGGCGCCTTGTCCCCGGTGCCGGTGACCGGCTTGGTGACGATCTCGATCAGCGGGATTCCGGCGCGGTTGTAGTCGACCAGGGAGTGGTCGGCGCCGTGAATCCGCCCCGTGGCGCCGCCGACGTGCAGCGACTTGCCGGTGTCCTCCTCCATGTGCGCGCGCTCGATCTCCACGCGGAAGACCTCACCGTCGACCTCGACCTCGGTCCAGCCGTCGAAGCAGATCGGCTCGTCGTACTGCGAGGTCTGGAAGTTCTTCGGCATGTCCGGGTAGAAGTAGTTCTTGCGCGCGAACCGGCACCATTCGGCGATCTGGCAGTTCAGTGCCAGCCCGATCCGGATCGCGGACTCGACCGCGGTGCCGTTGACGACCGGCATGGCACCCGGCAGGCCGAGGCAGACAGGGCACACCTGGGTGTTCGGCTCGGCGCCGAACCCGGTGGCGCAGCCGCAGAACATCTTCGAGGCGGTGGAGAGCTCGACGTGCACCTCGAGCCCGAACGCCGGGTCGAAGCGCGTCATCGCCTCGTCGTAGTCCATCAGCCCTCCGGCTGTGGGCGCCGTCGCGACCTCGCTCATCCCACGACCTCCCGGTCGGGGCCCAGCTCGGGAGCCTGGTCGAGCAACGGGCCGCCCCAGGTCTCGGACAGCAACCTCTCCAGGCATGCGCCCACCCGGTAGCACCGGTCGTCTGCCATCGCCGGGGCGAGGACCTGGACACCGGTCGGCAGGCCGTCCTCCGGCGCGAGCCCGCTCGGCACCGACATGCCGGGCACCCCGGAGAGGTTGGCGGGGATGGTGGCCATGTCGTTGAGGTACATCGCGAGCGGGTCGTCGACCTTCTCGCCGATCCTGAACGCGGTCGTCGGCGCGGTCGGCGAGACGAGCACGTCCGCCTTCTCGAACGCGGCCTCGAAGTCGCGCGAGACCAATGTGCGCACCTTCTGGGCCTGGCCGTAGTAGGCGTCGTAATAGCCGCTGGACAACGCGTAGGTGCCGAGGATGATCCGTCGCTTGACCTCGTCGCCGAACCCCCGGTCGCGGGTCGCGCGCATCACCTCTTCCGCACTGGGCGCGGCCTCACCGTCCGGGAGCACCCGCAGCCCGTAGCGCATCGCGTCGAACCGGGCCAGGTTCGACGACGCCTCCGCGGGAAGGATCAGGTAGTAGGTGGCCAGCGCGTGCACGAACGTCGGGCAGGACACCTCGACGACCTCGGCGCCGAACCGGACCATCAGCTCGACCGCCTCGTCGAAGCGCTGCTGCACACCGGCCTGGTAGCCCTCCCCGGTGAGCTCCTTGACCACACCGATGCGTACGCCCTCCAGGGTGGTCGTCGCCCCCTCGCCGAACGCCCCGACGACGTCGGGCACCGGCTGGTCGATCGAGGTGGAGTCCCTCGGGTCGTGGCCACCGATCATCGCGTGCAGCAACGCGGCGTCGGCCACCGTGCGGGTCACCGGACCCGGCTGGTCCAGGCTGTTCGCCAAGGCGATCAGGCCGTAGCGCGACACCCCGCCGTACGTCGGCTTCATCCCGACCGTCCCGGTGACCGCGCCCGGCTGGCGGATCGACCCACCGGTGTCGGTGCCGACTGCGAGGGGGGCCTGGTAGGACGCGACGGCCGCGGCCGATCCCCCGCCGGACCCGCCCGGGATCCGGTCGAGGTCCCAGGGGTTGCGGGTCGGGCCGTACGCCGAGTGCTCGGTCGAGGAGCCCATCGCGAACTCGTCCATGTTGGTCTTGCCGAGGATCGGCAGCCCGGCGGCGCGAAGGGAGGCGACCACCGTCGCGTCGTACGGCGGCACCCAGCCCTCGAGGATTCTGGATCCGGCAGTGGTGACCAACCCGCGGGTGGTGAACACGTCCTTGACCGCCACCGGGATCCCGTCGAGCGGCGAGACGATGCCGCCGGCTGCCCGACGCTCGTCGGAGGCGCGAGCGGCGGCCAAGGCGCCCTCGGCGTCGACGGCCAGGAACGCGTGCACGCCACGCTCACCGCGGTCGACCGTCTCGATGCGGTCCAGGCACGCCTGGGTCAGCTGAACCGAGGAGATGTCTCCGGTCTCGAGCAGCGCCGCGAGCTCGGTCGCGCTGCGCCTGACCAGATCCTCGCCGGCCGAGCCCGTCGATACTCCACTCACTGCTCCTCCCCCAGGATCCGGGGCACGCTGAACCGCTGCCGCTCCACGGCGGGCGCTCCGCTCAGCGCCTCCTCGGCGGTCAGGCCGGGCTGGGTCACGTCCTCGCGGAACACGTTGGTCACGGGCAGCGGGTGAGAGGTGGGTGGCACGTCCGCGGCGGCCACCTCCCGGATCGACGCAATGCTGTCCAAGATCACCGCGAGCTGCGGCGCGAGGTGGTCCAGCTCGGCGTCGGACAGGTCGATCCGGGCGAGGTCGGCCAGGTGGCGCACCTCGTCACGGCTGATCGAGTCGGGCATTGCGTCATCCTATGAGGCCGCCCGAACCCCGATTCGTCCGGGATCGCTCCGCCTGACGAGGACGCAAACTTGCGGACGAATCGGGGATTGCGGGCTCATCGCGCTACTTCGCATCGGCGGGGCGCCACGGCTTGAGCCATTCGGTCTCCGGCCAGCCCTCGCGGCCGCCGACCAGCTCGTACATCGTCGCGCCGTCGATGGCCTCGCGGATGATGTCGCCGTGGCCGGCGTGCCGGGCGAGCTCCTCGACCAGGTGCAGCGCGACCCAGCGCACCGACCAGGCGTCCACGTCCTTCGGGAACCAGGGCGCGTCACGGGGCACGGGCACGGCGGCGTCCAGGTCGGCGCTCTCGAGGTCGCGCAGCGTCTGCGCGGACTGGGCGTCGAAGCGGTCCAGGGCCGAGGCGAGGCTCTCGTCGTCGGCCAGGGCGAACTCCGCGAGGTGCTCGGCCATCCGCTCCTGGCCGCTGCGGCCGTCGGGCGCGGGTGAGTTCGGCGCTGCGGTGACGCGCGCGGTCCAGCCGCGCAGGACGCCGGTGGCGTGCTTGACCAGCCCGCCGATCGAAAGAGTGCTCGGCGTCGGCGTGAGGCGGGCCTGCTCGTCGGTGAGACCGAAGGCGAGCGTGCGGAAGGCGTCGATCTGCTGGGCGACGTAGGCGATCAGCTGGTCCTTCTCGCCCGGATGGGGTGAGACGTGTGCGGGCATGGTGTCCTCTCGGATTCAGAAGCGGTGAGCGTACAGGTCGCGCAGCAGCGCGATCTCCGCTCCGTGGTGGATGACCTCGCGGTTGATGTGCAGGACCAGGGTGCTCATCGGCTCCTCGGCGAACGGTCCCTCTGCGGGTCCGCACGGCGCGGCGAGCGCGTCGTCGTCGAGTCCGCGAACGCCGTCGCGCCATGCGGCGTACGCCGTGTCGAGCTGGCCGAGAGCCGCTGCCGCGGTCTCGGCGTACTCCCAGCCCAGGTAGTCGGCGGGTGGACCGTCGAAGTGGCTCGCCACGCGCATCGCCAGGACGCCGACGACGACGTGCGCGATCCGCCAGGCGATGGTCGTGACCGGCGCCGGGTCGGGCTCGGGAAACTCGAAGTCCACGGTGAACGCGCCGCTGCCTCCGGCGACCGAGGTCGTGCCGGTGCCGCGCGGGCGGACGTTCCAGCAGCCGGGGACCGGCTCCCAGAAGTACTCCTCGTCGGTCAGGCGGGCGAGCCGCGGCCGCAGCTGGTGCTGCCAGTGGAAGTCGAGCTGGCCGGCCAGTTCGGTGGTCCAGGTGTGTGTCGTTGTCGTCATGGGCGTCATGCTGCCAGGGCAAGAGGACAGATCCTGTCCTCTGAATCTGAGAGACTTCGCGCATGGCCGGCGACACCACCGCACGCGTGCTTCACCTGCTCGGCCTGCTGCAGTCCCGCGCGGTGTGGACCGGGCCGGAGCTCGCCGAGAGGCTCGGAGTCACCGTCCGCAGCGTCCGTCGAGACGTCGAGCGTCTGCGTGAGCTCGGCTACCCGGTCCTGGCCAGCAAGGGCATCGGCGGTGGCTACCAGCTCGGCGCGGGTCGCTCGCTCCCGCCGCTGCTGCTCGACCCCGACGAGGCGGTGGCGGTCGCCGTCTGCCTGCGGCTCGCCGCCGGCGGCACGGTCGCCGGAGTCGGCGAGGCGGCGCTGCGCACGCTGACCAAGCTCGACCAGGTGCTGCCGGCGCGGCTGCGCGCGCAGGTCTCGGCGGTCCAGGAGGCCACCGTCACGCTGGATGCCCGGATCACCCCGGTCGATCCGGATGCCCTGATGAGCCTCGCTCGCGCGAGCAGGGACCGGCACCGGGTGCGGTTCGACTACGTCGCCCGTGACGGCAGCTCGACGCGGAGAAGCGTCGAGCCGTACCGGCTGGTCGCCACCGGCCGCCGGTGGTACCTGATGGCCTTCGACCTCGACCGCGACGACTGGCGGACGTTCCGACTCGACCGGATGGAGTCCGTCCGCGAGACGACGTGGGTCTTCGCGCCTCGCCAGGCGCCGGACGCCCGGGAGTACGTCGCGCGTTCGGTGACCCAGGCGCCGTACCGCTGGGTAGCCAAGATCCGCTACGCCGCAGCCTCGACTGTCGTCGCCGAGCACGTGCCGGCCACCGTTGGCACCGTCCAGCCGGTCGACGAAGGACACTGCGTGCTCACCGCCGGAGCCGACCGCCTGGACTGGCTTGCCATGCACGTCGTCTCGCTCGCCGGCTCGCTCGGCGTCGGCGTCGAGGTGGTCGAACCGCCCGAGCTGCGCGAGGCGATGCGGGAGCTGTCCGGCCGGCTGTCCGCGGCCGCCGGCTGAGTCAGGGCTGGGCCGCGCGCACCCGGTCGGCCTCGCGGGTCGCGGTGAGGTTCGCTCGGCCGGCCCTCGAACCCGCCAGCTTCGCGGCCACATGGTCGCCGATCCGGATCGGCTCGTAGCGCGAGCTCCCGTCCGCCTCGCGGCAGGTGGGAAGAGTGGAGACGACGGCATCGGTGTTCCCGTCGCGGAAGTACGCCGCGGACCGCCGGCGCCGGATCGTGCCGTTCACGATCGGCGGCTTCACGCGATGCATCGTGGACATCCAGCGTTCGTTCGTCCACCGTGCGGTGAGGTCGCCGAGGTTGACCAGGAGCGCGCCAGGCAGCGGAGACACGTCGTGCCAGAGGTTGTCGGTGCCCAGCACCTGCAGACCCGGTGCATCGTCGGCCCAGAGCACCGTGACGATGCCGTAGTCGGTGTGCTCGCCCATCCCGGTCAGGTCACCGTCGAGCTCGAGCCGGCCCGGCGGCAGCGCGTAGTTGTTCATCCGCAGAACGTCGCACGAGTGGTCGGTGTACTCGTCGAAGAAACCGTGCGGCAGGCTCAGTGCGTCAGCCGCCACGTCGGTCAGGGTCTCCGCGACCCTGGCCGCCTCGGTGAAGTAGGCCCCCACCGCCTCGGCGAAGCCCTCGGGCTGCCTGGGCCACACGTTGTCCGGGTAGTGCTCCTCGGGCAGGGTCAGGGACGGGTACGTGGAGGCGGGGACGCCGACGTTGAACGCCTCGAAGAAGTCGTTCATCCGGCTGGCCTGCTCGACACCGAGGCTGAGGCTGAGCGACTCGCTCTTGGGCGGGGTGTAACCGCGGTTCACCTCCGGCGGTGTCCGGTAGGCCTGCTTGGTCTCCAGGGGCTGGTCGAACAGCGCGTCCATCGCGTTCGCGAGCCCCGCAATGGTCTGCTCGGGTACGCCGTGCCCGAAGACCTGCACGAAGCCGACCTCGCGGCAGGCCCGGTCGAACGCCTCGGCGACGCGGGACCGCTCCTCCTCGCGACCCTCGTCGACGTAAGCACCGATGTCGACGACGGGAACGCTCCACCCCTGTGTCATCCCGCCACCCTAGTCCCGCCCCGAGCGGTTCGTCCGGGATCGCCCCGCGGCGAACACCCGCGCAAGTGCGGACGAATCGGGGAAGATCCATCCTCGCCACGGTCACGAGGGGCCGCTGTCGAGCAGGGCCCTGAAGCCGTCCTCGTCGAGGATCGGCACCCCGAGCTCAACTGCCTTGTCGTGCTTGGACCCCGGCGACTCGCCGGCCACCACGTAGTCGGTCTTCTTCGACACCGAGGAGGTCGCCTTGCCCCCGCGCGAGACGATCGCCTGCTTGGCCTGGTCGCGGCTGAAGTCGGTCAGCGAGCCGGTGACCACGATGCTCAGACCCTCGAGCGTGCGCGGGGTGGACTCGTCGACCTCGTCGGCCATCCGTACCCCGGCGCGCGCCCACTTGTCGACGATCGCCGAGTGCCAGGCGTCGTCCGGGTCGTCGAACCAGCGCCGGATCGACTCGGCGATCGTCGGGCCGACGCCCTCGGCCGCGGCCAGGCGCTCGAGGTCGGCGTCCCGGATCGCGGCCAGAGAGCCGAACTCCGCTGCGAGGGCACGCGCCGCGGTCGGCCCCACGTGCCGGATCGAGAGCCCGACCAGCACCCGCCACAGCGGCCGGTCCTTGGCCCGGCCGAGGTTGTCGAGCAGCCCGCGGCCGTTCGCGGACAGCACTCTGCCGTTATCCGCCGTCGCCCTCTCGTCTCTCTTTGGCGCCCGGGTGAACAGCGGCACGGTGAGCAGGTCCGCCTCGGTCAGCGCGAACACGTCGCCCTCGTCCTCGATCACCCCGCCGTCGAGCAGCGCGACCGCGGCCTCGGAGCCCAGCCCCTCGATGTCGAAGGCGCCGCGGCCGGCCATGTGGAAGACCCGGTCGACGAGCTGGGCGGGGCACCTGCGGTGGTTGGGGCAGCGCAGGTCCTTGTCCGCCTCCTTCTCCTGGACCAGCGTCGTGCCGCAGGCCGGGCACACGGTGGGCATCACCCACTCCTCGAGCCCGTCGGGGCGCAAGGCGACCACCGGTCCGACGATCTCCGGGATGACGTCGCCGGCCTTGCGGAGCACGACGGTGTCACCGGGCCGCACGTCCTTGCGCCTCACCTCGTGCGCGTTGTGCAGCGTGGCCCGTTCGACGGTCGACCCGGCCACCCGGATCGGCTCCATCACCCCGAACGGGGTGACCCGGCCGGTGCGGCCGGTGTTCACCTCGATGGAGAGGAGCTTGGCGTTGACCTCCTCGGGAGGGTACTTGTAGGCGATCGCCCAGCGCGGCGCGCGGCTGGTCGAGCCGAGCCGTCGCTGCAGGACGACCTGGTCGACCTTGATCACCACGCCGTCGATCTCGTGCTCCACGTCGTGGCGGTGCTCGGCGTACTCCTCGATGAACTTCTCGACAGCGGACAGGTCGGGCAGCACCCGGGCCCGGTCGCTGGTCGGCAGTCCCCAGGCCTTGAGTGCGGCGTAGGACTGCGACTGCGCGGCCGGGGTGAACCCCTCGCGCGCGCCGAGGCCGTGGCAGACCATCGACAGCGGACGGGTGGCGGTGACGCGCGGGTCCTTCTGCCGAAGCGAGCCCGCCGCGGCGTTGCGCGGGTTGGCGAACGGCGGCTTGCCGGCGTCCTTCATGGTCTCGTTGAGCTGCTCGAAGGCCTCGACGGGCAGGAACACCTCGCCGCGCACCTCGACCAGCGCCGGAACCGGGTAGTCGTCGGTGCCGGACAGCCGGTGCGGGACCGTCCCGATCGTGCGCACGTTGGGAGTGACGTCCTCCCCGGTGCGACCGTCGCCTCGGGTCGCGGCGCGGACCAGCCGGCCGCCCTCGTAGAGCAGGTTGATCGCGAGCCCGTCGATCTTCAGCTCGCACAGAAGCTCGGGATGCTCCACCCCCTCGCGGACGAGCCGGGCCTGCCAGGACTCCAGCTCCTCGAAGGAGAACGCGTTGTCCAGGCTCATCATCGGCTCGAGGTGGTCGACCGCGGTGAACTCCGTCGAGACCGCTCCACCGACCTTCTGCGTCGGCGAGTCGGGGGTGCGCAGCTCGGGGAACTGCGCCTCGAGCTCGTCGAGGCGACGCATCCGGGTGTCGAAGTCGGCGTCGGACAGGGTGGGGTCGTCGAGGACGTAGTACCTCCAGCGGGCGTCCTCGACCACCTCGACGAGCTCGCGATGCTCCTCGAGGGCCGCCGGCGGCGCCGACGACACAGCCGGGGCCTCGGCGGGTGACTCGTCGTCCGGAGCAGCCATGCCGCCTATCCTGCCCTGACCCACCGACGGTTCTCTCGGAGGTTTCGAGGTTTCGAGGTTTCGAGGTTTCGAGACGCTCCTCCGCTTCGCTCCCCCGCTCCTCAACCTCCGACGCCGTCCGCTTCGCTCCCCCGCTCCTCAACCTCCGACGCCGTCCGCTCCGCTCCCCCACTCCTCAACCTCCGACGCCGTCCGCTTCGCTCCCCCGCTCCTCAACCTCCGACGCCGTCCGCTCCGCTCCCCCGCTCCTCAACCTCCGACGCCGTCCGCTCCGCTCCCCCGCTCCTCAACCTCCGGGACTGAGAGGATGAGCGCATGCCCGCTGCACCCTCGCTGACGCGTCGTGACGTGGAGGGCCCGCGGGGGCTGGTGCTGATGCTGCACGGCGGCAAGGCGGACGGGAGCACGCCGGTCGACGACAGGTCCGCCTCGTGGCGGCGGTCGAACTGGATGCTCGGCCACATCGCGGAGCGGGTCAACGACGCCGGTGCGGGCATCTGGCTGCTGCGCTACTCGATCCGGGGCTGGAACGCCGGCACGGCCTCGCCGCCGTCGCCGGTGCCTGACGCGCGCTGGGCCCTGCAAGAGGTACGCCGCGCCTTCGGCGACCTGCCCGTCGTACTGCTCGGACACTCGATGGGAGGCAGGACCGCCGTCGCGGTGGCCGACGACCCGCACGTGGTCGGTGCGGTCGCCCTCGCCGCGTGGCTGCCGCCCGACGAGCCGGTCGACACGCTGCGTGGCAAGCACCTCGCCTCGGCCCACGGGCGTCGCGACCGGATCACGTCTGCCCGTCAGGACGCCGCGTTCTGCCGCCGGGCCGCCGAGGTCGCCGCGAGCACGGAGTTCGTCGACATCGGCCCGGTGGGCCACTACATGTTCCGCCGCCGGAGGGCATGGAACGACTTCGCCGCCAGCCGCAGCCTGAAGTTCCTAGGCCTCGACCGGGGCGGACGACGCGGCTCAGATGCTGCATCTGAGTGGTCCCGCGGCGAAGGAAGCCACTCAGATGCAGCAAGTGAGTCGCGACGCAGCCGGCCGACGGGCGAGGCTCAGTAGCCGCCCCCGCCGTTGCTCTTGGAATACGGCGTCGGTGAGCCGGACGAGCCGTCACCGCCATGCACGGCGCCACCCTGTGCGCTCGCCACGTGGAACGACTCGAGGTCCTGCCCGGTGACATCGCCCTTCTTGCTGTCGCCGGTGAAGTAGTAGAGCGGGTGCCCGTTGTAGGTGGCCTGCACGCTGCCGTTGCCGCGCTTGATGGTCCCCAGCAGGGATCCCTTGACGCCCGACCCGGCCGACGCCTTGCCCACCGCAGGCCAGGTGGCCAGGCATTCTCCCGTGCAGTTGCTCCGGTGCGGGGCGTCGTGCTCGTACATGTACAGCGTCATGCCGTCCTTGCCGACCAGGACGCTTCCGAGGCTGGTCTTGGTCGTGGACACCACCGTCGTACCCCCATCGCTGGCAGACTGGGCTCCACCCGCAGAGGGGGCACCAGAGTTTCCGCACGCGCTGGTCATGAGCGCCAACGCCGCGAGGACGACGGCCGCCCCGATGGGGGTGGCCGGGGGACAGCCCGGCAGACGCATTTTCATGACTACTCCTGAAGGTGGGTCGATGACCTCGACTCGACACCCGGCACAGGTACGGCCGGGACGGCTGCCGGGATTGCGGACCGGCCGAACCGGCACCCGGTCCGGGGCGGGGTCAATCCCTCAGGGCCCGGCGTCCGTACCTGTTGACGTGCGCGCCCTCTCTCTGGCCGAGCGATCCGCCGACGCGGCCCTCGTGGAGGGTCTCGCCGTCGGCGACGATGCGGCCACGCTTGCGTTCGTACGCCGTTTCCAGAGCGCGGTGTTCGGGCTGGCGGTGAGCATCACCCGCGACCACGCGCACGCCGAGGACGTCAGCCAGGAGGTGTTCGTGCGCGCATGGCGGGCCGCGGCCAACTACGACCCACGTCGCGCCTCGGTGCGCACCTGGCTGCTGACCATCACCCGCAACGCCGCCATCGACTCGGTGCGAGCCCGGCGGCCGATGCCGGCCGACGACGACACGCTGGACGCCCTGCTGCTGGACGTGGCCCGCTCGGGTGACGGCGTCGACGTCGAGGGGACCGCGCTGCGCCGGCTCGACCGGGACCGCGTCGTGGCGCAGCTCCGCGAGCTCCCCGATGACCAGTCGCGGGCGGTGGTGCTCGCAGTGATCGGCGGCTGCACCGCCGCGGAGGTCGCCGAGCGGGAGGGCATTCCGCTGGGGACCGCGAAGACGAGGATCCGCACCGGCCTGATCAAGCTGCGCCGCATCCGGGAGGAGGAACACCATGACTGACGAGACCGGCTGGACGTCTGGCGACGACAGGACGCCGTGGGGGGGCGCGCCGACGGATGCGCACGTCGACGACGACGACCTGGTGGCGCTCGCGCTCGGTGAGCTGTCCGTCCAGGAGAGCACGGCGACGCTCCGTCACCTCGAGGCATGCAGCCAGTGCCGTCACGAGTACGACGAGATCTCCGCGGCGGTCGAGCGGACCGCGGCGGCCGCTCCCCGGGTCGAGCCGCCCGCCGGGTTCGAGGACCGGGCCCTGGCGGCGATCCGCGCCGAGGCGCACCCGGACGTCGTACCTCTTGCGCGTAAGCACCGCCCGCAGCGTCGCCGTTCGCGTGTGCTGCTCGCGGCCGCCGCTGCCGTCGCGGGCTTGGTGGTCGGCACCGGAGGCACGATCGCGGGAGTCCAGCTGGCCGGAGGCGGGCAGGACCACGGCGCCGTCTATGAGGCCGGGGCGGTCCCGCTGCGCACCCCCGCCGGAGCGCAGGTCGGCACCGTGACCGCCGGCACCACCGCCGCCGGCGACCACCGGGTCGCGGTGGTGTCCATCGAAGGCGGGGCGCCGGGGGCGCACTACCGCTGCGAGCTGGTGCGCGCCGACGGGACCCGGACCACGGTCGGCGAGTGGACGATCGGCTCGAGCGCGGAAGGGACCTGGGTGGTACCGCTGTCCGCCGGCGCCCAGCGGATGGTGCTCGTCTCCGACAGCGGCGCCGACTGGGCGGTCTCCGACCTTTCCGGCTGACCCCTCGACCGGAGCGGTGTAGTTTGCCTGGGTGAGCCAACCGCGGGTGTCGGGATATCGCTGGGTCGTGCTGGCCGCGTTCATGGCGGTCAACCTCACCATCCAGGCACTGTGGATCAGCTACGCCCCGGTGACCGGCCGGGCCGAGCAGTACTTCGGCGTGTCCGCGGTGGCCGTCGGGGCGCTCTCGATGGTGTTCATGCTCGCCTACTTGCCGCTGGCGATCCCCGCGTCGTGGCTGATCGACCGGCGCGGCTTCCGGGTCGCCGCCGGCGCCGGCGCTCTGCTGGCCGGTGTGGCCGGCGTGGTCAGGGGCCTCGCCGGCCAGGAGTACGTCGTGGTGCTGGTCGCCACCATCGGCGCGGCGATCGCCCAGCCCCTGCTGCTCAACGCGTGGACTACCGTCTCGGGCAGATGGTTCGCCCGCTCGCAGCGCGCGACCGCGGTCAGCCTGATCACGCTGGCCAACCTGGTCGGCACCGGCGTCGGCCTCGCGCTCACGCCGTCCCTGGTCGGGTCGCTGAGCCTCGGCTCCGTGCAGCTGGTGTACGGCGTGGTCGCGCTCGCCGCCGGCATCGTCTTCGTCGCGGTGGCCCGCGAACGTCCCGCGGTGGCGCCCGAGCCCGACGAGCAGGAGCAGCCGGCGCTGATGCTCGACGGACTGCGCCGGACGCTGCGGATACGCCCGTTCGTGCTGTTCCTGGCGATGGTGTTCGTGGCGATGGGCGCGTTCAACGGGCTGTCCACCTGGGTCGAGCAGATCCTCGCCCCGCGCGGCTTCGACTCGGCGCAGGCCGGGGACGTCGGTGCCCTCGGCCTGGTCGGCGGGGTGATCGGCGCGGTCGTGCTCTCGACACTCTCGGACCGCACCGGCAGGCGCGTGCCCTTCCTGGTGCTCGCGCTCGGCCTCGGCGGACCCGCGCTCGCCGGGATCGCGCTCGCGACCGGCCTTCCTGCGATCCTCGGCTGCGCGTTCGGTCTCGGCTTCTTCATGACCAGCGCGCTGCCGATCGGCATGCAGTACGCCGCGGAGGTCACCTATCCGACGCCGGCGGCGACCTCCAACGGCCTGGTGCAGCTGGCCGGCCAGGCCTCGGTGGCGCTGGTCTACCTGATGGTGGTGACGCGTACGCCGTCCGGCTCGTTCACGCCGTCGCTGCTCGGACTGGCGGTGCTCCTGCTCGTGGGCGCCGCGGTCGCCACCCGGCTGCCAGAGCCTCGGGTACACCTGGACGCGACCGGCGAGGTGGCCGGCGCTCCGGTCCCGGTGACAGAGGGGCCGCTCACAGGTGGCTTGCCACCTTCGCGCTGAGCTCGAGGGCTGTTCGCGCCCAGGCCGGATCGGCGCCGGCCAGTCCGCAGGAGGGCGTGACGACCAGCCGCTCCCCTACGCCGTCCGGGTCGAGACCGAGCATCTCGAGGAAGCGCAGCACGCGGTCGGTCAGGGTTCGGTCGTCCGTCTCCGGATCGGGTCTGCTGGTCGGCACCACACCGAGGTAGCCGGTCCCGCCCGCGTCCAGGACGGCCGCCAACGCGTCGTACCCCTCGGGCGCCAGCACGTCCAGGTCCACCGATACTCCGGCGGCTCCGGCGTCGGCGAGCAGCCTCACGGGGACATCGCGTGCGCAGCAATGCGCGACAGGCGTGGCCCCGGCGCGCCTGATCGCGGCGAACACCGACTCCAACGCGGCGCTCGCGGCCGGCGCGTCGACCGAGCGGTGCCGGCCGAAGCCGGACGCGGTGGGGACCGCCGCGGCCAGCACTGCCGGCAGGGCGGGCTCGTCCACCTGGACGATCAGCTCGGCGTCGGGCAACCGGCGGTGTAGATCCGCGACGTGGGCGCCGAGGCCCTCTGCTAGCGCCTGCGCGAGCTCGCGGCGCGCGCCGTGGTCGGCGAGCACCCGGTCACCGCGCGGACGCTCGACGGTCGCGGCCAGCGTCCACGGCCCGCAGACCTGGATCTTGAAACTGCGTGCGGTCCCCCGCCGCCCCGCCCATAGGCCCTGCGCCTGCTCCTCGACCGCGTCGAGGTCCTGCGCGAGCAGCGACCGCGCCCGCCGGTGGTCGACCCCGGATCCGCCACCGGTCAGCCGCCACCCCGCAGGCTGCAGGTCCGCGCCGAGCTCGGCGACCACCGCCAGCCCGCGGCCGGTCATCGCGGCGTGTGCGCCACGGCCGGGCAGCTCTGGGAGGTAGGGCAGGTCCGGCAGGTCGCCGAGCACGATCCGCAGCGCCTCGGCGTACGCCCGATCGTCGTCGCCGGGCATCGACCCGATCCCGGTGGCTCTCGTCATGGCAGGGTGCGGATCGGCGCGCCCGCGGCGAAAGCGACGATGTCCTCCACGACGCCGGTGAAGAACACCCGGTAGACGTTCTCGGTGACGTAGCCGATGTGCGGGGTCAGCAGCGTGCGCGGCGCGCGCCGCAGCGGATGGTCCGCGGGGAGCGGCTCCTCGTCGTAGACGTCGAGCCCCGCGCCCCCGATCCGGCCGCCCTCGAGCGCAGAGACGAGAGCGTCGGTGTCGACAATGCCCGCGCGCGAGGTGTTCACCAGCAGGGCGTGCGCCTTCATCGCCGCGAGCTCGCGCTCCCCGATCAGGCCACGGGTCTCGTCGTTGAGCGGGACGTGAACGGTGACCACGTCGGCCTCGGCGAGCAGCGTGTCCATGGGCATCGCCGACGCACCCGCCTGCTCGGCGCGCTCCGAGGTCAGGGTGCGACTGTGCGCCAGCACCCGCATCTCGAACGCCCTGCCGACGGCGGCGACCCTCGTGCCGATCCGCCCCAGCCCCACGACCCCGAGGGTGCGGCCGGCCAGGTCCGTGCCCAGCGTGGTCTGCCAGCCGCCGCCGCGGAGATGCCGGTCCTCGGCGACCAGGTGTCGCGCCAGCCCGAGGATCAGCGCCCAGGTCAGCTCCGTCGGCGCCTGCGACGGGCTCTCGGTGGCCGACACCGTGATGCCGCACCGGCGGGCCGCCTCGACGTCGACAGCCTTGTTGCGCCTGCCGGTGCTCACGATCAGCCGCAGGCCGGGCAGCGCCTCGATCACCTCGGCCGGGAACGGCGTCCTCTCCCGCATCAGCACGACCACGTCGTAGGGCCGCAGCCGCTCCACCAGCTTCGCCGGGTCGACGACATGGTCGGCGAACGTGTCGACGGCGCCGTCGACTTCCGACCAGTCGGCCATCTGCAAGGCGACGTCCTGATAGTCGTCGAGGACGGCGATCCTCATGGAGGCGCTCATCCGACAGGGGTACGTCGTCGGGTGCGGCTGATCGTGCACGACCCGACAACCCTGGTGCCGTCGTAGATCACCGCGGCCTGACCGGGGGCGATCCCCTCGGCGGGGTCGAGCAGCTCGATCACCACGTCGGCTCCGTTGCCGCTCGAGCCCGTCGAGACGCCCCCGTCGGTCGAGCCTGTCGAGACCACGGCACGGTGCTCATCGCCGTGCGCGCGCAGCTGCACGGTCCCGTGCAGCGGTCCGGCCGGCGGCTCGGCGCACCAGCGCGGCCGGATCCCCTCGATCACATCGACGCTCAGCTGCTCGCGGGCGCCGACGGTGACCGTCCCCGAGACCGGCTCGATGTCGAGCACGTAGCGGGGCCGGCCGTCGGCGGCCGGGGTGCCGATCCCGAGCCCTTTGCGCTGGCCGATCGTGAACCGGTGGGTGCCCTGGTGGGTGCCGAGCACCTCGCCGCTCCCCTGGTCGATGATCTCTCCCGAGCCCGTGCCGAGCTTCTCGGTGAGCCATCCGCCGGTGTCCCCATCGGAGATGAAGCAGATGTCGTGGCTGTCGGGCTTGCGCGCGACCGCCAGCCCGCGCCGTTCGGCCTCCTCGCGCACCTGCGACTTCGGCGAGTCGCCCAGGGGGAACAGGGAGTGCGCGAGCTGGTCCTGGGTGAGCACGCCGAGCACGTAGGACTGGTCCTTGCCGGGGTCCACCGCACGGTGCAGCGCGAACTCGCCGCCGCTCTGCTCGAGCCGTGCGTAGTGTCCGGTGGCGAAGGCGTCGAAGCCGAGCGCGACCGCCCGGTCGAGCACCGCGGCGAACTTGATCTTCTCGTTGCAGCGCAGACACGGGTTGGGGGTGCGACCGGCGGCGTACTCGGCCATGAAGTCCTCGACGACGTCCGCGTGGAAGCGGTCGCTCAAGTCCCAGACGTAGAACGGGATCCCGATCACGTCGGCGGCCCGTCGGGCGTCGTTGGAGTCCTCGATGGTGCAGCAGCCGCGCGCGCCGGTGCGATAGGACTGCGGGTTGCGCGACAGCGCCAGGTGCACGCCGGTGACGTCGTGGCCGGCGTCGACGGCCCGCGCGGCGGCAACGGCCGAGTCGACGCCGCCGGACATCGCGGCGAGTACGCGCACCGCTCAGACCGCCTTGCTGGTCAGGCCCGCCGCGCGCGCCCTCTCGACGACGGGACCGATGGCCGAGACGAGCGCGCGTACGTCGTCCGCACCGCTGGTGTGTCCCAGGGAGAATCGAAGCGACCCGCGCGCCTGCACCTCGCCGGCGCCCATCGCGAGCAGCACGTGGGAGGGCTGCGGCACACCGGCAGAGCAGGCCGAGCCGGTCGAGCAGGCGATGCCGCGGGCGTCGAGCAGCATCAGCAGCGAGTCCCCCTCGCAGCCGGGGAAGCTGAAGTGGGCGATGCCGGGCAGCCGTGCCTGTCGGTCGGCGTCGAGCGGCGGCCCGTTCAGGATCGCGTCGGGGACCTGGTCGAGGACGCCGCGGATCAGGTCGTCTCGCAGCCCGGCGATCCGGGCAGACCGCTCAGGGCGGTGCTTGACCGCCAGCTCGACGGCTGTCGCGAACCCGGCGATCGCCGGTGCGTCGATCGTGCCGGAGCGTACGTCGCGCTCCTGACCACCGCCGTGCACCAGAGCGGTGAGCTCCAGGTCACGACGTACCACCAGAGCCCCGACGCCATACGGCCCGCCCAGCTTGTGCGCGGTCACGGTCATCGCGTCCACGCCGCTCGCCGCGAAGTCCACCGGCAGCCCAGGGACCGCCTGGACCGCGTCGGTGTGGACCGGGATGCCGTGGGCGTGCGCGGCCTCGACCACCTCGTCCAGCGGCTGCACGGTGCCGACCTCGTTGTTGGCCCACATCACCGACACCAGCGCCACCGACTCCGGGTCGGCCGCGATCGTCGCGCGTAGCGCGGCAACGTCCAGCCGGGCCTGCGCGTCGACGGGAAGCAGCTCGACGCGAGCGTCCTCCGCCTCGCCCAGCCAGTGCAGCGGGTCGAGGACGGCGTGGTGCTCGACCGACGTGGACAGGATGCGGGTCCGCTGGGGGTCAAGGGACCTGCGCGCCCAGTACAGCCCCTTGAGCGCGAGGTTGTCCGACTCCGTGCCACCGGAGGTGAACACCACCTCGCCCGGACGGGCACCCAGCGCAGCCGCGATCGTCTCGCGGGACTCCTCCACGACCCGGCGCGCGTCGCGTCCGGCCGCGTGCAGCGAGGAGGGGTTGCCGACGTGGGTCAGTTGTGCGGACATGGCTGCCACGGCCTCGGCGTACATCGGCGTCGAGGCCGCGTGGTCGAGGTAGACGGCCGTCTCGTCATTCGCGGGCGTGCTGGTGGTCATGGCGGCCCCAGCCTACGGCGTGGTCGGCTGGTGGCGTGCCTGGGCGGGGCGGCGGGGACGAATGGTCAGCCCGCGCGGTCGGGGCCGGCGCGGGTGGCCCCGATGCGGATCGCGACGCGCTTCTCCTTCTCCATCGCGGCGCGGTAGTCGTCCCAGTCGTCGTGCTCGCCGTTGATGCTCCGGAAGTAGTCGACGAGCGGGTCGATCGCCTCCGGCAGCGAAACCACCTCAGCGCGGCCCTCGACGTAGAGCCAGTCGCCGAAGAAGCGGTCGTTGAGCACGCACAGCTGGGTCCACGGGTCTACGCGCAGATTCTTGGTCTTGTACGCCGTCTCCCGGCTGCTGACCACGAACCGGCCCGCGTCGTCGACCGCGACCAGCACCGGGCTCTGCTGGATCTGCGGGGGCTGGTTGCCGTCGCCGGTCCGGGTGGCCATCACCGCGCGGTGGTTTCCGCGTACGAACTCACGTGCCTTGTCGATGTCCATGCCCCCAGTCTGCTCCGGGACAGACTGCGGGGCTCCTATTGGCGTCTGTAGAACTGGATGCGGCCTGCTGGGCTACGGGTGTGGTCGTAGCGGGGGTCGTGGATGCGGTGGTGGTGCCAGGAGCAGAGCATGGCGCCGTCGGCGACGCTGGTGGCACCGCCTTGGGCCCAGGGGATCACGTGGTGGAACTCGCAGAACCCGGAGAGCCGGTCGCAGCCTTCGGCGCGGCAGGTCTGGTCGCGCAGGCTGATGGCGAGTCGTTGGGCTTCGGTGTGGAAGCGGCATTTGCGGCCCACGTCCAGTGGCATCGACTCGCTGTCGAGCACCATCGGGATCAGCCCGGCCTCACACGCCAGGCGGCGGGCCTCGCCGGCGGAGATGACTCCGCCGGTGTCCAACGTGGCGGTGCCGAGCCCGGACAGCAGGTTGTCGAGGTCGATGGTGACCACCACGGTGGCGTTCATGCCGGCGTGCCTGCCGATCTGTGCGAACGGGTAGCGTTCGATGAACTCACACAACCCCTTGCCGAGCAGTTCCGGCCGGGTCAGCTTCCTGCCGTCGGAGTCGGACCGCTCCTCGGCCTTGAGCCGGCGTGGGGAGACGAACGCCTCCAAGGCCTTGCGGAGCATGTGGGCGTGCAGGTCGGGAATCTTGAACCTGCCGGTGGTGGTGCCGTCGTCG
>DASSKK010000062.1:0-46753 GCA_035690495.1 Nocardioidaceae bacterium | reverse complement strand
CCGGCGGGAACACACGGGTGAGCACACCCACCGAGACCAGGTCCGACAATCGACGATCCGACTCCGGCTTCTTCCAACCCGCACGCGGCATAGAGCCAAACTACACCAGTGTGACTCTAACTGAACGGTATTGGGGTTAGGCCAGGTCGGCGGTGACGGCCAGCTCCGAGTCGTCGGTCGGGGTGAAGGTGAGCTCGCCGACCACGTTGCCGGCGGCGCGCAGGTCGTCCGCGACGCGCTCGGCCAGCGCGAGCTGCTCGGCGGGTCCGCTCACCCGCACCGCGGACAGCTCGGCCCGCATCTTCACCTTCGCCTGCGACTTGGCGCCCCGGATCCCGGTGAGTACGTCGGCCACGGCACCGAGCATCGACGCGTCGGCCGAGGACGCCGCGCCCAGGTCGGGGGCGGCCGGCCAGGGCTGGCGGTGGATCGACCCGCCCTGCCACCACGACCACACCTCCTCGGTCACGAACGGCAGGAACGGGGCGAGCAGCCGCAGCTGCGCGTGCAGCGCGATCGCGAGAGCCGCCTGGGCCGAGCGTGCGGCGACCTCGCCGCGGGCACCGTATGCCCGCTCCTTGACCAGCTCGAGGTAGTCGTCGCAGAACTCCCAGAAGAACCGCTCTGCGCTCTCCAGCGCACTGGTGTAGTCGTAGCGGTCGAAGGCCTCCGTCGCCTCCGCGATCACCAGGGACAGGCTACCGAGCATCGCGCAGTCCACGGGCTCGCTGACCGCGGCGGGCTCGAGCGTGGTGGCGCCGACGCTGCCGAGCACGAACTTCGAGGCGTTGAGCACCTTCATCGCCAGCCGCCGGCCGATCTTCAGCGCGTGCTCGTCGAACGCGGAGTCCAGTCCCGGTCGCAGTGAGGCGGCGCGCCAGCGGATCGCGTCGGCGCCGTACTGCTCGAGCAGGTCGGTCGGGGTGGACACGCTGCCCTTCGACTTCGACATCTTCTTGCGGTCCGGGTCCAGCACGAACCCGGAGATCATCGCGTGCCGCCACGGCACCTCGTCGTGCTCGAAGTGGGCACGCACGACCCGTGAGAACAGCCAGGTGCGGATGATGTCGTGGGCCTGGCTGCACAGGTCCATCGGGAACACCCGGCCGAACAGGTCCGGGTCGGTCTCCCAGCGGCCGGCGATCTGCGGGCTCAGCGAGGACGTGGCCCAGGTGTCCATCACGTCGGGGTCGCCGACGAAGCCGTTGGGCTGCCCGCGCTGGCTCTCGTCGTACCCCTCCGGCGTGTCCTGCGACGGGTCGATCGGCAACCGGCCCTCACCGGCGACGATGGGCTTGTCGTGGACCGGCTCGCCGTCGGCGTCGAGCGGGTACCACACCGGGAACGGCACGCCGAAGTAGCGCTGGCGGGAGATCAGCCAGTCCCCGTTGAGCCCCTCCACCCAGTTGGTGTAGCGGTGGTGCATGTAGCCCGGCGTCCAGTCGATCTCGTCGCCGCGCTCGATAAGCGTGCGCCGCAGGTCGGCCTCCCGGCCGCCGTTGCGGATGTACCACTGCAGCGTCGAGACGATCTCCAGCGGCTTCTCGCCCTTCTCGTAGAAGTTCGTCATCCGCTGCGTCGGCTTCGGCTCGCCGTCCAGATCGCCGGACTCGCGCAGCTTGGCGACGACCGCCTCGCGTGCGCTGAACACGGTCTTGCCGCCCAGGTCGGCGTACGCCGAAGCAGCGGGCTCGTGCGCCAGCCACGGCGGGGTCTCGCGCAGGAGGCGACCGTCGCGGCCGATCACGGTGCGCACCGGGAGCTGCAGCTCGCGCCACCACATCACGTCGGTGAGATCGCCGAACGTGCAGCACATGGCGATGCCGGCACCCTTGCCGGGCTCGGCGGCAGGATGAGCGAGCACCGGGATCTCCACGCCGAACACAGGCGAGGCCACCGTCTGCCCGAACAGGTCCTGGTAGCGCTCGTCGTCCGGGTGGGCGATCAACGCGACCACCGAGCAGATCAGCTCGGGGCGGGTCGTCTCGATGAAGACCGGCCCTCCGTCGGTCGGGCTTGTCGAGACCCTGTGGAACGCGACGCGGTAGTAGTGACCGGCGTACTCCCGCGCCTCCAGCTCGGCCTGCGCGACCGCGGTCTGGAAGGTGACGTCCCACAGCGTCGGGGACTCCTGCATGTAGGCCTCGCCGCGGGCCAGGTTGCGCAAGAACGCGCGCTGGGACGCGGCCCGGCTGGCGTCTGCGATCGTGGTGTAGAGGTAGTCCCAGTCCACCGACAGGCCGACCTTGCGGAAGAGCTCCTCGAAGGCCACCTCGTCCTCGGCGGTGAGCCGCTCGCACAGCTCGACGAAGTTGGGCCGGCTGATCGACACCTGCTTCTTGGCGTCGGGCTTCTCCGGCGGCGTGAACTCCGGGTCGTAGGGGATGCTCGGGTCGCACCGCACGCCGTAGAAGTTCTGCACCCGGCGCTCGGTCGGCAGCCCGTTGTCGTCCCACCCCATCGGGTAGAACACCTCCCGGCCGCGCATCCGCTGGAAGCGGGCGATCAGGTCGCACTGGGTGTAGGAGCAGACGCTGCCGAAGTGCAACGTGCCGGACACGGTCGGCGGCGGCGTGTCGATCGAGTAGATCTGCTCCCGCGGCCTGGCCCGGTCGAACGCGTACGTCGCGTCGGACTGCCACCGCTGCGCCCACTTCGCCTCGAGCCCTTCCAGCGCAGGCCTCTCCGGTACGACCACCGCGCGCGGGGCGGCGGTGGTCTGCGGAGCCTGCTGCTGGGTCTCGGTCATGGCCGAAATGTTACGGGGGAGGGGTCTCGTCCCGAAAACGAGTTCCCCGGCAACGCCCGCGTAGCTCTGACGCCCTCCGGCTGACGGCCGCTGCTGCGTGTGCGGCCGGCCGTGGCCGCTTGTTATAGTAGTATGCGAACTATGTGGTTCAGAGTGGACCCCACGAGCGCGGTCGGCCTCGCCGACCAGATCGCCGCGCGGGTCCGGGCAGCGCTGCTCGAGAGCAGGCTGACTCCCGGTGACCGGCTGCCGCCCGCGCGGGAGGTGGCCCGGGGCCTCGACATCAACATGCACACCGTGCTCCGCGGCTACGCGATCCTCCGCGACGAGGGACTCATCGAGCTGCGCCGCGGCAGGGGAGCCCGCGTCCGGACCGACGTCGACGTCGACCTGACCGACCTCCGGCAACAGATCCGGGCGCTCGTCGGCGCGGCGCAGCGGCTGGGGATCAGCCGGGAAGGACTCATCACCGAGATGCGGAAGGTAGCGCAGTGAACGTTCGAAGGGCCGTGGTCGCCGTACTCGTGCTCCTGGCGCCGGTCCTGGTGTGGCTGGGCCACCGTGCGTACGCCGCCGTCACCCCGGACCCGATGGCCACGCACTGGGGTTTCCACGGGGTGGACGGCACGACGGCGGCCTGGCCCTACTTCGTCGCGATCCTGTGCGCGAGCGGCGCGCTGGGCCTCGCCGCCGTCGCCGTCTCCTGGCTGGCGCACTCCACGCACGCCGGGCGGATGCTGACCTCGATGCTCGCCTTCGGCGCGTGGATCGCGACCGTCCCCTATCTCGAGAGTCTCTTGCTGGCACGGCACATCAGGGACGCCCACGACGTCCCGATGCCCTGGTACGCCGTCCTCGGCGGCGTCGGGATCCCCCTGGTCGTCGCCGCCACGGCGTACTGGCTGCACGGCGACACTGCACCGCCCCTGCCGAGGGGCCCCGTGCCCCCAGCGATGCCCCTCGCCGACTCGGAGCGGGTCACGTGGATCGGTCACGCCCACTCCCGCCCCTTCCAGGTGCTGTCTCCGCTGCTGATGGCCGCGGCAGCCGTGCTCGTGCCGTTCCAGGCGCACGTGTCGATCCCGCTCGGGATCGTCGGTGTAGCCCTCGCCTGGACCTCTGTCATCGCGGTGCGGGTCGACCAGCGAGGGCTGCACACGCTGTGGGGGCCCTTCGGCTGGCCGCGCACGCGCGTCGGGCTGGGCAACATCGCCGACGCGCACAGCGAGCGCATCGAGCCCCTGCAGTGGGGCGGCTGGGGGTATCGGATCAGCAGCCGTGGGACGGCCGCGGTCCTGCGGCGCGGTCCCGGGCTGGTGGTCGAGCGCGTGCATGGCCCGAGGTACGCGGTCACGGTCGACGGCGCCGACGAAGGGGCCCGCGTGCTCATCGGCCTCCTCGCGCGTGAACGGTCCCGTTCATAGCCCTCTAGACTTGCGGGGTCATGGCAAACCCCGTCTCCCCGACCGAGTCGCTGTCCTATGCAGCCGTCGAGCAGGCCCTGCTCTCGCGCTGGCCGGAGACCAAGCTCGAGCCGAGCCTGGACCGGATCCGAGCGCTGACCGAGCTGCTCGGCGACCCGCAGAAGACCTACCCGGTGATCCACCTGACCGGCACCAACGGCAAGACGAGCACGTCGCGGATGACCGACACGCTGCTGCGCGCGGCCGGCCTGCGGACCGGGCGCTTCACCAGCCCGCACGTCGAGTCGATGACCGAGCGGATCTCGGTCGACGGGGAGCCGCTGACCCGCGAGCGGTTCGTCGAGGTCTACCGCGACCTGGTGCCCTACCTCGACCTGGTCGACCGCGACGCCGACCCGCCGCTGTCGTTCTTCGAGTCGATGGTGGCGATGGCGTTCTCGGCGTTCGCCGACGCACCGGTCGACGTGGCGGTCCTGGAAGTGGGGATGGGCGGCACGTGGGACGCCACCAACGTCGCCGACGCTACGGTCGCGGTGATCGGCCCGGTGGCGGTCGACCACGCGAAGTACCTCGGCGCCACCCCGGAGCAGATCGTGGTCGAGAAGGCCGGGGTGATCAAGCCCGGCTCCGTCGTCGTCTCGGCGAGGCAGTCCCCCGGCGTGCTCGAGGTGATCGCGGCACGTGCCGCCGAGATGGGCGCGACCCTGCTGCTGGAGGGCCGGGACTTCGGCGTCGAGTCGCGCGTCGCCGCGGTCGGCGGGCAGATGATGAAGCTGCACGGCGTACGCGCGGAGTACGACGAGGTGCTCCTCCCGCTGTACGGCGCACACCAGGCCCAGAACGCGGCCGTCGCGCTCGCGGCGGTGGAGGTGTTCCTCGGGGGCGAGCCGTTGGCCGGCGACCTGGTCCGGGAGGCGTTCGGGCAGGTCACCTCGCCCGGCCGTCTCGAAGTGGTACGCCGTAGCCCGACGATCGTGCTCGACGCGGCCCACAACCCGCACGGCGCGGCGGCCCTCGCCGAGGCGGTCCAGGACTCCTTCACGTTCAGCCCGCTGATCGGCGTGCTGGCGGTCAGTGCCGACAAGGACTACGTGGGCGTGCTCGAGGCGCTGGAGCCCGTGCTCGCGGCGGTCGTGTGCACCCGCAACTCGACGCCGCGTTCGCTGGGCCCCGAGGAGCTCGCCGAGGCGGCCCGCGGGATCTTCGGCTACGACCGGGTACACGTCGCCAGCCGGCTCGACGACGCGATCGACGTCGCGGCCGGGCTGGCCGAGGCCGGCGGCACGTTCGGTGAGGCGATCGGCTCCGGCGGAGTGCTGGTGACCGGATCGGTGATCACCGTGGGGCAGGCCCGGACCATGCTGAGAGGGCGCGACGATGGTTGAGCGCCCGCCGGCCGAGCCTGTCGAGTCCCCGGGGCCGCGCGCATGAGATCCGTGCAGCGCTCCATGTGCGCGGGGATGCTCGGGCTCCAGGCGGTCACGCTGTTCCTCGCCGGGCTGGTGATGACGGGCCTGACAGACGCGGGGTTCATCACCGCGGTCAGCATCGGGCTCGGCCTCGCCGCGGCGTGCGTAGTGGCTGCCGGGCTGCTGCGCTACCGCGCCGGGTTCTGGCTCGGCTGGCTGATCCAGGCGGTCTCCATCGGCCTCGGCTTCGTGGTCACCATGATGTTCTTCCTCGGGGTGCTGCTTGCTGCCCTGTGGGTGGGCGCCTATGTCCTCGGCTCCCGCCTGGACCGAGAGCGGGCCGAGCGCGCCGTACTCGAGGAGCAGTGGGCGGCCGACCACCCCGCTGATCAGGGCTGAGGATCGCGTCGCGCGGTCCCCGGATAGGGTCGGGCCATGTCGCAGCGCACCCTGCTCCTGCTCAAGCCGGACGCCGTACGACGCGGTCTGGTCGGCGAGATCCTGTCCCGGTTCGAGGCCAAGGGGCTGTCGATCGTCGCGCTGGAGATGCGCACCATCGACGTCGCGATGGCCGACGAGCACTACGCCGAGCACCTCGAGAAGGACTTCTACCCGCCGCTGCGCGACTTCGTGACGAGCGGCCCGATGCTGGCCGCGATCGTCGAGGGCGACGAGGCGATCGAGGTGGTGCGGGCGATCAACGGCGCCACCGACGGACGCAAGGCGGCTCCCGGCACGATCCGCGGAGACCTGTCGCTGTCGAACCGGGAGAACCTCGTGCACGGCTCGGACTCGCCGGAGTCGGCCGCACGCGAGCTGAAGCTGTGGTTCCCCGACCGCTGAGTCGGTGGGAGGCGAGGGTCACCTCCGGCGGGCGAGGGCGGCGCTGAGCACGTCGAGCGCCCAGGCCAGCTCGTCGTCCGCGATCCCCCCGAAGCCGACGACGATCCCGGACCGCCCGGAGGACCGCGCGTAGTCCCCCAGCGGGGGTACGTCGAGCCCGGCGGCCGCGCAGTCTGCGACGACCGCGGCGGCTACCCGTTCGGGAAGGAGCAGGGTCGCGTACATCCCGGCCACCGGGCCGAGCAGCCTCGCGTGTCGGGCCAGCCGCGCCGCGACCAGCTCGCCGCGCTCGGCGTACACCCGACGGGCGGCACGCACCGACTTGTCCAGGTGCCCCTCGCGCAGCATCGACAGCAGCGCCCGTTGCTGCGGCCAGCTCGGGTGGTCGTGCACCGCGAGACGGTCCGCAGCGATCCGCGCGACCAGCGGCTCCGGGCCGACCAGCCAGCCGAGGCGCAGGCTGGCCTGCAGCGTCTTGGACACCGTGCCCAGGTGCACCACGCGGTCGCGGTCCAGCGAGGCAAGCGCCGGCAGCGGCGCCACGTCGTAGCGGAACTGCGCGTCGTAGTCGTCCTCGACCACGACCGCCTCGAGCCGCCGTGCCTGCGCCAGCAGCGCGAGCCGGCGTCGCGCGGACATGGTGTGGCCGAGAGGATGCTGGTGCGCGGGTGTCACGTAGATCGCGCACAGGTCGTCCGGCGCGCCGTCGAGGGCAGCGGTGTCGGCGCCGTCCTCGTCCACGGGTACGTCGAAGACGCGGCGGCCGGATTGCCGGACGGTGGCCACCGCGGCCCGGTAGCCGGGGTCCTCGGCCGCCACCGCCCCGGGACCCAGTGTCGCCAGGAGGAGCCGCAACGCATGCGTGGTGCCGGACGTGACCATCACCTCGGCGGGGGAGCAGACCACTCCGCGGGTGCGGGCCACGTAGCCGGCCAGCTCGGCGCGCAGCTCCGGCAGTCCGGCGGCGTCGAGATAGCCCTGGGGTGGCCGAGCCGCCGCGACGTCGCGCCAGGCCCGCCGCCATCCGGCGCGCAGCCGCTCGTCGACCCACGGGGTCCCGGTGTCCAGGCTGACCCGCCGCGCCCCCGGCACCCCGGCCGCCTTGGCCGAGTCGCCACGGCCCGGCGCAACCGCAGCAGCCCCCGGGCCCGCCGCAGCATCCCGTCCCCTCCCCGCCGGAGCGGAGTCCCGTCTTCCCGCATCCGGTCGCGGCCCCACCGCGGCGACGAACGTGCCCGCCCCGCGCCGGGTGGCCGTCCAGCCCTCGGCGTGCAGCTGGTCGTAGGCCTGCTCGACCACCGCGCGGGCCACCCCCAGCTCGGCGGCCAGGGCACGCACGCTGGGCAGGCGGGCGCCGGCGGCGAGCACCCCGTCGGTGAGCAGCCCACGGACCTGCGCGGCGATCTGGACGCCCAGCGGCGTGGTCGCACGACGGTCCAGTCGCAGTGGCAGGGCGGTGGCGGTCAGCAAAGTGTCCTAGTCGATCAGTCGCGTAGTGACCCGTGCAGGTAGGTCACTCTACCCGCGACGATGGACCTATGCCGACGAGCACGCCCCTCTCGCCCACTCGACGCAGCACCCCGCGCCGGGAGTCCGACCGCGCCCAGAGCGACCGCGCGGCGCTGCTCGCGGTGCTGGACGCCAGCCTGATCTGCCACCTCGCCGTGGTCGTCGACGAGGTGCCGCTGGCGCTGCCGACGGTGTTCGGGGTGGACCTCGACGGACCCGACCAGGACGGCACCGTCTACCTGCACGGGTCTGTCGCCTCGCGCAGCCTGGTCGCCGGCCCGGCGCAGGAGATCAGCGTGACCTGGACGGTGCTCGACGGCATCGTGCTGGCCCGCTCCGCGTTCCACCACTCGATGAACTACCGGTCCGCCGTAGCGATCGGCCGGCCGCGCGTGGTGACCGATCCCGACGAGAAGGCACGCGCGCTCGACCTGGTCGTCGACCACGTCGTGCCTGGCCGGTCGGCCGCCCTGCGCGAGCACACCCGCAAGGAGCTCGCCGCGACGGTGGTCCTTGCGCTCCCGCTGCACGAGGCCTCCGTCAAACAGCGCACCGGCGGTCCCAACGACGACGCCCCCGACGTCGCGTCCGGCGAGGTGTGGGCCGGCGAGCTGCCGCTGCGGCTGGTGGCGGCCCCACCGAGCCCGGCTGAGGACCTCAGCCCCGCCGATCGCGAGACCCCCGAGCACGTCGTACGCCGTCTCGCCGATTTCCGCTGACGGCGGCGCGGGTCGCGTGCTCGCGGTAGGCGCCGTACTCCCCAAGGCAAACGGCCCCTCCCCATGGTGAAATCACCAGGGCCGGCAGCCGTTTACCAGGGCACCATGGTAAACGGCGCGCGGCCGCCTGTGACGGGTGTGGCTCGCGTGTCCTACGGGGCTGGAGGTGCGAGCGCTCTTAGGCTTGCGCCATGGCGAACAGCATCATCGGCCGCGACATGGCCGTCGATCTCGGCACCGCCAACACCCTGGTCTACGTCCGGGGCCGGGGCGTGCTGCTCGACGAGCCGTCCGTGGTCGCGCTGAACGCCACGAGCGGCGAGATCCTCGCGGTCGGCCACGAGGCCAAGCGGATGATCGGGCGCACCCCCGACAACATCACCGCGATCCGCCCGCTCAAGGACGGCGTGATCGCCGACTTCGAGTCGACCGAGCAGATGCTCCGGTTCTTCATCCAGCAGGTGCACCGGCGCCGGTACTTCGCCAAGCCGCGGCTGGTGATCTGCGTGCCGAGCGGGATCACCGCCGTCGAGCAGCGTGCGGTCAAGGAGGCCGGCTACCAGGCGGGGGCGCGGCGCGTCTACATCGTCGAGGAGCCGATGGCCGCCGCGATCGGGGCGGGGCTGCCGGTCCACGAGGCCACCGGCAACATGGTCGTCGACGTCGGTGGGGGCACGACAGAGGTGGCGGTGATCTCGTTGGGGGGCATCGTCACCAGCCTGTCGATCCGCACCGCCGGCGACGACCTCGACCAGGCGATCATCGCGTGGATGAAGAAGGAGTACTCCCTCATGCTGGGGGAGCGCACCGCCGAGGAGATCAAGATGACTCTCGGCTCGGCGTTCCCGCTGCCCCTGGAGCCGGAGGCCGAGGTGCGCGGGCGTGACATGGTCTCCGGGCTGCCGAAGACCGTCGAGATCTCCTCCGCGGAGGTGCGGATGGCCCTCGAGGAGCCGCTGCACTCGGTCGTCGACGCGGTGCGCACCACCTTGGACAAGACACCTCCCGAGCTGGCCGGCGACATCATGGACCGTGGGCTGGTGCTCACCGGCGGGGGCGCGCTGCTGCGCGGGCTCGACGAGCGCCTGCGGCACGAGACCGGGATGCCGGTGCACATCGCCGAGGACCCGCTGCACTCGGTGGCGATGGGCGCCGGCAAGTGCGTGGAGGAGTTCGAGGCGCTCCAGCAGGTGCTGGTCTCGGAGCCCCGCCGATGAGGGCGCGGCGATGACTCCGCCGTCTCCCCACGAACGGCCGTCGCGCACGCTGCTCGTGCTGCTGCTCCTCGCCGCCTGCACGCTGATCACCCTCGACGCCCGCGGCGGTACGTCGTCCCCTGTCGACCCTGCCCGCAGCGTGGTCGGGACCGTGCTCGGACCGGTCGAGACGGTGACCTCGGCCGCCGTACGCCCGTTCCGCTCGGTCGGCTCGTTCTTCAGCACGACGGACCGGCTGCGCGCCGACGTGGCACGGTTGACCGCCGAGAACAGCCGCCTCAAGGGCCGGCTCGCGACCTCCGCGATGGCTCGGAACCGCGCTGCGGAGCTGGACGGTCTGCTGGCCAGCTCGCGGCAGACGGGATACGCCCTGGTGCCGGCCCGGGTCATCGCGTTCGGCCCTGCGCAGTCGTTCTCACGGACGGTGACCATCGACGCGGGCACCAGCTCCGGGGTGTACCCGGACATGACCGTGCTCAACAACGACGGCCTGGTCGGACGGGTGCTGCGTGCCGAGGCGAGCACGGCGACGGTGCTGCTGATCGTCGACCAGGAGTCCGTGGTCGGCGGGCGCCTGGGGGCCGACATGGAGGTCGGCTACCTGCGCGGCCGCGGCGACCTCGGCGGGCACGCGCGCCTCGACCTCAACCTGGTGGACGGCTCGGCGACCCCGGCCAAGGGCGAGGTGGTCGCCACCTGGGGCAGCAAGGACGACGCCCCGTACGTCCCCGGAGTCCCGATCGGCCGCGTCACCGCCGTCTACAGCAGCCCCCGGCAGCTCTCGGAGCGTGCAGTGATCGAGCCGTTCGTGGACTTCAGCTCGCTCGACCTGGTCGGGGTGGTCGTCGACAAGCACACCCGCGGCGACCGGCCGCTGATCAGGGCCGGCACGCTCACCGGCTCCCACGACGGGGCCGGACGATGAGCGGCGTACGCGCGGCCGCGCTGACCGCCCTCGTCGTCGCGGCGATCGTGCTGCAGGTCAGCGTGTTCCCCTGGCTGGCCATCGACGGCGTGACCCCGAACCTGGCGCTGCTCGTGGTGGTGGCCGCGGCACTGGTGCGCGGCCCCGAGTTCGCCGCCGTGCTCGGCTTCCTGAGCGGGCTCGCCGTCGACCTCGCGCCGCCCGCCGACCACGTCGCGGGCCGGTGGGCGCTGGCACTGGTCGTGGTGGGCTACCTGGTCGGCCGGGTGCGCCACGACGCCGGTACCTCGGCGGGCGCGGCACTGGTGGCCGTCGCTGCTTCTTCGTTCGTCGGCACCTCGATCTTCGTGCTGTCCGGCATGCTGCTGCACGACCCCGACGTCCCGGCCGCGCAGGCGCTGCGGGTGATCCCGATCGGCGTCGGGTACGACGTACTGCTCACCCCGTTCGTGCTGCCGGTGGTGATGCGGCTGCTGAGCCGGCTGCAACCGCGCCGGGTGGCCTACTGATGCCCTCGAGACGCCCTCGCAGACTCGGGCTCCTCAACCCAAGGCCCTCGACCAGCGGGTGGCGGGGACGGCTGCGGCTGGTCGTCGTCCAGGCGCTGATGCTATCGCTGTTCGTCACGCTGCTCGCGCGGCTGTGGTACATCCAGGTGTTCACCGGCGACGCCTACCAGGCCCAGGCAGCCCAGCAGTCGATCCGCGAGCTGGTCGTGCAACCCGCCCGCGGGCTGATCGTCGACGACCTGGGCCGTCCGCTGGTGGCCAACCGCACCTCGTGGGTGGTCACCGTCGACCGCACCTTGCTGCACAAGATGAGCTCCGCGGACCAGGACACGCTGCTGCACAGGCTGGCGGAGGTGCTCCACGTCCCCTACAAGACCGTCCATGCGCGCACCCTGCTGTGCGGGGAGCCCGGCTCGAAGCAGGGCACCTGCTGGAACGGTTCGCCGTACCAGCCGGTGCCGGTCGCCGAGGACGTCGACCAGCGGGTCGCGGTCACCTTGATGGAGCGCAGCGAGGACTTCCCCGCGGTGCTGGTGGCCTCCCGCGACGTGCGCGCCTACCCATCGCCGTACGGCGTGAACGCGGCCCACCTGCTCGGCTACCTGAGCCCGATCACCGCCGACGAGCTGAAGGCCGCCAAGAAGCGCCACGACACCTCGCTGCACGGCGCGTCGCTGGTCGGCCGAGCCGGGCTGGAGAAGCAGTACGACACCTACCTGCGCGGCCAGCCCGGCTACAAGCGCGTGACGGTCGACTCGATGGGCCGGGTGCTCGGCGAGTCCGGCGAGGTCAAGGGCAGGGTCGGCGACACGTTGGTCACCTCGATCGACGCGAAGGTCCAGTCGGTCGTCGAGCACCAGCTGCACGCGACGATCGCGAAGGCCCGCAAGACCTACGACCCGGTGACGCATCGCAACTACCGTGCCGACTCCGGCGCGATCGTCGTGCTCGACGCGAAGAACGGCCGCGTGGTCGCGATGGCCAGCGCCCCCACCTACGACCCGAGCGTGTGGGTGGGCGGCATCTCCGCCAAGCAGCTGCACCGGCTCTACTCGAAGAAGGCGCACTACCCGCTGCTCTCGCGCGCCACCCAGGGCCAGTTCGCCCCGGGCTCGACGTGGAAGCCGTTCATGACCGCTGGCGCGTTCGGCGACGACATGGGGCCGAACACGCGGCTCGACTGCTCGTCGGGGTTCTACGTCGGCAACCGGCTGTTCAAGAACTACGAGTCGGAGTCCTACGGGATGATCGACTTCGCCCGGGCGCTGGAGGTCTCCTGCGACACGTTCTTCTACCGGGTCGGCTACCACTACTGGCAGAAGTACGGCAGCAACCCGGCCAACGTGCACGCCAAGGACCCGCTGGTCCACCAGGCCAAGGACTTCGGCTTCGGGAAGCCCACCGGCATCGACCTTCCCGGCGAGGCCGGCGGCCGGATCGCCGACCGGCACTGGAAGCGCGCCTACTGGAAGGCCAACAAGGACTACTACTGCAAGCTCGGCAAGAAGGGCGGCAAGTCGGCGTCGGACTTCATCCACGTGTTCGCCCGCGAGTTCTGCGCCGACGGCTACGCCTACCGGGCCGGCGACGCGGTGAACTTCTCCATCGGCCAGGGCGACACGCTGGTCACGCCGCTGCAGTCCGCCCGCGCCTACGCCGCGCTGGCCAACGGCGGCACGCTCTACGCACCGCGCGTCGCCAAGGCGATCGTCAGCCCGAGCGGCAAGGTCATCAGGCGGATCAAGCCGAAGGTGGCCGGTCACGTGCACGTCACCAAGAAGGCGCTGCACTACATCGACACCGCCCTGCTGGGCACGGCCAAGGTCGGCACCACGGCGTGGAAATTCCTGAACTTCCCGCTCGACAAGGTCCGCATCCGCTCCAAGACCGGGTCCGCCGAGGTCTACGGCAAGCAGAGCACGTCGTGGGTGGCCTCCTACAACAAGCAGTACGTCGTGCTGATGATGGTCACCCAGGCGGGCACCGGCTCCGGCACGTCCGGCCCGGCGGTGCGCAAGATCTGGGAGGCGCTGTACGGCGTGCACGGCATGAAGGTCGACAAGGCCGATGCCGCGCTCCCGCACGCCACGCCTCCGGCCCGGCTGCCGGTGTTCGCCGGCGACGGCGAGATCCTTCCCCCGAGGGAGCCGCGATGACCGTCCTCACCCAGGCCCGGCCCCGGGTCTACCGTGCCGAGACGACCACCCGCGTGCGGGCGGCCCGGCTGGACTGGGTCCTGATCGCGGCGACCGCGGCGCTGCTCGCGATGGGCGCCGTACTCGTCTGGTCGGCGACCGCCGGCCGGGAGGCGCTGACCGGCCCGGACCCCAGCTCATACCTGAAGAAGCAGCTGGTCAACATCGCGATCGGGGTGGTGCTCGCCGTCGTGGTCGCCGCCACCGACCACCGTTGGGTGCGGATCCTCGCGCCCCTGGTGTACGTCGGGTCGGTGGTCGGCCTGCTGCTCGTGCTGCTGATGGGCACCACCGTGAACGGGTCCCGGAGCTGGATCATGTTCGACGGCCTCTCGGTGCAGCCCGCGGAGTTCGCCAAGCTCGCGGTCGTGATCGGGATGGCGCTGCTGATCGCCGAGCGGACCGAGGGGTCGCTGCGCTCGCGCGAGGTCGGCCACCTCGACGTCCTCGGGATGCTGGTGATCGCCGGCGTGCCCGCCGTGCTCATCCTGCTTGAGCCCGACCTCGGCACGATGCTCGTGCTGGCCGCGACCGTCTTCGGAGTGATCGCGGTCTCCGGGGCGAGGCGGATCTGGCTACTCGGGCTGGCCGCCGGTGCCGCGGCCGCCGGGTGGGTCGCGATCTCGTTCGGCGTGCTGAAGGCCTACCAGCTGGACCGGTTCCTGGCGTTCATGAACCCGCACCTCGACCCGCGCGGCGCCGGCTACAACACCACCCAGGCGCGGATCGCGATCGGCAACGGCGGCCTGTTCGGGCAGGGGCTCTTCCACGGGTCTCAGACGCGCTCGGGTTTCGTGCCCGAGCAGCACACCGACTTCATCTTCACCGTCGCCGGCGAGGAGCTCGGCCTGGTCGGCTCGGCGGTGCTGATCGCGCTGATCGCGCTGCTGCTGTGGCGGGCGCTGCGGATCGCCGTCCACGCCGAGGACCTGTTCGGTCGGCTCGCCGCGGCCGGCATCGCCTGCTGGTTCGGCTTCCAGGCGTTCCAGAACATCGGCATGTGCCTGGGCATCATGCCGGTCACCGGGGTGCCGCTGCCGCTGGTCTCCTACGGCGGCTCGTCGATGTTCGCCAGCCTGATGGCGATCGGGCTGCTGGAGAACATCCACCTGCGCAGCGGCGGCCGGATCGGCGTCTCCCGTGCGCGCCTGGCCCGGTCCCGCTGACCCCCGCCGAGCCTGTCGAGATCCCACGTGCTGCGTTTGAGCGGAGATCTCGCCGCACAACAAACCACCCAACTGCATCATCTGCGCGGTCCTGGTTGGATGGGCGCATGGTCTCGGAACACACAGAGAACATCGACCCGGTGATCGTCGACTTGGTCCACCACATCAGCAACCGGTTCGGGGTGCAGGGGCTCAACGACCTGATCGCCTTGGCGCGCGCGGAGCTGGCCCGGGCGGAGTCGGCGCTGGAGGAGCTCTCCCACCTCGAGGACTGACGGCGGTCCGTTGGGAACATCCCGTCCGTCGAACGCCGTCGCTCAGCCAGAGTCGGCGTGCAAGGGAGTCTGGACGATCGGATTCACCGTCACCGCATCGCCGTAGCGGTCCTGCAGGATGCGGGCCGCGTAGAAGTAGTACTGCCTGCTGGGCGTGGTGGAGTGCGGAGGCCTGGTCAGCACGATCACCAGGCTCCCGCTGCTGGGTTGGGGCCCCCAGGACTGCAGGTGCACGCCCTGCTTGACGAGCGAGTGCCGGTCCTTCGCGATCCGCAGCGTCAGCGCGTGCAGCTGCCGATAGCTCCGGGGCACCCGCTCCACGTACAGACTGACCCTGTCCGGGACAAGACCCCGGACCTTGGACAGAAAGGCGGTGGAGTCGGCGGCCCCGCCTGGGCCGCCGAGAGGCGGTCCACAGGCCACCGTGCAGGCGCAGACCACCAGAGCGATGACGCCCCATGCCGTTCGTCGAGTCCGTTCCGCCATGGACAACCAACCCCGTAGTGGCCTGGTCCAGCACATGCGATGCTACGCCGAGGATTGCGGGGTTGCCCCCGGCACGACGTACGCTAGGTCGATCCCACCGTCTCCTCGGAGGTTCCAGCGTGCCCCAGCCGAGCACCGCACCCGAGTCCGTCTTCGGCCGGCTCGAGCCGATCCTGGCCTCGGTGCACAAGCCGATCCAGTACGTCGGCGGAGAGCTGAACGCGACCACCAAGCCGTGGGAGTCCACCGACGTGCGCTGGACGCTGATGTATCCCGACGCCTACGAGGTCGGCCTGCCCAACCAGGGTGTGCAGATCCTCTACGAGGTGCTCAACGAGCGCGACTGGATCCTGGCCGAGCGGAGCTACTCGGTGTGGCCGGATCTGGAGGCGCGGATGCGCGCCGGCGACGAGCACGGGCCGATCCCGCAGTTCACCGTCGACAGCCACCGGCCGGTACGGGACTTCGACGTGCTCGGTGTCTCCTTCGCCACCGAGCTCGGCTACACCAACATGCTCACCGCCCTGGACCTGGCCGGCATCCCGTTGCACGCGGCCGAACGCGGACCGGAGGATCCGCTCGTGGTTGCCGGCGGGCACTCTGCGTTCAACCCCGAGCCGGTTGCCGACTTCCTCGACGCGGTGGTGCTCGGCGACGGCGAGCAGGCGGTGCTGGACGTGTCCACGGTGATCCGCGGGTGGAAGCGAGACGGCTGCCCGGGCTCGGCCGACGGCAGCCGCGCACCGCGTGACGAGCTGCTGTTCCGGCTCGCGGTGGGGGGCGGCGTCTACGTGCCGAAGTTCTACGACGTCGAGTACCTCCCCGACGGGCGGATCAAGCGGGTCGCGCCGAACATCCCCGGCGTGCCGTGGCGGGTCTACAAGCACACGCTCATGGATCTCGACGACTGGGCGTACCCGAGCAAGCCGCTCGTGCCGTTGGCCGAGACGGTCCACGAACGCTACTCGGTGGAGATCTTCCGCGGCTGCACCCGCGGCTGCCGGTTCTGCCAGGCCGGAATGATCACGCGCCCGGTCCGGGAGCGGTCGATCGACACGATCGGCGACATGGTCGAGAACGGCATGAGGGCCTCCGGCTTCGAGGAGGTCGGCCTGCTGTCGCTGTCCAGCGCCGACCACTCCGAGATCGGCGAGGTCGCCAAGGGCCTCGCCGACAGGTACGACGGGCAGAACGTGTCGCTGTCGCTGCCGTCGACCCGGGTCGACGCGTTCAACGTCACGCTGGCCGACGAGCTGTCCCGCAACGGCCGGCGCAGCGGCCTCACGTTCGCCCCGGAGGGCGGCTCGGAGCGGATCCGCAAGGTGATCAACAAGATGGTCTCCGAGCAGGACCTGATCCGCACGGTCGCGACCGCGTACTCCCACGGCTGGCGGCAGGTCAAGCTGTACTTCATGTGCGGCCTGCCCACCGAGACCGACGAGGACATCCTGGGGATCGCCGAGCTCGCCAAGAAGGTGATCGCCAAGGGCCGCGAGGTCTCCGGCCGCAACGACATCCGCTGCACGGTCTCGATCGGCGGGTTCGTGCCCAAGCCGCACACGCCGTTCCAGTGGGCGGCCCAGCTCGACTGGGAGACCACCGACGCGCGGCTGGCCAAGCTGCGTGCCGACGTGCGCGCCGACAAGCGCTTCGGGCGGGCGATCGGCTTCCGCTACCACGACGGCCGGCCGGGCATCATCGAAGGCCTGCTGTCCCGTGGCGACCGGCGGGTCGGCGGGGTCATCGAGGCGGCGTGGCGCGACGGCGGCCGCTTCGACGGCTGGAGCGAGCACTTCTCCTTCGAGCGCTGGTCTGGAGCCTGCGAGTCGGCTCTGGCCGGGACCGGCGTCGACCTGGACTGGTACACGCTGCGCGAGCGCGACCTCGACGAGGTGCTGCCCTGGGACCACCTCGACTCGGGGCTGGACAAGGACTGGCTGTGGGGCGACTGGCAGGACGCGCTGCTGGCCGGCTCCGACCCGGACGCCGCTCCGGAGGTGGAGGACTGCCGGTGGACCGGCTGCTACGACTGCGGCGTCTGCCCGCAGATGGACACCGACATCCAGGTCGGACCGACCGGCCGCAAGCTGCTCCCGCTCAGCGTGGTGTGAGCATGCCCGACCCGCTCGGATCGCTGACCGGGCTCCGGAGGCCCCTGCTGAGCCCTCCTTGACTCGTCATACCGGTTATACTTAGTGGATGAAGGTTGCCGTCTCACTGCCGACGCCACTGTTCGAGCAGGCCGAGGAGTCCGCCGCCCAGCTGGGTCTGAACCGCTCCCAGCTCTACGCCAGAGCGCTCGAGGAGTTCCTCCGAGGCCAGGGCGCCGATCCAGTGACCACACGGCTGGATGCCCTCGCTGAGGAGATGAATGGTGACAGTGGCGCCGTCGCCGGCCGTCGCCTCGTCGAGTCCGGTGCCTGGGAGTGGTGACCCGCGGCGAGATCTGGTGGGTGGACTTCGGCGAGCCTTTCGGGTCAGCGCCCGGCTACCGCCGCCCCGCAGTGATCGTCTCATCGGACCGGTTCAACCGGTCACGGCTGGCCACCGTGATCGTGGCCGCAGTCACCTCCAACACGCGGTTGGCCGACGCCCCCGGCAACGTGCAGCTCCCCGAAGGGCTGCTGCCGCAGCGCTCGGTGGTCAACGTGACCCAGCTGCTCGCGATCGACCGGAAGCTTCTGCGCCAACGCATCGCCGCGATCGACACGGTCGAACAGCATCGCCTGGACGAGGGGCTGCGGCTCGTCCTCGGCGTGTGAGCATCACCCGCGCGAAATCTGCGCCGGTGCGGCCAGCTGGTCCTCGATGTACGCCGGGCGTGCGACCGCCAGCCCGAAGAAGAACTGCGGGACGACCAGCACCAGCAGCGCGACCAGCGGGATCGTCCACCCGCCGGTCAGGTCGTAGAGCACGCCCATCCCCAGCGGCCCGACCGCGGCCATCAGGTAGCCCACCGACTGGGTGAACCCGGACAGCGCCGCAGTGCCCTCGCTGGTGCGCGCTCGCACGCTGATCAGCGCGAGCACGACCGGGAACACCGCGGCGGCGATGCCGACCATGATCGCCCACAGCCAGGCGCCGGCGACCGGCGCGAAGATCAGCCCGAGGTAGCCGACCGGGTAGCAGGCGACCAGCACGGCCATCAGCCAGGTCTGATCGTCCATCCGCGCGGCCAGCGCGGGCAGCCACAGCGACAGCGGGATGCTGATCGCGGTGATCACCCCGAGCAGCAGACCCGCCGTCTGCGCGGAGAATCCGGCGTCGCGGTAGACCTGCGCGAACCAGCCGAACACCGAGTAGGCCTGCAGCGACTGCAGGCCGAAGAAGATCGCCATGACCCAGCCCAGCCGCGTCCGGCCGACCGCGCCGAGCGTGATCCTGCTCGGCGTGCCCTCCGGGACGCGATCGTGGCGCAGCAGCCCGAACCACGGCAGCGCCGCGACCGCGGCGGTGAGCGCCCACACCAGCAGCCCCCACCGCCACGACCCGAACGCGTGCTCGACCGGCACGGTGAGCACCGAGGAGCCGGTCAGCCCGACGGCCAGGGACGTGGTGTAGATCGAGGTCATCAGCCCGATCCGGGTGGGGAAGTGCAGCTTGACCATCGAGGGGAGCAGCACGTTCGCGGTGGCCATTCCCGACAGCGCAAGCAGCGAGAGAAGCAGGAACACCACGGTGTTGTCGGTGATTGCGCGTACGACGAGCCCGGCGACCACGCAGCCCAGCGCCAGCAGCGCCACCCGGTGCAGCCCGAGCGCACGCGCCAGGAAGGGCGCGAGAGCACCGAACCCCGCGAAGGCGAGCACGGGGAGGGTGGTCAGCACGCCGGCGACGGTGTCGGACATCGACAGCGCATGGGTGATCTCGTCGAGGACCGGGCCGACGCTGATCGCCGCAGGGCGCAGGTTGAACGCGAGCACCACGATGCCGACCACCACCAGCACCTTCTCCGCACGGGTGTCCCGGTGCGGCACCGGCTGCGCATCCTCGCTGCTCACCGCGCCATCCTGCCCGCAGGCCGGCCCGCTCCCCGCAGCGGGGCCGCACCGGCAACTGGTCGAGTTGGGCTTCGGACCTCGAGTGGGGCTTCCGGTGAGCGTCGGTAGGCTGCGGCGGGTGGCCGACCAACCCGAGCAGCAGGCTCCCCCGGTCCAGCGGCTGCGCCTGCGCTACGCCAAACGCGGGCGATTGCGATTCGCGAGCCACCGTGACTTCGCCCGGGCCTTCGAACGGGCACTGGTGCGGGCCCGGGTGCCGATGGCGTACTCCTCGGGGTTCCACCCGCATCCGCGGATCTCCTACGCCGGCGCGGCCCCCACCGGGGCGGCGAGCGAGGCCGAGTACCTCGAGCTGGCCCTGGCCCGCACGATCGACCCGGTCGCCGTACACGCCGCCCTCGACACAGCCCTGCCGGACGGTCTGGACGTGCTCGAGGTGGTGGTGACCGCCGGCGGGTCGCTTGCCGACCGGCTCCAGGCCAGCCACTGGCGCACCAGGCTGCCCGGGGTGCGGCCTGAGGCGGCCACCGCGGCGGTCGCCGCATTCCTCGCGGAGCGGCACGTCGACGTCGAGCGGACGACGAAGAAGGGGCCGCGCACCTTCGACGCGCGGGCCGCGGTGATGGCGCTCACCGTGGTCGTACCCGGTGATCGCGAGGAGTGTGCGATACTGGAGATGGTCCTACGGCACGGAACCCCGTCCGTGAGACCTGACGACGTTCTTGCCGGACTTCGTGGGATCGCCGGGCTCGATGCCGGTGCCGCTGCAGTGCATGGGCGGCTGGCGCAGGGCCCGTGGGAACCGCGAACCGGCACGGTGGGCGACCCGTTGGCACCCGACCGCGACACGCCGTGACTCGACCGTGACAGGGTCGGGACACGCAACGTCGACCGCGGAATGCGCTGGCGTGGCGCCCCACCGACGAGACACTCGGAGGGCGTCGCCCCATCCGCAGGCTTGCGTCGACCCGGGTTGCGACCCGGGAGACGATGACACGCTCCCACGTGTGCGTTCTCCGCAGCGCCGGGAGCCGAGGAGAGCAGATGCTCGACGACCAGAACCCACAGCAGGACCAGAGCACCCCGGCTGGCCCGCCGGCGCAGGAGCAGGCCCCCGAGGGCGGGACCGCGAAGAAGACTGCGAGGAAGGCCGCCAAGACCACCGCCAAGAAGGCACCTGCCAAGAAGGCGGCGAAGAAGGCGGCAACCAAGAAGTCTGCCGCGCGGGCGGCCTCGGAGACTGCCGACCTGGAGGCGCCGGCCGCAGGTGCCCCGGAAGCGGCGTCCGACGCCGCGCCGGACGCGGCTGAGAAGGCGGCGAAGAAGACCGCCAAGAAGGCCACCAAGAAGACCGCCGCGAAGAAGACGGCCAAGAAGACCGCGAAGAAGAGCGCAGGCGCCTCGGAAGCCGGGCAGCCCGGCTCCGCCGACGAGTCCGCGTCTGGAGAAGCCGGCGCGGGGCAGGCCGGTGCGCTCGCCCCGGTGCTTTTCAAGGCGCCCGAGACGACACCCACGCCAAGCAAGTCGGCCCCGCAGGCGGCCGTGCAGACCGGGCAGTCGGAGGGCGGCGAGTCGCGTCGCGGCGATGCCGACGAGACCGAGGATGAGTCAGGCGACGAATCCGGGGGTGGCAGCGGGCGTCGTCGCCGCCGGCGAGGCGGACGTCGCCGGCGCAAGGGCTCCGACGGCGGCCCCGACTCCGGCGGCGACGATGAGTCTTCGTCGTCGGGTGACGACAGCAAGTCCGGCAAGGCAGGCAAGGACGGCAACAAGGACAAGGACAGCAAGAAGGACGGCCAGCAGGCCGAGGACGCCAAGAAGTCCGACGGTGAGTCCGGGACCGGCCGACGCCGGCGCCGCCGGCGCCGGGCGGGCGAGGAGGGTGACGCCTCACCGGATGACCCGGAGAAGACCGTCACCCGGGTGCGCAAGGCCCGCGCGGTCGAGGACGAGATCACCGCGTTGAGCGGGTCCACCCGGCTCGAGGCCAAGAAGCAGCGTCGTCGTGAGGGACGTGAGGCAGGACGACGCCGTGCCCCGATCGTCAGCGAGGCCGAGTTCCTTGCCCGCCGCGAGTCCGTGGAGCGGGTGATGGTGATCCGCCAGCGCGACGACCTCACCCAGATCGCCGTGATCGAGGACAAGGTCCTGGTCGAGCACTACGTCGCGCGGGAGTCGCAGACGTCGCTGATCGGCAACGTCTACCTCGGCAAGGTGCAGAACGTGCTGCCCTCGATGGAGGCGGCCTTCATCGACATCGGCAAGGGCCGCAACGCCGTGCTGTACGCCGGCGAGGTGAACTGGAAGACGATGGGCGCTGGCAGTCACAGGGACGGCCCACGCAAGATCGAGCAGGTGCTCAAGTCCGGCCAGTCGGTGCTGGTGCAGGTGACCAAGGACCCGATCGGCCACAAGGGCGCCCGGCTGACCAGCCAGATCAGCCTGCCCGGCCGGTTCCTGGTCTATGTGCCCGACGGGACTACCAGCGGCATCTCCCGCAAGCTGCCCGACACCGAGCGCAACCGACTCAAGGACCTGCTCAAGCAGATCGTGCCGGAGTCCGCCGGCGTCATCGTCCGCACCGCTGCCGAGGGCGCGAGCGAGGAGGAGCTGACCCGCGACGTCGAACGGTTGACCGCGCGCTGGAACGACATCGAGGCCAAGGTCGAGAAGGCGTCCAAGGGCGGCAAGAACGGTGCACCGCAGTTGTTGTACGGCGAGCCGGACCTCACCTTGAAGGTGGTCCGAGACCTGTTCACCGAGGACTTCGCCAAGCTCGTCGTCTCCGGCGACGACGCGTGGGACATGGTCGACGGCTACGTCGAGCACGTGGCTCCCGACCTGGCCGAGCGGTTGGAGAAGTACGCCGGTGACGACGCCTTTGCGACGTACCGCATCGACGAGCAGATCGCCAAGGGTCTGGACCGGAAGGTGTGGCTGCCGTCGGGTGGCTCGTTGATCGTCGACCGCACGGAGGCGATGACGGTCGTCGACGTGAACACGGGCAAGTTCACCGGTTCCGGGGGCAATCTGGAGGAGACCGTCACCAAGAACAACCTGGAAGCCGCCGAGGAGATCGTCCGGCAGCTGCGGCTGCGCGACATCGGCGGAATCATCGTGGTGGACTTCATCGACATGGTTCTGGAGAGCAACCGCGAGCTGGTGCTGCGCCGGCTGGTGGAGTGTCTCGGACGGGACCGCACCCGCCACCAGGTGGCCGAGGTCACCTCGCTCGGGCTGGTGCAGATGACCCGCAAGCGGATCGGCACGGGGCTGCTCGAGGCGTTCAGCGATACCTGCGAGCACTGCCAGGGCCGCGGTGTCGTCGTGCAGCTCGAGCCGGTCGAGCCCACGCCGCAGGAGGAGGAACCGCGACGCTCACGGCGCGGCCGCAACCGCGGAAAGTCGGGCAAGGACGACGGCGGCCACGCTGAGCCGACCCCGCCGGCCCCTCCGTCGCCGAAGGACGTCGCCGCGATGGCGACTCCGGGGAAGCGTGCCGAGCGCGAGCGTGCAGAGCGCGAGCAGGCCGAGCGTGAAGAGTCGGAGCAGATCGAGCGTGAAGAGTCGGAGCAGACCGAGCGTGAAGAGCCGGAGCAGGCCAAGCGCGAGCAGGCGCAGGGCAACCAGGCGGAGGGCGACCAGGCGGAGCCTTCCGCGGCGCGGGCCGAGCCGGTCGAGCAGGACGAGGCGGCCGCCGCGGCGTCGAGCAGTCCACGGCTGGTGACCACCGTGCGGCGGCGCAGCGTGCGCGCTGCCGGTCCTCCGGCCGACGCCCGCTGAGCTGCCGAGATCGCGCTGGGCGGTGGCCGGTCAGATCCGCTCGGCCGCCGCCTCGATGCCTCCGCTGCGATAGCTGTCGCAGATGTCGGTGATCTCCTCGGTCGCGAAGCCACTGCGCACCCCCCACACGTAGGCCGTGACGCCCAGGCCGATCTCGATGATCGTGCCCCAAGGGAACGCGAGCGGCGGCTTGTCCAACGGGCCGTAGAACGCGTAGTAGGACACCGGGATCGTGGCCAGGATCAGCCATATCAGCCAGGCGGTGGCCTGGATGTGCGTACGCCCCTCGTCGTTCGAGACCGCCCACAGAGCCACGCAGAACGCCAGCAGCAGCGCGGAGAAGGCGATGTCGTAGCCCGCGAACGACCAGCCGCCCGAGCGCTGGGTCCCCGAGCTGGTCAGCACCCAGCCGCCGGCGTAGGCGACCCAGACCCACAGCACCAGGAACACCGCCCCGAGGATCCCGGCGGCCATCCGGCTGGTCCAGCCGCGCTTCCACGCGTAGTACCAGGCGAACAGCGGCAGCCCGATGAACGTCGCGGTGAACACGTTCATCAGCGTGGAGAAGCCGGCCCAGTACAAGATCAACACGGCCGCAAGGAAGCTGATCGGCGACCACAGCCAGGCCGCCTTCAGACGGAACGGCCGCGGCAGCCCCGGTGCCGTGCGACGCAGCACAGGCAGCCCGACCCCGCCCATGATGTAGGTGAGTACGGCGGCCGCGCTGATGAACCCGACCAGCTGGTACCAGCTCGGTGCCGGCACGAAGAACACGCAGCCGATCACGCTGGAGACGGCCAGAGCTACCCACGGGATGCCGAACCGGTTGTTGGCCTGGAAGATCGGCGGGACGTTGCGGTGCACGCCGAGCCCGTAGCCGGTGCGGGTCGCGGTGCCCAGGTAGACCCAGCCCGTGGCGAGCGGGGAGACGGCGGCGTCGATCAGCAGCAGTGTGCCGAGAGCCGCGAGGGCCGCGACGCCGGCCGCGTCCAGGGCGTGGAAGAAGGGTCCGTCGGCCCAGTTGCTGCCCTCGAGCATGCTCCACTGGCCGGGGTTCAGCCCGGCGTCTGCCCAGTTGATCGCGCCCAGGAACGCGGCCTGCAGCAGCGTGTACAGGACCACCGGGATCACGATCGAGCCCCAGGTCGCGAGCGGCACGTTGCGTTGCGGGTTGCGCACCTCTCCGCCGTAGTCGAGGGCCTGCCGGAAGCCGAGCAGCGAGAAGATGATGCCCGCGGACGCGATCGCGTGGAAGATCGGGGCGATTCCCTGCGGGGTGAACCCGCCGTAGGCGTGGAAGTTGGCGCCGTTGAGGACGTAGAACAAGAAGCAGAAGGTCGCGGTCGGCAGCGCGATCTTCCACAGCGTCACCCAGCGGTTGGACTCCGAGAGCAGCTTGGCGCCGTAGAAGTTCAAGACGAAGAAGAACAGCATCAAGATGATGCCCGCGACGATGCCGTTGGGCCAGGTGAGTACGTCGACGCCCTCCTTCTTCTCCAGGAAGTGGGTAGCGTCGAAGCGGCCACCGATGTAGGTGAGCACCGCCTCGGCCTCCAGCGGAGGGATCGTCACCGCCGACAGCCAGTACGCCCAGCCGATGATCCAGCCGTTGAACGACCCGTGGCTGAGGTAGGTGTAGCGAACGATCGCCCCGGAGCGGGGCAGCATCGAGCCCAGCTCGCCGTACGCGAGCGCGATCAACCCCACCAGGATGCCGGCGACCACCCAGGACACCAGCGCGGCCGGCCCGGCCAGACCGGCCGCGGACAGCACGGCGAACAGCCACCCCGAACCGACCTGGGCGCTGACCCCCAAGAACAGCAGCTGGGTCAACGACATCGTCCGTTTCAGCCCGGCGTCCGCCGACTCGAACCTGCCCTGCCCTTCGACCTCCGGCTCTACGGTCGCCGTCATGTCGCCCCTCCCTCGAAGTACTCTTGCCAACCTGGCACGAAGGCTGGAAGGTTGGCAATACCCTGCGTCCGGGGTCGGCGTTTTGACCGGCTGCCGGGCCGCTGCGTAAACTTGAGCCTTGGCGCTGTACGGCGCCCTTTGTGCGCGCCCTCACGCCGCCGGGTCTCCGGCGTACTCCCGAGCGGCCCGCACCGACCTCGTAGTCCGACGAAGAGAGTGAGCCAGCGGTGTACGCGATCGTGCGCAGTGGCGGCCAGCAGCAGAAGGTGGCTGTCGGCGACGTCATCGAGATCGACAAGGTGGCCGGCCAGGCAGGGGACTCGCTGACGCTGCCGGTGCTGATGCTGGTGGATGGCGAGAAGGTGACTGCCGACGCGGCCTCGTTGGCCAAGGCCAGCGTCACCGCCGAGGTGCTCGGTGCCACCAAGGGCCCGAAGATCACGATCTTGAAGTACAAGAACAAGACCGGCTACCGCAAGCGTCAGGGGCACCGGCAGAAGTACACCCAGGTCAAGGTCACCGGCATCTCGGCCTGACCGGCACGGACCACACCGGTCTGCCCGGAACTTTCGAAGGAACGGATTCTCATGGCACACAAGAAGGGCGCGGCCTCTTCCAAGAACGGTCGCGACTCGACCGCGCAAAGGCTCGGCGTCAAGCGCTTCGGCGGCCAGCTCGTCAACGCCGGTGAGATCATCGTGCGCCAGCGGGGCACCCACTTCCACCCCGGCACCGGAGTCGGCCGTGGCAGTGACGACACGCTGTTCGCGCTCGTCGCCGGCAACGTGGAGTTCGGCACCCGGCGCGGCCGCCGGGTCATCAACATCGTCCCGTCCGAGCAGCCCGCACCGGCGGCCATCGTCGGCAGCTGAGCCTCACCCGGACATCACGAGGGGCGTCCTGCCGAGACGGCGGGTCGCCCCTCGCGTGCGTGGAGCGGGTCAGGAGAGGAGGTGCCCGATGACGGTCCCCACGTTCGTGGACCGGGTCGAGCTGCACGTGGCGGCTGGGCGCGGCGGCAACGGCGTCGCGTCGGTGCACCGGGAGAAGTTCAAGCCGCTCGGCGGCCCCGACGGCGGGAACGGCGGCCCCGGCGGATCGGTGATCCTGCAGGTCGACCCCGACCTGACCACGCTCGTCGACTACCACCACAGCCCGCACCGCCGAGCGCAGCCCGGTGGCCACGGCGCCGGAGGCCACCGCAACGGCTCCCACGGCGAGGATCTGGTGCTGCCGGTCCCGGACGGGACCGTCGTCACCGACCGGCACGGCACGGTGCTTTCGGACCTGGTCGGGGCCGGCACCACGATGGTGCTCGCCGCTGGTGGCCGTGGCGGCCTCGGCAACGCCGCCCTGGCCTCGAGCAAGCGCAAGGCACCCGGCTTCGCCCTGCTCGGCGAGCCCGGCGAGGAGCGCATCGCGGTGCTCGAGCTCAAGGTCGTCGCCGACGTGGGCCTGGTCGGCTACCCGAGTGCCGGCAAGTCCAGCCTGATCGCCGCCCTGTCGCGGGCCCGTCCCAAGATCGCCGACTACCCGTTCACCACCCTGGTGCCCAACCTCGGCGTGGTCACCGCCGGCGAGACCACGTTCACGGTCGCCGACGTGCCCGGCCTGATCGAGGGCGCGAGCGAGGGTCGCGGGCTCGGCCACGACTTCCTGCGGCACGTGGAGCGGTGCGCCGCGCTCGTGCACGTGATCGACACCGCGACGATCGAGCCGGACCGCGACCCGGTGTCCGACCTGGAGGTGATCGAGGCCGAGCTGGCCGCACACGGCGGGCTGGAGGACCGGCCGCGCCTGGTGGTGCTGAACAAGGTCGACGTCCCGGACGGGCGTGAGCTGGCCGGCATGGTGCTCGATGACCTGGAGGCGCGCGGCCATCCGGTGCTGCTCGTCTCGGCCGCCACCCGCGAGGGCCTCCGCGAGCTCTCCTTCGCGATGGCCGGGCTGGTCGCCGCCCGGCGGCGTGAGCGACCGGCGCCGGCACCGGAGCGGATCGTGATCCGCCCGCCGCAGACCGCACCGGGCCCGGACTTCGCCGTACGCCGTGCCCCGGAGTCCGCGGAGGCGACCGATGCGCCGCGGACCTGGCGGGTGTCCGGCACCAAGCCCGAGCGGTGGGTGCGGCAGACCGACTTCTCCAACGACGAGGCAGTCGGCTTCCTCGCCGACCGGCTGAACCGGCTCGGCGTCGAGGAGCGGCTGCTCGCCCTCGGCGCCGAGGAAGGCGACGCGGTGCTGATCGGCGAGGCCGACAACGCGGTGGTCTTCGACTTCAAGCCGATGGTCAGCGCCGGCGCTGAGGCGCTGGGCCGCCGTGGCGAGGACGTCCGGTTCGAGGAGCGGCGGCCCGCGGCCCGCCGCCGGCAGGCCATCGAGGAAGCCATGGAGCAGCGCGGAGAGACCGAGACCCGCGCCGACGTGGCCCGCCGCCACGACGAGGAGCGCAGGTGAGCCTGCGCGAGCCCGTCGCGGCAGCCGCTCGCGTGGTGGTCAAGGTCGGCTCGTCGTCGCTGACCACCGCCGCAGGAGGCCTCGACCCGCAGCGGCTGTCCGCTCTCGCCGACGCCCTCGCGAGCCATCGACAGCAGGGCGCCGAGGTCGTCCTCGTCTCCTCCGGCGCGATCGCGGCCGGACTCGCGCCACTGGGACTGGCCCGCCGGCCTCGCGACCTGGCTACCCAGCAGGCCTCCGCGTCGGTGGGCCAGGGCCTCCTGGTCGAGCACTACGCGCAGGCGTTCGCCCGGCACGGCCTCGCGGTGGGCCAGGTGCTCCTCACCGTCGACGACGTGACCCGGCGCAGCCACTATCGCAACGCCCACCGCACCTTCGCGCGGCTGCTCGAGATGCACGTTCTGCCGATCGTCAACGAGAACGACACCGTCGCCACCTCCGAGATCCGCTTCGGCGACAACGACCGGCTCGCGGCCCTGGTCGCGCATCTCGTGCACGCGGATCTGCTGCTGATGCTCAGCGACGTCGACGGGTTGTACGACGGGAACCCTGCGGCCGGCCAGTCAAGCCTGCTTTCCGACGTACACGGGGAAGCGGACCTCGCGGCCGTGCGACTCGGCAGGACCGGGCGTGCTGGCGTCGGGACCGGCGGAATGCGCACCAAGGTCGACGCCGCCCGGATCGCGACAGGAGCCGGCATTCCCGTCGTGCTCACCTCGGCCGGGCGGGCGGGCGCCGCACTCGCGGGAGAACAGGTGGGCACCCTGTTCCACCCCACCGGCCGGCGCCGGCCCACCCGGCTGTTGTGGCTCGCCCATGCCACCGAGGGCAAGGGCCGGCTCTCGCTGGACGCCGGGGCGGTGCAGGCGCTCACCGAGCGGCGGGCATCGTTGCTTCCCGCAGGCATCACGGCGGTCACCGGGACGTTCGTCGCCGGAGATCCGGTCGACCTGGTCGACCCGGGGGCCCGCCCGGTCGCCCGTGGCCTGGTCAACTACGACTCCCGGGAGCTGCCCACCCTGCTCGGTCGCTCCACCCGCGACCTGGCCCGCGAGCTCGGCAGCGGCTACGAGCGCGAGGTGGTTCACCGCGACGACCTCGTCCTGCTCTGACACGGACTCGCTCAGCCGACGGCAGGTGAAGATTTCCGGATTCCGCTTCGCTTGGCGCGGAGCTCGCGCCACACTAGGCCTACCGCTCGGGGCCGGACTGCGACGCGTACCCCGTCGGCGAGGGAGCGGCTGTCGGTCAGAGCGAGAGGTGAGTCCGTGGACGAGTTGCGGCTGTGGAACGTGACGGTCACCGTCGCCGGAGAGCCGGTCGAGCCGCTGATCGTGCGCAGCGCGCTGCGCCGGCTGGCCGAGCAGCGGCCGTTCCTGCACTCGCTGAAGTTCGGCGCGGGCCGCGCCGAGATCCAGTACTGGGAGGAGGCCGAGAGCCTGCTCGACGCCTCTTCACTGGCCCTGCGCGTGTGGAACGAGCACCGCGAGTCGGCCGGACTCCCGCGCTGGGAGGTCGTCGGCCTGGAGGTCCTCGAGCGCAGTGTGTTCCTCAGCCGCGGGATGGAGTACTCCGTGATCGTCGACCTGCACGACGTCACCCCGCTGCCGTTCTGATCGCCCTCGGGCTCGTCCGCACCTCAACCACCGGCACGGATACGCTGGGCCGATGGACTCCGTCGACCAGGCGGCGCGGCGAGCGCAGGAGGCTGCCCGGACGCTGGGCCTGGCCACTCGTGAGACCAAGGACGCCGCGCTGCACGCGATGGCCGACCGGCTCGACTTGGCGGCCGAGCAGGTGCTCGCCGCCAACCGGGCAGACGTCGACGCGGCACGCGGGTCGGGGACCGGCGAGGCGCTCGTCGACCGGCTGAGCCTGGACCCCGGCCGGGTTGCCGCGATGGCCGGCGGACTGCGTGCGGTGGCGAGCCTTCCCGACCCCGTCGGCGAGGTGGTGCGCGGCGGCACGCTGTCCAACGGCCTCGAGCTCAGGCAGATCCGCGTTCCGTTCGGCGTCGTCGCGATGGTCTACGAGGCCCGGCCGAACGTGACCGCGGACGCCGCAGGGATCTGCCTGAAGAGCGGCAACGCCGTGCTGCTGCGCGGGTCCTCCAGTGCGCTTCGCTCCAACACCGCGATCGTCGAGGCCCTCCGGACGGCCGCAGAGGGCGCCGGCCTGCCCGCCGACGTCGTCCAGCTGGTCTCCGGGGAGGGCCACGAGCCGGCAAAGGAGCTGATGCGGGCCCGGGGACTCGTCGACGTGCTGATCCCGCGCGGTGGCGCCGGCCTCATCCGCTCGGTGGTCGAGGAGTCTCTGGTCCCGGTCATCGAGACCGGCGTCGGCAACTGCCACGTGTACGTCGACCGCGACGCCGACCTGGACAGGGCGCTCGCCGTCGTGGTGAACGCCAAGGCCCAGCGGCCGTCGGTGTGCAACGCCGCCGAAACGCTCCTCGTCCACGCCGACGTCGCCGACCGGTTCCTGCCGATGGTGCTGCCCGTCCTGCACGATGCCGGAGTCACCGTGCACGGCGACGAGACGTTCGCCGCACACGGCGGGGTCGTCCCCGCGACCGAGGACGACTTCGCGGGGGAGTACCTCTCGCTGGACCTCGCCGCGGCCGTCGTACCCGACCTCGACGCGGCGCTCGCGCACATCCGCCGCTACTCCTCTGGGCACACCGAGGCGATCCTCACCGAGTCGGTCGGCGCCGCGCGTCGGTTCACCGCCGAGGTGGACGCGGCCGCCGTGGTCGTCAACGCCTCCACGCGCTTCACCGACGGTGCCGAGTTCGGCTTCGGCGCCGAGATCGGGATCTCCACCCAGAAGCTGCACGCCCGTGGGCCGATGGGGCTGCCGGAGATGACCACCACGAAGTACGTCGTGACCGGCACCGGCCACCTGCGCACATGAGCAGGCCCCGGCTGGTGACGGTCGCGGAGCGTCGTGCCCGGCTGGCGCGACGGCACCTGCTGCTTCCCGGGACCCGGACCGACGATGTAGCCGCGATCGCCGAGCAGATGGTCGCCCTGCACTCGTCGGATCCGGTGACCGTCTACCTGTCCGCGACAGCCCGGATGAAGAACCCCGCGATCGACGCCGTCGAGAAGGCGCTGTACGTGGACCGGAGCGTGGTCCGCCACCACGCGATGCGCCGCACCCTGTGGGTGGCGACACCGGATGCCGCACGAGCCATGCACGCGGCCGCGACACGCAAGCTCGTCGCACCGGAACGGCGCCGCACGCTCAAGCTGCTCGCCGACAGCGGTGTCGCCGACCCTGCGGCGTGGCTCGCGGACGCGGAGCGGCAGGTGCTGGCCGCTTTCCACGAGCACGGCCCGATGACCACGCGCGCTGTGGGGGCTCGCGTGCCGGCGCTGCGGCAGCCGCTCGTGATGTCGCCCGGCAAGACGTACTCCGCGACGGTGTCGGCGCACACCCGGGTGCTGCTCGGCCTCGGGTTCGCGGGTGCCCTGGTGCGCACCCGGCCCACCGGCAGCTGGGTCAACGGCCAGTACACCTGGACCGCTGCCGACGACTGGCTCCCGGGTGGCCTGGAATCCAGCAGAGACCCCGCGGATGCGGCCCGCGAGCTCGCCGACAGATGGCTGCGCGGCTTCGGTCCCGGCACCACCGAGGACCTCCAGTGGTGGGCCGGCTGGACGGCCGCCACCACTCGCCGGGCGCTCGCCGACGCCGGCGCGGTCGCGGTGCGGCTGCCCGAGGGTGAGGGCTGGTTCGCCGCAGGCGATGAGGAGCCCGCCGACAACGACACGCGGGACGAGCCCTGGGTGACCCTTCTCCCCAGCCTCGACCCGACCACGATGGGCTGGAAGCAGCGGGAGTGGTACCTGCCCGCCGAGTGTGCGGACGCCTTCGACGCCAACGGCAACGCCGGTCCGACGATCTGGGTGGACGGCCGGGTGGTCGGAGCATGGGCGCAGGCGCCGGACGGCACTATCCGCACCCACTACTTCCTCGACGTCCCCGCTCCGCGTCGCTGCGAGGTCGACGCGCAGGCCGACCGGTTGCGGGAGACGCTCGGCGAGACCAGGTTCACCGTCCGCTTCCCCGGCCGGATCCAGCGTGTCCTGCTCGGTTGAGGACAGCCCCGCGCTGCTAGCCTCTGCGGGGTGCACGCTGGCGCGACGGCCGCGGACCGGCCCCTCCGCCTCGCCTTCCTCGGATGCGGCTTCATCACCGAGGTGCACAGCCGGCACCTGAAGGTGCTCGCGGCCGCGTTCACCCGCCGCTACGCGAGCCGCGACGCCGAGCGCGCCCGCGAGTTCTGCCGCCGGCTCGGCGGCACCACATGGTATGGCGACTACGCGTCGGCGATCGCCGACCCCGACGTCGACGCGGTCGTGATCGCCGTACCCCCCTTGCTCCACCTCGATCTGACACTCGAGGCGCTCGCGGCAGGCAAGCACGTGCTCGTCGAGAAGCCCGCCTTCCCGCACCTGACGGACTACGAACGGGTGCGCGAAGCACGTGACGCGGCCGACCGTGTCGTGTGCGTCGGGGAGAACGACCACTACAAGCCGTTGGCGGTGTGGTTGCGCCGGCTGCTGTCCGAGGACACGATCGGCGACCTCGTGCTGGCGCAGTTCACGACCGTGGCCCGCCGGCCCAAGCGCGCCGACGACTGGCGCAACGACGAGCGGATGGCCGGCGGCGACGCGTTCTTCGAGGAGGGCGTGCACTGGCTGCACCTGGCCAACAGCCTGGGGCCGACGATCACCGAGATCCGCGGGTTCCGGCCCGCGCCCGGTCGGCTGGACGGATCGCCGGACCGGCGGGTCAAGAGCATGCTGGCCGCCTTCGGCTACGACAACGGGGGTGCCGGCGCCTTGTACTACTCCCGGGAGATACCCTCATTGCTCCGCGGTCTGCGGACCTCCAAGCTGTTCGGGCGAAAGGGAGTCATCACGTTCGAGTCGAACGGTGCGGTGATCGTCGCACCCGGTCGAGCAGCGCCGCGCGTGATCGTCCCCGGGTGGCGGGACGTCCGCGGCTACCAGGCTATGTACGCCGATTTCGCACGTGCCATCCGTGCGGGTGGCCAACCGCAGATGAGCCTGGAGTCGGCGCAGGCCGATCACCGGCTGATGGAGCAGGTCTACCGGCCATGAGCACCGAGCACTTCGACGTGGTCATCGTCGGCAGCGGCGCCGGAGGCGGGACGATGGCCCACGCGCTGTCCGGCACCGGTGCACGGGTGCTGCTGCTCGAGCGCGGCCAGATGCTGCCGCAGGAGCCGCAGAACTGGGACCCGGCCGCGGTCTGGCAGCAGGAGCGCTACCGGCCGGACGAGTCGTGGCTGGACGGGCGCGGGCGCAGCTTCAGGCCGATGGTGCACTACGTCGTCGGCGGCAACACCAAGTTCTGGGGGAGCGTGCTCTACCGGCTGCGCGCCGACGACTTCGACGCGATCGAGCACGCCGACGGCGTGTCACCGGCCTGGCCGATCGACTACGACACGCTCGCACCCTGGTACGACCGCGCCGAGCGGCTCTACCAGGTGCACGGCCAGGACGGTGTGGACCCCACCGAGCCGGAGCGGCCGCCATACCCCTATCCACGGGTCGAGCACGAGCCGCGGATGGCCGAGATCGTGGACAGGCTGCGCGGTCAGGGGCTGAGCCCGTCGTACCTCCCGCTCGGCATGGTCGATCCCGGCCGGCCCGGCGGCTGCGTGCTGTGCAGCACCTGCAACTCCTTCCCGTGCAAGCTGCGCGCCAAGGCCGACGCCGACACGATGTGCGTCGAGCCGGCGACGGCCTGCGACACGGTGACGATGTGGACCGGCGCCCGCGCCGTACGCCTGGTCACCGACCCCGGCGGCAAGAAGGTGACCGCCGTCGACGTGGAGCGCGACGGCAACCTGGTGCGGGTCGAGGCGTCGACGGTGGTGGTCTCCTGCGGTGCGGTCAACTCGGCGGCGCTGATGCTTCGCTCGGCCAACGACAAGCACCCGAACGGCCTGGCCAACAGCTCGGATCTGATCGGGCGCAACTACATGGCGCACCTGGCCACGATGATGGAGGCATTCCACCCCTTCCAAGTGAACCCGACCGTGTTCGCGAAGACGGTGGCGATCAACGACTACTACCGTGCTGGCGACGGCCATCGCTACCCGCTCGGCCACATCCAGTCCCAGGGCCGCGCGCACGGCCCGATCGTGCAGGCGGTCGCCCCGTTCCTGCCGCTATGGATGTGCAACGCGTTCGTCGCCCGGGGCGTGGACTGGCTGGCGATGTCGGAAGATCTGCCGCGTACGTCGAACCGCGTCACCGTGCAGCCCGACGGCCGGATCCGGGTCGACTACCAGCCCAACAACCTGGCCCCGCACTCCGAGCTGGTCGCCAAGGCGGTCCGGATGCTGAGGAAGCTCGGCTTCTGGAAGGTGGTCAGGCACTCGTTCAAGGTGCAGAACACCACCCACCAGTGCGGCACGATGGCGTTCGGCACCGACCCGAAGACGTCTGTGCTCGACACCTACTGCCGCACCCACGACGTCGAGAACCTGTTCGTCGTCGACGCGTCGTTCTTCCCGTCGTCGGCGGCGGTCAACCCGGGCCTGACGATCATCGCCCAGGCGCTGCGGGTGGCCGACCACCTGACCGCCAACGACCTGAAGTGAACCCCTGACGAGCCGCCGAGAGGACCTATCGATGCGCGTCCAGACGTTCAGCCACGTCGCGATCACCGTCTCCGACTTCAACGAGGCGGTGCGGTTCTACTGGGACGTGTTCGGAGCCCCCGTGGTCGGCGTGTCCGACACCCCGTCGGACCGGGTCCGGACCTTCTTCGGCGTGGACGTCCCCGAGGATGACCCGGAGCCGACGTGCAAGATCGGCTGGGTCCGGATCCCCGGCGGCGCCACCATCGAGATCTTCGAGTTCGTGCCGCACGAGCCGCCGGTCGACGTGGTGTGGAACAGGCTCGGACCGACCCACATCTCGTTCAACGTGCGCGGAACCCAGCGGTGGCACGACTACCTGGTGTCCAAGGGCGTGGAGATCGTCAGCTTGCCGGAGCAGTCCCCGCACGGGCACACGTTCTTCTTCTGCAAGGACCCCGACGGCAACCTGATCGAGCTGATCGACAACAAGCACATGCGGCACGTGCTCCAGTGGCTCGGCCCGCTCGGCGGCGTCTTGTTCCGCCACACGCTGTACAAGAGGTACTACCAGCCCAAGTAGGGCCCCGCCGTACAGGACTCTCGCAGGGCACTTGGGCGGGGTGGCGGGGGGCGACCGGGCGGGGTGGCGGGGGGCGACGGGGCGGGGTGGCGGGGGGCGACGGGGCTCGGTGGCGGGGGCGACTCGGTAGAGTCGGCTGCGACGGAGGTGCAGGGTCGACGCCTCCCGACCCGCTGTCCGTCGGCCCTTTGGCGGGCGATGGGAGGTGCGACATCCTCGCGGCGATCCTGGTAGCCATCGTCTCGGCGTTCGGGTTCTCCTTGTCGACCTCCCTGCAGCACCGAGACGTCGGCCGGGTGCCCGACCACGTGCAGGGCGCGTCGGCACTGATGCGCAGTCTTGCCGCGCGGCCCCTGTGGGTGCTCGGGCTCGTGATCGGTCTGGCCGCGTTCGGCCTGCATGCGCTCGCACTCGACCTCGGCACCCTGCCGTTCGTGCAGCCGATCATCTGCTCCGGCGTCGTGTTCGCGGTGCCGCTGCGCGCCTGGATGGACCGTGAGCGTCCGCACCTGCCCGAGGTCGGCGCCGTCACGCTTGCGGTGGTGGGTCTGGTGGTGCTGCTGATCGCCACCAACGCGACACCGAACCAGAAGGCGTCCTCGGCCACCTCTGTGCTCGTCTTCGACGCCGTCCTCGTCGTGCTCGTACTGCTGATCGGTCACTACGCGGAGCGACTCTCCCCACGCGGCCAGGCGCTCGTGCTGGGCAGCACCGCCGGCGCGGTGTACGGCGTGGTCGCCGGCAACGTGAAGACTCTGCTGGACAACGCCGCGCACGGGGGCTTCGTCAGCGTGCCGGTCGCGCTGCTCGCGGCCTTCCTGGTCGTTTTCGGGATCATCGCGATGATCCTCAACCAGCGGGCCTACCGTGCGGCCCCGCTGTCGATGTCCATGCCGATCCTGAACCTCGTCGACGTGCTGGTGGCCGAGCTGTTCAGCTGGGGGTTCCTGGGTGTGCCGCCGTGGCGCTCGGCCGCGCTGGCCGTCGTACAGGTGGTCGGCCTCGCGCTGATGTGGTTCGGCGTGCGCGCGATCGTCCGGGTGCACGAGAAGGTGGACCGGGACCGCCTGCTGGGCGACGCCACCGGCACGGCCACCCGGTCGCGGTGAGCGGATCGGCGGGCACGGTAGGATCCGAGTCATGTCGTTTGTTCCGATGATCGCCGTGCTCGCCGCCGAGACGCACGGGTTCGCTGCCGGGGTCAACCACTGGGTCGTCGGTGGGGTGATCTTCGGCTTCCTGCTGCTGGTGATGGGGTGCCTGTTGGCCTTCGGCGCGGGTCGGGACCACACCTGAGCATGGATCGACGGCGCCGGGTGGGGGTGATGGGCGGCACGTTCGATCCCATCCACCACGGCCACCTGGTCGCGGCCAGCGAGGTGCAGGCGTGGTTCGGGCTCGACGAGGTCGTGTTCGTCCCCACCGGGGAGCCCTGGCAGAAGAACGCCCGGGTCGTCTCGCCCGCCGAGGACCGCTACCTGATGACGGTGATCGCGACCGCCTCGAACCCGTTGTTCTGGGTGTCCCGGGTCGACATCGACCGGGACGGCCCGACGTACACCATCGACACCTTGCGCGACCTGCGCAAGCAGATGCCCGAGGCGGACCTGTACTTCATCACCGGCGCCGACGCGCTGGGCAACATCTTTACCTGGCGCGACGTCGGCGAGCTGTTCGAGCTGGCGCACTTCGTCGGCTGCACCCGTCCCGGCGTGCGTCTTGACCCGGGCACCCTGGACGGACTGCCCGAGGATGCGGTCACGATCGTGGAGATCCCCGCGTTGGCGATCTCCTCGACCGACTGCCGCAAGCGGCAGGAGAACGGCGAGCCGGTCTGGTACCTGGTGCCCGACGGCGTCGTCCAGTACATCGAGAAGTACTCCCTCTACGTCCGTGACCGCACCGGCCCGAAGCTCGGGACCTCCTGAACCGATGGGAGTTTTGTGACTGCCACCGACCACGCACTCGAACTGGTCCGCGCCGCCGCCCAGGCGGCTTCGGACAAGCTCGCCGAGAGCATCATCGCCTTCGACGTCTCCGAGCAGCTGGTGATCACCGACGCGTTCGTACTCTGCTCGGCTCCGAACGACCGGCAGGTCAGAGCCGTCGTCGACGAGGTCGAGGAGCGGCTGCGTGCGCACGGCGCCAAACCGGTGCGCCGGGAGGGGGAGCGCGACGGCCGGTGGGTGCTGATCGACTACGACGAGATCGTGGTGCACGTCCAGCACGAGGAGGAGCGCGCCTTCTATGCTCTCGAACGGCTCTGGCGCGACTGCCCGGTCATCGAGCTGCCGGCGACCGTGACCTCCGGCCGCGGCGCGTGAGCCCGCCGGTCGTGCCGGACCCGACGGCCGAGCCTGTCGAGACCACCCCCGGCCGTCGTCTGATCCTGCTCCGGCACGGCCGCACGGCCTGGAACGCATGCGAGCGGGCCCAAGGGCAGGCCGACGTCGAGCTCGACGAGACCGGTCATGCCCAGGCCTCTGCTGCCGCTGCGTATCTGGGCTCACTCGTGCCTGCGCGGCTGTGGTCCTCCGATCTGGCTCGGGCCCGGCAGACCTGCTCGTATCTGGAGAAGGAGACCGGGCTGACCGCGATCTACGACGCACGGCTGCGGGAGTACGACGTGGGGGAACGGCAGGGCCTGACGATCACGGAGTTCTCCGAGCGGTACCCGACCGAGTACGCCGCTTGGACCAGGCATGACGACAGCTTGCTGGTCCGTGGCGCCGAGTCCACCGACGAGGTACGGGTCCGCGTGCTCCCCGCGCTTCATGAGTGCCTGGCGGCGCTGAGCCCCGGGGAGACGGGCATCGTGGTGACGCACGGCGCGGCGCTCAAGGTGGGCATGGCCGCTCTGCTGGGTTGGAGCACTGAAGCCGAACGCTCGGTCGCAGGCATGGACAACTGTGCCTGGGCGTCCATGGTCGAGAGCGAGTACGCCGGGCGGCTGCGCCTACATGGCTACAACGAGTCGGTGCGTCCGGGCCACGTCACGCCGCCGGTGCTCCCGGACGAATCCTGACACGTCGTTCGCGACACGATTTCGACAGAAGCCTCCCCTGTTGCCAGTTGGTTGGCCTTTGGGTCTACCGTGCTTGAGGCGGGATCGACGCGGAAGGCTTCCGGACGGGCTGTCCGGTTGGAGTCTTGCGTGGACGGATCCCTTGCAGGAGAGAGGATCGGAACGATGGCTACAGACACATCCACCCCCGAACCCGCGGTGGGTTCGGCCGCCGGTGACGACATACGACTCAAGAAGGACTTCGGCACGATCGGGCTGCTGTTCACGGCCATCGGCTCGATCATCGGATCCGGCTGGCTGTTCAGCTCGCTGAATGCGTCCAGCCAGGCCGGCCCGTCGGCGATCATCTCCTGGGTCGTCGGCACGATCATGTTCCTGCTGATCGGGCTGAGCTATGCCGAGCTCGGCGTGATGTTCCCGCGCAGCGGCGGCGTGGCCCGCTACCCGCACTACGCATGGGGATCGTTCGCCAGCTACTCGATGGGCTGGGTTACCTGGCTGGCCTGCGCCGCGGTGGCCTCCGTCGAGGTCTCCGCGGTGCTGACCTACGCCTCCTCGTACGCGCACTGGCTGGAGCACTCCAACGCCACGCTCACCCCGGCAGGCATCGGCGTGGCGGTCGGCATGATGGCGCTGTTCGTGGTGATCAACTACTTCGGGGTGCGCTGGTTCGCCCGGATCAACAACGTGCTCGTCTGGTGGAAGCTGGGCATGATCGTGCTGGTGATCATCGCGGTCATTGTGAGCGCCTTCCACATCTCGAACTTCAGCCTGAACACCACCGACGGCAACGGGTTCGCGCCCTACGGCCTCAAGAGCGCCTTCGAGGCGATCCCCGCCGCCGGCATCGCGTTCTCGTTCCTGGGCTGGCGCCAGGGCATCGAGCTGGCCGGCGAGACGGACAACCCCCGGCGCAACGTGCCGCTGACGCTGATCGGCTCGGTGTTGATCTGCGGGATCCTCTACATCCTGCTGCAGGTCGCGTTCATCGGAGCTCAGGACCCTCACGCGCTGGCCCAGCACGGTTGGCACGACGTCGGCAGCCTGATCAAGCTCGGCAGCACCGCGGGGAACTTCAGCCCGCTGGCCACACTGGCGACCGTGCTCGGACTCGGCTGGCTGGCCGGGCTGCTGTACGCCGACGCGTTCATCTCCCCAGGTGACACCGGCCTGATCTACACCAGCGTCACCGCCCGGATGTCCTACGCGATGGGGCGCAACCGCAACGCACCCAAGGTCCTCGCGCACGTCAACAACAACGGAGTACCGTGGCCCAGCCTGATTCTGGCGTTCATCGTCGGGTGCATCTTCTTCCTGCCCTTCCCGAGCTGGCAGGCGCTGGTTGGCATCGTCACCTCGCTGACGGTGCTCTCCTTCGGCAGCGGCGCCATCGCGCTGCTCACGTTCCGCAAGCAGATTCCCAACCAGGAGCGGCCGTACCGGCAGGGCGGCGCGTGGATCATCGCTCCGCTGGCCCTGCTGTCCACCAACCTGATCATGTATTGGTCCGGCTGGGACCAGGTGTGGAAGATGATGGTCGCGGTCGCGATCGGATACGTCCTGCTCGCCATCTTCGAGGTGGGGGACCAGGGAGCGAACCGTCGCGCGCCGAAGCTGGACTTCGCGCACGGCTGGTGGGTGCTCGTCTGGTTCGCGGGGATCACTCTCGTCAGCTACCTGGGCAGCTACTCGGGCGTGTCCGCGGCGACCAATGCCGGCCAGGCGAACGTCTACGGGTTCAACGGCGGAATCATCGCCAACGTCATCTTGACGATCGTCGTGCTGGGATGCGCCTGGTACTGCCAGCTGCCCGGTCACCGGGTCGAGGAGATCCTCAACCAACCGGAGGAGGATGCCACTCCGGCCGGCCCCTCCTCGGCGACCGTCTGAGCGGCAGTCAGCAGGATTCTCGCGGTCGACCGGCGGGGCGGAGGCGATTTCGCAATCGCCTCGCCGGTTGGCTAGGATTCCCGGGTTGCCCGGGCGGGCCCGGGCTGCGGGGCTGTGGCGCAGTTGGTAGCGCACCTCCATGGCATGGAGGGGGTCAGGGGTTCGAGTCCCCTCAGCTCCACCAAAGTCGCAGACCAGGGCCATGCCGGCAGTTCAGTCGCGCGTCCTCGGGGCCACCTCGCGCACCAACACGCAGTTGCCCTGGCCCTTGGTCCGGTCGTAGGTGAAGCCCTCGCGCTCGTACATCGTGCGGGTGCCGTTGTAGAGGAACGACGAGTTCTTCTTCCGGACCCCGCCGGTGTCGTGCGGGTAGCCCTCGACCAGGCCGCCACCGGCCCGCGCGATCAGCTCGACGGCTCCGCGCAGGGCGATCTCCGCCAGGCCCTGACCACGAAGGCCGCGCTCGACGAGGATGCAGGTGACCCGGTAGTCGGGCAGTCGCTCGGCAGTGGCGACGTACTCCTTGCGGTGATGGATGTTGGGCAGCTCCTCGGGTGATCCGTACTCCGCCCAGGCGACGGCCCGGTCGCCGTCGTAGACCAGCGCCGCGTGCGCGATCCCGTCGGCCACCAGACGTTGCTTGAGCGCCCGGTTCCCCTCGGCGCTCTGGCCCTTCTCCGCGCAATCGGGATGGAAGTGCGTGCACCAGCAGCTGGCGAACATGCCCTTGTTCCGCTCGACGAGAGCGGCGAAGTCGTCGAACGTCTCCGGCGTGAGCGCCTTGATCGTGAAGTCGGGCATGGCGGCAACGTACACCGGATCGCGGACGATCGGCGTCCGGTAGCTCACGCTGCCAGGGCGGCGTACGCGCCGTCCAGCCAACCGGCTCTGGGCACCGCCTCGGAGGAATGGACGACACCAGCCCGCAGGGCTGATTCCGGCTCCCGCTCTGCCGACTCGTCAGCGGCCGCCGGAGACGTCCAGGGTGGTGCCGGTCATGTACGACGCGTCGGGCGAGACCAGGAAGGCGATGGCGCCGGCCACCTCGTCGGCGGCGCCCGGCCGGCCGAGCGGAGGGGTGCTGCCCAGCCGCACCAACCGCCCCGGTGCGTGGATGTCGGTCTCGATCAGCCCAGGACGCACACCGACCACCCGGACGCCATCGGCGGCTACTTCGCCAGCAAGACCGACCGTGAGCGCGTCGACGGCGGCCTTGGAGCCCGCATAGTCGACATACTCCCCGGCGCTGCCGAGCACCGCCGCCCGCGAGGAGACGTTCACCAGGACACCACCCGCTCCGCCGTGAGCGGTCGACATCGCCCGGACGGCACGCCCGGCCACCAGGTAGGCGCCGACCACGTTCACAGCCATGACCTGGTGCAGGCGGGCGGCATCGTAGTCCTCGACCCGCCCCGGCGGCGGGGCGATGCCGGCATTGTTCACCACCGCCGCCATCTCGCCGAGTTCGTCGGCAACGGTGGCGAACATGGCGTCGACCTCGTCCTCGCGGGACACGTCGCAGCGCAGTGACAGCGCACGCACGCCCTCCGCGCGACAGGCAGCCACCACCTGCTCGGCTGCGTCCGCGCGGTCACGGTAGGAGAGCGCCACATCCCAGCCGTCCCGGGCGAGTCTGCGGGCGGTCGCCGCGCCGATCCCACGGCTGCCTCCGGTGACTAGTGCCGTTCGGTGCATGAGGTCACTCTAGAGAGGCTGTCACCGCAGGCAGTGAAGTTCGCGGACACCGGATGGTGGGTGGCCTGGGCCTCAGAAGCCTTGCTGCCGTGCTCCCGGCATCTGGGCGAGCAGCTGCCGGCCCTGCTCGGCGTGCTTGTGCTCGACGAGCACCTCGTAACGGGTGGCGACGATCTGGGTCACCGAGCTGAAGTCGCGCCTGCCGCGCGTCGCGGCGTACCCCACCAGCGCCCAGATCAGGCCGAACAGCGCGCCGATGATCACGGTGGACACGATGATGGCAAGCGTGTTCGCGCCCTTGCCGAAGAAGGAGAAGATCAGTCCGATGAACAGACCCATCCACAGTCCGGACAGCGCCCCGCCGGCGGCAACGCGACCGGTGGTGAGCCGGCCGGTGACCCGCTCCACCTGCTTGAGCTCGGTGCCGACGATCATGCAGTTCTGCACCGGGAACTCGTGGTCGGACAGGAAGTCGACCGCCTCCTGGGCCTGCTCGTACTTCTCATAGACGCCGAGCGACATCGGGAAGTCGAGGGAAAGCGCATTGCGCATCCGGCCGATGTTCTGCGAACTGCTCATGGGCTCCATGCTGCCACCGGATCAGGTGATGGTCATACCTCCGTCGACCGCGAGGGTCTGCCCGGTGATGTAGCCGGCGGCGTCGGAGGCGAGGAACACCACGGTCGCTGCGAGCTCGCGAGGGTCGCCGTTGCGTCCGGCGGGGATCCGCGTCGCCATCGACTCCAGGTAGCCCGGTGCGTACTGGTCGGTCATCTCCGAGACGAAGAAGCCCGGCGCGATCGCGTTCACCCGGATCCCCTTGCGGCCGGTCCACTGCTGCGCGAGATCGCGGGTCAGCCCGATCAGCCCGGCCTTCGAGGAGGAGTACGCCGCCTGCGGCAGTCCGCCGGTGGTCAGGCCGAGCACGCTGGAGATGTTCACGATGCTGCTGCCGGGCGACATCACCCGTCCGCACGCCTGTGCCATCCAGTAGCAGCCGTTCAGGTTCACGTCGATCACCTGGCGGAACTGCTCGGGCGTCTCCCGGGTCGCGGGCACGGCGGTGCCGACGCCGGCGTTGTTCACGAGCACGTCGACGTGCCCGAACTCGCCCATCGCCGCCTCCACCAGCCGGCTGCACTGGTCGGGATCGGCTACGTCGGTGCCCACTGCCAGCGAACGGCGACCGGCCGCCTCGACGAGCCGCTGGGTGTCCTCGAGCCGCTCGACGCGCCGCGCACCGAGCACCACGTCGGCGCCGGCCTCGGCCAGCGCGCGGGCGAACGCGACCCCGAGACCGGAGGAGGCTCCGGTGACGATCGCCACCCGGCCGTCCAGCCGGAACAGGTCCCCGAGCGCAGAGTCGGCCGGCCCGCGGCGGTCACTCATAGCCGAGCACCTGCTTGCGCTTGCGCCCCCAGGCCAGCGCCGAGGCGATGCCGTCCTCGACCGACAACGACGAGGTCCACCCGAGCACCTCGCGCGCCTTGTCGACGTTGGCGAATGCGCCGACGGCGTCGCCCGGCCGCGGCGGTGCCTCCCGCACGGGCACCGGCGAGCCGTAGACCGACTCGAAGGCGGCCACCATCTCCCGCACGGTGATGCCCGCGCCGGTGCCGAGGTTGATCACCGTGCTCGGTGCGCCAACGGAGGCGAGCACGGCGTCGAACTGCTCGACGGCCCGCACGTGGGCACGCGCCAGGTCCCACACGTGGATGTAGTCGCGGATCCCGGTGCCGTCACGGGTCGGGTGCTCGGTGCCGGTGATCGTGAACGCGTCCTTGAGTCCCTGGGCGGCCATCACCAGCTGGCCCAGGATGTGCGAGGGCTCCTTGGCGTAGATGCCCGACTCGAGGTCCGGGTCCGAGCCGATCGGGTTGAAGTAGCGCAGGATGATCGCGCGCAGGTCGGTGGCCACGGCGATGTCGGTCAGCGCCATCTCCATCACGCGCTTCGTGCGGGCGTACGGCGAGGGCGGATCGAGAGGGGCGGCCTCGTCGACCTCGAACCCGTCGACGGTGGCGTACAGCGAGGCGCTGGAGGAGAAGACCACCCGAGGCTTGCCGAGCCTGACCAGCTCGTCGAACATCTCCAAGGACTTGGCGACGTTGTCCCGGTAGTACTCGTAGGGCTGCGCCACCGACTCCGGTACGACGATCCGCGCCGCCATGTGGATGGTGCACTCGATGTCGGGGTGGTCGCGCACCACGCTGGCCAGCAGGTCCCGGTCGGCGATGTCGCCCTCGTAGAAGATCCGGTCGCGCACGAAGACCCGGGGGCCGGTCAGCAAGGAGTCCACGACCACCGGGACGTGCCCGGCGTCCTCGAGCGCCTTGGCGGTCGTCGACCCGATGTACCCGGCCCCGCCGGTGAGGAGAACCTTCATGTCGCGGGACCCTACTAGTCGTCCCCCGCCACCCCGCCCAGTCGTCCCCCGCCACCCCGCCCAGTCGTCCCCCGCCACCCCGCCCGGTCGTCCCCCGCCACCCCGTCCGGTCGTCCCCCGCCACCCCGCCCGGTCGTCCCCCGCCACCCCGCCCGGGATGCGCCGGCGGCACCGCCGGGGACCGGGCGGTAGCAGATGGTCCGTTCGGGGGTGGCCGCCTCGGCCGAATGGGCACAATCGTGCTGTATAGGCTTATTAGCCGCATTAGGTACGCCAGACTGGAGGGATGAGTGGGGGCGCGAAGCAGGAGCAGCGCGACCGGGGTGCCGAGGCGCCTCGTGCGGTCGGTGCGCCGCCTCCGGTGCCCGCGCTGCTTCGTCGGCCGAGCGTGGTGGTGCGCCAGGCGCTGCTCACGGCGCTGCGCGACGCCGGTTACGACGACGTGCTTCCTGCCCACCTCGCGGTGTTGCAGCACCCCGGCCCCGAAGGACGCAGGCCGGGCTGGCTGGCTGCCCGCAACCGGGCCTCGAAGCAGGCGATGAACCATCTCCTGCACCAGCTGGAGGATGCCGGCTACCTCGTCCGCGAGGCCCATCCCGAGAACCGGCGCACTCGCGTGGTGCGGCTGACCGAGCGCGGCCATGCCGCCGTGGAGGTGATCTCGCAGACCGCGACGCGGCTCGGGGAGGCGTGGGCCCGGGCCATCGGCCCCGACGGGTACGCCGCTCTGCACCGCGGCCTGCTCGTGCTGGAGAACCATCTCGACGAGCTCGCGTGAACGTGCGCTACCCTGGTTGCATGAGAACCAGCCTCCTGCTTAGCGGGCCGCGTTGACGGTGCCGGACTGATCGGCGACCGCGACGCGGCTACCCCTCGTGCGCGAGGGGTTTTTTTGTGCCCGACCACACCCGCAACGAACCGCTACCACGAGGAGACCCGATGACGCAGCACACGGCCCAGGCCGGAGAGCCTCAGCACGCCGAGGCCTACGACGTCGCCGCGGTGCAGGCCAAGTGGCGGGCGGTGTGGGACGAGCTGGACCCGTTCACCACCGGCGACGAGCCCGACGGTCGCGAGCGTCGCTACGCACTGACGATGTTCCCCTACCCCAGCGGCGACCTGCACATGGGCCACGCCGAGGTCACCGCCCTGCACGACGTGATCGCCAGGTACTGGTGGCAGCGGGGCTACCGGGTGCTGAACCCGATGGGCTGGGACTCGTTCGGGCTGCCCGCAGAGAACGCCGCGATCCGCAACGACGCGCACCCGGCGACGTACACCTATGCCAACATCGACACCCAGTACGAGTCGTTCAAGCACTTTGCGGTCAGCTTCGACTGGTCACGCCGGCTGAACACCTCCGACCCGGAGTACTACCGCTGGACGCAGTGGCTGTTCCTGAGGTTCCGCGAGCGGGGGCTGGCATATCGCAAGAACAGCCCGGTCAACTGGTGCCCGAACGACCAGACGGTGCTGGCCAACGAGCAGGTCGTCGCCGGCCGGTGCGAGCGCTGCGGTGCCGAGGTCACCAAGCGTGAGCTGACGCAGTGGTTCTTCAAGGTCACCGACTACGCACAGCGGCTGCTGGACGACATGGTGCCGCTGGAGGGCCATTGGCCCGAGCGGGTGCTGACCGCGCAGAAGAACTGGATCGGCCGCTCCGAGGGCGCGCACGTCACCTTCCCGGTGATCGAGGAGGGTTCGATCAGCGTCTACACCACGCGACCCGACACGATCTTCGGCGCGACGTTCATGGTGGTCGCCGCGGACGCGAAGCTGGCCGAGCAGCTGTGCGCTCCCAAGCAGCGGGCGGCGTACGACGCCTACCTGGAGGAGGTGCGCAAGGCCTCCGACATCGACCGGCTGTCCACGGAGCGGCCGAAGACCGGAGTCTTCCTGGGCGTGCACGCCGTCAACCCGGCGACCGGCGAGCGGATCCCGGTCTGGGCCGCCGACTACGTGCTGGCCGACTACGGCACCGGCGCGATCATGGCGGTTCCTGGACAGGACCAGCGCGACTGGGACTTCGCCGAGAGGTTCGACCTGCGGATCGTGCGCACCGTGCAGCCGCCGGAGGGCTTCGAGGAGAGCGGCGGCAAAGCCTACGTCGGGCAGGGGCCGGCGATCAACTCCGCCAACGACGAGATCAGCCTGGACGGGCTGGACGTCGACACGGCCAAGCGCACGATCATCGACTGGCTGGAGCAGCGAGGTGCCGGCACGGGCGCCGTCAACTTCCGGCTGCGGGACTGGCTGCTGAGCCGGCAGCGGTACTGGGGCTGCCCGATACCGATCGTGCACTGCCCGGACTGCGGCGAGGTGCCGGTGCCCGACGACCAGCTGCCGGTGGTCCTGCCGGAGCTGAAGGGCGCCGACCTGAAGCCGAAGGGCGTCTCGCCTCTGGCCGCCGCCGAGGAGTGGGTGAACGTCGACTGCCCGCAGTGCGGTGGCCCCGCCAAGCGCGACTCGGACACGATGGACACCTTCGTGGACTCGTCGTGGTACTTCCTGCGCTACTGCTCCCCGCACTACGAGGACGGCCCGTTCGACGTCGAAGCCGTGAGGCAGTGGATGCCGGTCGACATCTACGTCGGTGGTGTCGAGCACGCCGTACTGCACCTGCTGTACAGCAGGTTCTTCACCAAGGTGCTGCACGACATGGGGATGGTGGACTTCGTCGAGCCGTTCACCGAGCACATCAACCAGGGCCAGGTGATCAACCAGGGCAAGGCCATGAGCAAGTCCCTCGGCAACGGGGTCGACCTCGGTGAACAGATCGAGGCGTACGGGGTGGACGCGGTTCGTCTGACGGTGGTGTTCGCCGGGCCGCCGGCGGACGACATCGACTGGGCCGACGTGTCGCCCGGTGGCTCGCTGCGGTTCTTGCAGCGCGCATGGCGGATTGCGCACGAGGTCACCAGCGAGCCGGGGGTACCGCCGGCCGACGGCGACGTCGCGCTGCGCCGGTCCCCCG
>DASSKK010000061.1:0-80616 GCA_035690495.1 Nocardioidaceae bacterium | reverse complement strand
GGAGTAGGTCCCAAGGGTTGGGCTGTTCGCCCATTAAAGCGGCACGCGAGCTGGGTTTAGAACGTCGTGAGACAGTTCGGTCCCTATCCGCCGCGCGCGCAGGAAACTTGAGAAAGGCTGTCCCTAGTACGAGAGGACCGGGATGGACGAACCTCTGGTGTGCCAGTTGTTCCGCCAGGAGCACGGCTGGTTGGCTACGTTCGGGAGTGATAACCGCTGAAAGCATCTAAGCGGGAAGCACGTTTCAAGATGAGGTTTCCCACCGGGATAACCGGGTAAGGCCCCCAGAAGACGACTGGGTTGATAGGCCGGAGGTCGAAGGTAGTGATACACGGAGCCGACCGGTACTAATAGGCCGAGGGCTTGTCCCTCAAAGATGTTGCGCGTCCACTGTGTGGTTCCCGAGTTACGGTCGACAGGACTGATAACTCCATAGAGTTTCGGCGGCCATAGCGGGAGGGAAACACCCGGCTCCATTCCGAACCCGGAAGTTAAGCCTCTCAGCGCCGATGGTACTGCAACCGGGAGGTTGTGGGAGAGTAGGACGTCGCCGGACATACTTTCCGTGGAGGCCACCGCTCGTCGGTGGCCTCCAGGCATGTACGAGGCCGCATGTGCGGGGGTAAAGGCCCGGACCAGCGAGTGCGAGCACGGAGGCGTGGACACAGTGGCCAGCGGCAAGGACCCCCGTCGCGACGGCAGGGATCGACCGCGCAGCGGCGGCCGAGGCCACCGTGGCGATCGGCAACCTGGTCGCACGCCGCAGCGCGGCGGGCGGCAGCGTGGGTCCGAGCCCTCCGACCCCGAGCGCCGCAGTGCCGAGCAGGCGGCGTACGACGGGCCGCCGATACCGGAGCAGGTCACCGGCCGCGAGCTCGACCGCGCCGTCGCGGCACAGCTGCGCGGCCTGCCGGAGAAGCTGGCCGCTCGAGTGGCACGGCATCTGGTCGCTGCCGCACTGCTGATGGACGAGGACCCCGCAACCGCCTACCGGCACGCGTCGGCCGCTCGCGCCCGGGCTGCGCGCATCGCCGTCGTGCGTGAGGCGTGCGGAGAGGCCGCATACGCAGCGGGCGAGTACACCGAAGCGCTCTCCGAGCTGCGTGCCGCCAAGCGGATGAACGGCTCGAACGACTATCTGCCGGTGATGGCCGACTGTGAGCGCGCGCTCGGACGGCCGGACAAGGCTCTGGAGCTCGCGCACAGCCCGGCTGTCGCCTCCCTGGGCGAGGCGGAGCAGGCGGAGATGACGATCGTCGAGTCCGGTGCCCGGCTGGACCGCGGCGAGATCGACGCGGCCTTGCGCACCCTGGAGACCGCCCCGCTGCGCTCCCGGTCGCGGGCACCGTGGGTGGCGCGGCTGCGCTACGCCTACGCCGAGGCGCTGCTCGCCGCGGGCCGGGGAGCCGACGCACTCGAGTGGTTCCACCGGACCGTCGCGGTCGACGGGGAGCAGGCCACCGACGCGGCCGAGCGCGCTGCCGAGCTCGAACAGGGCTGACGCCGGGGCCGACCGGAAAGCCTCCACAGGCGCATTGCTGCTCGCATTGTGCACAGGCACCGAGATCGCCTCGCCGGACGACGTGCGTGTCCGCCACGCTGGGGGCGGAGGAGGTGGCCGATGTCCGAAGACGAGTCAACAGAGCCCGCCAACGAGGTGAGGCTGGCCGGACGCGTCACCGGCGCTCCGGCTCAGCGAACCCTGCCCAGCGGCGACGAGATCCTCACGTTCCGGATCAGCGTGCCGCGCACCAGGACGCCGATGACGGCGAGGTCCAAGCAGAGCGTCGACTGGGTCGAGTGCGTGGCCTGGTCCGCGCGAGCCCGCCGGACGGTGGCCCGGTGGGCGGTCGGCGAGCAGGTGCTGGTGCGTGGTGCCCTGCGACGTCGCCACTACCGGGTGGCCTCGGGTCCGCAGACCCGGTTGGAGGTCGAGGTGCTCGAGGCCCGGCGTGCCTGAGCACCTCGCGGACTCCCACCGAGGGTGCGCCTACCCGGCCGACCAGTCGCGCAGGTCGCGCATCACCATGCCCATCCGCGGCTTCGGAGCGAACGACGTCGACTTGCGGGGCATGCGTATCCCGCGTGCGGCGCTGGCCATCACCTGCTCGAGGCTCGGCGGATGGACCGCCACCACCAGCCCGGGTTGCCGCGTGATCGTGTGCAGCGCCTGGTCCAAGGAGTGGTGGTAGCCCACCTGGGCATCGGCGACCGCCCAGGCGGGAAGCAGCGTCTCGTGCAGAACGGCGGCGTCCACCTCGTGGGTGCGCGCGGTCGAGAGCAGCGCCCAGGCCTGGCCGTCGGAGATCACGAACGTGGCGTCCTCGGCCGCGCCGGCGCGGGCGGCCTGCGCGGCCAGTGCCGCCTCCCGGTCCGGCTGCTCTGCGAGCCGGTCGTCCCGCTCCGCGCACATCTCGCTGAGGTCTGCCATCGTCACGGCGGCGACCGAGCGGTGGATCGGGCCCACGCGCAGCGCGCTGTCGTGGCGGTCGACGAGCATCGCCAGCCCGAAGTCCCAGGGGGACCGCCCTGGCGGCTCCTCGCCGCGCTGCTCGGCCTGCAGCCTCAGGTAGGCGGCGTAGCGGTGATGGCCGTCGGCGATCATCGCCTGCGTGCCGGCCAGCTCCCCGTCGATCTCGGCCAGTACGTCCTCGTCGAGCACCGACCAGAGCCGGTGTCCGCTGCCGTCGAGTGCGAGGAAGTCGGCCAGCGGAGCCTCCCGGACGACGTCGTCGACGACCTCACGCAGCCGGGCCGGGCCGTCGTGCACGAGCAGGATCGGCTCCAGGTTGGTCTGGGTGGTGCGCATCAGGACGGTGCGGTCGTCCACGGGACCGGGCATCACTTCCTCGTGGGGGAGCACGATCCGTTCCTGCTCCTGGCGCAGCCCGAGCAGGCCGATCAGACCGCGCACCGCGGTCCCGCCCACGACGTACTCGTAGACGTACAGCCCCGGCGCAGGGTCGGCGCACAGGTAGGACCGCTCGCGCCACTGCTGCAGTCGCTCCCTGACCGCGAGGTAGGGCCGCTCGAAGCGTCGTGACAGAATCAGCCGGACGATGTTGCGCCGGTTCGCGGCCTCCAGACTCCGCACCGTGTCGGCGTCCAGGACGTCGTACGGCGGAGAGATCACGGTGCCGAGGTCCCCGACCGCCGCCTCGTCGAACCGCAGCCCGCGAAACGGGGCCAGCACGAAACCAGGCACCGTCGCATCCTACGAGACCCGGGGGGCGCAGCGGCCGGCAGGAGGACACCAGGAGGAGACAGTGCTCGAGACCAGCCCAGGTCCCCTGTGGGAGACCTACGACGTGGCGCTGATCGACCTCGACGGGGTGGTGTACGTCGGATCCGAGCCGGTGCCGGGGGCGGCCGACCAGCTGGCCGGGGCCGCAGCAGCCGGGATGAGGGTACTGTTCGTGACCAACAACGCCTCGCGGCTGCCCTCGACGGTCGCGGTGCACCTCAACGCGCTCGGGGTGTCCGCCGGCGCCGACGACGTGGTCACCTCCGCCCAGGCGGCCGCCCGGCTGCTTGCCGACCGGTTGCCCCGGGGCGCGAGTGTGTTCGTGATCGGCGGGGCCGGCTTGTTCCAGGCGCTGGCCGAGCGCGGGCTGCGACCGGTGCAGACCGTCGACGAGCAGGTGGCGGCGGTGGTCTCCGGCTACCACCCGGACCTGACCTGGTCCACGATCAGCAAGGGGGCGATGCTCGTGCGCGGCGGACTGCCGTGGGTGGCGGCCAACACCGATGCCACCCTTCCGCTGCCGACGGGGGAGGGGCCCGGCAACGGTGCGCTGGTGGACGTCGTGCGGACCTTCGCCGGGCGGGACCCCGAGGTGGCCGGCAAGCCGAAGCTGCCGCTGTTCGAGGAGGCGCTGCGCCGCACTGGGTCACGGCCCGAGCGCGCGCTGATGGTGGGGGACCGGCTGGAGACCGACATCGAAGGCGCTGCCTCGGCCGGCCTGGACAGCCTGCTGGTGCTCACCGGGGTCACCGGCGTGGAGGAGCTGCTGGCCGCCCCACGGCGAATGCGTCCGACGTACCTGGCGCCGGACCTGGCCGGCCTGGGCACCGCGCACGAGTGTCCCGATGTCCAACAGCTCGACGGCGGGCTGAGCGGGCGCCTGGCGGGGTGGACGGCGTACGTCGAGGACGGCGGGCTCCGCGTCGACGGTGACGGGACGCCGGCACAGTGGTGGCAGCTGGTCGCCGCCGTCGGCTGGAGGCACTTCGACGACACCGGCTGCCCGGTTGACCTCACCGGGGCCCCGCCCCAGGTAGCGTGAAGCCGTGAGTGATTTCGCCGCAGAGGTCCCGCTTCCCGACTCGACCGGCACCGACACGAGTGCCCTCGCCCCCACGGGGGTCCCGGCCGTCGACGAGGCGGTGGCCGGTCTCGACGTGCTCGACACGCTGTCTGTCGAGGAGCACGTCGCCGTCCTCGAGTCCGCCCACGCGCGGCTGCGCAGCGCGCTGGCCGACGTCGGCGACGCCGACGCGTAGCCGGCGGGCACGGTGACGCGGCGCCAGCGTCTGGACGCCGAGCTGGTCCGCCGCGGGCTGGCCCGGTCCCGGGACCACGCCGCGGACCTCGTCGCCGCCGGCCGGGTGCGGATCTCCGGTGTGGTGGCCACCAAGCCCGCAACCGGCGTCGGGACCGATGTCGCGTTGCTGGTAGCGCCGGACCCCGACCGCCCCGGGGAGCCGGAGTACGTCTCCCGTGGAGGGCACAAGCTGGCCGGCGCACTGCGGTCGTTCGTTCCTCTGGGCCTGCGCGTGTCCGGACGCCGGTGCCTGGACGCAGGGGCGTCGACCGGAGGGTTCACGGACGTGCTGCTGCGGCACGGCGCGGCGTCCGTGGTTGCCGTGGACGTCGGCTACGGCCAACTCGCCTGGCCGCTCCGGCAGGACCCGCGCGTCGAGGTCCGCGACCGGACCAACATCCGCCGTCTCACCGCGAGCGACATCGCGCCCCCAGTCGACCTGGTGGTCGGCGACCTCTCGTTCATCTCCCTCACCAAGGTGTTGGACCCGCTCGTCGCGGTCACGGCGGGAGCCGGGGACCTGGTGCTGATGGTCAAGCCGCAATTCGAGGTAGGCAAGCAGCGGGTCGGCAAGGGGGGCGTGGTGCGCGATCCGGGTCTGCACGCCGAGGCGGTCGAGACGATCTGCTCGGCGGCGGACGAGCGCGGCTGGGGAGCCCGTGCACTGGCGGTGAGCCCGCTGCCGGGCCCCTCGGGAAACCTGGAGTTCTTCGTCTGGCTGCGGCGCGGCCCGCGTTCCCTCGATGCGGGACGCATCGCGCGAGAAGTGCGCGCGGCCCCCGCTCCGGGGGCGCCGGATGAGAAGGTGGGCCGGTGAGTTCCTCCGACTCCTCGCGCGCCGTGCTTGTGGTCGCGCACACGGGCCGGCCGGGCGCTCGGGAGGTGGCCGGCGAGTTCTGCCGCGGTCTGCACAAGCACGACGTGCAGGTCCGGCTCCTCGAGGACGAGGCCGCCGACCTGGCACTGGACGTTCCCGTCGTCACGGTCGCCGCGGGACCGGAGTCCTCGCGTGACTGCGAGCTGGCGGTCGTCATCGGCGGGGACGGCACGCTGCTCCGGGCCGCCGAGCTGACCCGCGACACCGGGACCCCGCTGCTCGGCGTCAACCTGGGCCACGTCGGCTTCCTGGCCGAGGCCGAGCACGACGACGTCGCGTTCACGCTGGACGCGATCGTGCAGCGGCACTACTCCTGGGAGGAGCGGCTCACGCTCGACGTCTCGGTCTACCGCGACAAGGAGCGGGTGGCGCAGACCTGGGCGCTCAACGAGGCCAGTGTCGAGAAGGCCGCCCGGGAACGGATGCTGGAAGTGGTCGTCGAGGTGGACGGGCGACCACTGTCGCGATGGGGTTGCGACGGCGTGGTGTGCGCGACCCCGACCGGCTCGACGGCGTACAACTTCAGTGCCGGTGGCCCGATCGTCTGGCCCGAGGTGGAGGCGCTGCTGATGGTGCCGATCAGCGCGCACGCCCTGTTCGCCCGGCCGATGGTGGTCTCCCCGGACTCCGTGCTGGCAGTCGAGGTGATCGCCCGCACCGAGGGGGCCGGGGTGCTGTGGTGCGACGGACGGCGCACCGTCGAGCTACCGCCGGGGGCCCGCATCGAGGTGCGCCGCGGCAGCACCCCCGTCCGGCTGGTGAGGCTGCACCGGGCTCCGTTCACCGACCGGCTGGTGGCCAAGTTCGACCTGCCCGTCAGCGGCTGGCGCGGGGCCGGAGAACGTCGCCACCGACGGGCAGGCGAGGGGACGGCGGATGCTTGAGGAGCTGCGGATCAGGTCCCTGGGCGTGATCGAGGAAGCCGTCCTCGAGCTCGGGCCCGGGCTGACCGTCATCACGGGGGAGACCGGCGCCGGCAAGACCATGGTGGTCTCCGCGCTCGGCCTGCTGCTGGGCGGCCGGGCCGACTCCGGGACGGTGCGGGCCGGCGCCGACCGAGCGCGCGTCGAGGGACTGGTGCACCTCGACGCAGACGGACCGGGAGCCACCGCGCTGGACCGGCTGGAACAGGCCGGTGGCGATTGCGACGACGGCCGACTGGTGCTTGCCAGGCAGGTGTCCGCGGAGGGTCGCTCTCGCGCCTTCGCCGGAGGCACGAGCGTCCCGGTGGGGGTGCTGGCCGAGCTGTCCGACCCGCTCGTGGCGATGCACGGCCAGTCGGACCAGCACCGGCTGCTGCGCCCGTCCGCGCAACGGGAGGCGCTGGACCGTTTCGCAGGTGCGAAGCTGGCGCGGCTGGCCGAGGACTACGCCGCGGCCTACCAGGCGCTGCGTTCGACGGAGGCGGAGCTCGCCGACGTGGTCGCCCACACACGGGAGCGGGCCCGCGAAGCCGATCTGCTCCGGTTCGGTCTCGCCGAGGTGGAGACCGTCGACCCGCAGCCGGGGGAGGAGACCGCCCTGGCCGAGGAGGAGACCAGGCTGGGCAACGCCGACACCCTGAGGGGCGCGGCCGTTCTCGCTCGGGAGGCGCTCTCGTCGCTCAATGGCGGAGAAGGCGGCGCCGACGCTCTCGCGCTCGTCGCGGCAGCACGAGCCCAGCTGGACGGGGTGCGCGAGCACGACGCGCGCGCGGGGGAGCTGGCCGACCGGGTCGCCGAGATCAGCTACCTGCTCTCCGACGTCGCCGCCGACGTCGCGTCGTACGCCTCCGGTGTCGACAGCGACCCGGCGCGCCTGGCCGCGGTCTCCGAGCGTCGCGCCGCACTGCTGGCGCTCACCAGGAAGTACGCCGAGACCGTCGACGACGTGCTGGCGTGGGCCCGCGACGCAGGACAACGGCTGCTGCAGATCGACGGAACCGACGAACGAGTCGCCGAGCTCACCGACCGGCGCACCGCCCTCCGCTCACAGTTGGCCGGCCTGGCCGCATCCCTGTCGGCCGAGCGCGCGAAGGCAGCAGACCGGCTCGGCCGCGCCGTGCTCGGGGAGCTGTCGTCGCTGGCGATGCCGCACGCGGTCCTACGCGTGGTGGTGAGCCGTGTTCCCGACGAGGACGGCCTCGAGCTCGACGGGGAGCGGGTCCGCTTCACCGCGTCCGGGGTCGACGAGGTCGAGTTCACGCTGAGCGCCAACCGCGGGACCGAGCTTCGCCCGCTCGCCAAGAGCGCCTCGGGGGGCGAGCTGTCCCGGGTGATGCTCGCTCTGGAGGTCTCATTGGCCGAGACGCGTCCCGTCCCCACCTTCGTCTTCGACGAGGTCGACGCAGGAGTGGGCGGGAAGGCAGCCGTCGAGGTGGGGCGCCGGCTCGCGCAGCTGGCCAGGCACGCCCAGGTCCTGGTGGTGACCCATCTGCCGCAGGTCGCGGCGTTCGCGGACCACCATGTCGTGGTGGTCAAGAGCGGCGACGGCTCGGTGACCACGTCGGGGGTCAGCGTGGCCGACGGAGAGGCCCGGGTGCGCGAGCTCTCGCGGATGCTGGCCGGGCTGGAGGACTCCGAGACCGCCCGCGCCCACGCCGAGGAGCTGCTTGCCGCGGCACAGCAGTCCCGGGCCGACTGACCAGCGACGCCGCCCAGCGCTTGCCACACGCCCGGGCGGGTGCGGAGAAGCAGCGGATCCGCGTGGCAGGATGGCGGCGCCATGAGATTCCCCTCCCGTCAACGCCCCGTGCACGCCCCGCCCGGCGTCACCGGGACGGTCCGTCTGGACCGACGTACCAAGCTCCTGGTGCGGCGGCTGCGTCCGGGGGAGATCGCGGTGGTCGACCACCTGGACATGGACCGGGCCACGGCAGAGGCCCTTCTCGACCACGGGGTGGCCGCGGTGGTCAACGCCGCGCCGTTCATCTCGGGCCGCTACGCCAACCTAGGCCCGGAGCTGCTCGCCAGGTCCGGGGTGCTGCTGCTGGACAACGTCGGTGCCGAGGTGTTCGGCGCCGTGCGGGACGGCGCCACGGTGCGCATCGACGGCGATGCGCTCCTCGCTGGTGACCGCACGATCGCCACCGGACGCCCGCTCGGCGTCGACGAGGTCGCGGCGCTGATGGAGCAGTCCCGTGCGGGACTGGCCACCCAGCTGCAGAGCCTGGCCCACAACACCACGGAGTTCCTGCGCCGCGAGCAGGAGCTGCTGCTGCACGGTCAGGGCGTTCCCGAGCTGAGGACCCGACTCGAGGGTCGCCCCGTCGTCGTGGTGGCCCGCGCCTACGACTATCGCGAGGACCTGCGCCGGCTGCGTCGGTTCATCCGCGAGCAACGCCCCGTCCTCGTCGGCGTGGACGCCGGGGCCGATGCGTTGTCGGCTGCGGGTCACCGGCCCGACATCGTGGTGGTCGGCGAAGCCGGCCTGGCCTTGTCGAAGTCGTCGGCCGGCGGGGGGCAGGGTGTCTCGGACAAGACGCTGCGCGCTGCCCGAGAAGTGGTGCTGCACACCGACCGGACCGGGCGCGCCGTCGGCTCGGACCGCCTCGACCGGCTCGGCGTCCGAGCGCACCAGCTGCCGGCCTCCGGTGAGACCGGCGACGTGGCCCTGCTGATCGCAGACTCGGCGGGAGCCTCGCTGATCATCAGCGCAGGTGCGCATCGCACCCTCGATGAGTTCCTGGACCGGCAGCACGCCGGGCTCGCCAGCACGTTCTTGACCCAGCTGCGGGTCGGACCCAGGCTCGTCGACGCGAAGGGGGTCCCCGAGCTGTACGCCGGACGGGTCCGGACCTGGCAGCTGCTGCTGGTGCTGCTGGTCGGACTCGTCGCCGTGGCGGTGGCGGTCGCATCGACGCCGGTGGGGCAGCAATGGTGGGAATCGATCGCCGCATGGATCCAAGGACTCTTCACGTGATCTCTTTTCGTTACCACATCGTCTCGATCGTCTCGGTCTTCCTGGCTCTGGCGGTCGGCGTCGCGCTCGGCGGCGGGCCCTTGAAGGGCACCGTCGACAACACGCTGGTCAGGCAGGTGCACCACGACCGCACCGTCAAGAAGCAGCTCCAGCGCCAGATCAACGAGCTGCAGGGCGGACATGCGTTCACCGACTCGTTCGCGGCCACCGTGGCTCCCAAGCTGCTGGCCCACACCCTGTCCGGCCACGTGGTGGACATGGTGGTGCTGCCGACCGCCAGCCAGTCCGACGTGACCTCGCTGGACCAGATGGTCAGCACCGCGGGGGGCACCGTCGGAGGAACCCTCCAGGTGGGCACCGGGATGGTCGACGTCGCCAACAAGCAGCTCGTCGGCGAGCTCGGCAGCCAGCTCGAGGACGGCGCCTCCGGCGTCAGCATCCCCTCCTCGGCGAGCGCCTACGAGCGGATGGGCAGCCTGATTGCTCGCGCGATCGGCACCGACCACGCCGGCGGCGCAGCCGTCGACTCGACGGCCCAGGGGATCCTGGCCGGGCTGAGCACCGCCAACCTGATGTCCGCCGAGGGCGACCTGCACCGGCGCGGTGACCTGATCTTGTTCGTGGCCGGCCCCGGGTCGAACGACAAGCAGCAGCAGCGCGGACGCGCCACCATCGTGACCACGCTCGCGCAAGCAGTCGACGCCGACACCGCCGGCGTGGTGGTGGCCGGGCCGGTCGCCGCCGCTCGCGGCGACGGTGCCGTCAAGGCGGTGCGCCAGAGCGTCGCCGCCGCCCGGGTGGTCTCCACCGTCGACTCGCTGCACCGCACGGCCGGCCAGGTCGTGACGATCATGGCGCTCGCGGAACAGGCCGAGGGCAAGACCGGTCACTACGGGGCGGTCGACGCGGCGGACGGTGCGATGCCGGGGGCCGCCACCGGCGGAGAATGATAGGCTCGAACCCCGTGGAGGGTTGAGCAGGACCTCGCAAATCGACGACAGCCACGGGAGTTCACTTGGCCGCATCGCAGCCGACCAAGCATGTGTTCGTCACCGGAGGAGTCGCCTCCTCCCTCGGCAAGGGGCTCACCGCCTCGTCCCTCGGGAGCCTGCTGAAGTCCCGCGGACTGCGGGTCACCATGCAGAAGCTGGATCCCTACCTCAACGTCGACCCGGGCACCATGAACCCCTTCCAGCACGGCGAGGTGTTCGTCACCAACGACGGAGCCGAGACCGATCTCGACATCGGGCACTACGAACGGTTCTTGGACACCGACCTGTCCGGCATCGCGAACGTCACGACCGGACAGGTGTACTCCGAGGTCATCGCCAAGGAACGGCGCGGCGACTATCTCGGCGACACCGTGCAGGTGATCCCGCACATCACCAATGAGATCAAGGCTCGCGTCCGAGCCATGGGCGGCGAGGACGCCGCGGTCGACGTGGTGATCACCGAGATCGGCGGCACCGTCGGGGACATCGAGTCGCTGCCGTTCCTGGAGGCGGCGCGGCAGGTCCGCCACGACGTGGGCCGGGAGAACTGCTTCTTCCTGCACGTCTCCCTGGTGCCCTACATCGGGCCCTCCGGCGAGCTGAAGACCAAGCCGACCCAGCACTCGGTGGCCGCGCTGCGCTCCATCGGCATCCAGCCGGACGCGATCGTGTGCCGTTCCGACCGTCCCATCCCGGACTCGGTGAAGCGCAAGATCTCGCTGATGTGCGACGTGGACGACGAGGCGGTCGTCAACGCCTCGGACGCGCCGTCGATCTACGACATCCCCAAGGTGCTGCACACCGAGGGACTAGACGCGTACGTCGTACGCCGGCTGAACCTGCCCTTCCGCGACGTGGACTGGACCGAGTGGGACGAGCTGCTGCGCCGGGTGCACCACCCGGCCGAGGAGGTGACTGTCGCACTGGTCGGCAAGTACATCGACCTCCCGGACGCCTACCTGTCGGTGGTCGAGGCGCTGCGGGCCGGCGGGTTCGCCCATGCCACCAAGGTGAACGTGCGCTGGGTGCCCTCCGACGACTGCCAGACCCGGGAGGGTGCCGCGCGCCATCTCGCGGACGTGGACGCGGTCTGCGTCCCGGGCGGGTTCGGCATCCGTGGCATCGAGGGCAAGGTCGGGGCCTTGCACTACGCCCGGACCCACGGCATCCCGGCACTCGGGCTCTGCCTCGGCCTGCAGTGCATGGTCATCGAGTTCGCCCGCAACCAGGCCGAACTGCCGGATGCGGACTCCACGGAGTTCCACGAGTCGTGCACCGAACCGGTGATCGCGACGATGGCCGAGCAGCTCGAGATCGTCGCGGGTGCAGGGGACATGGGCGGCACGATGCGGCTGGGCAGCTATCCCGCCGAGCTCGCCGAGGGCACCCTGGCCCGGGAGCTGTACGGCGAGTCGAAGGTCGAGGAGCGGCACAGGCACCGCTACGAGGTCAACAACCGCTACCGCGACCAGCTCGAGCGGGCCGGGCTGGTGTTCTCCGGCACCTCCCCGGACGGCACGCTCGTGGAGTTCGTCGAGCTGCCCCGCGACGTGCACCCCTACTACGTGTCCACCCAGGCCCACCCCGAGCTGAAGTCGCGGCCCACCCGGCCGCATCCGTTGTTCGCCGGGCTGGTCGGCGCCGCCCTCGCCCGCCAGCGCGAGCAGCGCCTGGAGATCGACGAGTCCGGTCTGCGCAGGGTTCCGTGAGCCCGGCGGACCCGCCGCTGCGCGACGAGCCCGAGTCGTGGCCGGTGCGGTCGAGCGTCGATCTGCATCGCGACCACTGGGTGGTAGCCCTTCGCCGCGACGAGGTCGTGGACCCGACGGGCACGACGATGTCGCGGCTGGTCCTGGAGCATCCGGGAGCGGTGATCGTGCTCGCGGTCGACGAGCAGGAGCGGGTGTTCTGCCTGCGGCAGTACCGTCACGTCACCGGCCGGCGCTTCGTTGAGCTGCCCGCCGGCCTGCTCGACGGGCCCGCCGCCGAGGACCCCTTGGAAGCGGCGCGGCGGGAGCTCCGCGAGGAGGCGCAGCTGGAGGCCGTCTCCTGGACGCACCTGCTCACGACGTACCCCTCGCCGGGGATCAGCGACGAGCAGCAGGTGTTCTACCTGGCCACGGGGTTGTCGGCCACCGACCGGGGCGGGTTCGCGCCGGAGCACGAGGAGCTCGACATGGACGGCGGATGGGTACCGCTGGCGGACCTGCTCGAGGCGGTCCTGGACGGCCGGGTGCAGGACGGTCCGGTCGTGCAGGCCGTGCTGTGCTACGCATACACTCACCGCAGTCGCCCCGACGCCGGTCGGTGAGCCGCGACACGGTCTGGAGAGGGAGAAGCACCCGATGAAGGTCGGCGTTCCGAAGGAAGTCAAGAACAACGAGTACCGGGTGGCGCTGACGCCGGTGGGGGTGCACGAGCTCACCGAGCGCGGGCATCAGGTGTACGTCGAGAAGGGCGCGGGGGCGGGGTCGCTGATCCCCGACGAGGAGTACGCCACGGCGGGAGCCACCATGCTCGACGTGGCCGACGACGTGTGGGGCACCGCCGAGATGGTGCTCAAGGTCAAGGAGCCGGTTGCCGAGGAGTACGGCCGGATGCGGGAGGGCCAGACGCTGTTCACCTACCTGCACCTGGCCGCCGACCGCAAGCTGACCGAGGAGCTGCTGGCCCGCAAGATCACCGCCATCGCCTACGAGACGGTGCAGCTCCCGTCGGGCTCGCTGCCCCTGCTCTACCCGATGTCGGAGGTGGCCGGCTGCCTGGCCCCGCAGGTGGGTGCGCACTGTCTGATGCGCGCCCAGGGCGGCCGGGGCGTGCTCATGGGGGGAGTGGGCGGTGTGGCTAATGCCAAGGTGGTGGTGATCGGGGCGGGGGTGGCCGGCCAGAACGCCGCCAACATCGCGCTGGGGATGGGCGCGGACGTCACGCTGCTGGACACCGACCTGGACAAGCTGCGGATGTCGTTCTGGCGCTACAACAACCGGGTGCACGGCCTCGCCTCGTCCAAGCTCGCGATCCAGCAGCAGGTGATGGAGGCCGACCTGGTCATCGGCGCGGTGCTGATCCCCGGCGCCAAGGCTCCCAAGCTGGTCAGCAACGAGCTGGTCTCGCGGATGAAGCCGGGCTCGGTGCTGGTCGACATCGCCGTGGACCAGGGCGGCTGCTTCGAGGACACTCGGCCCACCACGCACGCCGACCCGACCTTCACGGTGCACGAGTCGGTGTTCTACTGCGTGGCCAACATGCCCGGCGCCGTGCCGCACACCTCGACGTACGCGCTGACCAACGCAACGTTGCCGTTCACCGTCGCCCTGGCGGACAAGGGCTGGCAGCAGGCGCTGCGCGACGATCACTGCCTGGCGCTCGGGTTGAACACGTACGCCGGCACCCTCTGCTCCGCTCCGGTGGCCGCGGCGCACGACATGGACAGTGCGCCTCTGGACTCTGTCGTGTCAGAGCTCGCCGACGCGAGCTGATCGGGCACCGACGACAGCCGACGGCCGGTGACTCCACTGCAGACCGCGGTGCGCGGCTACCTCGATCATCTGGTGGTCGAGCGTGGTCTGGCCGACAACACGGTGAAGTCCTACCGGCGTGACCTGCGCCGTTACGTCGCGCACCTGGCCGACCGGGGGGTCGACGAGCTGACCAAGGTGCGCGAAGCCGACGTCAGCGGCTTCCTGGTCGCGTTGCGCGAAGGCGACCAGGCCCATCCGCCGCTCGCCGCCGGTTCGGCCGCGCGCACCGTGGTCGCGGTGCGAGGCTTCCACAAGTTCGCTCTGCGTGAGGGACTGTCCGAGGTCGATCCGGCCGAGCGGGTCCACCCGCCCAGCCCGGCCAAGCGGCTGCCCAAGGCGCTGCCGCTGGACCAGATCGAGCGGATCCTCGACGCGGCCGGCGCCCCCGGCACCGCGCTGGCGCTGCGAGACCGTGCACTGCTCGAGCTGCTCTACGGCACCGGAGCGCGGATCTCGGAGGCGGTGGGGCTGGACGTAGACGACGTAGCCGACCTCGCCGAACTCGACGACCAGGATCCGGAGGAGAGCGGCCCGGGAGGTGTCCGGCTGCTGGGCAAGGGCGGCAAGCAGCGGATGGTGCCCGTCGGCCGCTACGCCCGGGAGGCCGTGCGGGCCTACCTGGTGCGGGCCCGGCCGGTCCTGGCGGCCGCGGGACGAACGAGCGCCGTGCACGCCTTGTTCTTGAACGCGCGTGGCGGGCGGCTCTCGAGGCAGAGCGCCTGGGCCGTGCTGGTCAAGGCGGCGGAGCGTGCCGGAGTGGACGCCGAGGTGTCTCCGCATACGCTGCGGCACTCCTTCGCCACCCACCTGCTGGACGGCGGGGCCGACGTGCGCGTGGTGCAAGAGCTGCTCGGCCACGCCTCGGTGACCACCACGCAGGTCTACACACTGGTCACGGTGGACCGGCTGAGGGAGGTCTACGCGACTGCTCATCCGCGTGCCCTGCGCTGACGCAAATGTCGACATGTCTACGGCGCGCCTGCCCGATCCGCACCGGCCCGGTGGCTTAACTGGACCCGACAGCCCGCTAGCATGCGGGGCCGACGTGGAGAGGCGGTAACGTGGACGACTTCGGAAACCGGAACCAAGCAAGCACTGCCGCGACAGTTCCCCCACTGCCCCCTCTGGTCACCCCAGGACGCCGGACCTTCACCATCCCGTTCCGGCGCACCCACGACCATCCCGAGGAGCCCACCGTTCCACCGCAACCCGACGCAGAGGCCGCAGCCGCCGATACGACGGCCGAGCCGGTGCTCGGCCCGACCGGGCGGGTGCTGCCCGACCTGCCCGAGCCACGGCCTATCGGAATCCACGGCAACGCCCGGGTGATCGCGATGTGCAACCAGAAGGGCGGCGTCGGCAAGACCACCACGGTGATCAACCTCGGGGCGGCGCTGGCGGAGTTCGGCCGCAAGGTGCTGCTGGTCGACTTCGACCCGCAGGGGTCGCTGTCGGTGGGCCTGGGGCTGAACCCGCACGACATGGAGCTGTCGATCTACAACGTGCTCATGGAGCGCGACGTGGACCTGCAGGACGTGATCGTGGAGACCAACGTCGCGGGCATGGACCTGCTGCCCTCAAATATCGACCTCTCCGCAGCCGAGGTCCAGCTCGTCCACGAGGTCGCCCGCGAACAGACCCTGCAGCGGGTGCTGCAGCCCGTGATCGACGAGTACGACGTGATCCTCATCGACTGCCAGCCCTCGCTCGGGCTGCTGACCGTCAACGCGCTCACCGCCGCCGACGGGGTCATCGTGCCGCTCGAGTGCGAGTACTTCGCACTGCGCGGCGTCGCGCTGCTCAAGACGACCATCGACAAGGTCACCGAGAGGCTGAATCCGAAGCTGCGCATCGACGGGGTCCTCGGCACCATGTACGACGGACGCACGCTGCACGGCCGCGAGGTGATGCAGCGGCTGGTGGAGGCCTGGGGCGACACCGTCTTCCACACCGTGATCCGGCGCACGGTGAAGTTCTCCGACTCGACGGTGGCCGGTGAGCCGATCACCACCTACGCGGGCACGTCGCCGGGCGCCGACGCCTACCGGCAGCTGGCCAAGGAGGTGGTGAGCCGGTGCCTCGACGGGTGAGCCTTCCCACCGCCGACGACCTCTTCCGGCCGACGGTCGTCCCCGACCCGGAGACCGACGACGCTGACGCCGTACCCGACGAACCTGCCGCAGGCCGGGAGGCCGGGGAAGGGACGGCGCGCACGCCCAGCGGCCGGGTGCGCCACGACGAGAAGATGACGGTCTACGTGACTGCCGACGAGCTGCTCGACATCGAGCACACCCGGTTGGCGCTGCGCCGTACGCACGCGCTCGCCGTGGACCGCGGCCGGCTGGTCCGCGAGGCGGTGGCGATCGCGCTGGCGGACTTCGACGCGAACGGTGCGGACAGCGTGCTGGTGCAACGGCTGGCCGAGGACTGAGGTAGCAGGCAGTGACCCAGACCGCGATCGACCTGGACGCCGGGTCGGTGACGGGGCCGGACGAGAGCCCGTTCGCCGTCCGCCTCGAGAACTTCGAGGGTCCCTTCGACCTGTTGTTGAGCCTGATCGCCAAGCACAAGCTCGACATCACCGAGGTCGCGCTGTCGCAGGTGACCGACGAGTTCATCGAGCACATCAGGTCTCGGCAGGCGCGACCCGCGAAGGAGGGCCGCGACGACGACCTGGAGCAGACCTCCTCGTTCCTGCTGGTGGCCGCCACTCTGCTCGATCTGAAGGCGGCGCGGCTGCTGCCGCAGGGCGACATCGATGACGAGGAGGACCTCGCGCTCCTGGAGGCGCGCGACCTGCTGTTCGCCCGGCTGCTGCAGTACAAGGCGTTCAAGCAGGTGGCCGGCGTGCTCCGGGACCGGTTGGCGGCGGAGGAGCGACGCTTCCCGCGCGCCGTCGGCCTGGAGACTCGGTTCGCCACCCTGCTGCCCGAGGTGCTGATCGGTCTGGGGCTAGACGAGTTCGCTTCGCTCGCCACACGCGCGCTCGAGCCCAAGCCGGTCCCCGAGCTCTCCTTGTCGCACCTGCACGCGCCCACCGTGAGCGTGCGCGAGCAGGCGGCCGTGGTGGTGGACCGGATGCGCCGGAACGGCACGATGTCCTTCCGGGCCCTGGCCGGGGACGCGCCCGACACGCTGACCCGCGTCGCCCGCTTCCTGGCGCTGCTCGAGCTTTTCCGTGAAGGTGCGGTCGGGTTCGACCAGGTGACCCCGCTGGGCGAGCTGACGATCCGATGGACCGGCACCGAGGCGGGCGAGGTGGACATCACCGACGAGTTCGAGGGCGATGCAGAGCAACCCCGTGAGGAGAAGGACGACCAGTGAGCGAGGTTTCGACAGGCTCAACCACCGAGGCGACAGGCTCAACCACCGAGCGGACGGGCTCGACGACCGAGCAGACCCTCGCGGTCCCGCTCGCCGAGCTGCGCCCGGCGCTGGAGGCCGTGCTGATGGTGGCCGACCAGCCGCTCGACCACCTGACGCTGGCCTCCGCGGTCGGCTACCCGCCCGGTCAGGTCGACGAGGCGTTGCAGGCGCTGGCCCTCGAGTACGCCGAACAGGGGCGCGGCTTCGACCTGCGCAACGTCGCCGGCGGGTGGCGGTTCTACACCCGCGAGGAGTTCGCCACCGTCGTGGAGCGGTTCGTGCTCGACGGCCAGCAGGCCAGGTTGACCCAAGCCGCCCTGGAGACGCTCGCCGTGGTGGCCTACAAGCAGCCGGTCAGTCGTGCCCGCGTCTCTGCCGTCCGGGGTGTCAACGTCGACGGCGTGGTGCGCACTCTGGTCTCCCGGGGACTGGTCGAGGAGTCCGGCCACGACGCGGAGACCGGCGCCATCCTCTACCGCACCACCGGCTACTTCCTCGAGCGCATCGGCGTCACGGACCTGGAGGAGCTGCCCGAGCTCGCCCCGCTGCTTCCCGACATGGACGACTTCGAAGAACCGGGATCCGAGGCGCTCGACAGCGCATGAGTGCCGCCAACAGCGGGCAGGTGAGACTGCAGAAGCTGCTCGCCGGGGCCGGGGTCGCCAGCCGGCGCAAGTGCGAGGAGCTGATGCTGGCCGGACAGGTGGAGGTCGACGGAGAGGTGGTCACCAGGCTCGGCACGAGGGTCGACCCGCGGTCCGCGGTGATCCGGGTCGCAGGCCGCCGGCTTCCGCCGGCCTCCGAACACGTGTACCTCGTGCTCAACAAGCCTCGCGGCATGGTCTCCACGATGTCGGACCCCCAGGGCCGGCGTACGCTCGCCGACGCCGTCGCGCACCGTGCTGAACGGCTCTTCCACGTCGGCCGGCTGGACACCGACACGGAGGGGCTGATCCTGCTCACCAACGATGGCGGCTTCGCCCAGCGCGTCGCCCACCCGTCCTACCAGCTGGACAAGACCTACGTTGCCGAAGTCGACGGCGTGGTCGATGCCTCGACGGTCCGCCGACTGCTGGACGGGGTGACCCTCGAGGACGGTCGGATCGAGGTCACTGCCGCGACGGTGATCTCCACCATCCACGACCGCTCGATCGTCGAGCTGGTCATCCATGAGGGCCGCAACCGGATCGTGCGCCGGCTGCTCGACGAGGTGGGACACCCGGTGCGGCGGCTCACGCGCACCGGGATCGGCCCGGTGATCATCTCGGGGATGAAGACCGGAGAGCTCCGCGAGCTGACCCGCGACGAGCTGGGCGCGCTGCTGGACGCAGCCGACCTCTAGGTCTCGCCCCGATAGCCTGGCCCGAGCCACGACGGAAGGAGAAGGATGCCGGTCCGAGCAGTCCGCGGAGCCACCCAGCTCGAGGCGGACGAGCGCGAGCACATGCTCGAACGGGTCGCCGAGATGGTCAGCGAGCTGATGACGGCCAACGGCCTCGACGTGGACGACTTCATCAGTGTGATCTTCACCGCCACCTCCGACGTGGTCTCCGAGTTCCCCGCCTACGCCGCGCGCCGGCTCGGCTTCGGCGAGGTTCCGCTGATGTGCGCCCGCGAGCTCGAGATCGAGGGCTCCCTGCCGCGCGTGGTGAGGATGCTCGCGCACGTCGAGACCGATCTGCCGCGCAGCGACATCACCCACGTCTACCTGCACGGGGCGGCCACCCTGCGCCGCGACCTCACCCGGGTGCACGAGGTCCGCGATGACGCTTGAGGGTCCTGTCCGCGTCGTCGGCGCCGGTCTGCTCGGAACCTCGATCGGGCTCGCGTTGCGGCGTGCCGGCATCGACGTCTGCCTGCGCGACATAGACCGGGGCCACCTGCGGACCGCGACCGGCCTGGGAGCCGCGAACCTCCTCGACGCGGACGTGAGAGACCCTGCGCTCGTCGTGGTCGCGGTCCCGCCCGACCATCTGGGGGAGCAGCTCGTCGCCGCGCTGGCAGAGGGGCCAGGCGTCGTGACGGACGTCGGCAGCGTGAAGCTCGCGCCCCTGTCCGCGGTCCGTGCCCAGGGCCAGCCCGAATCCGCCATGAGGTACGTCGGCAGCCATCCGATGGCCGGCAGCGAACGCTCGGGGCCGCTTGCCGCCTCCGCAGCCCTCTTCGACGGCCGGCCCTGGGCAGTCACCCCGCACGCGGACTCCGCCGCCGAGGCCATCGACCTGGTCTCCGCTCTGGTCCGCTGCTGCGGAGCAACCCCGGTGCTCCTCGCTCCCGACGAGCACGACCAGGCCGTCGCCAGGACGTCGCACCTGCCCCATCTGCTGGCGGCCCTGGTCGCCGGACGGCTGGTGGACGCGCCTGCCGGCCACCTGGCGCTGTCCGGACAGGGTGTGCGCGACGTCACCCGGATCGCGGCCGGGGACCCTGACCTGTGGCGCCAGATCCTGCTCGCGAACCGACAGGCGGTGTCCGCGCTCCTGGAGCAGGTGCGCGGCGACGTCAACCTTCTGCTCGACGCGCTGGGTGGCCACGAGACAGGCCGCACCGAGCAGCTCACGGCCCTGCTGGACCGCGGCAGAGCCGGGACTGCCGCGATCCCGGCCAAGCACGGCGGACCGGTCCGTCCCGAGGCCGAGGTCTACGTCGCCGTGCCGGACCAACCGGGCGGGCTCGCCAGGCTGTTCGCCGACGCCGGCGAAGTGGGCGTGAACATCGAGGACATCCGCATCGACCACGACCCGGCTCGCGACGTCGGTCTGGTGGAGCTGACGGTAGACGCCGACCAGGCCGACGAGCTGCTCGAGTCGCTGGGTGCACGGGGCTGGACCGCCCACCGGTAGGCTGCCCTGCGACTGGCGACAGGAGAGTGCACGAGGAGCAGTGGTGGACCTTCGAAGCGTGGTGGTCGCGATCGACGGACCGTCCGGCTCGGGCAAGTCGAGCACTGCCCGCGGAGTCGCGTTGCGGCTCGGCCTCCGCTACCTGGACACCGGGGCGATGTACCGGGCGATGACCTGGTGGATGCTCCAGCACGAGATCGACGTCACCGATTCCGAACGGGTCGCTGCCCACGCCCACGAGCCCGTGCTCGCCTGCGGCACGGATCCCACGGACCCGACGATCACCGTGGACGGGGTCGACGTCGCGGCCGAGATCCGCACGCCGGCCGTGACGTCTGCGGTGAGTGCGGTCAGTGCCGTGCCCGACGTGCGCGCGCGGCTGAAGGCGGACCAGCGCGACCTCATCGGCGCCGGCGGCATCGTCGTCGAGGGACGCGACATCGGCACGGTGGTCGCTCCCGACGCGCAGGTCAAGATCTACCTGACTGCCGACGCGGACGCCCGGGCGACCCGCCGCACCGCAGAGCTCACCGGCGCGAGTGTCGCCGCCACACATGCCGACCTGGCGCGGCGGGACGCCGCCGACTCGGGCAGGCTCGCCTCGCCGCTCCGGATGGCCGACGACGCGCACCCCATCGACACCACGGGGCACTCCCTTGCCGAGGTCGTCGACATCGTGGTCTCCGTGGCCGCACACGAGACGTGACCGGCCGTGTCTGCTGACCTTCCCGATCTCGAGGGCCGGACGGTGCCCTCCGACCTGTTCATGCGGCTGCTGCGGCCGCTCGGCCGCGCCTACCTGGGCCGCCGCTACGAGGTCCACCTGCACGAGGCCGACCACGTCCCGCGACGTGGCCCGTGCATCCTGGCGTGCAACCACATCGGGTGGCTCGACGGACCGCTGCTGTCCGCGTATGCACCACGGCCGGTGCACGCGTTGACCAAGCGGGAGATGTTCGTCGGCGCCACCGGCCGATTGCTGCTCGCCACAGGACAGATCCCGCTCGAGCGGGCCGAGCCCGACCCCGGCGCCGTGCTCACCTGCCTGGCCACGCTCGGCGCGGGCCGTGTCGTGGCGGTCTTCCCTGAGGGGAGCCGCGGCGACGGCGAGCTGGCAATGGTCCAGCCGGGGACCGCCTACCTGGGCATGGTGACCGGTGCGCCGATCGTCCCGGTGGTGATGTTCGGCACACGGGCGCCGGGCGGCCACCTGGAGTCGGTGCCGCCGCCCGGGTCCAGATTCGACGTGGTGTACGGCGCTCCTGTGTACTTGGAGCGGCAACCGTGGCCACGCACCAAGGCGCAGGTACGCCGTACCGGCGCCGAGCTGCGACTGCGACTGCTCGACCACCTGGAGCGCGCCAAGGCGCGCACCGGCCTGACGCTACCCGGCCCGGTTCCCACGGCCGCTGTGAAGGAAGAGCGATGACGTCCTTGCCCGATGACCGCGTGCCGTCCGCCGGTGCGCCGATCCCGGTGCTGGCGGTCGTCGGACGGCCCAACGTCGGCAAGTCGACCCTGGTCAACCGGATCATCGGCCGCCGCGAGGCCGTCGTCCAGGACATCCCAGGAGTCACCCGCGACCGGGTGTCCTACGACGCCCACTGGAACGGACGGGCCTTCACCGTGGTCGACACGGGGGGCTGGGACCCCGACGCCCGCGGCATGGCCGAGCGGATCACTGCGCAGGCCGAGGGAGCGGCCACGGTCGCCGACGTGGTGCTGTTCGTGGTCGACGCGACGGTCGGCATCACCGACGCCGACGAGGCCGTGGTCAAGGTGCTACGCAGGTCCGGCAAGCCGGTCGTGCTCGCCGCGAACAAGGTCGACGACATGCGAGCCGAGGCCGAGGCGTATGCGCTGTGGAACCTCGGTCTGGGAGAGCCGTTCCCGGTCTCCGCGCTGCACGGTCGCGGCTCCGGAGACCTGCTCGACGCCGTGCTCGATGCCCTTCCTGAGCCTCCGCCGGAGAGCTTCGACGAGGTTGGCGGGCCGCGCAGGGTCGCAATCGTCGGCAAGCCGAACGTCGGGAAGTCGTCGCTGCTCAACATGCTTGCCGGTGAGGACCGGGTCGTCGTCGACGACGTCGCCGGCACCACCGTCGATCCCGTGGACGAGCTCGTCGAGCTCGGCGGTCGCACGTGGCGGTTCGTCGACACCGCGGGACTGCGCCGTCGGGTCAAGGAGGCTTCCGGCTACGAGTACTACGCCAGCCTGCGCACGTCGGCGGCCGTCGACCGAGCCGAGGTCTGTGTCTGCGTCGTCGACGCGTCCCAGCCGCTGTCCGAGCAGGATCTGCGAGTGATCACCTCCGTGGCCGACGCGGGTCGTGCGTTGGTGATCGCGTTCAACAAGTGGGACCTGGTCGACGAGGAGCGTCGCTACTACCTCGACCGTGAGATCGACCGGGACCTCGTCCGGGTGTCGTGGGCACCGCGGGTGAACATCACCGCGCGCACCGGATGGCACGTCGACCGGCTGGTGCCGGCACTCGACTTGGCGTTGGCGGGCTGGTCGACGCGGGTACCCACGGGCGCGTTGAACTCCTTCCTCGGCCGTCTGGTCGCCGAGCACCCGCACCCGGTGCGTGGAGGGAGACAGCCCCGGGTGCTGTTCGGCACCCAGGCTGCTATCGAGCCTCCGACATTCATCGTGTTCACCACCGCTCTGCTCGAGGCCTCCTACCTGCGCTTCGTCGAACGGCGGCTGCGGGAGGAGTTCGGCTTCGCCGGATCGCCTGTCTCGATCCAGCAGCGCCCCCGCGCGAAGCGGAATCGCTGAGTCAACGACCCGGACGCTGCAACGGGTCATGTGACCGGTTGTGACCTGACCCGAGCGGTTGGTGCCGTCGCGACCGGTCACGTGAACGCTTGCGATCGGCTGCGCCGGCGCGGATCACATCGGTCGGGCTGACAGGATTTGAACCTGCGACCCCTTGACCCCCAGTCAAGTGCGCTACCAAACTGCGCCACAGCCCGCTGCTCTCATCGAACAATCCAATCGGAGCGGACGGAACGATACCGCAGCGGGTCGTGGACACCGCCCGCACACCCCCGCGGCCAGCCGCTCTCCTAGGGGGCCGTCTCTGGCTGTGCCGTCAGTTTCTGCATGCCCGGCATTGTCACGGGTACCGCGGAGCCTTGCGCGGGCCGGAATTCGCTGGCCTGCCGCCAGGTGGCGACAAGAGGATGAGACGACCGTGACCCGTGATGAGAACGCCCAGGCCATCCCCGGTGCCCCCGGCTCGCAGCCGCCTCCTCTCGAAGAGCCGACCGAGCCCCGCGGCCCGCTGCCGCCGAAGCAGGACCAGGGGTCACCGGAGACGCGCACACCGACGGGGGCCGAGACAGGAGCGGACCCGGCGGCGAGGGGCCAGCAGGGCGCGTACCTGACCACCGCCCAGGGCGTGCGGCTCCATGACAGCGACCACTCGCTGAGAGCCGGTGAGCGCGGCCCCACACTCCTGCAGGACCACCACCTGCGGGAGAAGATCATGCACTTCGACCACGAGCGGATCCCCGAACGGGTGGTGCACGCGCGCGGATCGGCCGCCCATGGGATCTTCGTCGGCTACGGCACCGCGGAAAACGTGTGCAAGGCGGCATTCTTGAGGGAGGGTGTCGAGACGCCGGTCTACACCAGGTTCTCCCCGGTCGTCGGCTCTCGCGGATCCGCCGACGTGGTCCGTGACACCCGGGGCTTCGCCACGAAGTTCTACACCTCCGAGGGCAACTTCGACCTGGTCGGAAACAACATGCCGGTCTTCTTCATCCAGGACGGGATCAAGTTCCCCGACCTCGTGCACGCGGTCAAGCCCGAGCCGGCCCGCGAGATCCCGCAGGCGCAGAGCGCCCACGACACGTTCTGGGACTTCGTCTCGCTGCACACCGAGGCCACCCACCACGTCATCTGGCAGATGTCGGACCGCGGCATCCCCCGTTCCCTGCGGATGATGGAGGGCTTCGGCATCCACACCTTCCGCCTGGTCAATGCCGACGGCGACACCTCGTTGGTGAAGTTCCACTGGAAGCCGAAGCTCGGCGTGCACTCGGTCACGTGGGAGGAGGCCCAGCTCGTCAACGGCGTCGACCCCGACTTCCATCGCCGCGACCTAGCCGATGCGATCGAGGCCGGCGCCTTCCCCGAGTGGGAGCTCGGCATCCAGGTCTTCCCCGACACCCCCGAGCAGGCCTTCGAGGGCATCGACCTTCTGGACCCGACGAAGATCGTTCCCGAGGAGCTGGCGGCCGTGCAGACCATCGGCAAGATGACGTTGAACGCGAACCCGACGAACTTCTTCGCCGAGACCGAGCAGGTGGCCTTCCACCCCGGTCACCTGGTGCCGGGCATCGACGTCACCGACGACCCGCTGCTGCAGGCGCGTCTGTTCTCCTACCTGGACACGCAGCTCACCCGGCTCGGCGGGCCCAACTTCGCCCAGATCCCCATCAACCGCCCGCACGCCCCGGTCAACGACATGTTCCGCGACGGCTGGCACCAGGACGGCGTACACGGGGGAGCCGGGCCATACAAGCCGAACACCATCGACGCCGGCTGCCCGTTCCTCGCCGACGCGGAGTCAGGCGGGTACGTCGAGGTGCCGGCGGTGGTGCCCGAGGCCCAGAAGGTCCGCGAGGCACCGGCCAGCTACGCGGACCACTTCAGCCAGGCCCGGTTGTTCTGGAAGAGCCTGACGCCCGTCGAGCAGGAGCACACCATCCGTGCGTTCGCCTTCGAGCTGGGCAAGTGCTACGAGCAGGCGGTCAAGGAGCGGGAGCTGCGGGCACTTGCCAACATCGACCCCGTGCTGTGCGGCGAGGTGGCCAACGCTCTGGGCCTCGAGCCGCCGGACGCCACACAGCCTCTGCCGGACGTCACGCCAAGCGCGCCGCTGGCCCAGGTCGGCCGGACCTGGCCCGGCGACGGCCGGGTGGTGGGAATCGTGGTCGACGTCGACGGTGACCTCACCGGTGTGGACCAGGCGCGCTCCACCCTCTTCGAGGCCGGGATGGTGCCGTTGCTGATCGCGGCTCGAGGCGGCACCCTCCCGGACGGCATCCCTGTCCAACGCACCTTCCTCACGGCGCGTTCGGTGGAGTACGACGCCGTGCTGCTCGGCGGCTCCCCGGCGCCGGCACCCGACGCGCTGCCGAACCGGGACACCAAGGCAGGCGCCGGAGGCGCCACGGCCCTCGACCCTCGCATCGAGCTGCTGCTCGAGGAGACGTGGAGGCAGGCCAAGGCGATCGGCGCCTGGGGCGCGGGAGCCGACGCCCTGGGCAGCGCCGAGATTCCGCCGGACGCGGCCGGCGTCGTCGTCGGTGACGGTGCGTCCGACGTCCTCCCGCAGGTCCGGGAGCTCATGTCCCACCACAGGGTCTGGGAGCGGTTCCCGGTCAGCCTGGGCTGACGGTCCGGGATCAGGCGCTCCTCGAGCGCGCGGTTGGCACCGGCCGCGCCCAGTAGCGGACGATGTGCCTCCGGAGCCGTCGACAAACAAGAGGCGGTGTGAGAGTCGCGGACGCTACGGTGCTTCAATGAACCCAGCCAGTGGTGAGCAACCGACGAACGTCCCGGACGCGCAGTGGACCGCTCCGCCGGTGTCGCGCACGAGCCCCGGTCGTACGTCGGGCGAGCGGCAGGCGCTGGACGAGTGGCTGGACTTCCACCGCGCCACGCTCCTGGGCAAGTGCGCGGGCCTGAGCGAAGAGCAGCTCAAGCAACGAGCCGTGCCGCCCTCGCGGCTCTGCCTGCTGGGCCTGGTCAGGCACATGACCGAGGTGGAGCGCTGGTGGTTCCGGATGCACGCCGGCCAGCAGGATCTCGACTTCCCCTACGACCCGGCCGGCGTGGGAGTCGACTTCGAGGACGTGGAGAAGGCGGATGCGGCCGGCAACCTGGCCGCCTACCGAGAGGAGATCGAGGCCGCCGGTGCCGCGCTGGCCGCAAAGGAACTCGACGACGTCGTGCCCAGCCATGGCGACCACCCCCACCGCACCTTCAACATCCGCTGGATCTACCTGCACATGATCGAGGAGTACGCCCGCCACAACGGGCACGCCGACCTGCTCCGCGAGTGCATCGACGGTGCCACCGGCGACTGAGCTGACAGGAAGCGGACTCAGCCGGCCTGGTTGATGGTCTCCTTGCTGGTCGCGAACATCTCGGCGAATGTGCTCCCCTCGAGGGAACCGTCCTCGGCGGCGGAAACCAGGTCGAGCCCTGCCGCAGCTCGCTTCGCACCCTTCTCGGTGAGCTCCCCGGACAGTTTGTCGAACTCCTGCTGCTCCTCGCTCTCGGCATGCTCCACCACGTCGTCGGAGAGCTTCTGGAAGCCATCTGTGAAGTCGTCCGAGTCGACATCGAGCTCCTCGAGCCCGGCGATCGCCTCCCCTGCCTCGTGCTCTTCGGATAGTCGGGGCTTCGCCGCCTCGTCACCGAGCTCGGTCCGCGCGGCGACGTGGACGGTCTCCTGCTCGAGTGCCTCGTGCGCCGCGAGCATGCGGCGCACCCGAGCGAACAGTTCCGCGCGCCGTTCACCCTCGGCCTCCAGCACCTGTGGCAGCAGGCCCTTGAGCTGCTCGTGATGCTCGGTGAGGGTCTGCACGAGCTCTTCGGCCGTCGTGATCACGGTGCCTCCTCCTATGTCGGCGATGCAGGGCGGTACCCGCGGGGTGCGCAGCCGAAACCGGCGGCAACCAGCTCGGTACTCCACCGAACGGGCCGTTCTCCGGACTCATTCGGGCTATTACCCGCGTTTCGCCGTCATCGCCGGCCGATCGCACCGTCAACTGGGAGACATGGGAGACCAGGGGAGATGACAGCTGTGATCACCGAGAAGATCCGCACCGCCACCGAGCGGCGTCCGGCGCGGACGCCGAGCGCACTGCGCTCCGTCGACTGCCATTGCGGCCAGACACTCGACGTGTGCTCGCACACGCACTGCCCGCGGTGCGGGCGCACACTGCCCGCCTCTGCCTGAGCCTCCTAGGGGAGGGCGATGCCGACGTACTTGGTCTCCAGGAACTCGTCGATGCCGGTGGGCCCGCCCTCGCGACCCAGACCCGAAGCCTTCACACCACCGAACGGCGCCGCGGGGTTGGAGACAACTCCCTGGTTGAGCCCGACCATGCCCGTCTCGAGGGCCTCGGCAACACGGAGGGCCCGGTTCAGGTCGTTGGTGTAGACGTAGGCGACCAGGCCGTACTCGGTGTCGTTGGCCGCGGTGACCACATCCTGTTCGCTCCGGAACGGCGTGATCGCGGCGACCGGCCCGAAGATCTCCTCGTGCCGCATCCGGGCCTTCTCGGAGACACCTGTAAGCACCGTCGGCGGGTAGAAGAAGCCCGGCCCGTCCGCCGGACTGCCCCCGGTCAGCACACGCGCGCCGTGTCCCACCGCGTCCTCGACCAGGTCCTGCACCTTCACGCGCGCCGCCGCGTCGATCAGCGGACCGACCGTGACCCCGTCGTCGACGCCTCGGCCGACACTCATCCCGCCCATGCGTGCGGCAAGCAGGTCGGCGAAGCGCTCTGCGACGTCCTCGTGCACGTAGAACCGGTTGGCGGCCGTGCACGCCTCCCCGGAGTTGCGCAGCTTGGCAGCCAGCGCGCCATCCACGGCCTTGTCCAGGTCGGCGTCGGCGAACACCAGGAACGGGGCGTTGCCGCCGAGCTCCATCGAGGTGCGGAGCACCTTGTCGGCGCACTGCGCCAGCAGCGTGCGCCCGACGGCCGTCGAGCCGGTGAACGACAGCTTGCGCGCCGCTCCGGAGCGGATCAGCGGCTCCATCACCTCTCCGGCCCGCGTCGTGGGGACCAGGTTCACCACCCCGTCGGGAACGCCCGCCTCGCGCAGGATGTCTGCGAGGGCGAGCATCGACAACGGGGTCTGGGGTGCCGGCTTGACCACGCTGGTGCAGCCCGCGGCGATCGCGGGCCCGATCTTGCGGGTGCCCATCGCCATGGGGAAGTTCCAGGGCGTGATCAGCAGGCACGGCCCCACCGGCTGGCGGGTGACCAGGAAGCGGGCACCGCCGGCGGGCGCGACCTGGTAGCCGCCGTCGATGCGCACCGCCTCCGAGGCGAAGTGCCGGAAGAACTCCGCGGCATAGCCGATCTCGCCGCGGGCCTCGGCGAGCGGCTTGCCCATCTCGAGGGTCATCAGCATCGCCAGGTCGTCGATCCGCTCGTGCAGCAGGTGGAACGCGCGCATCAGCATGTCGGCCCGCGCGCGCGGCGCGGTGGCCGCGAAGGCATGCTGGACGGCGACGGCCGAGTCGAGGGCGCGCCGGCCGTCGGCGGGGGAGGCGTCGGCCACCCTGCACAACGGCTCGCCTGTGGACGGATCGAGCACCTCGAAGGTTGCGGAGGCCTCCGCGTCAGTCCAGGCGCCGTCGATGAACAGCCGCTTCTGCACCGCGGCCACGACACGCGCTTCGGAACTAGCCTCGGAGCGGACGTCGGTGCTGGTGTCGGTCATCCTGATCCCTTCTGGTCTCCTTCTCGGTCCCGTCGGTGCCGGTCTGGCTCCTCGTCCCGCCTGGCATGTACAGTAACTATCTGTCGGATTGTTGACAATCTTCAGGAGGCATCGTGGCCGAGCTCTCACCGCTGCTCAAGCAGGCGACCGGGGTCCTGGCGGCTCGCGGGGAGGGGGTCTACCTCTACGACGAGCAGGACCGCCGCTACCTCGACTTCACCGCCGGCATCGGGGTGACCAGCACCGGCCACTGCCACCCGCGGGTGGTGGAGGCGGCCCAGCGCCAGGTCGGCACCTTGGTCCACGCCCAGTACACGACGGTGATGCACCGGCCGCTGCTCGACCTGGTCGCGCGGCTCGGCGATGTGCTTCCCGAAGGGCTGGACCGGATGTTCTTCGCCAACTCCGGCTCCGAGGCGGTGGAGGCGGCGCTGCGGCTGAGCCGGCAGGCCACCGCGCGGCCCAACGTCGTGGTCTTCCACGGCGGGTTCCACGGCCGCACGATCGGAGCCGCGTCGATGACCACCTCGGGCACCAAGTTCCGCTCGGGGTTCGGCCCGATCATGGGCGGGGTGGTGATCGCTCCCTTCCCGAACCCGACGCACTACGGCTGGACGCAGGACGAGGCGACCGACTTCGCACTCCGCGAGCTCGACTACCTGCTGCAGACGGTCAGCCCGCCCCGGGAGACGGCGGCCTTCGTCGTGGAGCCGGTGCTGGGGGAGGGCGGCTACGTGCCGGCCAGCAAGCGGTTCCTCGACGGTCTGCGGGAGCGGGCGGACCGGCACGGGATCGTGCTGGTCGTCGACGAGGTGCAGACCGGCTACGGACGGACCGGGAAGTTCTGGGGTGGACAGCACTTCGACGTGCGCCCCGACGTGCTGATCACCGCCAAGGGGCTGGCCTCCGGCTTCCCGCTGTCCGGGATCGCCGCGCCGGCAGCGCTGATGGAGAAGGCCTGGCCGGGGTCGCAGGGCGGGACGTACGGCGCGAACGCGGTGGCGTGCGCCGCGGCACTGGCGACGTTGGACGTCATCGAGGACGAGAAGCTGGTGCAGAACGCCGCCGAGCGGGGCAGCGAGCTGCAGGCCGCGCTCCGTGACGTCGCGGCGGCGCAGCCGGGGATCGCCGACGTCCGCGGTCTCGGGCTGATGATCGGCAACGAGTTCCGCGACGCCGACGGCAACCCGGACGGAGCCACCGCCGCCGCAGCGCAGGCCGAGGCGGCCCGGCGCGGGCTGCTGCTGCTGACCTGCGGCGCGTGGGGCGAGGTGGTCCGCTTCATCCCGGCGCTGGTCGTCGACTCCGGTCAGATCGCCGAGGCCGGCCGGATCTGGAACGAGTCGGTGCGCGCCGTGGTGGCCTGACCCGTCAGCTGTGGCGGGCGGCCGCCGCGGGGAACCTCGGGGCCAGCCGGGCGATCGCATCGTCCATGTGGTCCACCAGCAGCCGGTCCACGGTCGCCGCGTCCCCGCCGTTGATGGCCTCGGCGATCTCCTGGTGCTCGGGGATCCGCGCGTCGGAGTCCGGGTAGGTCTCACCGAGCGCGATCACGCACATCCGGGTCTCGGTGATCAGCGTCTGGTGCATCCGGATCAGCCGCTGGCTCCCGGACAGCCGCACCAGCACTTCGTGGAACTTCAGGTCGGCCTCTCCGATCCCTGCGACGTCGTCCCGGTCGCGGGCGGTGGCCATCTCCGCGCTGACCTCCACGAGCTCGGCGGCCGCCGACGCCTCGTCGGCGAGCATCAGCTGGGCAGCCGCGGCCCGCTCGACGGCGGTGCGCGCGACGTAGATGTCACGCACGTCGGCCTCCGTCAGCTCGATCACGAACAGCCCACGGTTGCGGATGGAGATCAGCAGACCCTCCTGGGTCAGCCGTTGCATCGCCTCGCGCAGGGGCCCCCGGCTGACGCCGAGGTCACGGGCGAGCTCGGCCTCGGCGAGCTGCGCACCCTGGGCGAGCTCCCCGTGACCGATGGCGCTGCGCAGCTTGCGCGCGATGATGCTCGGCGTCGACTCGCGCTCCACCGGCACGAGGAAGCTGCCATCGGTCATCGCTCCACCTTTCGTCGTCGCATCATCCCGCGAACAGGGCTCCCAGGTCCGGAAGTCGGGTCTGTCGGTCGCAGATCCGCAGGCCCTCCCACACGGTGACCTGGTTCGCGGTGAGGACCGGCTTGCCGACCGCGTCCTCGAAGCCGGCCACCCAGGCCAGCGAGTGCATCGCGGTGTCAGGCACGAGGATCGCGTCGGCGTCGGGACGGTCTGCGCCGCGCACCATCGCGAGCACCTGGTCACGGCCGAGCGTGCCGACCTGGGCGGCGGTGTAGATCCCGTGGCTGTCCATGCCGAGCACCTCGACCCCGCCCTTGGCCAGGAACTCGACGAACCGCTCCGCCACCTCCTGGGGGTACGACGCCGCGACCGAGACCCGGGTCGCCCCCAGCGCGGCCAGAGCGTGCACGAACGCCAGCGACGTCGAGGACACGGGCAGGCCGACCTGCTCGGCGAGCAGGCCGACCTGCTCATGGGCGCCGTCCCAGCCGAACACGAAGCTTCCGGAGGTGCAGGCCCACATCACACTGTCCGGCCGGTGCTCGAGCAACACCCGCCCCCCTGCCGCCAGCCGCTCGGGACCGCCGAGGTCGAGCAGTGCGTCCACCCGGTGGGCGTCCTCGCCCACGCTCGTGTGCACCAGTGGCAGCCTCAGCCGGCCCGCGAGCCGGGCTTCCAGGGCGGGGAAGTCGTCCTCGGCCCCGTAGCCGGGATACAGCAGCCCGACCGCGGGTGCGGCCGGATGTGCCGGATCGGCGCCAGGGTCTGCTGCGCGATTTTCTCCAGAGGGGATCGCCACAGGACTCCTCTCGGGAGAACTTTTGCCCTCACCTGTTGACGAGAAACAGATTGTTGACAATGCTACATGACGACACGCCCGCTGAGAACGGAGTCACCTCATGCCAGACCGGTCCCACGAGATCTCCCGACGGTCCCTGCTGCGCGGTCTGGGGGTGGGCGCCGTCGGCGTGACCACCGCCGGATGGCTTGCCGGGTGCAGCACCACCTCCAAGCCCCCCTCGGCGGGAGGCAGTGCCGGCGCCGAGGCCTCGGGCGGGCAGAGCCTGCTCGAGGTGGGGCGCCAGCGCGGCTACCTCCGCGTCGGGATCGCCAACGAGCCGCCGTACACCTCGGTCACCACCGACGGCAAGGTGACCGGATGCGCGCCCGACGTGTTCCGCGCCTGCGTGAAGGGATTGGGCATCGACGACATCCAGGGCATCATCACCCCGTACAACGGGATGATCCCCGGTCTGAAGGCGAACCGCTGGGACGCGATCACAGCGGGGCTGTTCATGAAGCAGTCCCGCTGCGCGGAGGTGGACTACTCCGAGCCGGTGATCGTCTCCACGGAGTCCTTCGCGGTCAAGCCCGGCAACCCCGACCACATCACCACGGTCAAGTCGGTGAAGTCCAACCCCGATCTCACGGTCGTGGTGCTACCGGGCGGCTTCGAGGAGGGCATCCTGCAAGGTGCCGGTGTCCCGGACTCCCAGCTGCTGCGGATCAACAACAACCGCAGCGGGGTGGAGGCCGTCTCCTCAGGACGGGCGGACGCCTTCATGCTGCCGACGCTGTCCTTGAAGGCGCTGGCGGAGAAGGAGAAGGGCTTCGACGTCACCCCGCCGGTGCCGGACGCGCCGAGGACCGGCTCCGGGGCTGCCTTCCGCAAGAGCGACCACGACTTCCTGGTCAAGTACAACAAGCAGCTCGCGGCCATCAAGGACTCCGGCGAGTTCGCCAAGATCCTGAACAAGTGGGGGTTCGACCCGGACGCCGTCAAGGGCGTCACCGCGGCCGAGCTGTGCAAGAACCCCGGCTAGTTGATGAGCCCCGACTTCTGGACGTTCACCGCCCATCTGCTCTGGCGCGGGCTGCAGGTCACGATCCTGGTCACCGTGCTGGGGACCGTGCTGGCACTGGTGACGGCGTTCGTGGCCGGCCTCGGCCGCCTCTCCGACCATGGCCCGGTCCGGTGGATCGCCCTGGCGTTCATCGAGGTCTTCCGGGGCACGTCGTTGGTGGCACAGCTGTTCTTCTTCTTCTACGCGCTGCCGGCGTTCGGGGTCAGGCTCGCGCCGATGTTCGCCGGTGTGCTTGCAATCGGTCTCAACGAGGGGTCCTACGCCGCCGAGATCGTGCGCAGCGCGATCGGCAGCCGAGGCGTGGGGCAGAACGAGGCGTGCGTCTCGTTGCACATGGGCAAGGCCTTGCGGATGCGGCGGGTGCTGATCCCGCAGTCGATCCCCGCGATGCTGCCGCCGTTCGGGAACGTGACCGTCGACCTGTTGAAGAACAGCTCGCTGGTGTCGCTGGTCACCGTCGGCGACATGACGTTCCAGGCGCAGATCGTGCGCAACCAGTTCGGCAACACCACGGTGGTGTTCGCCATTCTGCTGGTGATCTACTTCATCCTCTCGCAGCTGATCGCCCTGCTGAGCAGGTGGCTGGAGCGACGGTTCGCGCTCGACCGTGACCGCCGCTCGGCCCCGGAGCCGAGGATCCGGTACGCAGAGGCGACCGGAGGCAGCAGATGACCTGGGACAGCGGCTTCGCGCTCTCGCTGATCCCGCAGCTGCTCGCCGGCCTGAGGATCACCGTCGAGATCACCGTGCTGGGCATGCTGATCGCGCTGGTGGTGGGACTGTTCGTCGCCGTCGTACGCCGGTCCCGGATCCCGGTGCTGTCCTGGCTGTTCGGCTTCTACGTGCAGTTCGTGCGGGGCACGCCGCTGCTCGTGCAGGCCTACTTCGCCTACTTCGTCCTGCCGGACTACGGGATCACGTTCAGCCCGTTCCTCACCGGCGTCATCGTGATCGGCATCAACTACAGTGCCTACACCGCCGAGGTCTACCGGGCTGGCGTGGAGGACGTGCCGGCGGGGCAGTGGGAGGCCGCGACCGCACTGTCGCTGCCGGTGCCGCGCACCTGGGTGCGGATCGTGCTGCCCCAGGCGCTGCGCACCTCGGTGCCCGTGCTCGGCAACTACCTGGTGCAGATGTTCAAGGACTCGGCGGTCCTGTTCGCGATCTCGGTCTACGAGCTGATGGGGCACGTGGAGGCGATCGGGTCCGACACCTACCGCTATCTCGAGCCGGTGACGATCGCGGCGGTCCTGTACCTCATCGTCAGCCTTGTCGCCTCGCAGCTCGTCCGACTCCTGGAGAATCGCCTTGCCCTCAGCCGCTGACCACACCGACCTCGAGCCGCAGGAGCAGTCCGTGTCGCAGATCGCGCAATCACAAAGCGCTCAGTCGCGGGAGACGATGATCTCCTTCGCGAACGTGAGCAAGTCCTGGGGCGACAACCACGTGCTGCGCTCGCTCGACTTCGAGATCGGGGCGGGCGAGAAGGTCTGCATCATCGGCCCCTCCGGGTCCGGCAAGACCACGATCCTGCGGATCCTGATGACCCTGGAGAGCCCCGACGAGGGTCTGGTGACGGTGGCGGGCGGCACCCTGTGGGACGTCAAGGCGGGGCACAAGCCGCGTGAGACCAAGCAGATGAAGGCAACCCGCCGAAACGTCGGCATGGTGTTCCAGCAGTTCAACCTCTTTCCCCACATGACCGCGGTGGAGAACGTCGTCGAGGCACCGGTCCGGGTGCTCAAGCTGAGCAAGCAGGAGGCACGCGAGCGGGCCGTCGAGCTGCTCGGCATGGTGGGACTGCAGGAGCACTTGCAGCACAAGCCGGCACAGCTGTCCGGTGGACAGCAGCAGCGGGTGGCGATCGCGCGGGCGATGGCGATGCGCCCCAAGGTGATGCTCTTCGACGAGCCGACCTCGGCGCTCGACCCGGAGCTGATCGGGGAGGTGCTGGAGGTGATCAGGGAACTCGCGCACTCCACCGACATGACCATGCTGATGGTCACCCACGAGATGCGCTTCGCCGAGGAGATCTCCGACCGGGTGGTGATGTTCGACCAGGGCGTGGTCGTCGAGCGCGGCACGCCTGCGGAGATCTTCAAGCACCCGACCGAGGAGCGCACCCGTCGTTTCCTGCGGGCGGTGCTCGAGCGCTGACGGTTCAGCCGCGCATGCGCATCGCGCACAGCGCGTAAGCGCGAGCGGCCAGCCAGAGCTCGTGCACGGCGACCGACTCGTCGGCCTGGTGCGCCGCGGTGGCCACCGATCCCGGACCGAGCACCACGACCGGCAGCCCGGCGTCGCGGGCGACGTACCCGCCGTCGCAGGCAGCAGTCCAGCCGGCCACGGGCAGGTCCGGGCCCCCCGCCGCCGCCACCGCCTCGCGCGCGGTGGAGACAAGAGGGTGGCCGGCCGGCGTCTCGAATCCGGGCATCTCCATGGTCATCCGCACGTCCACGCCCAGGCCGCGCTGAGGCAGGTCGAGTGCATCGATCCGCGCGACCGTCTCGGCGAGCACGGCGTCCCCGGACTCGCGGGGGAGCAGGCGCCGGTCGGCGGTCAGCACGCACTCGGCCGGCACCGTCGACGTGCCGGTCCCGCCGCGGATCGTCCCGACGCTCCAGGTAGCAGCACCCACCAGGGGATGAGCGTCGGCGGCGAGCGTGGCGTTCATCCGCTCCAGCTCGGCGACCACCAGGGTCGCCCCGGCGATCGCGTTGGCGCCCTGGTCGGGGCTGCCCGAGTGCGCGGCCTTGCCGGTGACGCCCACCTCGAGGTAGGAGTCGCCCCGGGCCGCCACCACGGTGGCCAGCTCGGTCGGCTCGGCGACGACGCAGCCCGCGAAGCGGTCGAGGGCACCGGCCGACACCGTCGTCAAGTAGTGCCGGATGCCCTTGCCGGTCTCCTCCTCGTCCACCACGGCGGCCAGCTCGACCGGCCCGGGCAGGGCGATCCCCGACGCGTGCAGCGCGGCCATCGCCACCGCGCAGGCCGCGAGCCCGCCCTTCATGTCGGCGCTGCCCCGCCCGAACAGCCGGCCGTCACGGATCTCGCCGGAGAAGGGAGACATGCTCCACCCGTCGCCGACGGGGACCACGTCGGTGTGGCCGAGCAGCAGCAGCCCCGGCCCCTTGCCACCGGACACGGTCGCCGACACGTTGGGCCGGCCCGGCTCGACCTCGGTGCAGGTCACCGACAGCCCGCGGGACCGGCACGCCTCCGCGAGGACGTCGGCGGCAGGGCCCTCGTCGCCGGGAGGGTTGGCCCCCGAGGCCCGGACGAGGGCTGCGGCGAGCTCGCCGATCTCGTCGGCGTCGATCAGGTCCAGGACCCGCTGCTCGTCGGGCGTCACCGGGTCTCGTCCCGGACCCGGTCGTAGGCGGTCCGCAGCCGGGCGACGCCGACGGCGGTGCGCTCCGAGGCGGTCGAGGCGAAGCACAGCCGGAACGCGTTGCGGAAGCTGCCGCCGGGGGAGAAGGCGGGGCCGGGGATGAATGCGACGCCCTCGGCCAGCCCCACCTCGAAGAGCCGCTGGGCGTCGACGCTCTGGTCGTCGAGCGTCACCCACAGGAAGAACCCGCCGCTGGGATCGGTCCACGTGGCGTCCTCGCCGAAGTGCTCGGCCAGCGCTTGCTGCATCGCGACCTTGCGCCGGTGGTACTCGCCGCGCAACGCGCGCACGTGCTCCTCGAGGTGGCCCTCGGCGAGGAAGCCGGCGACGAGCCGCTGGGCCGGCAGGTTCGTGCAGGTGTCCATCGCCTGCTTGGCGTTGATCAGCAGGTCGGCGAGGTCCGGGGCTGCGTCGACCCAGCCCACCCGCAGTCCGGGGGCGAGGATCTTGGAGAACGTGCGCACCGAGAACACCGTCGGGTCGCCGCCGCCGAGCTCACGCAGTGAAGGAATCTCGTCGCCCTCGAAGCGGAGCAGCCCGTAGGGGTCGTCGTCGATGACCACCGCTCCCCACTCCCGGGCGAGCTCGAGCAGCCTGCGTCTCCGCTCCAGGGAGAGCGTCACCCCGGAGGGGTTCTGGAAGTTCGGAATCGTGTAGATCGCAGTGGGGGTGCGGCCAGCCCGGGCGACGAGGTCGGGCAGCGACTCCACGACCATCCCGTCTCCGTCGACGGGGGCCTCGAGCACCTCGCCGCCGTACGACATCACCGTCGCGCTGCCGTTGGTGTAGGTCGGCGACTCGACCACGACCAGGTCCCCGGGGTCGACGTACAGCTTGCAGGCCAGGTCGATGCCCTGCATCCCGCCGCTGGTGATGGTCAGCCGCTCGGACTCGGTGGCCTCGCCGGTGCCCGAGAGCATCTCCAGCACCTGGGTCCGCAGCGCCGGGTCTCCCTCGGTGGCCGCGTAGTCGAACGCGTCGGCGGCGTCCGGTCCGATCGCGGCGGCGCCGATGTCGGCGAGCAGCTTGGTGGGAATGGCCTCGGCGGCCGGGCTGCCCATCGCGAACCGGACGATGTCGTGGCTCTGCTTCTGGAGCAGCGACGTGCTGGAGTCGATCACCGAGCCGACGAGGCCTTCGGCCCGGGCGGCCAGCTTCGGCGAGGCGGGGGGCATCGGCGTGCCTTCTTCCTTGTGGGCGGGGAGGCGGGGGACATGGGCGGGGAGGCGGGGGACAGATGGGCAGATCGTCAGGTCGTGGGTCAGGTCGGTGAGCCGCTCGACGCCGTCGTCGGTCACCACGACCGGCTCGGACAGCTCGTAGCCCCAGCCGTCCATCCACATCCCGAGGATGACGTGGAAGCACATCCCGGCAGCCAGGGGGGTCGACTCGCCGGCACGCAGGCTGACCGTCCGCTCACCCCAGTCCGGCGGGTAGCCGATCCCGATCGAGTAGCCGATCCGCGAAGCCTTGCTCAGCCCGTGCGCGCCGATCAGGGCCTCCCAGACCTCGTTCAGCTCCCCGGGCGTGCGGCCGGGACGGATCCCGCTGAGCAGCGCGTCCATCCCCTCGGCCACCACCGGGACGATCGCGGACAACCGCGCCGGCGGCTCGCCGAGCATGATCGTGCGGGCTATCGGCGCGTGGTAGCGCCGGTAGGCGCCGGCGATCTCGATCGTGGTCGCCTCTCCGCTCTTGAACGGTGCGTCGGTCCAGGTCAGGTGAGGGGTGCCGGCTCCGTCGCCGGTGGGCAGCATCGGCACGATCGCGGGATAGTCCCCACCGACCTCGCTGGTGCCGCTCGCCTGGGCGGCCATGATGTCCGCGACGGCGTCGCACTGCCGGCGTCCCGGAACGATGGCCTCCAGCGCGACCTCCATCGCGTGCTGGGCGACCTTCCCCGCCGCGCGCATCAGGTCCAGCTCGTGGGCGGACTTCACCAGGCGGACCCAGTTCACCAGCTCCCGACTGTCCTCGAGGCTGGCACCTCGAAGACCGTCCCGCAAAGCCAGGTAGCCGCGGGCGCTGAAGAAGTGCGCGTCGGCCTCGACACCCACCAGGGGACCGTCCGACACGTCCAGCAGGCCTCGTGCGCGGATGCGTTCGGCGATCCACTCGTAGGGGTGTACGTCGGGACGGTGCACCAGTGCCTCGGGATAGCCCTCGACGAGGTCGGCGGACAGGCAGGCGGTGAACCCCGCGCCGGCAGCATCCATCTGCCTTGCGAACAGCACCGGATCGCCGCTGGCGGGAACCACGAGGCACTGCGGGGTGTAGAACGACCAGGCGTCGTAGCCGGTCAGATAGTAGAGGTTCGCCGGGTCGGTCACGACGAGGGCGGCGTAGGAACGGACCGCCATCTCTTTGCGGACCCGCCGGAGTCGCTGCTCGTACTCGCCGGAGGTCGCCTCAGCCATCGTGGGCCACCCCCGCGAGCCGCTGCCCGGCTCCGGCCATCCGGCGGCCGAGTGCGCCCAGCGCCGCCCACATCGTCGCCTGGTTGGCGGTCACGACCGGCTTGCCCAGGGCCTCCTCCAGCGGCGCGATCACGTCATAGGTGGGCAGGTTCGTGCACGACACCAGGACGGCGTCGGCGTTCCCTCCGGCGTCGCTGTGGGCGTCCAGCACCAGTTGGGCGGTCGTCGCGTACGGCACCTTCGGGATGTCGTCGCGCAGACCCAGGTGCGCGCTCCCCGCGACCTCGACGCCCGTCTCGTCGAGGAAGTCGCGCAGCCGGGCGGTCACCTCCGGGTCGTACGGCGTGGCCACGGCCACGGTGCGCACACCCAGTGCGGTCAGCGCTGCTCGCAGCGCACCGGAGGTGGTCAGCACACGCGCGCCCGCGTCGTCCAGCGCGTCGGTCATCGCCTCGACGAGGCGACGCTCGCCCGCGACGCCGTTCACGAAGCTCCCCGAGGTGCAGGCGTAGGCGTATACGCCGGGGGAGACGGCCTGCAGTGCGCGGACTCCGTCGCGGACGGCGGCGGCGTCGGAGACGTGCTCGGCCATCTCGACGGTCACCGGCAGCGGCGCGAACGGCGTGCGGGTCAGGTAGAGCGACACGTCGTCGGGGACCCAGCGCCACAGCTCCCGGTCCAGGGCCATGTCGTAGGGGACGACCACGCCCACCCCGGCCTGGGCCGCGGGGCCGGGGACGGACTCGGAATCGTACTGTGCTGTGCTGGCAGTCACCGCGCCATCCTCACACGATCGGTGGATTGTTGACAATCCGACACGGTCGATCCTACGGTCTGCGAGGAGCCTTCAGCCAGCGTCCAGCGCTGCCGAGCTCCAGGAGGAGGTCACCTTGGCGCCCGACGACGACGGCAGAGACGACAGCAGACCGGTGGTCGTGGTGCTTTGCCCGCAGGACGCGCAGCGGCCGGAGCTGGCCGACCTGGGGACGTCGATGGACGTGCGCTACACCGACGAGGCGGGCCTTGCCGACGCAGTCAGCGACGCAGAGGTGCTGTTCTTGTGGGACTTCTTCTCCACCGCCGTGCAACGAGTGTGGAGCCGGGCCGCGTCGTTGCAGTGGATCCATGTGGCCGCGGCCGGGGTCGACAAGCTGCTGTTCGACGAGCTCGTCACCTCGCCGGTCACGGTCACCAACGCCCGCGGCGTTTTCGACCGCCCGATGGCCGAGTTCGTCTTGATGAGCATCCTGGCACACGCCAAGCAGGCCGGTGCCAGCCAGGACCTGCAGCGCGCCCACCGGTGGCTGCACCGGGACACTGCGACCGTGCAGGGGGCGCGGGCGCTGGTGGTCGGCACGGGTGCGATCGGTCGCGAGACCGCGCGGCTGCTCGCTGCGGTCGGCATGGAGGTTCGCGGTGCCGGGCGTACGGCGCGCGCGGGGGACCCCGACTTCGGCGACGTGATCGCCAGCTCCGACCTGGCCGCGCACGCCGGCTGGGCCGACTACCTGGTGGTGGCGGCACCGCTCACCTCGCAGACCCGCGGGATGATCGACGCGGAGGTGCTGCACGCGATGAAGCCGACCGGCTACCTGGTCAACGTGGGCCGTGGTGAGTCGGTCCGCGAGCCCGACCTGCTCGAGGCGCTCGGATCCGGGGAGATCGCCGGAGCGGCCCTCGACGTCTTCGCGACCGAGCCGCTGCCGCAGGACCACCCACTGTGGGACGCCCCGGGGGTCCGCATCTCCGCCCACATGTCCGGGGACGCCGAAGGGTGGCACGGTGCGCTGTCGAGGCAGTTCGTGGACAACGCGCACAGATACCTGGAGGGTCGCCCGCTGCTCAACGTCGTGGACAAGCGATTGGGTTTCGTGCCGGCAGACCGGGCGAGCGCGTGAAGGGCGAGCTGACGCGGCTGACCGCGACAGAGCTGTCCACGTCGTACGCCGACGGCAGCCTGTCACCGGTCGAGGCGACCCGCGCCGCGCTCGAGCAGATCGACCGGCTGGACGGGTCGACGCACGCCTTCGTGCTCGTCGACGTCGAGGGGGCCGTCGCCGCCGCCGAGGAGTCCGAGGCGCGTTGGCGGGAAGGCCGGCAGCGCGGCCCCGCGGACGGCATCCCCACCTCCATCAAGGACATCTTCTTGACCCGCGGCTGGCCCACACTGCGGGGGAGCGAGCTCATCGACCCGTCCGGGCCGTGGCCGGACGACGCCCCTTGCGTGGCCCGGCTCCGGGAAGCCGGCGCCGTCTTCCTCGGCAAGACCAGCACGCCCGAGTTCGCCTGGAAGGGCGTGACCGACTCCCGGAGGTTCGGCGCCACAGGCAACCCCTGGGACGCGTCCCGGACCTCGGGAGGCTCCAGCGGCGGCAGCGCCACCGCCGTCGGGCTCGGGATGTGTGCGTGGTCGATGGGCACCGACGGCGGGGGATCGGTACGGATACCCGCCGCCTTCACCGGCACCGTCGCACTGAAGCCGACCTACGGACTGGTGTCGTTGTACCCGGCCAGCCCCTTCGGGACCCTCTCGCACGCGGGGCCGATGACCCGCAGCGTGACGGACGCGGCCACCCTGCTCGACGTGGTCAGCGGTTTCGACCACCGGGACTGGTCGGCGATGCCGACGCCCACTGGGTCGTTCCTCACCGGGCTGGAGGGTGGAGTGGCCGGCCTGCGGATCGGCTTCTCGGCGACCCTGGGTTATGTCGACAACGATCCCGAGGTCGAGACCCTGGTGCGGGCCGCGGTGGGCGTGCTCGCCGATCGCGGCGCGATCGTCGAGGAGGTCGATCCCGGCTTCACCGACCCCATCGACGCCTTCGACGTGCTCTGGCAGTCAGGTGCCGCCAAGGTCGCGGAGGCGTACGGCGCCGAAGCGCTGGACCGCATCGATCCCGGTCTCCGCCGGGTCGTGGAGGCCGGGGCGCAGCTCACCGCATCCGACTTCCTGGACGCGACCGCGGTCCGGATGGACCTCGGCCTGCGGATGGGCGAGTTCCACCGCCGTCACGACCTGCTGGTGACCCCCACGCTGCCGATCACCGCGTTCCCCACCGGCACCGACGCGCCCGCAGGCTCGCTCTCCCCGGACTGGACGAGCTGGACGCCGTACACCTATCCGTTCAACATGACCCAGCAGCCGGCACTGAGCATCCCGTGCGGACTGACCGGTGCCGGGCTGCCGGTCGGACTGCAGATCGTCGGAGCACGGCACGCCGACGCGCTCGTGCTCCGCGCCGGCCGCGCCTACGAGAGCGCGACCACCTGGAACGATCTGGTGCCTACCCTCGCCCAGAGCTGACGGAGAAGAGTAGATGGAAGGAACCGCATGGCCCGCTATCTGACGATCACCCTCGACCCCGGCGGCGTCCAGTGCACCGCGCGGCTGCTGGACGAGGAGGCCCCTCGCACCGCCGACGCGGTGTGGGAGGCGCTGCCGCTGTCCGGGGCGGTCTTCCACGGCAAGTACGCCCGCAACGAGATCTACACGCTGGTGCCCGCCTTCGCCGCGGTCGAGCCCGGCAAGGAGAACACCACGGTCACCCCGATTCCGGGCGACCTGTGCTACTTCGCCTTCGACGCCAACGACCTGGCCACGCCGTCACACGGCTACGAGAGCGGCGGGGGTCCCGGCGACCTCGAGCAGATCATCGACCTCGCGGTCTTCTACGGGCGCAACAACCTGCTGCTCAACGGCGACCAGGGGTGGGTGCCCGGCAACGTGTTCGCGACCATCGAGGACGGGCTGGAGGAGTTCGCCGCCGCCTGCCAGGAGGTGTGGATGGGGGGCGCCCGGGGGAAGAGCCTCTCCCTGGCGCGGGTCGACTGACTTCAGCGGCGGCTACGCTGCGGCTGCGCAGGGTCCGCCGGATAAGGTACTCACCACGCAAGGGGCGTCGACGAGCAACGGTCACAGACCGTGGCGGGCATGGTGAGGGAAGGCCGTGGACAGGGCAGAGCGGGCACACGCGACCGCGGGCGAGGCAGCCGGCGGCCGCATTCTCACCGTGCCCAACCTGATCAGCATCGTGAGGCTGGCGGGCGTCCCGCTGTTCTTGTGGTTGATCCTGGTCCCCGAGGCCGACGGATGGGCGCTGCTGGTGCTGGCGTTGTCGGGCGTCAGCGACTACCTCGACGGCTACCTCGCCCGGCGGCTGCAACAGACCTCGAAGCTCGGCGAGATCCTCGACCCGGTCGCCGACCGGCTCTACATCCTGTCCACCGTGGTGGGGCTGGCCATGCGCGGGGTGATCCCCTGGTGGCTGGCCGCGATCCTCCCGGCCCGCGACCTGCTGCTGTGGGGGCTCGTCCCCTTCTTGCGCACCCGCGGCTACCACGCGCTGCCGGTGCACTTCTTGGGCAAGGCGGCCACTGCGAACCTGCTCTATGCCTTCCCGCTCCTCCTGCTCGGCGACGGGACCGGGGTCCTGCCCACCCTTGCCAAGGTCTTCGGGTGGGGCTTCGCGATCTGGGGCACAGGCCTGTACTGGTGGGCCGGCGGGCTCTACGCATGGCAGGTGCGCAAGCTGTTGACCGAACGGGACAAGGCGCCGGTGCTGCATGGCCACCACTGACCCACCGCTCCGCTCGGTGATCGGGCTTCTGGACCACATCACTGCGACCTCGCTGGACGAGGACTACGCGCAGGCCTCCGAGCGTGCGGCCGCCGGCGGTCGCCGACCGGAGCGCCGACCAGGCACAGGCTCGCTGGCGATCCTGGCGCTGTTCGGGATCCTGGTCGTGACGGCGGCCGTGCAGACCGCGCGGACGGCGGACCAGTCGGCCAACAGCCATGACGACCTGGTGGCGCAGATCAACGAGCGCAAGGCCGCCCTGGCACACCAGCGCGACCAGATCGGCTCGCTGCATCGCGCCATCGACGACATGCGCGCCTCCTACGCCGAGGCGAGTGCGCAGGGCCGGGCGGTGCAGAACAAGCTGACGCGGCTCGGACTCGCGGCGGGTGCGAGCCCGGCCAGGGGGCCCGGCATCAAGGTGACAGTGGACGACGCGGCCCACGCCACGGCCAAGCAGCAGGTGCTCGACAAGGACCTCCAGAAGCTGGTCAACGGCCTGTGGGAGGCCGGGGCCGAAGCCGTCGCCATCAACGACCAGAGAATCACCAATCTCACTGCCATCCGCGGCGCCGGTGAGTCCATCACGGTCAACTACGCTTCGCTGAAGCGACCGTACGTCGTCTCGGCGATCGGCAACCCGGACCGGCTCGGAGCACGGTTCCTCGACACCGCCGGCGGACAGACCTGGGTCGCCCTGCACCTGAGCTTCGGTCTGCGGTTCGATATCACCCCCGAGGAGTCCATGAAGCTGCCCGCCGCCCCGCACCTGGCCCTGCACTATGCCGTCCCCCGCCGCCCCGCCCAGGCCAACACCAAGGAGACCCTGCGATGATCGCCGGTCTCGGCCTGCTGGTCGGCGTGGTGCTCGGGCTGGTGCTCCAGCCGGCGGTCCCGGTGTGGCTCGAGCCCTACCTGCCGATCGCCGTGGTCGCGGCCCTCGATGCCGTGTTCGGAGCGCTGCGCGCCTTCCTCGACGGGATCTTCGACGACAAGGTCTTCGTCGTCTCCTTCATCAGCAACGTGCTGATCGCCGCGCTGATCGTCTATCTGGGCGACAAGCTCGGAGTCGGCGGACAGCTGTCCACGGGTGTGATCGTGGTGCTCGGGATCCGGATCTTCTCCAACGTCGCCGCGATCCGGAGGCACATCTTCCATGCCTGAGCAGCGCCCCTCCTCGTGGACGTCGATTCTCTCCCGCCCCTCACGCGGACAGCTGGTCGCCGGGGTGCTGCTGGCTGCGCTCGGGTTCGCCGCCGTGGTGCAGGTCAACGCCAACAGCAAGGACGACAAGTACGTCGGGGCGCGCCAGGGCGAGCTGATCAGCCTGATCAACAACCTCTCCCTGGCCTCGCAACGCGCGGAGACCGAGATCGCACAGCTGCAGCAGACCCGCAACTCGCTGCGCAACGACACGCAGGCACGCCGTACGGCACTCGAGCGGGCCCGCGAGCAGGCGACGGATCTCGGCATCCTGGCCGGAACGCTGCCCGCGGTCGGACCCGGGGTGCGGATCACGGTCAAGGACCCCACTGCCGGCGTCGGCACCAACCAGCTGCTGAACGGGCTGGAGGAGCTGCGCGATGCAGGAGCGGAGGCCATCGAGGTCAACGACACGGTGCGGGTGGTCGCCCGGACGGCGATCTCCAACAGCCCCGACGGCGGCGTCAGCGTCGACGGCAGGCAGCTGAACCCGCCGTATGTCATCGACGCGATCGGCGACCCGCACACCCTGGCCACTGCGCTGGACATCCGCGGTGGGTTCGACTCCCTGGTCAAGGACGCGGGCGGCACGGTCGCGGTCGAGCAGTCGCAGGACGTCGAGATTGCCAGTGTCCGCGAGCCGCCGACGCCGGACTACGCCAAGCCCGCGTCCGGCGGGTAGCCTGTCTCGTCGCCGTGCCCCATCGCCGGCCCCGACGGTCGGCCCGCCGAAGGAGTTGCCGTGTATCCCGAAGACCTCAAGTACACCCCCGAGCACGAGTGGGTACGCAGCTTTGAGAACTCGACGGTCCGGGTCGGCATCACCGACTACGCGCAAGACGCGCTCGGTGACATCGTCTACGTCTCCCTCCCGGAGGCCGACACCCAGATCGAGGCCGGCGCTGCGGTCGGGGAGCTCGAGTCGACGAAGTCCGTCAGCGACGTCTACGCCCCGGTCTCGGGAACCGTGGTCACCCGCAACGAGAGCCTCGAGTCCAGCCCGGAGCTGGTGAACTCCGATCCGTACGGCGAAGGCTGGCTGCTCGAGATCCGGCCCAGCGACCCGGGTGCGCTCGACGCGCTGATGGACGCCACGGCGTACCAGGCCAGCGTCGAAGGCTGAGCACGATTTTCCGCGCCTGATCGGCTCTGTCCCGCCGGGCGGCTTCTGCGGACCTGATAGGTTCGAGCCGACCGTCAACCTCGACTCGCGGTTGAGGGTTTTGCCAGATGCCACGAGACTGGGGAGGCACGATGCCGTTCTGCACCGAGTGCGGTCATCAGAACCCCGACGACGCGAAGTTCTGCTCCCAATGCGGGCACCGGCTCGCCACCGGCGCGGGGCCCGAGACCTCGGGACCGGACGCGACGACGCAGGGGGAATCCACCTCGACGATCACGTTCGGAGCCCCGAGCAAGGACGCCGAGCACCGTGAGGAGCGCTCGTTGAACCCTGCCGACGCCGCCGCTGTCGACGCGCTGCCGCCCGGCAGCGCCCTGCTCGTGGTGCAGCGCGGACCGAGCGCGGGCAGCCGGTTCCTGCTCGACACCGAGGTGGTGACGGCCGGCCGGCATCCCGACAGCGAGATCTTCCTCGACGACGTGACCGTCTCCCGCAGGCACGCCGAGTTCCGCCGCAGCGACGACGGCTACCGCGTCGCCGACGTGGGCAGCCTGAACGGCACCTACGTGAACCGCGACCGCATCGACGAGGTCGCGCTGCAGGGCGGCGACGAGGTGCAGATCGGCAAGTTCCGGCTGGTCTACTTCGCCAGCCATGCAGGAGCGGGCAGCGCCCAGTGAGCTCGTCACCCGCCCCACGGGGGCGGATGAGCATCGGTGAGGTCCTCGCCCAGCTGTCCGAGGACTTTCCCGGTATCAGCCACTCGAAGATCCGCTTCCTCGAGGCAGAGGGGCTGGTCGAGCCCGAACGGACACCCGCCGGCTATCGCAAGTACACCCGGCGCGACGTGGAGCGGCTGCGTTACGTCCTCACCGCCCAGCGGGAGCAGTACCTCCCGCTGAAGGTGATCAAGGAGCACCTCGACGCCAGCGACCGGGGCCTCGAGCTGCCGCCGCCGGCGGGCCCGGGGCCCCAGGTGCCCCGCGTGGTGCTCTCACCCGACGGTCTGCCTTCGCCGGAGGCGTTCGCGGCGGGCGGGCCGGAGCTCCGCATCTCCCGCAAGGAGCTCGTCGCGGCCGCCGGAATCGACGAGGCAATGCTGGGCGAGCTCGAGTCGTTCGGCATGGTGCGGATGCGCCCCGGTTCCAAGCACTTCGACGGGGACGCGCTGGTGATCGCGAAGACCGTCGCCGAGCTGGCTGGCTTCGGTCTCGAGCCACGCCACCTGCGGGCTTTCAAGACGGCTGCCGACCGCGAGGTCGGGCTGGTCGAGCAGGTCGTCGCGCCGATCCGGCGAGGCCGCGACGCGGGAGCAGCAGCCCGTGCGGAGGAGGCCGTCCGCGAGCTCGCGGCGATGTCGGTGAAGCTGCACGCAAGTCTCGTGAAGGCGGGTTTGCGACGCGGCTAGAGGCGTCCCGGCAGCCTTTCGCGTGCGGGGTAGTGTGTCCGTGTGCGTGAAGTAGACGTCGTCGGTGTCCGCGTCGAGATGCCGTCCAACCAGCCCATCGTGCTGCTGCGCGAGTCCACCGGGGAGCGCTACCTGGTGATCTGGATCGGAGCGGTGGAGGCGACCGCGATCGCCTTCGCCCAGCAAGGCGTGGTGCCGCCGCGGCCGTTGACCCACGATCTGATCAAGGACCTGCTGGCGGCCACCGGCAACGAGCTGTCCGAGGTCCGCATCACCGAGATGAAGGACGGGATCTACTACGCCCAGCTCGTCTTCGCCTCGGGCATCGAGGTCGGCGCGCGGCCGTCGGACTCGATCGCCCTCGCGCTGCGAACCGGGTCGCGGATCGTCTGCGCGGAGGACGTGCTCGACGAGGCGGGGCTCGAGATTCCGGCCGAGCAGGACGAGGAGGTCGAGAAGTTCCGCGAGTTTCTCGACCATGTCACCCCCGAAGACTTCGAATCCCGCTAAGCGGCACCCCCGCATCCCGGCTCCCGGCGTTCTCGACTCTCGACGTACAACCCCGGTACGCCTTCGAGTCTCGGCCTTGGCGGCCGGGCGCGGGAGCACCGCTTAAACCTCTAGTAGAGGTTGAGAGTTGCGACACGCCGGAGCGGCGGTCGCCGACGTGATTGACCCGCCTCGCCCGGCCCCCTACCTTGGAAGTGTCTTCGCTGTAACTCCACCGCTGTGCTCCCGGCCGGGAGCACGATCGGCGTTCCACCGCCGAGGCGGCTTCCCCGGAGCGACAAACAGAGCGGAGCCGACGAAAGAGGTCTTCGGTGAGCGGGATCAGCGACAAGTCAGCAGGCGAGAGGGCCCGCGCCCGAGGTGCGGCTGACGAGCAGGCGGCCGCGGCGGCCGACGCCCAGGGCCTGCTCTTCGACGACGACGTCTCCCCGCTGCCGAGCGACGTCGGCTACCGCGGGCCGACGGTGTGCAACGCCGCGGGGATCACCTATCGGCAGCTCGACTACTGGGCCCGCACCGGTCTGATCGAGCCGACCGTCCGCGGCGCGACCGGATCCGGGACCCAGCGTCTCTACTCCTTCCAGGACATCCTGCTGCTCAAGGTGATCAAGCGACTGCTCGACGCGGGCATCTCGCTGCAGCAGATCCGCACGGCCGTGCAGCACCTGCGGCGTCGTGGCACCGAGGACCTGACCCAGGTCACCTTGATGAGCGACGGCGCCAGCGTCTACGAGTGCACCAACAGCGACGAGGTCATCGATCTGCTGCAAGGTGGCCAGGGCGTGTTCGGGATCGCGATCGGCGGTGTCTGGCGCGAGATCGAGGGCTCGCTCTCGGAGCTGCCCAGCGAGCGCGTCGCTGCCGAGCCGGAGGAGCGGGCCGGCGACGAGCTGGCCGCACGCCGCCGCGCCCGGATGACGGGGTAGCCCCCCACCTCCCCGCCCATTCGTCCCCCACCTCCCCGCCCATTGGCCGCCGGACGCCCGTCAGTCCCGCGGTGTAGCGTGAGTGGTCGTGTCCGACCACCCCTTGTTGCCGCATCTCGATGCGGCCGACGCATTCGTACGCCGCCATGTAGGGCCGGACCCCGACGAGATCCGGCGGATGCTCGACGTGGTGGGTTTCGAGTCGCTCGACGCCTTGATGTCGGCGGCCGTTCCGGCAGGGATCCGCGACACGACTGCACTCGATCTGCCTGCCCCCCTCACCGAACGAGAGGCAGCCCGCCGGCTGCGCGAGCTGGCCGACGCCAACGACGTCCACGAGTCGATGATCGGACTCGGCTACCACGGCACGCTGACCCCTGCGGTCGTGCGCCGCAACGTCCTGGAGGACCCGAGCTGGTACACCGCCTACACGCCGTACCAGCCGGAGATCTCCCAAGGTCGCCTCGAGGCGTTGCTGAACTTCCAGACGATGGTCGCGGACCTCACCGGTCTGCCCACCGCGAACGCGTCGCTGCTCGACGAGGGCACCGCGGCCGCCGAAGCCATGACGCTCGTGCGCCGCGCCCGCAAGAGCGCGGATCCTTCGACGGTGTTCGTTGTTGACGCCAACGCGCTTCCCCAGACGATAGCCGTGGTCCGCACGCGCGCCGAGGCGATGGGCATCCCTGTGGTGGTGGCAGACCTGGCTGACGGCCTGCCCGAGGGCGAGCTGTGCGCGGTGCTGGTGCAGTATCCCGGCGCCGACGGCGGCATCCTCGACCCACGGCCGCTCATCGAGTCGGCGCACGAACGCGGGGCGATGGCCGTCGTCGCCGCCGACCTGCTCGCGCTGACCCTGCTGGAGGCTCCCGGGGCGATGGGGGCCGACCTGGTCGTCGGCTCCAGCCAGCGCTTCGGGGTCCCACTGTTCTACGGCGGACCGCACGCGGGGTTCATGGCGGTCCGGGACGGGCTCGAGCGGCACCTGCCTGGCCGGCTGGTCGGGGTCTCCGTCGACGCCGAGGGCCGGCCCGCCTACCGGCTGGCGCTGCAGACGCGTGAGCAGCACATCCGCCGCGACCGGGCGACCTCGAACATCTGCACCGCCCAGGTGCTGCTCGCCGTCGTCGCGTCGATGTACGCCGTCTACCACGGCCCCGACGGGCTGCGGAACATCGCCCTGCGCACCCACAGGTACGCGGCCGTGCTTGCCGCCGCGCTGCGCGAGGCAGGCCTCGGGCTGGCGCACGAACGGTTCTTCGACACCCTCAGCGTGCAGGTTCCCGGCCGGGCGTCCCGTGTGGTCGACGCAGCCCGCGCGCACGGCGTACACCTCCGGCTCGTCGACGCCGACACGGTGGGAGTGTCCACCTCGGAGACCACCCGTCGCGCCACGCTCGAGGCGGTGCTCACGGCCTTCGGGGTTCCGACAAGCTCAACCGACGAAGACGCAAGCTCAACCGACGACGGGATCGACCTCGAGTCGCTGGACGCTCGCGTCGCAGACGAGCTTCCCGGCGACCTGCGACGCGAGACGCCGTACCTGACCCACGAGGTGTTCAACAGCCATCGCTCCGAGACCGCCATGCTGCGCTACCTGCGGCGGTTGTCGGCACGCGACTACGCACTGGACCGGGGGATGATCCCGCTCGGCTCGTGCACGATGAAGCTGAACGCCACCACCGAGATGGAGCCGATCGGCCTTCCCGGTTTCGCCGACGTGCACCCGTTCGCGCCCTTCGAGGACAGCCGGGGCTACGCCACGCTGATCGCGGACCTGGAGCGGTGGCTGGCCGAGGTGACCGGCTACGACCGGGTGTCGCTCCAGCCGAACGCCGGGTCGCAGGGGGAACTCGCCGGTCTGATGGCGATCCGCGCCTACCACGACGCGAACCGTGCGTCCGACGAGCCGCACCGCGACGTCTGCCTGATCCCGTCCTCCGCGCACGGCACGAACGCGGCCTCTGCGGTGATGGCCGGGATGCGGGTGGTCGTCGTCAAGGCCGCCGATGACGGCCGGGTCGACGTCGACGACCTGCGGGCACGCTGCGAGGAGCACGCCGACCGGCTCGGCGCGATCATGCTGACCTACCCGTCCACGCACGGGGCCTACGAGGACGGCATCGACGACCTGTGCCGGATCGTGCACGACCACGGCGGGCAGGTGTACGTCGACGGCGCGAACCTCAACGCGCTGCTCGGCTTCGCCAAGCCGGGCGAGTTCGGCGGAGACGTGTCGCACCTGAACCTCCACAAGACGTTCTGCATCCCGCACGGCGGGGGAGGACCGGGAGTCGGACCGATCGGAGTGCGGGCGCACCTCGCGCCGTACCTTCCCACCCATCCGGCGCATCCCGACCAGGAGCAGCGCGACGGAGTCGGACCGGTCAGCGCCGCACCGTACGGCTCCGCGGGGATCCTGCCGATCTCATGGGCGTACGTGGCGATGATGGGCGCCGAGGGGCTGTCGGAGGCGACGGCGGTGGCGGTGCTGTCGGCCAACTACGTCGCCAACAGGCTCGAGGAGCACTACCCGGTGCTCTACCGCGGCCACGGCGGGCTGGTGGCCCACGAGTGCATCCTCGACCTGCGCCCGCTGACCAAGGCGACGGGCGTGAGCGTCGAGGACGTCGCCAAGCGGCTGATCGACTACGGCTTCCACGCCCCGACGATGAGCTTCCCGGTGGCGGGCACCCTGATGGTCGAGCCGACCGAGTCCGAGGACCTGGCGGAGCTGGACCGGTTCGTCGACGCGATGACCGCGATCAAGGGGGAGATCGACCGGGTGGCCGCGGGGGAGTGGAGCGCCGAGGAGTCACCGTTGCGCGGCGCGCCGCACACCGCCCGAGCCCTGAGTGAGGACTGGGATCGCGGCTACTCGCGCGAGACCGCGGTGTTCCCTGCGGGCTACGACCCCGACAAGTACTGGCCACCGGTGGCGCGGGTGGACCAGGCCTACGGCGACCGGAACCTGGTGTGCGCGTGCCCGCCCCCCGAAGCGTTCACCGAGGCCAGCGACGACACCGGGGCGGGCCGGTGACCGCACCGGTCGCTGACCTCACCGCCCGACGGCTCGAGGTGCTGCTGGCCCGCGAACAGACCGAGGGCAGGCTGCCCTCGATCGCGGCAGGAGTAGTGCGGAACGGCTCTCTGGCGTGGACCGGCGCGATCAGCGGCCTGGCCGGCTTCGAGACGGGTCCCGACGTGCAGTACCGCATCGGCTCGATCACCAAGACGCTCGTCGCGGTACTCGTGCTCCAGCTGCGCGACGAGGGAGCCCTCGACCTGAACGACCCGCTGGAGAAGCACCTTCCCGGGATCAGGTACGCCGACCGCACGTTGCGCGGACTGCTCGCGCACGCGACCGGAATGCACTCGGAGCCGGCCGGCTCCTGGTGGGAACGCAGTCCCGGGCGGTCGTTCGAGGAGCTGGCCGAGTCGCTGGACGACCAGACGCCGCCCTTCGCCGCCGGCGCCACCTTCCACTACTCCAACGTCGGCTTCGCGTTGCTCGGGGAGGTCGTCGCCCGGCACCGGGGCACGTCCTGGTGGGAACAGGTCGAGCAGCGGATCCTGCGGCCTTTGGGGATGAGGCGCACGACGTACCTGCCGCAGCCGCCGGCCGCGACCGGCTACAGCGTGCACCACTTCGCGGGCACGCTGACCGAGGAGCCGGCACACGACTCCGGGGCGATGGCCCCGGCCGGCCAGGTCTGGAGCACGGTCACGGACCTGGCCAGATACGCCGCGTTCCTGCTCGACGGGCATCCCGAGGTGCTCGGCGCGGAGACGCTCGCCGAGATGAGCACGCCGCAGGCCGCGTCGTACGCGGGGGCGATGGGCAGCGCGCACGGACTCGGTTTCCAGATGGTTCACGGCGGCGCGGGAGTGCTGTTCGGTCACACCGGCTCGATGCCGGGTTTCCTCGCCGCCCTGTTCGTCGATCCCCTACGACGTACCGGTGCGGTGGTGCTCGCCAACGGCACCGCCGGACTGCGCACCGACGGGCTCGCGACCGACCTCCTCGACACCCTGGAGGAGCTGGAGGGAACGATCGCCGAGCCGTGGCGCCCCGTCGAGGAGCTGCCCGCGGCCGTGTCCGAGATCCTCGGGCTGTGGCACTGGGGCAACACCTCGCACGCGTTCAGCTGGGACGGGCACGAGGTCCGCGTGACGATGCCGGGCAGCGGCGTGGAGCGGCACCGGTTCGCGCAGCAGCCCGACGGGACCTTCCTCGGCACCCGCGGCTACCACCACGGCGAGGTCCTGCGGGTGGTGCGCAACGACGACGGCACGCCCAACCATCTGGTCTGCGCGACGTTCGTCTACACCCGGGTGCCCTACGACCCCGCCGCCCCGATCCCCGGCTGACGGCTCCTGCTACTGGGCCTGGGAGACCGTGGACATGTTGAAGTCCGGCACCCGGAGCGCGGGGGTCGCGGTGCGGCTGAAGTAGTCGCCCCACTCCCGGGAGAAGCTCGGCACCGTGGCCGAGGCGTGGGAGAACCGGTCGAGCAGGTCCACCGGGCTCTCGTTGAACCGGAAGTTGTTCACCGCGCCGGTCACCTCGCCGTTCTCGACGAGGTAGACGCCGTCCCGGGTCAGCCCGGTCAGCAGCAGGGTCTGCGGGTCGACCTCGCGGATGTACCACAGGCACGTCAGCAGCAGCCCCCGCTCCATCGTCGCGGCGAGGTCCTCAGCAGACCCGTCGGCGCCGTCCACGCCGACCACCAGGTTGTCGATGTACGGCGTGACGGCCTGTGCGGTGAGGCCGGCGGAGTGCCGGTTGTTCAGCAGCGCCTGCAGGACCCCGTCGCGCACCCAGTCGGTGCGCTCCAGAGGCAGGCCGTTGTCGAAGGCGCTCTCGATGCTGTCGCTTGCGGCAGCCGTCGTGAACGGCATCGCCGACAGTCCCGGGTAGGACGGATCGGAGTACACCTGTACCGACCGTTTCGAGAGCCGCTCGCCGATCCTGGTGCCGCCGCCCCGCCGGGAGAAGACGGTCTGGCCGTCGAAGGCATCACGGGCAGAGGCGCTCCAGTACAGGTAGATCATCAGGTCCGACACCGCCGTGGGCGGCAGGATCGTGTCGTAGCGCCCGGCGGGCAGATCGACGCGCCGCTCGGCCCATCCGAGCCTCCGCACCAGCTCGGCCTCCATGTCCGAGGCGTCGACGTCGGTGAAGTCGCGGGTCGCGCCGCCGACCCAGGCGCTGGCAGACAGGTCGGCGGTCTTGGCGGTGCATCCGTAGTGGCCGGTGGGCTGGACGTGCCGCAGCCGCAGACCGGTGTCGGACCCGAGGTACGTCGTGGTCATGTCGTGGTCGACGAAGCCGTACAGCAGCCGCTTCTCGGCGCGGGCGCGTGCGAATGCCTCGCCGACGGTGGGTGCGAAGTCGGCGTAGACGTCGATCGAGGTCTCCGCCGAGGGGTCGAGCCAGTCCGCACACGCACCACCCGCCACCGGCTCCGCCGCGTCCTCGGCCGGGCGGCTCTGGGCGGCCGCGGCGTCGGCCGCCTCGACGATGCGGGTGACCTGCTCGCCCGACGCGGCGCTTCCCGACACCGAACCGGACGCGACGCCCTCACCGACGCCGTGCATCGCCACGACGGTGACCCTCACGTCGTGCATCACGCCGTTGGTGGTCATGGTGTTGTTCGCCCAGCGGAGGTTCGCGCTGGTGGAGTCCTCGACGATCGCCACGCAGTGGTCGGACCGCGAGGTCGTCAGTGCGTGCTCGACGAGCTCCTGGGGCGTGGATGCAGTCATGGTGGCCTCCCTCGGGGTCAGTGGCCGGCTTCGGCGGTCGTGTTCAGGATGCGTACGCCGCGGAACAGCGACGTCGGGCACCCGTGGGACACCGAGGCGACCTGGCCCGGCTGTGCCTTTCCGCAGTTGAACGCACCGCCCAGGATCCAGGTCTGCGGACCGCCGACCGCCTCCATGGAGTTCCAGAACTCGGTCGTGGTGGCCTGGTAGGCGGCGTCGCGCACCTGACCGGCGAGCCGGCCGTTCTCGATGCGGTAGAACCGCTGGCCGGTGAACTGGAAGTTGTAGCGCTGCATGTCGATGGACCAGGACTTGTCGCCGACGACGTACAACCCTCGCTCGACGCCTCCGATCAGCTCGTCGGTGTCGGGGCCGGGGCTGTTCTGGTCGCCGGAGGGCTGCAGCGACACGTTCGCCATCCGCTGGATCGGGATGTGCCCGGGGGAGTCGGCATAGGCGCAGCCGTTGGAGCGGCCGTCGTTGAGCCGGGCGCCGTACTCCGCGGCCATCGCCCGGTCGAGCTGGTAGCCGACCAGGACACCGTCCTTGATCAGGTCCCAGCTCTGGGCACCGACCCCTTCGTCGTCGTAACCGATCGTTGCCAAGCCGTGCGCGACCGTGCGGTCGCCGGTCACGTGCATGACGGGCGACCCGTACTGAAGCGTCCCGAGCTGGTCGAGTGTGGCGAACGAGGTGCCCGCGTAGTTGGCCTCGTAGCCGAGTGCGCGGTCCAGCTCGGTCGCATGACCGACCGACTCGTGGATGGTCAGCCACAGGTTGGACGGGTGGACCACCAGGTCGTAGTCACCGGGCTCGACCGAGGGGGCGGCGAGCTTCTCGGCGAGCAGGTCCGGCAGCTGCGCCAGCTCGGCGTCCCAGTCGTAGTGGCCGTCGGCGAGGTACTCCCAGCCGCGTCCGGCCGGGGGCGCGAGGGTGCGCATCGAGTCGAACACGCCGGTCTTCTCGTCCGTTCCGTAGGCCTCGACCTCGGGCTCGACCCGCACCCGCTGCTGGGTGGTCGTGGTGCCGGCCAGATCGGTGTAGAACTTGTTCTCCACCACTTGGCGAAGCACCACCGACGAGTGGGCCACGCCGGGCGCCTCGCACAGTCGGTGCGACCACTCGGAGAGCAGGTCCACCTTCTCGGCCAGAGGCACGCTCAGCGGGTCGAGGTCGTAGTCGGAGACCCAGGCGACGTCGTCGTGCACCGGCTCGGGCGCCAGCTGGACCGGGCGGGCGGTCATCGCGGCCGAGACCTGGGCCGTTCGGATGGCGGTCTCGGTCACCTGTACGGCGGACTCGGGGGTGAGGACGACTCCAGAGGCGAAGCCCCAGGCGCCGTCGAGCACCACACGGACCGCGAATCCGAGATCCTCACCGTCCGAGGCCGACTGGAGCCGGCCGTCACGGATCCTGATGCTCTGGTGCCGGATCCGTTCGAAGCGGAAGTCCGCGTGCGACACGTGGAAGTCGCGGGCTCGTGACAGCGCGGCCTCCGCCATGCGCCGGAAGGGGAGGTCTGCGAAGGTGGGGTCGATCTGCGGCTCCGAGATCATGTGGGGAGATTAGCGTCTCACCCGACGAGGCTGTGCACCCGCACCGTGGATCCACTGCGGGTCTTGTCCACGCGGACCTGGGTGGGGATCCGCTCGCGCAGCTCGCTGACGTGGCTGACCACCCCGACCACGCGTCCGCTGGCGCGCAGCTCGTCCAGCCTGTCCATCACGTCGTCGAGGGTGTCCGCATCGAGGCTGCCGAACCCCTCGTCGATGAACAGCGTGTCGATCTCGGTGCCCCCGGCCTCCTGGGTGACCACGTCGGCGAGGCCGAGCGCCAGCGACAAGGAGACCACGAACGTCTCGCCACCGGACAGCGTCGTGGGGGCCCGGGACTCGCCGGTCCATTGGTCGAGGATCTCGAGGTCGAGACCGGCACGCGCGTTGCTCCGGCTGGCGCGGCCAGTGCGAGCGAGCAGGTAGCGCTGGTCACGCATCTGGGCCAGACGCAGGTTGGCGGCGTCGAGGACCTGGTCGAGGCGGGTGGCGAGCACGAAGGCGGACAGCCGCATCTGAAGGTGGTTGTCGTGGCCCCTGCCGCGCACCAGCAGGGCCATCGCGCTCGCCCGCTCTGCGTGGGTGCGGGCCGGCTGCCACACCGAGAGCGCGGCGTCGAGCTCCGGCATGCAGCGGGTCAGCGCATCGGTGAGGTCGTCGTGCAGATGGTGCGCACGGTCTGCCCTCGTGTGGGCGTCCTCGGCTTCCTGGAGGGCCAGCGCACACCGGTCGAGCTCGGCGAGAGTCTGCTCGGTGGCGGCATCGGCGATCTCGGCCATCTCGGACTCGCCGAGGACGTGTCGTGCCGCGGCGAGCCGTGCTGCGCCCTCCTCGTGCGCTCGGGTGAGCTCGGCCCGCCGCTCTTCGGGGAGCAGCGCGGCCCGAGCAGCGTCGAGGTCGGGGAAGCCTTGGTCATGGGCCGACGCGGTGGCCCGCGCGAGCAGCTCGTCATGGCGCCGCTCCGCGCTCTCATCCTCGACGAGGGTTGCGGCGACCTCCTCGACGACGGCGTGGGCGGCCACGAGCTCAGACAGGATCTCCGCCCAAGGGCGGTCGGGGTCGGCGCATCCGGTGGCGTCGGCGATCTCCGCACTCGCGGTGAGCACGGTCTGCCGGTGGGTGTCGGCGGACTGACGCTGCGTCGCAAGCGTCGTCCGCGTGTCGTTCACCCGTGCCGCTACCTCCTGATGCTCCTCGGCGAGGGCGAGCACGCGCGTCTCCAGCGACTCCCGCTGTGCACGCGCACACCGAGAGTCCTCGAGCTCGCGTTCAAGGGCAGCCACCTGTGCGTCGGCGCCCTCCCGGTCGGCGCCCTGCGCGGTCGCCTGCAGCGCCGCCAGCGTGCGACCGGACCCGGCGACCGCCTGGACGGCCGAGTCGTGAGCCGTGGCGGTGGCGGCCAGCTCTTCCTCGGCACGTGCCTGGTCGGCGTCGGTGACCGCATCCGGGTCGGCTGCTGCCGGAGAAGGATGGCTTGTGTTGCCGCAGACCTGACACGGGTGACCGTCCTGGAGGCGGCCGGCGAGCTCCGCGGCGATGCCGGAGAGCCGGCGGGCGACTACATCGTTCAGGCGTTCCTGGGCGGAGGTCTTCGCGTCCCGTGCGTCCCGGCAGACCTCTTCTCGATCGGCGAGCTCCCGGGTCACGGCGGGTATGCGGGCCGCGGCGGCCTGTCTGGCGCGGGCTGCCTGCAGGGCTTGCTGCAGATCCTCCTCGGGCACGGCGTGGACGACGTCGTCCCGCGCTTGCCGGGCGGCGGCAAGCGCCACGGTCAGCTCCGCCAGCCGGCGCTCGTCGTCGGCGAGCAGCTGCTCCTTCTCGGTGACGGACCGCTCGATCTCGCGCAGGCGGGTGCGCGCGAGCGCGCGCGCCTCATCGCGGCTGCGCACGGTCTCCGTGGCCGTCCCCCGCTCCCGCAGCGTGCGCGCGGCATCGGCCAGCTCGGCCGCCGTGACATCCCCGGGCCTGATGCGCGCAAGCGCTCCCTCCGGTGTCGCGACATGCTCGAGCCTGGCGAGCGCTTCCGTGCGGCCCGCGCGAGTCGTCGCGTGCTCCCGCTCCGCCTGATCGGACGCGGCGATCGCGTCTGCGCAACGCACCGCTCTGCCGTCGGCCTCGACCAGGTCCGCGACCGTCGCAGCCTCTCCCTGGCGTCCGGTGAGCTCCTCGACCTCTTGGCGCGCGGCATCGCGCCGGCGGGCGTTCGATGCTCGGACGGCCGCGTCCGTGTGCGCAGCACGGGCCGCCTGTAGCTCCTTGCTCGCCGACTCGCACCCGGCGTGCAGCTTGGCGAGGGTGGCGCGTGCAGTCGTGACGACCTGGTCCGCCCAGGAGCGCACGGCGTCGGGGGAGGCGTCGCCGAGCCGGTCGGCGTCGAGGTGCTCCGGCAGCGGCGTACCGCTCCGAGCCGCCATCGTGTCCAGCACCCGCCTCACCTCGCCACGGGCGCAGGACTCCTGCTCGGCGAGCTGTGTGCTTCGCTCGTGCATCCACTGCTCGATGCGGGCGAACCTGTCGGTCCCGAACAGCTGCTGGAGCACGTCGTGGCGGTCCTGCGAGCCGGCGCGCAGGAACGTCTGGAACTCTCCCTGCGGAAGCATCGCCACCTGCACGAACTGGGTCAGCGTCATCCCGATCAGATCGGCGAGGAAGTGCCCGACCTCCTGAGCGCGCGAGCTCACCAGACGCTCAATGCACTGGTCGCCGGTGGCGGCGGTGTCGGTGGACAGTTCGAGCAGTCTGGCCGAGGCGTGCTCGGTCAGCTCGCCGGTGCCGCGCCGCTTGGGGCGGGTCCACTCGGGACTTCGACGTACCACGAAGCGCCGGCCGGACACGCTGAACTCGAGCTCGACCTCGGGACGCGATCCTGGCGGGGCGTGCTGGCAGTGCAACTGCTTGACGCCGCGCGCGCCAGGGACGGCGCCGTACAAGGCGAAGCAGACTGCGTCGAGCAGACTGGTCTTTCCGGCGCCGGTCGCGCCGGTCAGCAGGAACAGGCCCGCACCGTCGAGCAGGTCGAAGTCGACCGTCTCGGTGCCGGCGAACGGCCCGAACGCGGTGACCTGGAGCCGGTGCAGTCTCATCGGCGTCTCAGCCGGCCTCGACGCGGAGACCGGTCAGCCGGTCGTCGCGTCCGTCCTGGGCGGTCCGGCAGCTCTCGCACGCCATCTGCAGCAGCAGTGCCTCCTCGGTGGTCGCCTCGAGCTCACGCACCTCGGCGACGAAGCCGAGCGCCACGTCGTGGTCGCTGCTGGCCTGGACGTGGGGGAGTGGAGCGCGGCGGACGGCAGACGCCCCGTCTGGCTGGAAGCGCAGCACGAGCGCGTGCGGGAAGCGATCGCGGAGGCGGTCCATGGCGTGCTGCGGACGGCGGCGATCGGTCAGCGTCACCTGCAGCCAGTGGTCCTCGAGGTCGCCGTGGCCCGGATCGCGCAGGAGTTCCTCGAGCCGGCCGCGCAGCGTGCCCAGCGAGCGCGGCACCGGCGCGGGCACGAACTCCACCTGTTCCACACCGCTGGCACCCAGCTCCACCAGCCATGAGCCCTTGGTGTGGCGGGCCTCGGAGAACGAGTAGGCGAGCGGCGACCCGCTGTAGCGGACGGTCTCGGCGAGCCGGGCCCGCCCGTGCAGGTGTCCGAGGGCGGTGTAGTCGACACCGCCGAACAGCGCGGCCGGGACGATCTGCAACCCGCCCACAGAGATGTCCCGCTCGCTGTCGCTGGCCAGCCGGTCCGGAGCCAGGTCCCCGTCCGGATCGCCGGCCACGAACGCGTGGGCCATCACCACCGCGCGTGTGCCCGAGCGCGTGTCGAGGTCGGCGTGCACCCTGGCCATGGCTGCGGTGAGCGCCGACTCGTGGGTGCGTGCGGGAAGCTGCCAGGCGCGGCGTACGGCGTCTGGCTCGAGATAGGGCAGGCCGTAGACGGCGACCGGGCCGTGACCGTCCTCGAGCAGGACCGGCGCACCGACGTCCTGCCAGCGGGTGCGGAAGTGCACTCCCGCCGCGTCGGCCAGACGGGCGTTGAAGCCCAACCGGACCGGGGAGTCGTGATTGCCGCTGGTAACCACGACGCTCGCCCGGGAGGACGCCAACCGGGCGAAGGCCTCGTCGGCGACCTCGACCGCGTCCACCGCGGGAAGCGCCCGGTCGTAGACGTCGCCGGAGACGACCACCAGGTCGACGTTCTCCGACTCGACCACGGCCAGCAGATGGTCCACGAACTGCGCCTGCGCATCGAGCAGCCCGACCTGGTGGAAACGACGGCCCAGGTGCCAGTCGGAGGTGTGAAGCATGCGCACGGCCTCGACGTTAGGGCCCGGCGCCGACAGAACCTCCGCTCACACGCCGATCCGCTCCGGGCAGGTGTAGATCACGAAGCGTGCGCCACGCACGAATCCGACCGCGCACAGCCCCGCCTGCTCGGCGAGTCGGATGGCCAGGCTGGACGGGGCGCCCACGGCCGCGAGTACGCCGATGCCCGCGGCGACGGCCTTCTGCACGATCTCGAAGCCGATTCGTCCGCTGACGGCGAGGACCGGCGCCGCGGTGGTGTGGCCGGCGAGGAGCTGGTGGCCCACCACCTTGTCGACGGCGTTGTGCCGCCCGATGTCCTCGCGCACCACGATCGGACTCCCGTCCGCCTCGAACAGGCCGGCCGCGTGCAGGCCGCCCGTGGAGTCGAAGAGCCGCTGCTGGCCACGCAGCAGGTCCGGGAGCGATGCCAGCACGGCCGGCGCCAGCGGCGTGAGCGTCTCGGCGTCGCCGGCCGGCGCCGTCGTCGTACACATGGCGAGCACGTCGTCGATGCTCTCGGTGCCGCACACCCCGCACGCGGACGTGGCGGCGGCGAGACCGGCGTACCGGGCCGGAGGCTCGCGGCGCGGCTGGACCGACATCTCCACGGTGACCACGTTGTACTTCTGCTCCGCAGTGAGCGTATGGTCTGTGCAATACGCTACCGTATGGAGATCATCAGCAGACTCAAGCACCCCTTCGGCATGCAGCAGACCCGCGGCCAGCTCGAAGTCATTGCCAGGCGTGCGCATGGTCACCGCGACCCGTTCCGCAGGACGGCCGGGCCAGCTCAGCCGGACCTCGAGCGGCTCCTCGGCGGCAAGCCGGTCCTCGTGCCTGCGCACCACGGCGTCGTCGGTGGACCCGCTCTGCCCTGAGGGCTCGCCGGTGCCGCGACCGAGCCCCACCTCCCAGACCCGGACCCGCTCGGCGGGACGCCGCCGGCCGGTCACCTCGGCGGCGTTCACGGCTCTCTGCGCCTGCTCCCCGTCTTCGCGCTGTTCACGCAGGCCAGCCTATTATCGAGAGCAAAGCTGGGTATCGGTACGGCGGTGCCACGTCAGGGCGCCGCCAGGTTTTGCCTGTTCCCGTCAGCCCCACGTCCAGGGAGGTTCAGTGCGCATCCGCAGGCCCTCCCGTTCGCTGTCCTCGGCGCTGCGGCCCGCCCGGCCGGACTGGGACTCCGAGGTCGCGTCCGGGCTGGCGCTGGCAGGCTTCCTGAGCCTGGTCTTCGTCGGGTTCACGCTGCTCGCGATGGGCCCGCTGGTGGCCATCGACGCCTACTTCAACCTCTCGCCACCACCACCGGCCTGGGTGCCCGTGCTGCACCTGCTGGACCGGATCGGGCAGCGGCTGGTGTGCATGCCGATCCTGACCGTCGCGGTGCTGCTGGCCTGCCGCCGGCAGCGCTCCTGGCGGCCGGCCGCACTGGCGGCGCTGTCCACGTTCACCCTCAACTGTGTCGTCGGGGCTCTCAAGCTGGGCTTCGGCCGCGCAGAGCCGCGGACCGGCGACCCGCACTTCTTCTCGGGCGGCATCGCCTACCCGTCCGGGCACACCGCCAACATCGTGCTCGTCTATGGGCTGGCGGTCTACCTGCTCGCTCGCTACAACCACCTGCGACGGCGCACCCAGCTGATCGCGTGGAGCGTGGTGGCCACGCTGTCGGTGGTGATGGTGGTGGTGTCGATGCAGGAGAACTGGCACTGGTTCGCCGACCTGATCGCGGGCCTGCTGGTGGGCGGGGTGATGCTGCAGCTGACCGTCGTCGCCGATGCCGCGGTCCCGCTCAACGTCTTCCGTGCCGGCTGGCGCGAGGGGCTGCGACGCATCTGGCTCGCGCTGCGAGGACGCGCCCCGGCGCCGGCGCCGGGACCCGTCGAGGTCCCTCGCGAGCGCGTGCTAGTCGCCGACCCGCCTGGTGAGCACGTCGGCTAGCTCGTCCATCGTCGAGAACACCTGTGCGCCGGGCTCTGCCAGCTGCTCGACAGCGATGAGGCCACCGGCGTACCCGTAGACGGTCATCCCCGCTGCGATGGCCGCGCGCACGCCGTACACGCTGTCCTCGACGACCACGCAGTCGCGCGGGAGCACGCCCATCCGGCTGGCCGCGTGCAGGAACAGGTCGGGCGCCGGCTTGCCGTGCTCGACCTCGTCGGCGCTGAAGATCCGCTCCGCGAAGCGCGGCCACAGGCGGGTCACGCCCAGCGTGCGCCGCATCTTGGCGTGCGATCCGCTGGAGGCGACGCAGGTGGGGACCCCGCGCCGGTCGAGACTGTCCAGCAGATCGACCACTCCGTCCACCGGCCGAAGGTCTCGGTCGAAGACGTCGCGCATCTCGCGCTCGGTGCGTTCCTCGAAGACCGCGGTCAGCTCAGGACCCAGGTGCGCGAGCACGTCCGCGTGCTGGGCGGAGGACGATCGGCCCATCCATCGCGCTACCACCTCGTCGGCGTCCATCGGCCACCCGAGTGCGGTGAGGACACGCGACTCGACGACCACCGTGAGCCGCTCGGAGTCCACTAACACGCCGTCGCAGTCGAAGATCACCAGCCCGGACGGCTCGGCGCTCATGTGAGGGCCCCGCGTGCCGCCACCGGCCAACGGTCCACGACCGTGCCCGCCTTCACCACCACCAGCTCGTCGACGAGGTTCACCGCGTTGCAGACGTGGTTGGGCACCACGCGCACGTGCTCGCCGATGCCCGGGGGCGGCGTGTGCTCGGGCCAGGAGACGACGGCGTGGTGCTCGGACAGCTGGTGGATCCGGGCGTCGGGGTGGTCCAACAGCCGGCCGTGACCGGTCGCCCACGGTGCCCGGTCTGCCCCCAGGATCTTGCTGCCCGAGTCGAGTACGACGTTGCCGCCGGCGCGGCTGACCACGCTCGCCGAGCAGGTCAGCGCGATGTCGGCCGGCTCTACGGTGCCCAGCTCCCACTGCTGCGCGTCACCGAACACGTAGACCCCCGGGCGGATCTCGTTCATCGCGCCGGGAGCCGTGCCGGCCGCGGTCGGGGTCGAACCGCCGCTCACCACGGTCGGCTCGATGCCGTGCCTGCGCAGGGAGGCGGAGGCGGTCTCGAGAGTGTGCTGTTCCGCCAGGACGACCTGCTGCTGGACACCGGGGGAGTAGGCGTGCCCCGGGAAGGTGAACACCCCTCGAACCTCGACCCCGCTCCGGGCCGCCTGCTCGGCGAGCTCACCGGCCCCGTCCGGGAGCACGCCGCTGCGGTGGTGGCCGCTGTCGACCTCGACGAGCACGCTCGTGCCCGGCAGCTGGGCAGCGAGCGCCCGCGCCGACTCTGCCGAGTCGATGCCCATGATGACCCGGGCGCGCTCGCGCAGCGCAGCCAGGCGCCTGCCGCGATCACGGTCGACCCACACCGGGTAGGCGATGAACAGGTCGGTGAAGCCGGCCGACGCGAAGACCTCGGCCTCCGAGACCGTGGCCACCGTCAGTCCCTGGGCGCCGGCGCCGCGCTGCAGTGCGGCGATGGCGGGGGACTTGTGCGTCTTGGCGTGCGGACGCAGCGCCGTCCCGATCCGGCGCGCGTGTGCAGCCATCGCCTCGACGTTGGCGCGCAGCCGTGAGACGTCGATGATCAGGCAGGGGGTCGGCAGGTCGGATCCGACGTCGGACTGGCTCACCGGCCCAACCTACGTGAGCCCGGTTCCGGGCTCGCCGAGCCCCGGATGGCCCGATCGGGCCAGTCAGAACGCCCAAGCGGCTCGACTTCGCGCGAAAATCCGGACATAGCGCCCACTGAGCGCCTACCGTGGACTCAGCGTTCGACACGACCGTCGGACAGGTGTCGGCACCATCGTCGGGAGGACCCTTGCGGAAGATCGACAGCAGCGGCAACCGAGCCGTGCTCGGGCTCGCTGCCGACTCCGGATCCGGTGGCTCGGAGCCCAGCGTGCCCGGGGCATCGGGCGGCGCGAAGGTGTGCGACCAGGCCATCTTGGTCGAGCGGTGTGCGGCCGCGATCGGCGAGGCGGCCAAGGGCAAGACCCCGGCATTGCTGGTGGTGGCCCTGGGCGGGGTGCAGGTGGCCCGCGACACCGGAGGACACACCGCCGTCGACGAGCTGCTGGGCGTGATCACGTCCCGGCTCGCGGGGGAGGTGCACGGGCTGAGCTGCCTGGCGAGGCTCGGTGACGACGAGTTCGGCGTGCTGTTCGACCACCTGCCCACGACGATCGTGGCCATGGACGTGGCCCGCCGGATGATGTCGGCCGCTACCGCGCCGGTGACGTTGAGCAGCCAGCGCCGCGTCGAGCTCTCCGCGAGCTGCGGTCTGGCCACCTGGCGCGTGGTCGGCCCGAACGCGGACCCGGCGGCAATGCTGCGGGCCGCCGACCTGGCCGCCCGCGAGGCACGGCGTACCGGCCGCAACCGGGTCGAGGTGTGCACCCGGGAGATGATCGGCCGCGCGGACGAGAAGGCCGAGATCGGACGCGACCTGCGTCGGGCACTGTCCGACCAGGGGCTCGGCGTCTGCTACCAGCCGCTGGTCGACATCCGGGACGGTTCGGTGCTCGGGTTCGAGGCGCTGGTGCGCTGGAGCCACCCGGTGCACGGTCAGGTGCCTCCGAGCCGGTTCGTGCCGCTCGCGGAGGAGTTCGGTCTGATCAGCGAGCTGGGCCGGGTGGTGCTGTCGACCTCGACCGCCCAGGTCCAGGAGTGGTCGGCCGCCCTCGGTGTTCCGCTGACCGTGCATGTGAACGTGTCCGGCCTCGACCTGGCCGCGGACGGTTTCGTGGACATGGTGGCCGGTTGCCTGGAGGCGAGCGGACTCAGTCCGTTCCAGCTGGTGCTGGAGGTCACCGAGTCGGCGGTGATTCCCGACCTGGACGCAGCCAAGGAGAAGTTCGCCCGGCTGCGGAACCTGGGTGTGCGCATCGCGATGGACGACTTCGGCACCGGGCGATCCTCGGTGGCCCACGTGCAGGCGCTCTCGGTGGACATCTTGAAGGTGGACCGCTCCTACTTGGAGGACGGCGACGCCGACCACAACGAGGACCTGCTGCAAGGCGTCATCGCGGTCGGCAAGGCGCTCGGCATGCAGGTCTACGGTGAGGGCATCGAGGACGAGACGCAGCGCAGTCTGCTCGCCAAGCACGGCTGCACGGTGGGGCAGGGATACCTGTTCTCCCAGCCGCTGACCGCGCAGGCCGCGAGCACCTACCTGCGCTCCAACCTCACTGCGGTGGCCGGCTGACCCGTCCCGAACTGGCTACTTCTGCTCGCGGAGCCGCTCGTTCAGGCCACGCCCGAGCAGCCACACGGTGAGCCGGTCCATGGCGCCCCCTCCATACGTCGCGACGGGGCCGGCCGGCTTGCCGAGGTCCAGCCGCAGTCGAAGCCGCAGCACACTCGAGGACGCGCCGTCGGGGGAGAGCTCCAGCGCCCAGGTGGCCCGGATCGGCGGACGCGGGCCTCCGCGACGTGGACGACGCGGGCGCTCCGTGAAGTAGACGAGGTGCCGAGGCGGCTTGACCTCCAGGACCTCGAACGTCGGGTCGCCGGGTCCCCAGTCGGGAATCCGGTCCCCTACGCGCAGACCGAGCCACCGCGGGTCGACGCACCTGGCGGCGCGGCGTCCGCGAGGCACGAACCGCTCCACGCTGCGGGTCATGTACCAGCCGCCGCGGTGTTTGCCGAGCTGCTCGAGCCACGGCCACACCTGCTCGGGCGTGTCGCGCAACATCAGACGCCGGTTCATCACCAGGCTGGGCGACGGGAGTACATCGTCCCCGGGCAGCCGCCTCATGAGAAGCCAGGCTAGTGGCCTCACCGGTGCAACAGTCGACCGAGTCGGCACCTCACACGGTCGCCTAGAGGTGCTCAAGGGGCTGGCCGAGTTCAACGGCGAGACGCTGGGGGAGCTGCTCGAGAAGATCGTGCTGCACTCGTTCGAACCGGTGCCGGGCGACGAGGGGGAATCGTGCGCCAGCCCGCACAGCAAAGCCACCTGAGTCGAATCTACGGCGTCGACCACGACGTGCACGCGACCCGCACACTCGCTGATCGACCCATGACGAAACCGCCCGGTCAGGAGGTGTCGCGTTGAACCCTTGAACCTGGGCCCCGAAACACCGCCCAGACGCAGCAAGTGATCTTGAGTCCCGCGTTAGTTGACATAATGTCGCTTATCGGCGAACCGGCAACCAGGGCAGCCTGGGCCGCTGCAGGAGGCTCCAGGTCGTCGCGTCGCTCCCGGTGCACGACGTCGACCACCTTGGTCATCGCGTCGACGTCGTCCGGGGTGAGGTCCTCGTTGCGCTTGCCGAGGATGTGCAGGACTCGACGCCCGAGTGACCGGCCGGCCTGGTCGGGGAGCCCCTCGGTCTCCTCACCCGAGCCCTCGATATGCGAGCGCACTCGCTCAACCGGCGACATACTCCGCAAGGTGCTCGCCGGTCAGGGTGCGGCGGCCGCCCACCAGATCGGCGGGAGTGCCCTCGAAGACCACCCGCCCGCCGTCGTGGCCGGCGCCGGGCCCGAGGTCGATGATCCAGTCGGCGTGGGCCATGACGGCCTGGTGGTGCTCGATGGCGATGACGGACTTGCCGGAGTCCACCAGCCGGTCGAGCAACCCGAGCAGGTGCTCGACGTCGGCGAGGTGCAGACCGGTGGTCGGCTCGTCGAGGACGTACACGCCGCCCCTCTCCCCCATGTGCGTGGCCAGCTTGAGCCGCTGCCGCTCGCCGCCGGACAGCGTGGTGAGCGGCTGGCCGAGGTGCAGGTAGCCGAGGCCGACGTCGGCGAGCCGGTCCAGGATCTTGTGAGCGGCCGGTGTCTGTGCCTCACCGGCTCCGAAGAAGTCCTGTGCCTCGTCCACGGACATGTCGAGCACCTCGGCGATGTCCTTGCCGCCGTAGGTGTACTCCAGCACCGCGGCCTGGAACCGCTTTCCCTCGCACTCCTCGCACGGGGTCTCGACGGTGTCCATGATGCCCAGCTCGGTGTAGACAACGCCGGCACCCTTGCAGGTGGGGCAGGCGCCCTCGGAGTTGGAGCTGAACAGCGCCGGCTTGACGTCGTTGGCCTTGGCGAATGCCTTCCGGATCGGATCCAGCAGCCCGGTGTACGTCGCAGGGTTGCTGCGGCGGGAACCCTTGATCCCTCCCTGGTCGACGACCACGACGCCTTCGCGGTCCGCGAGGGAGCCGTGCACGAGCGAGCTCTTGCCCGAGCCGGCCACACCGGTGACCACGCAGAGCACGCCGAGCGGCACGTCGACGTCCACGTCCACGAGGTTGTGCGTGCTCGCGCCCCGCACCTCCAGCGCACCCGTGGCCGTGCGCACCTCGTCCTTCAGCCGTGCCCGGTCGTCCACATGGTGGCCGGTCACGGTGTCGCTCCCCCGCAGCCCTTCCACGTCGCCCTCGTAGCAGATGGTGCCGCCATCGGCTCCGGCGCCGGGGCCGAGGTCGACCACGTGGTCGGCGATCGCGATCGTCTCGGGCTTGTGCTCGACGACCAGCACGGTGTTGCCCTTGTCCCGCAACTGCACGAGCAGCTCGTTCATCCGCTCGATGTCGTGGGGGTGCAGACCGATCGAGGGCTCGTCGAAGACGTAGGTGACGTCGGTGAGCGACGAGCCGAGGTGGCGGATCATCTTGGTGCGCTGGGCCTCCCCTCCGCTCAGGGTGCCCGCCGGCCGGTCGAGCGACAGGTAGCCGAGTCCGATCTCGGCAAACGACTCGAACAGGTGCTGCAGCCCGGCGAGCAACGGCCCCACCGACGGTTCGTCGAGGTCGCGGATCCACTGGGCCAGGTCGCTGATCTGCATCGCACACAGATCGGCGATGTTCTTGCCGTTGATCCGCGACGACCGTGCCTGCTTCGTCAGCCGGGTGCCTTCGCACTCCGGGCAGGTTCCGAAGGTGATGGCCCGCTCCACGAAGCGGCGTACATGAGGCTGCATCGCCTCCACGTCCTTGGAGAGCATCGACTTCTGGATCTTCGGGATCACCCCCTCGTAGGTGAGGTTGACGCCCTCGACCTTGATCTTCTCCGGCTCGCCGTACAGCAGCTTGTCCATCTGCTTCTTGGTGAACTCCGCGATCGGCTTGTCCATCGGCAGCCCGGCGCCGCTGAAGATCCGCCCGTACCAGCCGTCCATGCTGTAGCCGGGAACCGTGAGCGCACCCTCGGCGAGGGACTTGGTCTCGTCGTACAGCGCTGTGAGGTCGAAGTCGGACACCTGGCCCATGCCCTCGCACTTCGGGCACATGCCGCCGAGGTAGATCGCCTCCTTCACGACCTTCTTCTCGATCCGCCCGCCCTTCTCGGTGCTCATCACCCCGCCCGCCTTGCGGGTGGGGACGTTGAACGAGTACGCCGTGGGCGGGCCGACGTGCGGCGTGCCGAGCCGGCTGAACAGGATGCGAAGCATCGCGTGCGCGTCGGTGGCGGTGCCGACCGTCGAGCGCGGGTTGGCTCCCATCCGCTCCTGGTCGACGATGATCGCCGTCGTCAGGCCTTCGAGCACGTCGACGTCGGGCCGCGCCAGCGTCGGCATGAACCCCTGCAGGAACGCGCTGTAGGTCTCGTTGATCAGACGCTGAGACTCCGCCGCGATGGTGTCGAACACCAGCGAGCTCTTGCCCGACCCGGACACCCCGGTGAACACCGTCAGCCGGCGCTTGGGGATCTCCACGTCGACGTCTTTGAGGTTGTTCACCCGCGCGCCGTGCACACGGATCACGTCATGGCTGTCTGCGGAGGGTGCGCTCACACAGCCTCCCAGCAGTAGCGGTCATCCATCTCAGCTGACCTCCTGGATGCGGATGTGGTTGCCGGCGGGGTCGCGGAAGGCACAGTCCCGAGCGCCGTACGGCTGCTCGGTCGGCTCCTGGATGACCTCGGCGTCGCTGGCCTGCAGCCGCTCGAAGGTGCCGTCGAGGTCCTTGGTGGCCAGCAGGATCCAGCCGTAGGTGCCTTTGGCCATCATCTCCGTGATCGTACGACGTTCCTCGTCGGTGACCCCGGGGTCGGCGGCCGGAGGTGCCAGGAGGATCGACGTGTCGGGCTGATCGACGGGGCCGACGGTGATCCAGCGCATCGTGCCGTGTCCGTAGTCGGTGCGCACCTCGAAGCCGAGCACGTCGCGGTAGAACGCCAGGCAGGCGTCCGGATCGTCATGCGGGAGGGCGCAGGTGTGAATGGTGATGTCCATAGCTATCACGCTAGCCGCGGCAGCGGCAGTCGCGCTTCTCGATTCCTGATGGGTCGTGCGCCCGTGGCTCACCTCGGTCGACGATGAGTGTCGGCGCCCGGGCCTAGAAATGCCGCAGGATCCATCGAGCCCGAGGAGAGCGTGATGACGACGACGTACGACGAAGAGCAGGCACGTGAGCTTGCCACCCGACCCGAAGACGAGCCGGGGGCACAGGAGTGTCTGTCCTGCTATCTGGTCCGGATGCTCCAAGCGCGAGGGTGTGACGGCCAGCTGCTCTGGGCCGGAGTGTGGCGCGACCACACCCATCCGCAGGGGCACGCCCTGGAGGAACGGCTGCGGGACCAGGGCGGCTACTGCGACTGCGAGGTGTTGTGCAACGTCAGCCCGCCACGTCACGAGCCGCCCGAGGGAACGCCGTGGCCTCCGTGTCGCGCTTCGGACGCTGTGCCGGCACCGGGACGACCCGCGAGTGAGGGGGCCGGCACACTGGCCTGCCCCCTCTATCACTGAGCCGCCGACCGGCGCCCAGATGAGGCCAGGGCGATGTGTCAGCCTCGCAGTGGTTGCCTGGCTCCCGACTCCGGATCCCTGCTCGGCCGGGTCACCTGCTTGGCCACGCACGGCGGCATTCCCACACGCGTCGCTGCGCGCCGGTAGGCGCTTGGCGGTATGCCGACCAGCTGGGTGAAGCGGGTGCTGAAGGTGCCCAGCGACGAGCACCCCACCGTGATGCAGACTTCGGTGACACTGAGCTCCCCGCTCCGCAGCAGCCACATCGCCCGCTCGACGCGCCGGGTCATCAGGTAGGAGTACGGCGCCTCGCCGTACGCGAGCTTGAACTGTCGGCTCAGGTGTCCGGCGGACATGTGCACACCGCGCGCGAGCGCCTCGACGTCCAGCGGCTGCGCGTACTCCCGGTCGATCCGGTCACGCACGCGCCGCAGCCGAGCAAGATCCCGCAGGTGCTCGGCCTTCGCCGGTCGGCTGGTCACCTGCGAAATCGTGCCACAATCGCCCTCCTCCCCCGATCCCCCACCATCGGCACGTCGAGCGGGTCGCCGGTGATCGGCCCGGCCGGCATCGTGCATGAATCGGGTCGGCGGGGGGAACGACGTACCCGGCAGGCTCCGCACCACGGCGTGCCGTGTTTGACCTATCTCATATCTGAGATACCGTAACGGCATGACGGAGGATTACTTGTCTCGGATCGGGAACCTCATTCGCGACGCCCGCAAACACCGAGGGTGGACCCAGGCCGAGCTGGCCGACGTGCTGTCCACGAGCCAGAGTGCGGTGAACCGGATCGAACGCGGCCACCAGAACCTCAGCCTGGAGATGCTCGCCCGCATCGGCGAAGCCCTCGACTCCGAGATCGTCTCACTCGGCGGCGGACCCACCCACCTGCGGGTCACCGGTCCCACGCAGCTCTCGGGCAGCATCGACGTGAAGTCGTCGAAGAACGCCGGCGTCGCCTTGCTGTGCGCGTCCTTGCTCAACCGCGGGCGTACGACGCTGCGCAAGGTGGCGCGGATCGAGGAGGTGAACCGGATCCTCGAGGTGCTGGGCAGTCTCGGGGTGAAGACCCGCTGGCTCAACGACGACAACGACCTGGAGATCGTGCCCCCCGCCGAGCTGGACCTGGACCACATCGACGCCGAAGCGGCACGGCGTACCCGCTCGATCATCATGTTCCTCGGCCCGTTGATGCACCGTGAGGACACCTTCGAGCTGCCCTACGCCGGCGGCTGCGACCTGGGCACCCGCACCGTAGAACCGCACATGTCGGCGCTGCGCCCCTTCGGGCTCGAGGTCAAGGCCACCGAGGGTAGCTATCACGCCACCGTCAACCGCGCGATCGTCCCGATCCGGCCGATCGTGCTCACCGAGCGCGGCGACACCGTCACTGAGAACGCGCTCCTGGCCGCCGCCCGCCATGACGGCGTCACCGTGATCCGCAACGCCAGCCCGAACTACATGGTCCAGGACCTGTGCTTCTTCCTGGAGAAGCTGGGAGTGCGCATCGACGGTGTCGGCACCACCACGTTGACGGTGCACGGCGCGGCGGACATCGACGTCGACGTGGAGTACGCCCCCTCGGAGGACCCGATCGAGGCGATGTCGCTGCTTGCGGCCGCGATCGTGACCCGCTCGGAGATCACCATCCGCCGCGTGCCGATCGAGTTCCTCGAGATCGAGCTGGCCCTGCTGGAGGAGATGGGCTTCGGCTACCACCAGAGCGAGGAGTACCTCGCGGCGAACGAGCACACCCGGCTGGTCGACCTCACCACGAAGGTCTCCGAGCTGCACTCCCCCATCGACAAGATCCACCCGATGCCGTTCCCCGGGCTGAACATCGACAACCTGCCGTTCTTCGCAGTGATCGCGGCCGTGGCGGACGGCCAGACCCTGTTGCACGACTGGGTCTATGAGAACCGGGCGATCTATCTCACCGACCTCACCAAGCTCGGCGCCTCGGTCAAGCTGCTCGACCCGCATCGGGTGATGATCGAGGGGCCGACCCGCTGGCGCGGCACGGAGCTGGTGTGCCCGCCGGCGCTGCGTCCGGCGGTGGTGATCCTGCTGGCGATGATGGCCTGCAAGGGCACGTCGGTGCTGCGCTCGGTCTACGTGATCAACCGCGGCTACGAGGACCTGGCCACCCGGCTGAACGCGCTGGGGGCCAGGATCGAGACCTTCCGCGACATCTAGCCACCCTCCACCCCGATTCGTCCGCCGTGGCTCCGCGGCGACCACCCGCGCAACCGCGGACGAATCGGGGTGGGCTCAGCCGAACAGCGTCTCGATGTAGGCGCGGGCCTTCGGACGGCTGGGCGGCGGTGTGGCCATGTCCGCGGTGATCCGCGGCATCGGCATGGTCTTCGGGCCGCTGTCGCGGTGCCAGTCGTCCTCGGCTTCGACGAGGTTGCCGAGCTCGCCACGGGGCAGGAAGATCCCGTTGCAGGACGAGCAGGCGTTCACCGTGACGTCGCCGACGGGCCGCTGAGTCATCGGGGACTGGCACTGGGGGCAGGTCATTTCGACAGGCTCACTACGCCGCATCTCGTCCATGCGCCCGAACATACCCTGCAGTCATGGGGGCGGTTCGGCGACATCCCCCGGGCGGGCGGGCAATACTGCACGGGTGATGCGACAGCTCGGCCGCCCGACCGGGCACCCGTTCCTCGACGCGGTGTGCGACCGGCCGGGTTCGGTGCTGGCGTTCGCGCATCGTGGCGGCGCGTTCCACCCCGAGCTGGAGGGGCTGGAGAACACGAGGGCGGCGTTCACGCACGCGGTCGCCTTGGGCTACTGGTACCTCGAGACCGACGTGCACGCCACCCGCGACGACGTACTGCTGGCCTTCCACGACCCCGTGCTGGACCGGGTCACCGACCGGGCCGGGGCGATCGCCCAGCACGACCATGCGGTCATCGCCCAAGCGCTCGTCGGCGACCGTGAGCACGTGCCTACCCTCGCCTCGCTGCTCGAGGAGTTCCCGCAGGCACGGTTCAACATCGACCTGAAGTCCGATGCCGCAGTGCAGCCGCTGGTGGCCCTGCTGGAGTCGATGCGCGCCCACGACCGGGTCTGCGTCGGGTCCTTCGACAGCCCACGCATCCGCCGGTTCCGGCGCTCGGCCGGCCCTCGGGTCGCCACCGCAGCAGCGCCCGCCGAGGTGGCAGTACGCCGTTTCGCGCCGGCTCCGCAGTGGGCGATCCGCCTGCTGCCGGGCCCACGAGGCGACGTCCTGCAGGTGCCGCACCGGCTGCGCGGGATCACGGTGGTCACCGGCCGACTCGTCGAGCGGGCACACGCCGCCGGTCTGCCCGTGCACGTGTGGACTGTGGACGACCCGCAGGAGATCGACGAGCTGCTCGACATGGGGGTGGACGGGATCATGACCGACCGGACCGACGTGCTGCGTGACGTGCTCATCCGGCGTGGCCAGTGGCTGGAGGCGCCGCGTTGACCGGCGTCGAACAGGCTGTTCCCGGCCGCGCCGACGACCCGGAGCAGCGGTCCCGCCGCCGCGAGCAGAAGGCGTGGAACTGGTACGACTGGGCGAACTCGGCGTACTTCACCACGATCGGCACGGTGCTGTTCGGGCCGTGGATGATCCACGTCGCCCGCCAGGCCGCCCCGGACTGCCGCACGCCGGGGTGCGTGCAGACCGTCGACGTGCTCGGCCTGCACCTTGCCGCGGGATCCCTCCCGGGGTACCTGACCGGCTTCGCCACCGTCATCGGGGCGTTCGCGCTGCCGATCGTCGGGGCCTTCGTGGACCGCTCGCCGCACAAGAAGCGGCACATGGCTGCCTACGCGTGGGTCGGCTCGCTGTTCGCAGCCAGCCTGTTCTTCCTCGACCACGGCCGCTGGCAGCTGGGTGCGGTGGCGATCGTGATGAGCAACATCCTGGTCGGCTGCTCACTGGTCGCCTACAACGCGATCCTGGTGGACATATCCACCGAGGACGAGCGGGACCGGACCTCGTCGCGAGGATGGGCGTGGGGATATCTCGGCGGCGGTCTGCTCCTCGCGATCAACCTGGCCGTGGTCACGCTGCACACGAGGCTCGGGCTCAGCGAGGGGTTCGCGGTCCGGGTCTCGATGCTGTCCGCGGCGGCGTGGTGGTCGGCATTCACGCTGATCCCGTTCCTGAGACTGCGCAACCACCCCACTCGGAACCTGGTGGACACCGAAGGCGGCCTGTTCGAGCGCAGCTTCGGGCAGCTGTTCACCACCCTGCGGGAGCTGCGCGGCTACCCGATGACGCTGACGTTCCTGATCGCCTACCTGTTCTACAACGACGGTATCCAGACCGTGATCACCAGCGCCTCGGTCTACGGCGCCGAGCAGCTGAAGCTGTCCCAGCAGGTGCTGATCGCCGCCATCTTGATGATCCAGTTCGTCGCATTCGGCGGCGCCCTGCTGTTCGGGCGGCTGGCCGGCGCCTACGGCGCCTACCGGAGCATCCTGGCGGGCACGTTCGCGTGGATGCTGCTGATCGTCGCTGCCTACTTCCTGCCGGTCGGCCGGGTCGTGCCCTTCCTGGTGCTCGGCATCGGTGTGGCGATCGTGCTGGGCGGCACCCAGGCGCTGTCGCGGTCGTTCTTCAGCCTGTTGATCCCGCGTGGCCGCGAGGGCGAGTACTTCTCCCTCTACCAGGCCTGCGAGCGGGGTACGTCGTGGCTGGGCGCCGTCCTGTTCGCTGTGATGTTCCAACTGACCGGGTCGTACCGGCCGGCGATCATCGCACTCATCTCGTTCTTCGTGATCGGGGCGGTGTTCCTGCTTCGTCTGGACCCCGTGCGCGGCATCCGCGAGGCAGGCAACCAGACTCCGAACGATCGCGCGGAGCGGCCGGTGTGAAGCCTCGAGTCCGGGGGTACATGCGTGACATCGGGCACATCGGCCAGACTGGTCCTGGACTCCTCGAGCGGGAATCTCTGACCGGACTGGTTCGTTGAGCCAGTTGAACGGGCAGGACGCGTGGTGAGCGCGTCCCTGATCCGGTCTGGGAGACGATCACGGGGAAACCCACGAACTGGAGGTGGCTCATGGGAGAGCGGACATTGCGCGGTGCCCGCCTCGGAGGGCAGAGCTTCGAGGACGAGCGCGGTATCGAGTTCGCGGCCAGGCAGAACGTCGAGTATGCCTGCCCGCATGGCCACAGCTTCGAGATCCCGATGTCGGTCGAGGCCGAGGTGCCTCCGGTGTGGGAGTGCCCGCGCTGCGGTGCAGAGGCCAAGAGCGTGGGGGGCCAGGCTCCCGAGGAGAAGGCCGAGAAGCCCGCGCGGACGCACTGGGACATGCTGCTGGAGCGCCGGTCGATCAAGGAGCTCGAGGACATCCTGACCGAGCGGCTGGAGCTGCTGCGCGGCGGCGAGATCGGTCCGGCGCACCTGCACCGGCCCACGAGGAAGAAGGCCCGCAAATCGGCCTGAGCCGCGCCGCCTGACGGGCGCCCGCTGACGACGCGGTCGAGTCAGTCGACGACTTCGCCCTGGACCACCGAGTCTGGTCCGGGGCGTCGTCGCGTCCGGCCGCCATGCGTCTCGGATGAGGGTGAGGCGAGCAACCGGCGAGCGACGAAGGCGGTGAGCATCCGGCGTGCCGCCGGCCGGGTGAACGGCAGCACGCAGAAGAACCCGAACACGTCGGTCACGAAGCCCGGGGTGACCAGCAGGGTTCCCCCGATGAGGATCAAGGCCCCGTCGGCGAGCTCCCGAGCCGGCATCCGGTGCTGCTCGAGCGCCTCCCGCAGCGCCTGCCAGGCCCGTCCGCCCTGGTGCTTGATCAGGTAGCTGCCGGCGAACCCGTCGGCGAGCAGGAGCAGCACGGTCCACAGCGCCCCGATGACCTGACCGATCTGGACCAGCACGTAGATCTCGACGGCAGGGAGCACCACGAACAGCAGCGCAAGCACCCACCACGGCACCCGTCGCCTCATCGGCTGCTCCCTCCGTCCGCCCGGTCTCCTGGCCTCCAGAGTACGTCGCGGACCTGGCGTCCGCGCACGGCGAGCCCCCAGCTGGTGATCCGGCGCAGGGACTCGGTGGCCACCTTGCGGTCCATCTTCGACTCCCCGCGCACGCGCTCGACGAACTCGATCGGGACCTCCACGACCCGGAGTCCCGCCTGGACGGTGCGCCAGGCGAGGTCGGTCTGGAAGACGTAGCCGGCCGACTCCACGCTGCGCAGGTCGATGCGCTCCAAGGTCGTGCGCCGGAACAGCCGGTAGCCCGCGGTGACGTCGTGGACCGGCACGCCGAGCAGCATCCGCGCGTAGAGGTTGGCCCCTACGGAGAGCGCCTGCCGCGGCAGCGGCCAGTTCACCACCGAGCCGCCGGTGACCCACCGCGACCCGATCACCAGATCGGCGTCGCCCAGGGCTGCGAGCAGAGCCGGGAGCTGCTCTGGCTGGTGAGAGCCATCGGCATCCATCTCACCCACCACGTCGTAGCCGCGTTCGAGTGCAAGCGAGAAGCCGTGCAGGTACGCCGCGCCCAGCCCGGCCTTCGCGGGCCGGTGGAGCACGTCGACATGCGGATCGCCGGCGGCCAGCTCGTCGGCCAGCTCACCGGTGCCGTCCGGGGACCCGTCGTCGACGAAGAGCACGTCCGCGTGCGGAACGGCGGTCCGCAGCCGCGCGAGCAAGGGCTCGATGTTGTCGCGCTCGTTGTACGTCGGCACCACCACCACCAGCCGCCCGAGCCGGCTGCCGTCCGGACCCGTCATCGCCTCCCCATCCGGCGCTCCCGCTGCAACAGCCCGACGAGCGCCGCGCACCCGGCCACCGCGACCAGGCCCCACTCCACCCAGGTCTCGAAGCGGACCGCCGGCGTGCGGGCGGTGGACAGGCCGACGCTGCGCTCGAGAACGGCCTGCGTGCGCACCGGGGCTCGGTCAAGCACCTCGCCGGTGGGACCGATGATCCCCGAGATGCCGTTGGTGGAGGCGATCACCACGAACCTGCCCGTCTCCACCGCCCGCAGCCGAGACATCGCGAACTGCTGGGCGAGCTGGCCGGTCCCGGTGTAGGTGGCGTTGTTGGTCGGCACGACGATCAGCCGGGCTCCGTGGGTGACCAGGTCGCGCACCAGCCCGTCGTAGGCGACCTCGAAGCACATCACCACCCCGACCTTGGCGGGACCGACCTGAAGGATGCCGGGGCGCTTGCCTCGCGCCATGTCGGTCGGGATCTGGTCCAGCGCGGGGATCCGCGAGGCGAGCAGGGAACGGAAAGGGACGTACTCCCCGAAGGGCACCGGGTGGATCTTGTCGTAGTACGCGCCCGGCACTCCGTCGGCGGACCACACGATGGCCCGGTTGTGCCACGGCTCGTGGACGCGCTCGCCGATCACCGCACCCATCAGCAATGGCACTCCTACGGCGCGCACCGCCCTGACGATCTCCTGGCGTGCGACGGGGTCGGTATAGGGGTCGATGTCGGAGGAGTTCTCCGGCCACACCACGAGGTCCGGCCGTGGCGCCTTCCCGGCGTCGATGCGGGCAGCCAGGTTCAAGGTGGCCTGCACGTGGTTGTCCAGCACGACCCGGCGCTGGGTGAAGGCGTCCAGACCGATCCGCGGCACGTTGCCCTGGACGGCAGCCACCCGGACCCGGTCCGACGGTGCGGGCGGCGTCCAGGGGAACACCGCAGCCGCGCCGGCCACGATGCAGGCGGCCACCAGTGCAGCCACGGCACGCAGCGGGTGGCGGCGGGCGTGGAGGAGCGCCCAGGCCAGGACGGTGCCGAGCAGCGCCATCGCGAAGCCGACGCCTGCAGGTCCGACGTAGGCGAACAGCGGCGCCAGCGGCGTGTCCTCAGCGGCGAAGCCGAGCCTGCCCCAGGGAAAGCCACCGAGCGGCCACCGGTCCCGTAGTGCCTCGACCAGGATCCATGAGCTGGCCGCCCACAGAGGCCACCACGGCAGCCGGCGCACGGCGGCGGTCGCCAGCCCGGCGAGGCCGAAGAACAGCCCCTCCACCACCGAGAGCGGGATCCACGCGTACCACCCGATCACCAGCAGCCACGGCAGCAGCACCAGCATGAACGCGGTGCCGAAGCAGAAGCCGAGCCAGAACCCGCGGCGCACTCCCGCGCCCGCTGACATGCAGAGCAACGTGAGGGCAGCCACCGCCAACGGAAGCAGGTACACCAGATGCAGGGGCGCGAACGAGACCCCGGCGGCTACTCCTGCCAGGACCGCGAGGGCGCTGCTGGCGAGCAGCCTCACCGGCGCCCTCCTGCGGTAGTTGGTGGTGGCTCGCATCTGCGTTGCCAACCTACCGCCGTAACCCGAGGGCAGAACCGAAAAGAGCCCGAACCCTTCGGACCGACGTCGCTCCCGCCGGCTGCGGGAGCCGCCGCCGTTGTCTACTGGGCGTCGGGCTCTTCTCGTGCGCCACCCCGTCGCGGCGGAGCCGGCCTCCGGGAACCGCGTCGCCCCATGGTTCGTGGTACCCGACCCGGTCACGCGGCCACCTGGACAACAGCACGCCGCCACTGCCTGCTTGGTGGAACCCCGGAAGATTGGCCGTCGGCCCGGTGGTCTGTCAACCCGCCGGTGACCAGCGGCTTCTCGTGTTTGCGCAGGTGAGCAGGGCCCTTAGCCTGCAGGGAATTCCTGGACATTTTTTCCGTGCCGCGGCGTGTCGGCTTGCGACACGCCGCATGGGCGGGGCGGCGGGGGACGATCGGTCTGGCCGAGCCGCGGGAAGGGTCACTCCGATCACCCCTCGGAGGTCGCGGACTCGCTCTTCGCGCCGGGCATCTGGGGGCTCGCAAGCTCACTCCCGACCCGGCGCCGGCACCACCACGGTACCGGTCGCCGTGGTGGCCAGGATCGGCTCGTCGAGCATCTGCGCCGCCGACTCGGGAGGGCCCGGCCGTCCCCGCCCCACCACCCGCACCGCGAAGTCCAGAGTCCGCGAGCGCCTGCCGACGCGGGTGAGATCGGCGGTGATCTCCAGCACGTCCCCTGCCCGCACCGGTGCCAGGAACTGGACGTCGGAGTACGACGCGAACAGGCCCTCGTCGCCGTCGGTGCGCATGCACATCTCGGTGGCCACGTCGCCGAACAGGCCGAGGCTGTAGGCCCCGTCGACGAGATTGCCGGCGTAGTGGGCCGCGGCGTAGGGAACGTAGCGACGGTGCACCACCCGCAGACCCACCTCTGCCGGCGTCCTCATCGCGTGCCCCTTCCGCACGTCACGACAGCATCGACGAGGTACGACGCCACCTCACCCGGCGTGGTGCCGCGGCCGAACACACGGTCCACGCCCAGATCGGAGGCACCGCCCTCGTCGAACCGCGGTCCGCCGGCCACCAGAACCGGGCGGCGGTCGGCAGGGTAGGCCTCCCGGAAGGCAGCCGACATCTGCTTGGTGTTCAGCACATGCGCGTCGCGCTGGGTGACCACCTGCGAGACGAGAACGGCATCGGCCTGCTCGTCTCGGGCGCGCTCCACCAGGTCGGGGACCGAGACCTGCGCTCCGAGGTTGACCACCTTGATCTCCCGGTAGTACTCCAGGCCCTTCTCGCCGGCGAAGCCCTTGATGTTCAAGATCGCGTCGATCCCGACGGTGTGCGCGTCGGTGCCGATGCATCCTCCGACGACGACCAGACGTCGCCGCAGCCCCTTGCGCACGGCCAGGTTGACCTCACTCGGGCTCAGCAGCGGGTAGTCCCGCTCCACGACGGTCACCTTGTCGGTGTCGACGAGGTGGCTGACCCGTCCGTAGACGACGAAGAACGTGTACTCCGGCCCCATAGCCCTCGCGTGCACCACCATCGCGGGGTCGATGCCCATCTTGTTGGCGAGCTGGGCCGCGGCCCCTTCCGCGGTCTTGGAGTGGGCCATCGGCAAGGTGAACGACACCTGGACCATGCCGTCGCCGGTGGTGTCGCCGTACGGCCGCAGGATGGTCACTTCGCCTCCAGCAGATCGGTGGCGGGGTTGTAGTAGTCGGGCGCCTTCTCCGCCACCCCGTCGAGCCCCTTGCCGGCGTCGGCGGGCCGCTTCATCAGCCCGAACGTGCCGTCGGCGATCGCCTCGAGCAGCGGCGCCCTCCCGGGCTCGGCCTCGATCTGCTCGAGCAGCTCGATGGTCTCGGCGAGCACCTGGCGGGCGCGCTGGGCGATGAAGCCGTCGGGGGCGGGCCGGAAGTCCTCGTGCAGGTTGCCGGCGGCGTTCATGACGTAGCGGACGTTCTGCAGGGCGAGGTCGCGGTCGGAGAGCCACGGCGTGACCACGGCCTCCGTCATCATCCCGACCAGCAGGATCCCCTGCCCGGTGAGGGCGCCCACGAGGTTGAAGAAGCCGTCGAGCAGGTAGCCGCGGAAGATGTCCCCGGTCATGTGCCGGGTCGGCGGCATCCACTTCAGCGGCGCGTTCGGGAACAGGTCGCGGGCGAGCAGCGCGTGCGCGAGCTCCATCCGGAAGCTGTCGGGCAGCTCGGGGGTGATCTCGAACGCGTGCCCGAGGCCGAGCTGCCAGTCCTCGAGCCCTGCCTCCTTGCCGAAGTACTCGTTGAGCAGCTGCGAGACGGTCACCGTGTGCGCGGCCTCGACCGCATCGGCGGTGGTGAGGTAGTTGTCCTCGCCGGTGTTGATGATGATCCCGGCGCGGGCGTGCACCTGGCGGCTGAACCGCTGGTCGACGAAGGTGCGGATCGGGTTGATGTCGCGGAAGAGGATGCCGTACATCGAGTCGTTGAGCATCATGTCCAGCCGCTCGAGGCCGGCCAGCGCCGCGATCTCGGGCATGCACAGCCCGGAGGCGTAGTTGGTCAGCCGCACATAGCGGCCGAGCTCGGCGCTCGACTCGTCCAGCGCGGCCCGCATCAGCCGGAAGTTCTCCTGGGTGGCGTAGGTGCCGGCGAAACCCTCCCGGGTCGCGCCCTCGGGCACGTAGTCCAGCAGGGACTGCCCGGTGGAGCGGATCACCGCGATCACGTCGGCGCCCTCGCGGGCGGCCTGCTGGGCCTGCGGGATGTCCTCGTAGATGTCGCCGGTCGCCACGATCAGGTAGACCCACGGCTGCCTCGGGGCGTCGCCGTGTCGCCTGACGAGGCGGTCGCGCTCACGCCGGCGGGCGTCGATGCGTCGTACGCCGGCCGCCACGGCGCGTCGAGCACCGGAGCGGGCCCGGGTGGCGTCGCGCCCCTCGGGGAGCCGGAAGCCGACCGAGCCGGCCGAGGCCTTCTGGGCCAGCGTGGTCAGGTCCTCGGCCTCGCCGCGCCCCAGCGCGTCGAACACCGGCAACGCCACCCCGTGCTCCAGGCCCACGTCGGCCCGGACCA
>DASSKK010000060.1:0-2471 GCA_035690495.1 Nocardioidaceae bacterium | reverse complement strand
GATTCGGTCCGGGGCCCTTCGGCTTGCCAGAGCGAAAGGAAGTTCCCAATCGCCGAGCGTGATCAGTGTGGTCTTGCCGACCTGTTCAACCCCCCATGGTTGCGAAACGCACCGATAGGGAAGACTAGGACTCGATGATTTCTGCCAGCAGAGACCACGAAACCATGTCCGACGTCACCGACCTGCCCGAGGGCTGGTCGGCCTCCGTCCCCGATGCCGGGGACGCTCCCGAGCTCACCGAGCTGTTGCGCCGGGAGGAGCAACGCGGTCGGGGATGGGCCAGCTCCGGCGAGGACGACGTGCTGGTGCACGTGTCCGCGCACGGGTCCATCACCCGCGAGAACGTGATCCTGCGCGACGGTGAGGGCACGCTGCGCGGCTGGGCCAGCGCGCACGACCGCGCCGCCGGCCGGATGCTGCTGCTGGTGGTCGTGGACCACGAGCTCGCGGAGGAGGAGCAGGACCGGATCGCCGCGGCCCTGTTCGGCTGGGCCGAGGACGCCGCCAAGCGGATCGGCGAGGGCCGCGGGCTCGACGTACAGCAGATCGACAGCGGCGCGTTCGCCGACGACCCCCGGCAGCAGCGGTGGCTGGACCGGGCCGGGTACGAGCGGGTCCGGCACTGGTGGCAGATGATCCGTCCGGTGTCCGCGGACGAGGCCGTCCTGGACGCCGAGGTCAGCGACGGCGTACGCATCCGCCGCGTGGAACGCCAGGGCAGCGGGATGCCCGACGAGGACGACCTGCGCACCGTGCACGACATCCTCGAGAGCGCCTTCGCCGACCACTTCAACTCCCACGAGGAGAGCTTCGACGAGTTCGTGTTCCGGCTCCGGGAGGACCCCGGCCACCGCTGGGACCACTGGTGGATCGCCGAGATCGTCGACGGCGACGAGCCGGAGCCTGCGGGCACGCTGGTCGGTGCGGTCACCGAGGGGTCGGAGGGCCAGCCGAACGGCAGCTACGTGGAGTACCTCGGCGTCCGCCAGAACGCCCGCGGCCGCGGCGTGGCCAAGTCGCTGTTGCGCACGATCATCGCCGATGCCGCCTCTCGCGGCCGGGACCGCGTCGGGCTCGAGGTGGACGCGGACTCGCCGACCGGGGCGGACGCGCTGTACGTCGCGATGGGCTTCGAGACGAAGTACGTCACAGAGTCCTGGCACCGGGACGTCCCCGTCCATTGAGCCCTAGGCGGCCGGTGTCGACGAGGGGCTGGGCGGCCCAGGCCACGATCAACTCTGATCCTCCCCAGGCTTCTTGGGCGCGCGTCCGGATCGACGACGAAATCTACGTGGTTCCGACCCGACGCCGACGCGGCATCGCCAGCAAGGTGCTTATCTCGGCGGGGCTGTACGCCGTGGCGGCCGGCAGGCCGCGCATATGGGGCGGCGGCGAGAGGACCGACATGGGCGAGGCCCTGGTCACCGAGGGCCCGGAGCTCTTTCCGAGGTCGGGCGAAACCCAGGACCCGGGTGCTGCCTCCCAACGCCTGGAGTGCCGGGAGCGCGGAGGAGCCGAGTGTCCCACGGCGCGTGACTTGGCTGCTGCGGGAGGCCTGTAGTCTTCGCTTGCTCAGCCCAGACAAACCTGAATCGGGGACCATGCCATGCATCCCAGGGGCCGTCGTAGGTAAGCGCCGCGGCGGTGGCGGACGGTGCCGTGCGCGATGCTCGTGCCGGGGGCGTCGACGTGACGAACTCCTTCTCCTTCACCCGGACGACGCCCGGATGGACCTCTGCGCCTGATCTAAAGTTCCTCACCTTCGACTCGACGGCCCCGGCGCTCACGGCGACGTTCACCTTCGACGAGCCCGTTGTCGGCGCACCGAGACCGAGCTCGTTCCATCTCTACCGCCGGGACGGTCGGGAGTGGGATGCACAGAGCTGCACGCTCACGTCGTCGCAGGACGGCGAGACCCCGGTCAGCTGCACCTTCCCGAGCAACGCCGCCAACGCTCTGTGCACGGTGTTCATCGCAACCGTTGACGGCCGGACGGTGCAGGATGCGAACGGCAGAACCAACCCCGAGGGAACCGCGTACGGTCTCTACCGCACCTCCGCGGCTGACCCGTACCAGACGCAGTGCAGCTGACTTGGCACGGCTCCTTTCCCGGGTGGGTGGTTTCGAGACGCTCGCTCCTCAACCACCGGTGACCGCTCGCTCAACCACCGACCGGCGCGGCGTCCCCTCCGGGGGCCTCCGCGACGGAGCGGCGCAGCGCGCGGTGCACGGCGTCCGGGGTGAGTGCGCCGACCAGGGAGTCGTTCTCGGTGACCCCGACCAGCGCGTCGTCGTTGCGCATCAGCATGGCCAGCGCCTCCTCGAGGGACGCGCCGAGCGGGATGGTGAGCCGGGCGGACCGGCCGTCGGGGGCGATCAGGTCGTCGCGGGTGATCGGCGTGACCGCCAGCCGGCGCAGCCCGCGCGAGGAGCCGACGAACCGTGCGACGAAGTCGTCGGCGGGCGCCCCG
>DASSKK010000059.1:0-4357 GCA_035690495.1 Nocardioidaceae bacterium | reverse complement strand
CCACGGCGATCCCCGTCAGCAGCGGCAGCCAGGGCCAGCGACGGTCGGCGACGGAAGGGTGCAGCAGCACCGAGAACGTGAGCCCGGCGTACCGCGGTGACTCCCACACCCGGCCGAGCCTCCCCTGCCCGGCGCTCTGGTGCTCGGCGACGACGACGAGCCCCTCGGCCGCACCGTCCTCGGCCGCCGCGCAGACGTCGGCGTTGGTCGACGCGGTCTCGTCGACCACCCGGATTTCGCGCCACAGACCACCCCGGCACAGCGCCCCGTTCAGCCGGGCCGCCGACAGGGGCGGGCGGTCGAGGTCGGTCCAGCGCCCGGGCACAGCCGTACGCTACGGGCCATGAGCGCCGAACTGCAGCCGCCACAGCCCGCGGGCGTCCCCGATCTGCACACCACCGCGGGCAAGCTCGCGCAACTCGGGCACAAGGCCGACGAGGCAGCGCACGCAGGCTCCGCCGCTGCGGTGGAGAAGCGGCATGCCGAGGGCCGGATGACCGCGCGCGAACGCGTCGAGGCACTGCTCGACCCCGGCTCGTTCGTCGAGCTCGACGCCCTCGCTCGGCACCGCGCCCACGGCTTCGGGATCGAGGAGAAGCGGCCCTACGGCGACGGCGTCGTCACCGGGCACGGCACGATCGACGGCCGGCCGGTGTGCGTGTTCAGCCAGGACTTCACCGTCTTCGGCGGCAGCCTCGGCGAGGTCTTCGGCGAGAAGATCTGCAAGGTCATGGACCTGGCGATGAGGACCGGCTGCCCGATCATCGGCATCAACGACTCCGGCGGGGCCCGCATCCAGGAAGGAGTCGTGGCGCTGGGTCTCTACGCCGAGATCTTCTACCGCAACGTCATGGCCTCGGGCGTCATCCCGCAGATCTCGCTCGTGATGGGCCCGTGCGCGGGCGGCGCGGTCTACTCCCCCGCCATCACCGACTTCACCGTGATGGTCGACCAGACCTCGCACATGTTCATCACCGGCCCCGACGTGATCAGGACCGTGACGGGCGAGGACGTGTCCATGGAGGACCTCGGCGGGGCACGCTCGCACAACACCAAGTCGGGAAACGCGCACTACATGGCCCACGACGAGTCCGACGCGATCGACTACGTGAGGGCGCTGCTGTCGTTCCTGCCGCAGAACAACCTCGACCTGGCCCCGTCGTACCCGACGACCAGCGAGCTCGAGACAACGGAGCTGGACACTGCGCTTGATCAACTGGTGCCGGACTCGCCCAACCAGCCCTACGAGATGCACACGGTGATCGAGGGGGTTCTCGACGACGGCTACTTCCTCGAGGTGCAGGCGATGTTCGCGCCGAACATCGTGGTCGGATTCGGCCGGGTCGAGGGGCACTCGGTGGGGGTGGTGGCCAACCAGCCGATGCAGTTGGCCGGCACCTTGGACATCGACGCCTCGGAGAAGGCCGCCCGGTTCGTGCGCACCTGCGACGCGTTCAACATCCCGGTGCTCACGTTCGTGGACGTGCCCGGATTCCTGCCCGGCACCGACCAGGAGTGGAACGGGATCATCCGCCGCGGCGCCAAGCTGCTCTACGCCTACGCCGAGGCGACCGTGCCGCTGGTCACGATCATCACCCGCAAGGCCTACGGCGGTGCGTACGACGTGATGGGCTCCAAGCACCTGGGTGCGGACATCAACCTGGCCTGGCCGACGGCGCAGATCGCGGTGATGGGCGCCCAGGGCGCGGTGAACATCCTCTACCGCTCCGAGCTGGCCCAGCTGCGGGACGACGGCGGTGACACAGAAGACCGGCGCGCGCAGCTGATCGAGGAGTACGAGGACCACCTCGCCAACCCCTACATCGCCGCCGAGCGTGGGTACGTCGACGCGGTCATCTATCCGCACGAGACGCGAGGCGAGATCGTCCGCGGGCTGCGGCTGCTGCGCACCAAGCGGGAGACCCTGCCGCCCAAGAAGCACGGGAACATCCCACTGTGAGCGAGGGAGGCGAGCGAGGAACGAGCGAACGACCGAGCGAACGATCCAGCACTGTGAGCGAGGGAGGCGAGCGAGGAACGAGCGAACGATCCAGCGCTGTGAGCGACGCTCCCCCGCTGTTCGTGGTGCACGGCGACGCCACCGCCGAGGAGATCGCCGCACTCACCGCCGTACTCACCGCCTTGGCGGGCTCGGCCGCTCCTCCCGCGGCGGTGCCCCTCAGCCGGTGGGCCAGCCCCGCGCGGCTGCTCGCGCCGGTGGGTCCGGGGCCGGGCTCCTGGCGCGCCAGCGCCCTTCCTCTCTGACGGATGCATCATGATGACCCATGGTGATGTTATGATGCCTTCATGCGAACGACGGTGAACATCGACGACGACCTCCTCGCCGAGGCGAAGATGGTCGCCGCGCGGACCCACCGGACGATCGGATCGGTGCTGGAGGACGCGCTGCGCACGATGCTGGACAAGCAGCAGTCCACCCGCCACGCCGGCCGGCCCTACCGGCTGCCGACATTCGAACCCGCCAACCCCGGCCTGCGCCCCGGCGTCGATCTCTACGACAAGGAGCAGGTCGCCGAGCTGCTGGGCGACCAGGAGTGGCCCCGGCCCAGCTGATGCTCTTCCTCGACGTCAACGTCTGCGTGTACGGGTTCCGCCCCACCATGTCTGAGGAGGCACGCGGCGTCCACGACTGGTTGGTCGGCCAGATCGACGACGGACAACCGATCGGCCTCTGCGAGCTGGTCTTGTCGGCCGTGGTGCGCATCAGCACCCACCCCCGCATATTCGAGGAACCGGCTACACCTGCGGCTGCGATCGAGTACGCCGACAGCCTGCTCGACGCGCCGAGTGCAACCGTCCTGCGGCCCGGGTCACGGCATTGGTCGATCTTCTCCGCGATCATGACGTCCGGCCGGTTTCGCGCCAACGACGTGACGGACGCCTACTACGCCGCGCTGTGCCGTGAACAGGGCGCGACGATGGTGACGCGGGACCGCGGCTTCCGCAGGTTCGACGATCTGCGCATCCTCGACCCCCTCGGCTGACAGCGACATCACGGCCCGCCGCCAGGCCCAGCCGGTGAGCACCAGCAGGCAGAGGTTGCGCAGCACCAGCGCGACCACAGCCGGGGCCACCTTCCCAGGAGCCCGCAGAGTGAGCCCCGCGTAGAAGACGGGGAACTCCAGGTGGGTCAGCCCCGCGGTGACCAGCAGCAGAACGGACCAGGCCACCAGGCTCCGGTCGCGCACCACGACCAGCCCCGCTGCGGCCGCCGGCAGCAGCCAGAGCAGGTACTGCGGGCTCAGCACCCTGCCGGTGACCATCAAGCCGGTGACCGCCGCAAGGGTCAGCCACACCATCATCACGGCGCCGCGCCTGCCGCGGAGCCGGTCGCGCCGACCCCAGGCGAACGCCCAGGCCGCGAGCAGCGCCAGGACGAGGAGCAGGCTCGCGACGGTGCTCACGACCAGGAGCCACCGAACCCCCGGGCCGGTGATCTCGAAGGCGTTCGACGACGCGTAGCCGATCGGCCACGCAACAGGGTCATGCCACCACCCGAGCACTGCCGGCGTGGCCGCCACCGACTCGATCTGCAGGCCACGCGTGCCGGCGTACCGGAGCGGCGAGAACAGCCTTCCCCACCCGGCGAGCGCGACCGTGCTCACACCGACGACCACCGCGACGCCGACGACCATCGCAATGCAGGCGCGCCGGGCCGCCGTCCCACGCACACGGGTCAGCAGGGGCGGGAGCACGAGGGCCGGCCACAGCTTGACCGCCGCGGCGGCCGACGCACATCCGGCGGCGACTCTTGGATGCCGTGCGGCGGCGAGCAGGCAGCATCCCAGCAGCACGCCGGGAAGCAGGTCGAACCGGGCGTAGGCCGTCGCGCCGAGCGCCGGCACTGCCAACAGCCACACCACCGTCGCCGGAGCGACCCGCCGGCGTGATCCCCCGGAAGCGCGGTGGAGCAGGATCGCGAAGACGGCGTCGGTGCACACCGCGGAGAGCGCGAGCAGCACGGCGTACCCGCCGGGAAGCGCGAGCAGCAGCCTCGCCAGCATCCAGGGGATCGCGAGCACCCCGACTGCGGGCAGCGGGTACTCGACGAGCGTGTGCGCGAGTCCGGCCCGTCCCTCCGAGGCCAGGCTGTGCGCGAAGTACGAGACGTCGCCGGTCACCCACGACTCCGGCCCGAGCAGCAGCCAGCACACCCAGGCCCGGGTGAGCAGCCAGGCGAGGGCGGCCAGAAAACCGGCTCTCCTGACGCTTCCGTGGGTGGTTGAGCGCGCCTGAGAGGGGGCACGCCGTTCCCTGTCTATGTTCTGGGCTTGTTGAAGGTCCCGAACAACAGAACAGGAAACGGCGTGCAAGCAGCGACTCTATGGCGACGGCT
>DASSKK010000058.1:0-2481 GCA_035690495.1 Nocardioidaceae bacterium | reverse complement strand
TGGCAGAGGCCGGGTACGTCGACCACGGCGATCGGTCCTGGCTGACGTTTCCGTCCGACGAGCCGGCCAAGCGCATCGACGCGGTCCTGGTCCGTGGGGGAGCGAAGGTCATCGCGCACGGCGACCCGGGGGTCCCCGACGAGGACCTGAGGGCGGCCAGCGACCATCGTCCGGTGGTGGCCGAGCTGGAGCTCTGACAGGTTCTCGGAAGAACTTTGGTCCTAAATCGGACAAAACACCCTTATGGGTGACAGACTGAGTGCGTTATCGATCAGGTTTTGGGAGGAATCTGATGGTCACGTTGCTGCGCCGTGCCCGCACGCGGGCACGCCCTGGCCGCGAGCACGGCGCTGCAGCGCTGGAGTTCGGGCTGGTCGCGCCCATCCTGTTCGCGGTGGTCTTCGGGATCATCTCCTACGGGTTGTGGTTCGACGACTCGCTCAACCTGCGGCAGGGCGTCCGCGAGGCCGCTCGCCAGGCGGTGGTCGGGAACTTCGGTGGCACGACGACCTGCGACGCGACGTACTCCTCGACGCTGCCGGCGGGGTCCACCGACATGCAGGAGCTGGTCTGCCAGGTCAAGGAGGACGTCGCCGCGATCAGCGGCCCGACCTACGTGAAGGTGGTGCCACCCGCCGGCGGTTGGCACATCGGTGACCAGCTGCTGGTGTGCGCGATGGTCAAGGCGAATGCGGTGCCGGGGCTGGTCCCGCTGCCCGACGACCGGCTGATCCGGACCCGGACCCAGATGTCGATCGAGATGGCCGACCCGGGCCAGGTCGAGCCCGGGCTGGAAGAGGTGCCCCCGGCGGGAGCCGACTGGACGTGGTGCACCGCATGAGGGTGAGCAAACGGTCCCGCGACGAAGCTGGCGCCGTGGTCATCCTCGTCGCGGTGCTGTCGGTCACCATGTTCACGCTGGTGGCGCTGGTCGTGGACCTGGGCATGGCGCGGGTGGTGCGCCGGCAGGCACAGGTCGCGTCGGACGCCTCGGCGTTGGCCGCCGCGACGGCGCTCTACGCGCACGCGTCGTACGACACCGGCGCACCCGAGCCTGACTTCGACGCGGCGGTCACGGCCGCGAAGGGCTACGCCGCCGAGAACTACCAGGTCGCGGACACCGACTGGGCGGGCTGCACCGACTCCTCGGCGCTGGTCTTCCAGCCGGCCGGCACACCCTGCATCTCCTTCGACGACGCCACCAAGCCCACCAAGGTCCGCGTCGTGGTCCCGGTTCGAAACGTCAAGCTGCCATTCGGTGCGCTCGCAGGGGCCTCCCAGGTGAACGTCGGCGCGAAGGCCGCCGCGTCCCTGGAGCCGGGTGGGTCGTCGAACTGCGGGCTGTGCATCATCGGCGGCGGGGACCACGATGTGCAGAACGGCGAGATCGACGTCAGCGGCGGCAGCGTCGCCTTCAACGGCAGCGTCGACGTGCACAACAACGGGCACGTCACCGCTTCCGACGGAGACATCAACGTCGAGGGCACCGCGTCGGGGAGCACCTACTCGCCGCTACCGGCGACCGGGCAGCCCGAGATGCCGGACCCGCTGGCCACCTACCCGCTGCCGAGCGACTTCTCCGCCATGACCGTGAACGCCGACCCATGCACCGACGGGCCCGGCATCTACGGCGACCACAACTTCGAGAACGGCACCTGCACGCTCGATGCGGGGCTGTACGTGATCACCGGAAAGTGGGCGTTCGCCGGGTCAGCCGGCCTGGACGCCACCGCCGGGGTGACGCTCTACTTCACCTGCGGCGACACCTCGAACCCTCGGGCTTGCGACTCGGGTGGCGAACCCGGTGGGTGGCTGGACGAGGCCGGCAACGGGGTGATCGACGTGGTGGCTCCGGACAGCGGCACCTACAAAGGGCTGGCCATCGCCTACGACCGGCTCAACACGTCCGAGCTGGTGCTGAACGGGAACAGCGCGTCCAGCTACGAGGGCACCATCTACGCCTACTCGGCGACCATGGACATCACCGGAAACGGGTGCCTGGCCACCGCTGACGCGCTCATCGTGGTCCACGAGCTGGTGTTCAGCGGCACCAACTCGTGCCTGCAGACCAACTACACGCAAGACGCGAACGTCTACATCCCCCCGAGCAGCCCGCACCTGAGCGAGTAGCTCACCTGTCAGGCGGGTGACCGGCTATGACCGGTCACCCGCCTGACAACTCAGTTGCGGCGGCTGCGGTACTCGTCGGACAGCTCGACGGCCAGCTGCTCCAGGAACAGCCCGGCGTCGGTGACGATCCCGCGCGCCTGCGAGGAGCCGCGGTCGGCGAGCTTGGTGACCGTGGCCGGGTTGATGTCCACACAGACCAGCGGGATCGACGCGGGCAGGATGTTCCCGGTGCCCACCGAGTGCAGCATGGTGGCCACCATCAGGCAGAAGCCGACGCCCTCCAGCTTGGAGCGCATCGCCCGCTGGCCCTCGATCACGTCGGTGTGCACGTCCGGCAGCGGGCCGTCGTCG
>DASSKK010000057.1:0-9437 GCA_035690495.1 Nocardioidaceae bacterium | reverse complement strand
CCACTGGTCTGCGCCGGCAGCAGCGCCTCCCACTCCTCGGGTGTCACCGATAGTGGGTCGCTGCTGTCGTCCCGCTCGTGGCGGGTGGTGATCGTCGCGTCATCCACAGAGCGAGTGACGGACGTGGTGCCGGTCGGGTTGGCTACCTTCCGCAGCACCGCGGCGACCATCACGTCCTGCACGTCCTCGGTGGACGGGTCGCCCGCCGCCACCTGAGTGGCAAGGTCTAGTCCGACGCGAGTGAACCGCCGCTCAATGGACCGCTCAACACGGTCCAACCAAGCGGTCCACTGCGCCGTCTCAGCAGGGGAGAGGGCGAGGCGGCCGAGCTCGACCTCAACATCAGTTGCCTGTGCGTAGGTGGCCACGACCGCCCCCACCTCCCCGTTACTTGCTGGACTTGCTAGAGGTGCTGGACGCCTCGGCCTTAGCCTTGCGCTGCACCTTGTCGATGACCTCCTGCGAGGCCGTGACCTTCGTGCCGGTCGAGAGAGTCGCAGAGACCCGCTCAACCTTCTTCTGCTGCTTAGCCATCTAGGTCAGCCCCTTCTCACGCAGCGTTGTCGAGCCGGACGAAAGCCTCGGTGTCGGCGACAACGAAGCCGTACTCAGCCTCAGCCAGCACCGCGACGAGGTTGTGCTCGAACAGCGAGGTGAGCGTCCCGTTGATGGTGACCGTGGCCTCGGTGGAGACGCGGTACGAGATGCCGCCCACGGCACCCCACGCGCCCTTGGTGAAGTCACCAGCGAACCCGACGACCGGGCGGGCAAGCGCGGCGCCGCCAGCGTCCGGGTCGTAGGAAGCGCCCACACCGTCGCCCATGAACGACGGACGGTTCAGCAGCCGGCCAGGACGGGCGATGCCCTGCGACACGTCATCGGTCGGAAGCTCGGTGTACAGCGGGCGCCCGTTGGCGTCCACCGCACCCCACAGCAGCGGCTCGAACGAGTCGTCCAGACCAAAGCCGGTCAGCTTCTTGCCGTCCGCGATGAGCAGCGACATAGCAGCCACGAGGTCGCCGTGGATACCGCCGTTCGCCTGCGTAGTGGAACCGACCTCGACAGCCTTGCTGGTCTCAGCGAGGTGGTTGTCGAACGGACCCGAACCAGTGCCGTCGCCGCCGACGTTGTAACCCACGGCCAGGTCGAACGCCGTAGCGAACGCCTCCGCGAGCCCCTGCCGGAGCTGCCCGGTGTAGTTGCCGGGGTTGGCCCGGATAACCTCAGCGGACATGACGCTGATCGCGGCGAGCTTCTGCGGCTCGATGGTGAGCAGCCCCAGGCCGCCCTCGGTGGTCGGCTTCTGACCACCCTCACCGACCCAGTTCGCAGTCGGCTTGTTGGTCACAACGGGGATCTTCTGCCCATTGATGCCGAGCGACACCCGGCGGAAGAGTTGCTGGAAGGCGGACTGCCTCGCAGCGTCGTTGAAGATGGGAGCGGACTCAGCGGCTGTCAGGAAGCCGGAGAAATCCGTGGTTGCGGTGGCGGCTGTCTGCGCCATTGTGTCCTCCTAGGGACGGTCGGGCATCAAGTGATGCCGAGCTTGGACTTGATCGCCTGCTCCAGGCCGTCGCTGTTCAGCGCCGGAGGGTCGGCCTTGCCGCCCTGAGTTGCGTCAGGCTTAGGGGTGCCGGGTGTCGACTCAGCCTTCGCGGCCAGTCGCTCGGCGAGCTTGGTCATCGCCGTCTCGTCCTTCGCGGACTTGAGGAGATCAAGGTCATCAGGATCATCGATGTGATGCTGAGCGGCCAGGCGGAATACCGCCGTCTCGCGCTGCATCTGCGCGAGCTGTTCCTGCACCGTCTTGAGTGCGTCGCCGTCCTGGCCCTGCTTGGGCTTGACACCGAACGCCTCCGACAGTGAGGTCTTGAAGCCCTCGAACTCGCTCTTGAGGGCATTCAGGTTCTTCTCGGCCTCACGGCGAGCCTCGCGCTCCGCCTCGAGTGCCTTCTTGCCGCCGTCGCCCAGCGACTCGCTCGCCGGCTGCTGCGGGGTCTGCGGCTCTGCGGCCGTCTTGCCTGCCTCGGCCTTCGTGGCGTCAGGCTTGGCGCTCGGCTGCGTTGCGGTGGTCTCGGTCATGAGACTCGGGTTCCTTTCGGTGGGAGTGCGCCCCATCGCGGGGCGATTCCGGCCCGACGACCTCGCGTCATCGGGAAGTTCAGAGGATGTAGCGGTGCCGGGCGAGTAGCGCCAGCGCCTTGTCGTGGTCCCCCGCTGAGGCTCGGTAGATGCCTGCCGGAGTGGGGCGGCCGGCGCGGCTCAACACCTCGCCCGCCTCAGACAGTCCGGCCTTCTTGGATCGGACGTTCACGACCTGGTTGAAGTCGGCGCCGTCCTCGAGGGCTTGCGCGTCGGCCTTCGACAACCCGCGCACCTGCCCGTTTCGGTACAGCTCCAGCGGGTCGACCGTGCGTGTCTCGTCGCCGTCGCGGACAGCAACCGTGATGCAGTCATCGCCCGGATGCCGCAGGAAGCCGTCAGACCAGCGATACACGCGGCCAGCAAGCACGACGCATCGGGAGCAGGACGGCGGCGTCAACTGCCGCACCCAGCCCACGTCCTCACGCACAGCAGTGGCGACCGACTCCGCCGCGCGGCCCGCGTCCTGGATGAGCGACTGCACCAGCCGCTCGAACTCGAAGTCCGCGCCGTCCGGGATCTGCTCCAGCATCCCGCCGAGCGCCTGCTGCGATGTAGTGAACGCCGGGAGGTTGAGCAGGGCGTCCGCTGCTGCTCGGATCCCCTGTTCGGCCAGCATCTCCGCCACGGCCGTCTGGCCCATTCGGGCCTGCGCCATCTGGTGCGCCACCACCACGCCCGCTATGGCGGTCACGCCGCGGTCGCGGACCTTCTGCGCCTCACGGACGCCTCGGCGAGCCGTCAGAGTCGAGAGGCGATGCCGCCTAAGCGCCGTCTGCAGCGGTGGCGGCATCGTTGCTCACGCCATCGATGATCGCCTGCGTCACCGGGTCGAGCGCCTCTTGTTCGAGGTACTGGCGCTCCTTGGCCTTCCGCGCCTCGGACCATCCCAGCTCATCCCACATTCCTTCGCGGGAGATGCCACCAACCGACCGCATCTTCGTGAGCGCGTCGGCGCGCTGGGAGAACGTCGGGGTGCCCGGGTCGAAGTAGTCGGTCCGAACACGGTTGCCCTCGACCCACTCGCCGGTGGCGAACCTGTAGGCCAGGGCACCCATCCACCCGAGCTCCATGCCCTCGGCGTCGTTCTTGTCCTCGACGTAGTTCACGAGGTCATTCTCGTCGGCGCGGATAGCGCCCTCGGCCGGCGGGTTGGAGGTCGTGATCCCGAAGTACCGCGACGGGAAGCCGTAGGACACCGCGGCCTGCTTGCCGTAGATGTTCAGCGCCGTCTCGAAGTTCTTGAGGTCAGCGGCCTCGAACTGCCCCCACTTGGCCTTGTCGCTGGTGAGGATGCTGATCGCGTCGAAGTACGCCTCGAACTGCGGCACCGGATTTCCGTCTGCGTCCACGAAGTCCCCCGAGGCAACGCCTGTTGCATGCTTCCCAGGGATGCCGTGGGCCTCCTGCGCGAACTGGAGGTTCGTCAGCGACCGGGCGACCGAGTCGGTCAAGGGGACAATGTCGGTCAGCTCCGACTCGCCCGCAAAGCCGCCAGACATGCGCTCGTTGAGTCCCATGATGACGGGGACCACGCCCAGGCCGTGAGGATCGCGGTCGACCTCGTGCCAGCGGTCGTCCTTGCCCTTCGCCACCCAGACCGTGTAGTCCGGCATGTACAGCGTGACCTTCGTCGGGCCGATCTCCGACTCGCTCTTGCCGTAGAACCGTGCCGCGGCCGTCATCGTCTCCGTGCGGACGTCGACCTGCGCCTCGAGCTCGCGCGGCGACTCCACTCGCACGATCGGCCGCTCCCGCCCGCGCTCATTGCTGCCGACCGACAGGAACGCGCGACCGTAGATCAGCTTGTCCTTGCGGTACATCTTCGTGTGCGCCGACAGGTTGTTCGCGTCCCAGATTGCCCGCAGCGTCGGGTCGACCGTCTCCTCGCCCGGCAAGATCATCGACCGGACCTTCTGGCGGCCGGCGATCGTGCGCACCACCACGCGCGGCCAGTTGGCAACCACCAGGAAGCGACGCATCTGCGGCGGGATCGCCATGCCCAAGTGCTCAACCCGCTGTTGGAGCTTGAAGTACCGCAGGAACCGCTCGTCGTCGAACTCGCGGGCGTCGTGTTCGCGCTTGAGGTGTTCAATCAGCTCCACTTCGGAGGGGGTGAGTGCCACAACTCCTCCGTTCGTGTGGTGTCAGCGGGGCAATCGTCGGTAGGCGGCCTGCGTGTCGGCGGACCACCCATCCACCCGGGCGTCGGCAGCGGCCTCGTGGGCGAGGACGTCGGCCATCAAGATGTCGATCTTCTGGTTCTCGGACGGCTTACCGAGGATGTACTGATCGCCAGCCTTGGCGATCTTGCGGGCCGCGAGCGCGTGCAGGCGGGCGGTCGGGTCGCCGTCGTGGGTCGTGGCACGCTCGGCGGTGTCCTCGAGGAACCGGGTCAGTGCCGGGAACATGCGCCCGATCTTGTTGGTGGGCCACTCGATCACGACGTCATCGCCGTGGCGGCTCGCCCACTCGTCGGCCTGCGTCTCCCAGTGCCGCGGGTCCACATAGAACCGCGCCACCTTGTAGCGGTCGAAGATCTCCTCCACCGCCGCGTCGACCTCGCCGCGCGGAATCCGACCGCCCCACTCTGCGGGGTTCCAGAACGCCGGGCGCGAGTCCGGCCCGTAGGTCGGAGTGAACCGGTAACCGTCAATCGTCTCTAGTCGAATCGCCGTCCAGTCGCCCGAGCGGGAGCCATCGAAGCCACCCGAGACGTGCTTGATCTCGGCGGGCGCATCAGCCTGCGTCTCGTCCCACAGCGCCTCAGTCAGGAACGCGCCGAGGCCCTGCACGAGCCGGTTGCCGAAGAACCGCTCCGCCTGCGTCGGGTCCGTCTCGACCAGTTCCGCAGCCTCAGCGTCAATCGTGGCCGGGTCAACCCAGGGGGAGTCCGCGTAGACGTAGGCGTGGATCTTGTGCCGCTCGCGCTTGTTCGCGTAGGACAGGTCGGCCGGGGGCTTGCGGTAGTAGCGGAAGATGTCGGCCTGCCGGGACTCGAACGCCTGTTGCGCGGCCGAGTTCTCCATCGGGTCCCAAGGGTTCGTCAACTCGACCGTGCGACCCTGCATCGCCGCGATGCCACGCCGCATTGTCTGCCAGGTGTCGAGCACCTTGTTCGACGCCGTATATAGCCCGGATTCGTCGCCCAGGCCGCCCGTGAGCGGTTGACCGAGCTTCGACCGCGCGGCCGACGACAAGGGCACGATCTTGCCCCGATTCGGCAGGCGGATGAAGCCCTCTCGCACATGCACGAACTCAGCCAGCGGGCCAGAGTGGATCATCGTCTGCAACGGCTCGTAGACATTGTTCGTCTGCGACTCCGCGTAGGCGAGCAGACCTAGCAGAGACTTCCTGCGCGGAGCACCCATCGCCTCGCCCGGCTGGTACTCGTACTCCCAGCCGCAGCCGCAGCCGTGATCGGCGCAGCGGTAGACTTCGCCGCCCTGCGCCCAGCCAGCGAACAAGCACGGCCCGACGCCCTCGAACAGCAGCATCCCGGCGCCCCACGGCGACTTCCCGCACTTCTGCGGGCCGACCACCACCGAGCGGCGGTAGACGAACGGTGCGAGCAGGCGCCGCGAGTCCACGACCGCCTTGGCGCGAATCCGGTAGTGATTCGCCGTGCAGTAGAGCTGCCAGCCGTTGAAAACCAGCGGCTCACCCTCGTAGACGCCACCCGGGACCCGGCAATGCTGCTCGATCCAGTCCGTAGCCAAAAAACCAAGGCTCTGCAGCGGGTCGAAGTCGAGGGCAAGGTCGTCAGTTGCCACTGCCCTGCACGACCGTCATCCGGTCACGCGACGACTTCTTCTTGGCCTGCGCCGGCCCCTGAGTGGCCCGCTTCTCGCCAACCACATCTTGCGCGACCGCCCAGCCATTCGCCCGAAGGCCAGCAGGAGTCATGCCGATGTCGTCGGCGAAGCGGTGGAGAGAGCCCTTGTCGGCAGCTGTCGCATCCGAGCCCTCGCAGATGACGAAGGTCCGGCAGTACAACGCGATTGCGTGCAGCCGCCAAGACTCCGAAGGCATCGCCCAGGCGCACGCCTGCGGGGTCCGCCAGAGCCATTCCCACAGCTCAAGTTCGCGCTCGGCAACGGCGTCAGTCGCATCGGTGTCGACCACCTGAAAGCGCCGCTTGTCCTCGTGCTCCCAGCGGTACACGGTTCGGCGAGGTAGCGGGAAGTCCGGCGCGGGACCACTGCGGCCCTCCGCTGGCAGCGCGGTCACCTTGATGCCTCGCGCATCGGAGCGTGCAGAGTTCGGGTCAGGCGGCGGGCCAGACCGGGCGTGTCCACCCTTGGGCATGATCGACTCCTCCTTCGGCGGCCTCGCGCCGCGTCGGGTTCCGCGCAGCCTCGCGCTGCACGGTTGAAAAGAGCGTTGAGGCGGAGAGCTTTGACCCTCCGCACTTTTTTCGCGCCTCCCCCGCGGTCAGGCGTTCTGGCCCGTTCGGGTCATGCCCCTGGGGGTATACCTCGGCGTCGAGCGGCGGTCGCCGTGTTGCACGGCACGCACTCGGGCCCGCGGTACTTGGTCCGGTCGTGGTCGTCGTGTCCGTCGTGCCAGTCGCGTCCGGTGATCCGCGCAACTTTGCAGCGCCAGCAGTAGATGACCTCGCCTGCGTCGATGCGTCGTTGCCAGGCTGCGCGGTGTTGCTGATGGGAGTAGCCGTAGCCACGCGTCGTCGTGCTCCCGCGCTTGCGCTCGGCCTCGCGTCGGTGCGCAGAGCACCGCGACTCAGCCTGTAGGCGCGGGCATCCCGGGACGCTGCACACCTTCAAGCCCATGCGCTTCTCCCGTACAGAGTTCGGCCAGACTCGGAACCACATGCCACCGCCCGAACGCGCACCAGTAGCGCGCGTCGTCGTCAGTCGCCGTCACTCAAGCGAAGCGAACGATGCGGTCAGCCACGAAGCCCCAGGGTGTGCTGTGGCTCGACGTGAAGGCGCACAAGACGACGCTCGATCTGATCGACACCGCCGCCCATGAGGCCAGCCACGCCGCGGGACATCGGGTACGCGCCACCAGGTGCGGGACCGTGATGCCGCCGCCCTTCGGGTGGAAGGTGGCGAACTGCGCTATGCCTACGGCCTCGGGCGCCTTGAAGTCGAGGCGGCGACGTAGCGCCTTCCATTGCTTGCGAGTGGTCGCCAGGTACAACTCGGCGCCGTAGATGTCGAGGGTGTGGTGACGGACAGCCACGGCGTCACCCCCGGACATGCGAACGGTCCGGTTCGACCGACCTCAGGGCGCAGTCATTCCAGACCTGCCTGAATGGTGACAGAGGCAAGGGCACGGTTCAAGCACCCCCGTCCGCCCGCGATTCGTACGCCTGCGCGAGTAGCACTCGCACCTGCCCGTAGCGGAACCGCGGCTCCTCGTTGCCATGTCCGGCGATGCGGCCGCGCCGGTGCCACTGGTTGATGCTCTTGCGCACCTGCTCGCGCCCAGCCGGGATGCCGAGGTACGTCGAGAGGCGGGCCAGCTCCGAGGCAGTGCACAGTCGATCGTCCAGTGCCTTCTCCAAGGTGGCGCGGGCGGTCTCGGTGTCGTACTCGGTGCGACAGTCCCGCTCCACACAGCGCCCGGTCGCCGCGTCGCCGCAGGCGTAGACGGCGCCGATGTTGCACACCGTGCACCAGCCGAGGAACTTCCGTTCGGCGGACCGGTCGATGACGCGCAGCGCGTTGTCCTCGATGCGCAGCAGCGTCCGCAGCGTCTCGGTGACCGAGGCGTGGAAGGTGAGTCCGTCCACGCGCCACAGCAGCCACCGCGACATCGCGGGCGGGTCGTCGGCGGGCCACTCGTTGCTGGGCGAGGAGTGGCGGACGTGGTCGTCGTCGCAGATGCGGATGGTGGTCACCAGCTCGTTGCGAAGCGCGTTCAGCACGTCGCTGGCCTTCTCGTGCCAGGGCACGCCGTCGCCGGTGCCGTTGGCTCCGGGCACCTTGGCACGCTGGCGCGTGATGGTGACCTCGAGTTGCTCGGCCAGCCAGGGCACGTCTCCGAGGATGCGCCCCAACTCATCGGCGCAGTCGTCGCAGGCGTAGGCGTGATCGCGGGTGGGTTGGCCGCAGGCGCACACGTTGTCATCGGCACTGCCGAGCCGGAGTGGCGGCCGCCCATCGCAGGCCGGCGTGGCGATGGGCTCGAACAACTCGACCCGACGGAATCGCTGTGCGCCGTTCTCCCGGCCTGAAATCACACGGGCGTCATTCGGTGCCACTTCGGCCTCGAAATCGCGGGAGGCGGCGATTCTGGCAGCCTCACGGGCATCTGCGGGGCAGTGGGCGCACTCATAGACCGGTAGGTCGGACCACTCGCAGCGCAGGTCGCTGCTCGGCTCGCTCATACGTCCTCCCCCTCGGTCTTGGCTCCGGCGAGCGCGGCCCGGCAGGCGGCGATCCCGGTCGGTGCGTCTCCGGCGTCCCAGGCGCGTGGCGGCGTGGCGGGCTCGTCGTCGGCGCGGGTGTCGGCCTCGCACCCGCCGCAGGACGTGGCCCACTGGCCCGGGTGGCGCGGGCAGTCCTCGCCGCGCTTGGGCGGCAGGTAGCGGTCCCGCTGCTCGCTGGGCGGTGGCGGGGTGAACGGCCGGTTGATGGCCCCGGGCGTCTTCGCGGTCGCGTCGGCGGCATGCCGGGTGACGGCCTCGATGGTGGCAGCGAGGTTCTGCCCGGCCCGCTTGGCGATGACGGCGAAGATGCCCGCCTCGTCCCAGCGGTTGGCGCCGTGGGTCTCCTCGCGGAGTCGCTTGGCGAGGTAGGTCAGGGCTCGGGCGTCCTGGTCGGTGGTGGGCATCAGTCCGCCTCCATCTGTGCGGTGAGCGCCCGGTCGAGTCGCTCGGCGAACTCCTGCCGGGTTATGCCTCGAAGATCGACGCTGCCGCCGCCAGAGAGGTGGACCCGGACCCCGACGGCGCTCAGGTGCCAGCCATCCACTCGGTCGGCACGCACGCCGTTGCCAGCCTTGTCTCGAATGATGGCGATGAAGTCGCTCACCACGGCTGGTCCTCCTCGTCGTCGTAGTCCCAGTCGTCGTCCCAGTCGTCGTCCCAGCCGCAGCCATCGGAGCAGACGAAGGTGACCGGCTCGTCGAGGTAGTCCCGCTCGCCGACGACGCACCACCAGTCATGCCCGCAGTTGTCGCAACTCGTCCACGCGCCATGCGTGTGCTCGGTCATCTCGCGGTCGTAGCAGCAGACCGTCTCGCCGCTAGCGGTGTACTGGCAGGACATCACCGACCACCGCCGAATCCGGCGTAGCCGTCATCCATCAACGGCGCGGCCTCGCGCG
>DASSKK010000056.1:0-3115 GCA_035690495.1 Nocardioidaceae bacterium | reverse complement strand
GCCGATGCTGAAGCCGTCCACGGTCATCACGACCGCCGACCACTACAAGGCCGGGGTTGCGGCGCTGGTCGATCAGTACAGCCTCGCGGCGGCGTCGTTGAGCGCGGACTACTACGACGCGCTGCGGAGCCAGGCGGGCGTAACGGCACCGTTCCACATGCCGATGGTCGATCCGCCGCCAGATGGACAGGTCGTGCACTACGTGGACTGGGCGACGACCGGACTCGACCGGGCCACCACAACCAAGACGTTCGACGAGCTGGCCGGAATGGTACAGAGCAAGGTCGAGGCAGTCTCGCAGAAGTTCGTCGCCGACACCGGCCGCAACGAGATCATTGCCGCGATCGAGGCCGACACGCAGGCACGCCGCTGGGCGCGGGTCACCCGGCCGAACGCCTGCTACTTCTGCCGGATGCTCGCCACCCGCGGCGCGGTGTACCGATCTGAGGCCACCGCAGAGTTCAAGGCACACACGAACTGCCATTGCGTCGTCGAGCCGGTGTTCTCGATGCACTACGAGCCGCCCGCGCACACCCGGGCCGACCAGAGCCTCTGGTACGAGGTCACGTCGGGCATCCATGGCAGTAAGGCCAAGATGCTCGCCTGGCGCCACGCGCTCGAAGCGCAGAACTAGACCTCCCCGCCTGGTGCGGGGCAAGCAATGAGCGGATTCCCAGGAGGAACCCAGCATGTCCACAACCCCCGTCGAGCCGGAGCCGACCAAGACCCCCGAGCAGCCCCAGGAGCCCGCAGCTGCGGCACCTGAGAAGCCCGAGGAGCCCAAGCAGCCGGAGAAGCCCGCGAACCCGTGGGACAACCCGGAGGCCGCGAGGGCGGAGATCGAGAGGCTGCGCCGTGAGAACGGCGCCTCCCGCACCAATGCGAAGGCTCAGGCTGCCGACGAGGCACGCAAGGAACTCGCGCAGCAGATCGGCAAGGCCCTTGGCCTGGTCGAGGAGGAGACTCCTGATCCGGCCAAGCTGACCGAGATGCTGAGCGCATCACAGACCGAGGCGCAGCAGGCGCGAGTGGAACTCGCGATCTTCCGCGCCGCAGGGGCAGTCGGCGGTGACCCCGCTGCGCTGCTTGACTCGACGAGCTTCTTGAAGTCGCTCGCCGATATCGACCCCGCCGACACGGCTGCCGTCCAGGAAGCCATCAAGGCAGCGGTCGAGCAGAACCCGCGGCTGAGTGCCGCATCCGAGCCGCGGACCCCCGCACCCAACCCCGCTCAAGGTTCGAGCGGGAGTGGGCCGGCGACTCCGCAGCAGCTCACCAAGCAGGACGTAGAGCGTCTGTACCGGGAGCGCAAGTACGACGAGATCGAGAAGGCCCGCAACGAGGGCCGACTCGCCACGCTTCTCGGCGGCTGACCGCCGCCCATCACCGAAAGGTAGACCAACATGGCTGTGACCAAGTTTCAGCCCGAGGTGTGGTCGGCGACTCTGCTGTCCATCCTCTCCAAGAACCTCGTGTATGCGGGCGCGCCGTGCGTGAACCGCAACTACGAGGGCGAGATCAGCGCCTACGGCGACACGGTGCACATCGTGTCCGTGGCGGATCCGACCATCGTGAACTACACGAAGGACACCGACCTCACCGTCGAGGTCCTGACCGACTCCGAGCAGTTGCTCACCATCGACCAGGCGAAGGCGTTCGCCTTCGAGGTCGACGACATCGACATGCGGCAGGCCCGCAACGGTGGCGCGCTGATGACCGAGGCGGCCTCCCGGTCGGCGTTCGGGCTGCGGGACGTGGCAGACACCTACGTGGCTGGCCTGATGAAGGCGGGCGTCGGCGGCAAGATCGACGACGGCACCACCGCCATCAGCATCGGCACGACCGCGACCGACGCCTACGACAAGGTGCTGGTTCCGATGGCCGTCAGGCTCGACGAGGCCAACGTGCCCTCCGAGGGTCGGTTCGTCGTGGTCACCCCGGCGTTCTACGGGAAGCTGCTGCTGGACAGCCGCTTCATCAAGGCGAACGAGTCGGGCACCAACGCCCTGCACAACGGCGTCGTCGGTGACGCGGCAGGCTTCCGCATCCTGAAGTCGAACAACGTCCCGGCCGGCACCATCGCCAGCACGAAGGCGCTCATCGCGGGGTCGTCCATCGCCACCTCCTACGCCGAGCAGATCAACAAGGTTGAGGCGTTCCGCCCCGAGAAGCGGTTCGCTGACGCCCTCAAGGGTCTGCACCTGTACGGCGGCAAGGTCGTGCGGTCGGAGGCCCTGGTCAGCGCGGACGTGACGGTCTCCTGATGGGTGACCGCCGCCTCGTGAAGAACCGCGCCGGTCTGACGGTCGCGGTGGATCTCGGCACGGACATGGACGAGCGCACGTTCGACCGTCTCGTGGAGGCGGGCGACCTGACGCCGGTCAAGTCCGAGAGCAAGTCGACGGCTTCCAAGTCGTCGTCCAAGAAGTAGCAGCGGGAGGAGGGCGTCACCATGGCGAACCCGGCAGCGCTCAGCGACCTGGAGAACAGGTGGCGCCCCCTCTCTACGCAGGAGCAGACCAACGGGCAGACGTTCCTCGACGACGCCTGGCGGATGCTTCGGCGTCGCGTGACGAACCTCGAGACGAACATCGCCACGGACACCGACCTACACGACGAGGCGGTGCGCGTCATCGCCCAGGCGGTGCTCCGTGTGATGAAGAACCCGGACGGGAAGCGGCAGGAGTCGATCGACGACTATGCCTGGACCCGCGACCAGGCAGTCTCGGCCGGGCTGCTCTACTTCACCGACCAGGAGATCAACGACCTGATCCCCGGCGAGGATACGCGCCGCGGCGCGTGGGACTTCGACCTGCTGGGCATCAACGGTCTCGGTGACGCCACCGACTACCCGGACGCCCGGTTCCAGTGAGCATCGATTCCACGCTCGCAGCCGGTCGCGCCGCCGCCGAGTCCCTCCTGACCGACACCTGCCGCATCACCTACGAGGACCAGTCCGGCGAGCAGGTGTGGGATGCCACCACGGCGACCTACGTGTGGCCGACTGTCACGGTGTACGAGGGGCCCTGTCGGATCCCTCGGCGTGGCACGGCGTCGACTTCGACGGCGGACGCGGCCGGGCAGTCGTTCCAGGTGGGTGAGTATCCGTTCGAGA
>DASSKK010000055.1:0-14535 GCA_035690495.1 Nocardioidaceae bacterium | reverse complement strand
AGCCGTCGCCATAGAGTCGCTGCTTGCACGCCGTTTCCTGTTCTGTTGTTCGGGACCTTCAACAAGCCCAGAACATAGACAGGGAACGGCGTGCCCCCTCTCAGGCGCGCTCAACCACCCACGGAAGCGTCAGGAGAGCCCTATTTCGGGGATTCGTCGAGCCGACGCCGGCTCGGCGCGGCCGGCGCCGGGCACAGCGGACGCAGCGATGTCTCCGAGCGCATCGAGGAGATCCTGGCTGCCGAGGTTGCGCGATAGCCGCGCTCGTCGTCGATGCCGGACCGCTCTACGCCTACGTCGACGCGGACGATGCACACCACGATGCCTCGCTCGAGCTGCTCGAGACCCACCCAGGTCCGCTCGTCGTGCCCAGCCGGGTCATCACCGAGGTCGTGTACTTGCTCGCAACGCGCCTCCGTACAGACGCGGAGGTGCGTTTCCTCGGGGACCTCGCCGGTGGCGCGTTCAACGTCGAACCCGTGGCGGTGGTGGATTGGCTGCGGATCGCCGAACTCGTCGCCCGCTACCGCGACCTGCCGCTGGGCACAGTCGATGCGTCGGTCGTCGCCACCGCGGAACGCTTGAGCGTCACTGAGATCGCCACTCTCGACCGGCGCCACTTCGCCGTCGTGCGCCCCGAACATGTCGGCGCATTCACTCTGCTCCCTGAACGGTCAGCGGCGGCCCCGCCGGGCACGCAGGTAGTCGGCCACGACGTACTCCCCGAGCCGGGACAGGTCGGGGGTGAACACGCGGCCGCCGGCACGCCGGGCGACCGCGTCCACGAAGCGGGCCAGCCCCGGGTCTTCGCCGAGCATGAAGAAGTTCATCGCTGCGCCGTACCTCGCCAGCCGGTCCACCTCGCTCACCGTGGCCCGCAGCGTCTCGCGCGTGGTCGGCCAGTCGAAGTACGGCGTCCCGCCGTCCAGCAGGTGCGCGGTCGGCTCCCCGTCGGTCACCACCAGCACGACCGGCTCGGAGTCGGGGTGCCGGCGCAGGTGCCGGCCGGCGATCATCAGCGCGTGCTGCAGGTTGGTGCCCTGCACCCACTCCGGCTCGGCGTCGGCCAGCGCGACCGGCGACATCCGCCGCGCCGTCAGGTTGAAGCCGATGATCTCCAGCGCGTCCTGCCGGAACCGCGTCGCCACCAGGTGGGACAGCGCGAGCGCGGTCTGCTTCATCGGCCCCCAGCGCCCCTCGCGCACCATCGAGTAGGACAGGTCCACGCAGAGAGCCACGGCAGCCGACGTACGCCGTTCGGTCTCGACGACCTCGAAGTCGTCCACCAGCAGCCCCACACCCCGATTCGTCCGCACTTGCGCGGGTGCCCCCCGCGGGGCTACCGCGGACGAATCGCGCAGGAGTGCGTTGGAGACGGTGCGTACGGCGTCCAGCGGCAGTTCGTCGCCGAACGCCCACGGCCGGGTCAGCCCGGTCTGCTCGTCGGCGGACCCGACCCGGCGGTCGGCGTGGTCGCCGGAGCCACGCGCCTCGAGCTGGGCGAACACCCGGCGCAGGGCGGTCTCCCCTAGCCGGCGCAGCGCACGCGGGGTCAGCCGCATCGTGTCGCCGACCCGGTCGACGTACCCCTGGCGCTCCAGCTCCCTCTCCAGCTCGCGCAGCGCACGGAAGTCCGTCAGCGCGACCCCGCCGAGGTGCCGCTCGAGCGCCTCGACGTCGACGTCGTCGAGGCTGCCGCCGCGCATGGCGCCGTCGACCGCCTGCTCGAGGGCGTCCAGGTCGGCGAGCTCGGCGACCGTCTGCACCGCGTCGCTGTAGCCGAGCTGCTCGCCGCCAGGCCTCATGTCCACCGGGCCGCGGGCCATCCCGGGCCGCAGCGCTCTCAGGTTGTCGGAGAGCTGCGCCATCTGGGAGGCGAGGTCGGGATCGGACAGCGCCTGGCTCATCAGCTGGCCGAGCTGCTCGCGCTGCTCGGGTGACAGCGAGGCCATCAGCCGGTCCGCCGCGGCCTGGCGCCGCGCCAGCGCGTCGATCAGCTCGTCGACATCTCGAGGGTTCTCGGGGAACAGCTCGCCGTGCTTGTCCATGAAGTCGCGGAACGCGTCGGTGGTGTCCTCGCCGCGGGCGTGAGCGGCCAGCAGCGCGTTCAGGTCGGCGAGCATGTCCTTGACGCGCTGCATCGCCTCGGGGTCGCTGGAGTCGAGCGCCTGGGCGAGGCCGGCGAACTGGGCGTCGAGCACCTCCCGGCGCAGCATCTGCTTGATCGACTCGAACGTCTCGCGTGCCTGCGGTGAGTGCCACTGGTAGTCGTCCAGCGCCCTGATCGCACCCGCGGTGTCGTCAGGCAGCGTGTCGAGCTCCATCTCCGCCCACCGTGCGTCGTCGCCGTCCTCGCCGGCGAGCGTATGACGCTCCTCGGCGAGCGCCTGGTCGAGTGCGGCGGAGACCTTGTCGAGGGTCCCGCCGAGGTCGCCGCGGCGCCGCGCGGCCTTGCGCATCCGGCGGATCCGGGCAGCGAGGTCGTCGAGTCCGGGCATCCGGCCGTCCGGGCCGGTCATCCCCCGACGCAGCAACTCGCGCATCGCCTCGCGCATCGACCCGCCGGCGAGCACGTCGCGGCCGATGTCGTCGAGAGCCGCGCGCACGTCGTACGGCGGCCGGAGCGGGTCCGGACCACCGCTCCACGGGCTGTACCGGTAGCGACCCGACGCCATGCTCAGCCGCCGTAGACGGTCCGCCCGGCGACGGACTCCTTGTCGATGCGCCGGGTCAGGTGCAGCCCTTCGAGGACCATCTCCAGCGCCGCCGCCACCACGCCCGGGGAGGAGGCGTCGCCGTCGCCGAGGGCGTCGAGCACCTTGGCCAGCCCGGGCACCGTGCCGACCTGGGCGAGCAGGTCCGCCGCCGGCACCAGCTCACCGCTCTCGATGGTGGCCCCCTCGGCGAACAGGTTCGTGAAGCCGGACAGGTCGAGCCCGACCAGCCGGTCGCGGAACGTGTGCGCGACGGCCAGCCGGAGCAGGTGCTCGACGACCGCGGCCTCCCTTCCCTCCTCGCCCATCTCGAACTCCAGCTTGCCGAGCAGCGTCGGCACCACCGACGGCAGGTCGCAGACCCGCGCAACGACCTCCGGATCGCCGGTGCGCGCACTGCGGCGCAGGGCGGACGCGGCGACGGACTCCGCAGCCGCGATCGCGAACCGGGCGCTGACCCCCGAACGCTGGTCGATCGACGACGACTCCCGAAGCTCCCTGGTCCAGCGAGCCAGCACCTCCAGCAGATGCTCGGGGACCTCGGCGACCGGCTCCGCCTCCTGGGCGACCAGCGCGATCTCCTCCCCGACCTCGAACGGGTAGTGGGTGCGGATCTCCGCTCCGAACCGGTCCTTGAGCGGGGTGATGATCCGTCCCCGGTTGGTGTAGTCCTCGGGGTTCGCGGTCGCGATCAGCAGGACGTCCAACGGCAGCCGCAGCGAGTAGCCGCGCACCTGGATGTCGCGCTCCTCCAGCACGTTGAACAGGGCCACCTGGATGCGCTCGGCGAGGTCGGGCAGCTCGTTGAGCCCGAACACGCCGTGGTTGGTGCGGGGCAGCAGCCCGTAGTGGATGGTCTCCGGATCGCCGAGGGTCCGTCCGGCGGCGACCTTGACCGGGTCGACGTCGCCGACCAGGTCGCCGACGCTCGTGTCCGGGGTGGCCAGCTTCTCGACGTACCTCTCGTCGCGGTGCCGCCACACCACCGGCAGCTCGTCGCCCTGCTCGGCGGCCAGCCGCCGGCAGCGCACGCAGACCGGCGCCGCGGGGTCGTCGTGGATCTCGCAGCCGGCCACGACAGGCGACCACTCGTCCAGCAGCGCCGCGACTGTGCGCATCAGCCGGGTCTTGCCCTGGCCGCGCTCACCGAGCAGCACCAGGTCGTGCCCGGCAAGCAGCCCGGACTCGAGCTGCGGCAGCACGGTCTCGTCGAAGCCGACGATCCCGGGGAACGCGGGTACGCCGTCCCTGAGCCGGGTCAGCAGGTTGTCCCGTATCTCCGTCTTGACCGAGCGCGGCCGGTGACCGGTCTCCCGCAGCGCCCCGAGCGTGTCCGGCCTCCCCGTCTGTGCCATGTGAGCCACGCCGCCACGCTACGCCGGCCGCCCAACGGCCGAGCCTGGGAATCGTCAGACCCGGATGACGTCGAAGCCCTGGGCGCCCTGGAGCGGGGCGAAGTCGTCGTCTTGTGTCACCACCGGGACTCCGTGGGCGGCCGCCGTTGCCGCGATCCACAAGTCGTTGATGTTGACTCGTCGGCCCTTCTCGGCGAGATGCACGCGCAGACGCGCCCACGTAGCCGCAACCTCGCCGTCGATTGCGAGTACCTCGATGTCGGACGTGGACTCCAGCGTGGCCAGCCTCCGAGCGCGAGTGTCGACGTCGGCGGTGATCAGCACGCCTGCATGCAGCTCGGCGATCGTCACCGGGCAGATCGCGCTCTGGTCCGGCAGCAACTGGGTGTTCATCGGTCTGCCTGACTCAGCAGCGATGAACACGCTCGTGTCCAGCAGACCCTTCGTCACCGATGGCATCAGCGGATCGGACCGAGGTCGTCGGTGGTGTCGCCCGCCAGCGTCGCCAGGTCCCGACGAAGCCCGGAATCGGCCTGCGCGCGAGTCAAGCGCCGCGTGAGCTCCGCACGGTCGATCGGCTCGCGACGCACTGCACGGAGGGGTGTCAGCTCGGCGACAGGACGACCGCGAGAGGTGATGATCACCTGCTCACCCGCTTGCACTCTCCGCAACACGTCGGCAGTGCGATTGCGCAGCTCCCGCGCCGCAATCTCGGTCATGCGACAAAAGTAGCACTCCTGTAGCCGTCAGGTGAGGCCCCAAGTGCACGATGGACCGTCACCCACATGTTGCTCTGCTCCTCGTGCCCTGCTTGGCTGCGGTCGTGATCGAACTTCACACGGCGCGACTTACCTTGCACGCGATCGACACGGCAGAGGCCGAACGCATAGTCGCGCGTCATGCCGGAGCCGGGGACGTCTGGGCAGCTGACTACCCCTTCGACGGCGACGTCATCGGCGTCACGGCGTTCCTGAGGGCTGCCTCGGCCCATGGGGACCAACGGCCATTCGGGCACTATCGGATCACCCGCAAGGCCGACGGGCAGGCCATCGGCGGCATCGGCTTCAAAGGTCAGCCGCACAACGGATGCGTCGAGATCGGCTACGGCCTGGCACCGTCAGCTCGTGGTCAGGGCTACGCAGCAGAGGCGCTGACCGCGATCCTGACCGTCGCGGCCGATCACGGCGTGTCCCGGGTCGTTGCCGACACCGACAAAGACAACCTCGCCTCCCAACGCACCCTTGAGCGTGCGGGTTTCCGGCAATCGGGTCCCAACGGCGATCTTCACGTCTACGAGGCGCTTCTCGACGGCGCCTGGCAACCTGGGCCGCCGTAGGACGCGGGCGAATCAGCGGATCAAGACACGCATGGGCCGTGCATGCTCGGGCAACAGCCTCGCGGGACCGGGTTTCACACCGTTGGGCACCACGAACGTCCACGAGGTCCAGCCCAGATGGTTCTCGGACGACTCCGCGTCCGCCTTCCCGAGAGTCCAGGTGTGTCCGCGCTGAGCGAGTCGTAGACCCACATCTCCCATCGCAGTGGGCGGGGGTTCGTCGTACTTGCAGGACTCGCAGCCCAGAGACTCCGTGCACACTTGATGGTCCCGGCAGCCGTTGACGAAGGCACGCCCTCGGATAGTCACCGTCGCTCCGCGCTGCAATACGAGCCGATCAGGGACATTGACATAAGGCGCCGCGCAGGAAGCCGACGCGGGCGTCTGCGGGAAGGGCATGGTCGCAAGACCCAGCAGCGTTGCGATGAGGAGCAGAGATGTTCGGCCCACGCGGAAGGGACGCCCGCACCGGACCATCGGTTCCCCTCGGCAATCAGTCCCGGAGCCGCTGGAGTCCGTATGCGGTCTCGTGTCGGGGCTGATAGATCTGCAGGTCCTCGGCCCCCGGCACCTCGACCTCGACACAGATCCCGTAGCCGCGATCCTCCGGGGCGCCACGGAACCGTGCGCCGCGCCCTGTGAGCTCGACCATCGTCGCGTCCAGGTCGTCGCAGACCAGACTCACGGTGTGGTGAGGATGCTCTCGACCGCCGGGCATCGTCGGATGAACACCCAGCTCGCTTGGGCCGGTAGCAAAGATGAGCCAGCCCGAAGGGTCGTCGGGGGCGGCGCCGGCTCCGAGGTCGCTGGAAGCCGCATCACTCACGAACGGCCAGCGCAGCACGTCCTTGAAGAACGCCCGCGTCGCGGTCGGGTCGGTGGAGTACACCAGCGTATGGGCGGCGACGATCATCTGCTCACCCTAAGCGGTCAGCGCACTCAAGACCATCCGGGAACGAGGCAACTGCCGTCGTTTCGATCTCTCCCTCTCACATTTCGTTGTTACCATCCCAGAATGGGCATGAGGAACTTTCTCGTTGAAGGAGTTTCCGGCACCGGCAAGACCGCGGTATGCAATGAATTGCAGCGACGCGGCTACCATGCCATCAATGGTGACAGCGAACTGGCTTATCAAGGCGACCCGGAAACTGGTGAACCGCTGGACGGTTTCGCGCATGAGCACCACGTCTGGCATGTAGGCAAGGTGGAAGCCTTGGTCGCCGACAAGCGTGCGGCCGTGACGTTCTTCTGTGGCGGCTCCAGGAACTTTTCGAAATTCATTGACGTATTCGACGGAGTTTTCGTCCTCGATGTCGATCGTGGCACATTGAACCGGCGACTCGATGAGCGGCCGGAGGATGAGCGGGGCGGGAAGCAGTCCGAACGGGAGCTCATTGTGCGATTGCACCAAACGAAAGAGGACGTTCCGAAGAATGGCATCAATCGACGCCACCGCACCCCTTGCGCACGTCGTCGATGAGGTCGTTCGCCAAGCCAACAGCGCCGGAGCAGAGTAGACAGCAACTGATACACGTCTTGGTCGACGGATGTGGGAGATCCTCAGTCGCCAGGTGGCTGAACATCTCCGATGTCCGCGGTGCCCGCACTCATGGCGGTCAGGAGAGTCACCGGCCTGGCCAGGCGAAGTGAACGCCGGTCCGCTCCTCGGACAGCTCCCACAGCGCACCTGCCAGGTCCTCGTCGCGCGCAAGCCGGCTGAGTCTCGCCGGGCCGACCGGGCCGCGCGACTCGCCCAGCCACTGGGGCCCGGTGTACGACCCGCGAGCCGCCTCGGTGGCCGCGAACAGTGTCGGCGCCGCCCCTGCCGCCGACGACTGCGACACCAGGCGCACGAACGGAGGAGCGACCCAGCGCAGCCCCGGAATCGCGCCCAGACCCTGCCGGGAGGTGACCAGCCCTGTGGCCGAGAGCCCGGGATGCGCGGCGGTCGAGACGAGGGTCGTGCCGGCGGCAGACGCTCGTCGTTGCAGCTCGAAGGCGAACAGGAGGTTGGCCAGCTTCGAGTTCGAGTACGCCCGCTGGGGGCGGTAGCGCGGCTCCAGGTTCTCCCGCAGCAACCCTCCCGAGCCGCCGTGGTGGGCCAGCGAGCTGACCGCCACCACCCGTGGACTCTCGGCCGCGAGGAGCGCCGGAAGCAGCCGCGCCGTCAGCGCGAAGTGGCCGAGGTGGTTGGTGCCGAACTGCAGCTCGAAGCCGTCTGCGGTACGTCGCGGCCGCGGAGGCGTCATCACCCCAGCGTTGTTCACCAGCAGATGCAGCGGCCCATGCCAGCCAGAGGCGAACTTCTCGACCGACGCCAGCGAGGCCAGGTCCAGCTGCTCGACGACGACGTGCCCGCGCGCCTGCTCGCGCATCCGCGCGGCGGCGTCCTCAGCCGCCTCCAGGTTGCGGCACGCCAGCGTAACGTCCGCGCCACTCCGAGCCAGCCGGGCGGCGGTGTGCCAGCCGATGCCGGAGTTCGCGCCGGTGACCACCGCGGTGCGTCCGTCCAGCGAGGGGAGATCGTCGGGCGTCCAGCTCACTCCGGCGAGACTACGTGGTGCCGTTGTGCGGCCGGCGCAGCACCACCACCGACCGGTCGGCGACCTGGATCTCGACTCCGGGAAGCAACGGCGTCGAGTCGTCGAAGACCGAGGCGCTGCCGGCCACGTCGTCGTTGGTGTCCAGCGCGACCTGCCAGCCCCCGCCGTACACCTCGCCGGGGACGGTGAACGTCACCTGCTCGTCGCTGGCGTTGAACGCGACGAGGAACGAGTCGTCGAAGACCGGCTCGCCGTGCCGGTCGGGCTCGGGGATCGCCTCGCCGTTCAGGAACACCATCAGCACGTTGGCCGACGCCTGCCCCCAGTCGGCGTCCTTCATGTTGGTGCCGTCGGGGGCGAACCACGCGATGTCGGGTACGTCGTGCCCGCCGTCGACCAGGCCGGCGAAGAACCGGCGGCGCCGGAACACCAGGTGCTCACGGCGCAGCGCGATCAGTCGGGACGTGAACTCCAGCAGCCCCTGCTGCCAGTCCTCGAGCTCCCAGGGCATCCACGAGACCTCGTTGTCCTGGCAGTAGACGTTGTTGTTGCCGCCCTGGCTTCGACCGACCTCGTCGCCGTGCAGCAGCATCGGCACACCCTGGGAGAGCATCAAGGTGGTGAGGAAGTTGCGCTGCTGCCTCGCACGGAGCGCGAGGACGGCCTCGTCCTTGGTCTCCCCCTCGACACCGCAGTTCCAGGAGCGGTTGTCGTCGGTGCCGTCGTGCCCCTTCTCGCCGTTGGCCTTGTTGTGCTTGCGGTCGTAGGAGACCAGGTCGCGCATCGTGAACCCGTCATGGGCGGTGACGAAGTTGATCGAGGCGATCGGCTTGCGGCCCGAGTGCTCGTAGAGGTCGGAGGAGCCGCTCAGCCGGCTGGCGAACTCGCCGAGGGTGGCCGGCTTCCCGCGCCAGTAGTCGCGGACGGTGTCGCGGTACTTCCCGTTCCACTCGGTCCACAGCGGCGGGAAGTTGCCGACCTGGTAGCCACCGGCGCCGAGGTCCCAGGGCTCGGCGATCAGCTTGACCTGGCTGACCACGGGGTCCTGCTGCACCAGGTCGAAGAACGCCGACAGCCGGTCGACCTCGTGGAACTGCCGGGCCAGCGAGGAGGCCAGGTCGAAGCGGAAGCCGTCCACGTGCATGTCGGTCACCCAGTAGCGCAGCGAGTCCATGATCAGCTGCAGCACGTGCGGGTGACGCATCAGCAGCGTGTTGCCGGTGCCGGTGGTGTCGTAGTAGTGCTGCAGATCGTCGTCGACGAGTCGGTAGTAGGCGGCGTTGTCGATGCCCCGGAAGCAGATCGTCGGTCCGAGGTGGTTGCCCTCCGCGGTGTGGTTGTAGACCACGTCGAGGATCACCTCGATGTCGGCCTCGTGGAGCGCCTTGACCATCGCCTTGAACTCCTGCACCTGCTGGCCGCGCTTCCCGCTTGCGGAGTAGGCGTTGTGCGGGGCGAAGAACCCGAGGGTGTTGTAGCCCCAGTAGTTGCTCAGCCCCTTGTCGACCAGCGTGGTGTCCTGCACGAACTGGTGCACCGGCATCAGCTCTACGGCGGTCACTCCCAGCGAGGAGAGGTAGCCGATGGTGGCGCGATGGCCCAGGCCGGCGTACGTCCCGCGGATCTCCTCGGGGATGCCGGGGTGCAGCCGGGTCAGGCCCTTGACGTGCGCCTCGTAGATCACCGACTCGTGGTACTCGCGGTCGGGCCGGCGGTCCTGGCCCCAGTCGAAGTACGGCGTGGTGACCACGGACAGCATCGTGTGGCCCAGGCTGTCGGCGTCGTTGAAGGCGGCCGGGTCGTCGAAGCGGTAGGAGAACAGTGACTCGTCGCCGTCGATCTGCCCGTCTACGGCCTTCGCGTAGGGGTCGAGCAGCAGCTTGGCGGGGTTGCACCGCAGCCCGCGTGCCGGGTCGTGGGGGCCGTAGACCCGGTAGCCGTAGCGCTGTCCGGGCTGCAGCCCCGGCAGGTAGGCGTGGTAGACGAACGCGTCCTCCTCCTCCATCGGGACACGCGTCTCGGCCAGGTCCTCGTCGACCAGGCACAGCTCGACCTTCTCGGCCACGTCGGAGAACAGCGCGAAGTTCACCCCGGCCCCGTCGTACGTCGCACCGAGCGGGTACGGGCGACCGGGCCAGACCTGCATGTTGCTCCTCCTCGTGGGGTACGGACCGACCCGCGGGGGTGGTGGGCGGGTGTATATGCGGTGCGGTCGCGTCGCCCCACAAGGTACCTGGCCGCCGCCAACCCCCATGAACGTGGAAAGGTGGGTCCATGGCAATCACGACGACCGACCCGAGGACCGGGGAGGTCCTCAAGACCTTCGACGAGCTGACCGACGAGCAGCTCGAGACCAAGCTGGCCCAGGCGGCCAGCGCTGCCGCGAGCTACCGGCTTACCACCTTCGAGCAGCGCGCCGGCTGGCTGCGCGCCGCGGCCGACATCCTGGACAAGCGCACCGACGAGATCGCCGGGATGATGACCCTCGAGATGGGCAAGACCAAGGCGGCTGCCGCCGCCGAGATCGGCAAGTGCGCGGCGGTGCTGCGCTACTACGCAGACCACGCCCCCGAGCTGCTCGCCGACGAGCCGGTCGACGGGAGCACGGTGAACGCCTCGCAGGCCTACACGCGCTACCTCCCGCTGGGTGTCGTACTCGCGATCATGCCGTGGAACTTCCCGCTCTGGCAGGCCATGCGGTTCGCGGCACCCGCCCTGGCCGCCGGCAACGTCGGCCTCCTCAAGCACGCCAGCAACGTGCCGCAGACTGCCCTGTTCATGGAGGAGCTCTTCGACGACGCCGGCTTCCCCGAGCACGCGTTCTCGACCCTGCTGATCGGCAGCGACAAGGTCGAGGCGATCATCCGCGACGACCGGGTGGCGGCGGCGACGCTGACCGGAAGCGAGGGCGCCGGCGTCGCGGTCGGACGCACCGCCGGCGAGTCGCTGAAAAAGGTGGTCCTCGAGCTGGGTGGCTCCGACGCGTTCGTGGTGATGCCCTCGGCGGACCTCCCCAAGGCGGCGAAGGTGGCGACCACCTCCCGCTGCCAGAACAACGGGCAGAGCTGCATCTCGGCGAAGCGCTTCATCGTGCACACCGACGTGTACGACGAGTTCATGGACCTGTTCCGCAAGGAGATGGCCGCGCTCGTCGTCGGTGACCCGATGGAGGACGGCACCGACGTCGGGCCGCTCTCGACCGAGCAGGGCCGCGACGACGTCGAGCACCTGGTCGCGGACGCGGTCGCCAAGGGCGCGAAGCTGACTCTCGGCGGGGTCACCCCGGACCAGGACGGCTGGTGGTACCCGCCGACCGTGATGGAGGACGTCACCCCGCAGATGGGCATCTACTCCGAGGAGGTCTTCGGGCCGGTCGCCGCGGTGTTCCGGGTCGGCGACCTCGAGGAGGCGATCCGGCTGGCCAACGACACCCGGTTCGGCCTCGGGTCGAACGCGTGGACCAACGACGCCGACGAGCAGGAGCGGTTCATCCGCGACCTGCAGGCCGGCCAGACGTTCATCAACGGGATGACCGCGTCGTTCCCGGCACTCCCGTTCGGCGGGGTGAAGGCGTCCGGGCATGGCCGTGAGCTGGCCGGGCACGGCATCCGGGAGTTCTGCAACATCAAGACCGTCTGGATCGGCTGACCCTTCCGGGACCGGGCCTCGCGTGCCTATCGTGGCGGTGGAAGGCGAACACAGGATGCATGAGCTGGCGATCGCGGAGAGCGTGGTCGAGGCCGCCCGGAACCGCGCCGCGGGCCGGCGGGTGAGCGTCGTACGGCTTCGGATCGGACGACTGTCCGGTGTCGTCCCCGACGCACTCGAGTTCGCCTTCGAGGTCGCGACCGCAGGCACCGATCTCGATGGCGCCAGCCTGGAGATCGACGACGTGGCCGCCCGCGCCACCTGTCACGTGTGCAAGGCAGACTTCATCCTCGACGACCCGATCCCCCTGTGCCCGTGCGGCAGCGCTGACGTCGAGATCGTCGCCGGCCGCGAGCTCGCCATGGTGTCCATCGACGTGGAGGAGGACGTCTCATGTGCAGCAACTGCGGATGCGGAGACTCCGACGTACGGGTGACGGCGCCCGACGGGCACACCCACACGCACACCCTCGACCTCGAGATCGCGGTGCTCGCCAAGAACGACGAGCTGGCGGCGGCGAACCGCGCCTGGCTGCACGAGTGGTCGCTCACCATGGTCAACGTGATGAGCTCGCCGGGCGCGGGCAAGACCACCCTGCTCGAACACACGATCGGGTCGTTCCCGCAACCTGTCGGCGTGATCGAGGGAGACCAGGAGACGTCGTACGACGCGCAGCGGATCCGTCAGGCCGGCGCCCTTGCGGTGCAGGTGAACACTGGCACCGGGTGCCATCTGGACGCAGCGATGACCCGGCACGCGCTGGACGAGCTGGCTCCCGAGGCCGGCAGCCTGGTGATCGTGGAGAACGTCGGCAACCTGGTGTGTCCCGCACTGTTCGACCTGGGCGAGGCCGCCAAGGTGGTGGTGATCTCGGTGACCGAAGGCGACGACAAGCCGCTGAAGTATCCGCACATGTTCACCGCCGCCGACCTGGTGCTGGTCAACAAGACCGACCTGCTGCCCTACGTCGACTTCGACCTCGGCCGGCTCACCGCCGACGCGCGCCGGCTCAACCCGGACGTAGAGGTGCTCGCGGTCTCCGCCCGCACCGGCGAGAACACCGCCGCCTGGCACACGTGGCTGGACCGTCTGAGCCCTTGACACAACCCAGTCACAGGCGTCTGATGAGAAGGAGGGAGGTTCAGGGTCGAGCAAGCGGCCCGAAGGACCAGTGAGGACCCTCTTCGCAGGGCCCTCGGGGAGCCGGCGCACATGCCCACAGCCGAAGCAGTCAAGGCAGAAGAAACTCTCATCCACGTCTTGTGGATCAACGCGGGGCTCAGTTGCGATGGCGACTCTGTCGCGTTGACCGCGGCGACACAGCCCACCATCGAGGAGATCGCGCTGGGCGCCTTGCCGGGGCTCCCCCAGGTGGCGGTGCACTGGCCGCTGATCGACTTCGAGTGCGGTCCCAGCGGGGGCGCCGACGACTTCCTGGAGTGGTTCTTCAAGGCCGACCGGGGTGAGCTCGAGCCGTTCGTGCTGGTAGTCGAGGGGTCCATCCCGAACGAGCAGCTCAAGACCGAAGGGTACTGGTGCGGGTTCGGCAACAACCCGGATACCGGGCAGCCGATGACCACCAGCGAGTGGCTGGACCGGCTGGCGCCGAAAGCCACGGCCATCGTGGCGGCCGGCACCTGCGCGACGTACGGCGGCATCCACGCGATGCAGGGCAACCCGACCGGGGCGATGGGCGTGCCCGACTACCTGGGCTGGGACTGGAAGTCCAAGGCAGGCCTGCCGATCGTCTGCGTGCCCGGCTGCCCCATCCACCCCGACAACCTGTCCGAGACCATCCTGTACCTGCTCTACCAGGTGGCGGGGCAGGCCCCGATGATCCCGCTGGACGAGGCGCTGCGGCCGAAGTGGCTGTTCGAGGCGACCGTGCACCAGGGCTGCGACCGGGCCGGCTACTACGAGGAAGGCGAGTTCGCCACCGAGTACGGCGCACCGAGCTGCCTGGTCAAGCTGGGCTGCTGGGGCCCGGTGGTCAAGTGCAACGTGCCCAAGCGCGGCTGGATCAACGGCGTCGGCGGCTGCCCGAACGTGGGCGGGATCTGCATCGCCTGCACCATGCCCGGCTTCCCGGACAAGTTCATGCCGTTCATGGACAAGCCGCCGGGCGCGACCGTGTCCACCACCGCCAGCGGCATGTACGGGACCGTGATCCGCACCCTGCGGGGCTTCACCGCCAAGACGGCGGACAAGGAACCGAAGTGGCGCGTGAAGGGCTCCGAACTCCGCACCGGCTACGAGAAGACGTGGTGACGCGATGACTACCGAGGCAGCGCCCGAGCTCACCGAGATGACCTGGGACCCCATCACCAGGATCGTCGGCAGCCTGGGCATCTACACCAAGATCGACTTCAAGGCCAAGCGGGTCGCGGAGTGCCACAGCACCTCGTCGATCTTCCGCGGCTACAGCATCTTCATGAAGGGCAAGGACCCCAGGGACGCGCACTTCATCACCAGCCGGATCTGCGGGATCTGCGGCGACAACCACGCCACCTGCTCGGTCTACAACCAGAACATGGCCTACGGCGTCCGCCCGCCGCACCTCGGCGAGTGGATCATCAACCTGGGCGAGTCGGCCGAGTACATGTTCGACCACAACATCTTCCAGGAGAACCTGGTCGGCGTGGACTTCTGCGAGAAGATGGTCGCCGAGACCAACCCCGGGGTGCTCGAGCGCGCCAACAGCACCGAAGCGCCGCACGCGGCCGACCACGGCTACCGGACCATCGGCGACATCATGCGGTCGCTGAACCCGCTGGAGGGCGAGTTCTACCGCGAGGCGCTCCAGGTCAGCAGGTCGACCAGGGAAATGTTCTGCCTGATGGAGGGGCGCCACGTGCATCCCTCCACGCTCTATCCCGGTGGCGTCGGGACGACCGCGACGGTCCAGCTCTTCACCGACTACCTGACCCGGCTCATGCGGT
>DASSKK010000054.1:0-17232 GCA_035690495.1 Nocardioidaceae bacterium | reverse complement strand
ACACTTCCCGCACCGCGACGCGGTCCTCTTCGTCGGACGCACGTGCGCGACCAGGCTCACCGTTCCGTCCAGCTCCTCCTCGATCTCAACGTCTTCGACCACCGTCTTCTCGACCCCGAGGAGCCGTCGCCATAGAGTCGCCGCTTGCACGCCGTTTCCTGTTCTGTTGTTCGGGACCTTCAACAAGCCCAGAACATAGACAGGGAACGGCGTGCCCCCTCTCAGCCGCGCTCAACCACCCACGGAAGCGTCAGGAGAGCCTCATTAACGCCTCGTAGCGCTTCGGTGGCCCGGATGAGGCGCGCTGCTCGCAGCCGCGATGGTCTCCGCGGCTGAGCAAGAAATCGATTAGCGCTGGCCGCTACGGCTGACTTGAAAACGCGCTCCGTGGTCCTCGTCTTCTCGGTCGCGCAGGAACGCAGACTGGGAAAGAAGCAGTTCAGCTGGCCTCGTCGGCGAAACTGCCGGCGTGATAGGCACCCTGAATTGAGCGGAACCGCGTTCGGGTGTCGCCGCGCAGGCCGCTTCAGGTGTCGGTAACTGCGGCGACATCGCCGCCAATGAGGAGGACATGTGGGCAAGCGACTGGCCGTCTTCCCGACGGCAATGACCGAGGCGGTGTGCAACGTGCTCGCTGCGACGGACTACCCGGCCCTATCCACCACGGAGTTGGAGAGGGTGCTGGGCCCTACGAAGCTCGAACTGGAGGAGGGACCGAACAAGCGCACACGCCTCCTCATCACCCTTAACGACGCCCAGATCATGCAAGACGCCGGCAACGTGCTCATCGTGTTCATCAACGCGGCGATGCATCCCTCGCGATACGTCAGTGACCCGAGCCGGTTCAATCAGCTCCAGGGCCAGCTCAACGAGGCTCTCGTCCTGTTCGGGTATCGCATCAACGACGAGGGCAAGTTTGCGCGAGCGCCGAAGGCGTCCACACTGAGCGAAGCAGCGCAACTGTCGGGCGAGCTGGTCGCCGAGTTGCGACGCCGGGATTGCCACCCAGCTCTGCTGGCGTATTGCGACGAGGAGTTGCTGCGGAAGTCGTTATTCCATGCGATCGAGGAAGCGGCAAAGTCGATCCCGGACCGGCTGCGACGACATACGAGCCTCGGGACGGACGGCGAGGACCTCTACACGACGGTCTTCGGCGGTAAGTCCACCAAGCCGCTCATCGCAGTCACACCGTGCCAAACAGAGTCGGAGAAGAGCGAGCATCGCGGCTTCAAGAACCTGCTGACCGGGATCCACGGTCATTATCGCAACCCACGCGCGCACACGACTCGACGCGGGTCGGACGAGTGCAAGCAGGACTTCTTCGAGGCCTTCGCGCTGTTCTCGTACGTGCACCGACGCCTGGACCGCGCCGGCGTGGCGCGGTAGCACTCCCCGTCGCGCTTCGCATCCCGGGCCGGGATGGTTCCTTGCGCTCCCCGTCAGCTCGTAGGCGGACCATGCCGCCGGCCGACCAGGCCGGGCATCCGATCCTGGTAGCAGCGATCCGGGCGTCCGAGAGTTTACGTCTTTCCGCCGCCGCGTAAGAGTTCGACGTTCCTCGCTTCGTCGCGCAGCCTCGACCTCAACGCAGTTCCTGATGCCGGATGGAGGTGAGTTCCTGGCTGCGCGCTGGCGACGGGGAGGCTGGCGTGTCCGTCGGAGTTGTACCGCGCATCGACCAGCGCGGTCGATGGATGGGGCCGCGCCGAGTTCTGAGGTGGCCGGTGACGAGTGAAGATCAGGGCGATACGGCCGTTCCTCGCACGCCTTGGCCCAAGCAGTTCGCCACGCCCGTGCGTGCTTTCCTGCGGACTGCCTCGGGCAGTGCCGGAGTCCTGACGGGGGCGATCGTGGTCGCTGTTGTCTGGGCGAATGTCGGTACGTCGTACGAGTCGATGTGGAACACGCCGTTCGGCATCAAGCTTGGGGACGCGAGCGTGACGCGGGATCTGCGGACGTGGGTGAACAGCGGCTTGATGACGCTGTTCTTCCTCGTGGTCGGGCTGGAGGCACGCCGGGTGATCGATCTGGGCGATCTTCGTGACCGCGGGCGTGTGGTTCTGCCGGTGGCTGCGGGTCTGCTCGCGATGGTCGTCCCGGTCGGCCTCTACCTTGCCGTCAACGCAGGGGGAGACGCGGCCGGCGGCTGGGGCGTCGCGATGTCGACAGACACCGCGCTCGCGCTGGGGCTGCTCGTCGTCGTCGGCCGAGACGTGCCGGACCGGGTCCGAGCGTTCCTGCTGACGGTGTTCGTCGTCGACGATCTGGTTGCACTGCTCGTGATCGCAGTCGTGTACGCCGACGGGGTCTCCCTGCGCTACCTCGCCCTGGCGGTGGCGTTGTTCGGTCTGTTCCTGTTCGTGATGCGGCTTCGGGTCGGCACGCCGGCCAGTCTGGTCGTGATCGGTGTCGCCGTCTGGGCGAGCCTGCTCGGCAGCGGCATCGAACCGGTCGTGGCCGGGCTCGCGATCGGGCTGGTCGCCCCGGCGTACACCCCGGCTCGGGAGGACCTCGAGCAGGCGAGTGGTCTGTTCCGCCAGTTCCGTGAGGAGCCGACGCCAGATCTCGCCCGCACCGCGGTGGTCGGGTTGCGCCGGACGCTGTCTCCCAACGACCGGCTCCAGAGGTTCCTCCACCCCTGGAGTAGCTATGTGGTCGTGCCGCTGTTCGCGTTGGCGAATGCCGGGATCGAGATCGACGGCTCCTTCGTCGACAGGGCGATGAGCTCGCCGATCACCCTCGGCATCGTGCTCGGGTATGCCGTCGGCAAGCCAGTCGCGGTGATCTCGGCGTCTTGGGCGATCTCCCGGATGACGCACGGCCGCGTGCAGCCGGCGGTCGGATGGGCGGCGGTGGCCGGCAGCGGCACGATCGCCGGCATCGGCTTCACCGTCTCGTTCCTGATCGCCTCCCTCGCCTTCGACGGTGAACGCCTTGCCGAGGCGAAGTTCGGGGTGCTCCTCGCCGCGGCCGTTGCGGCGGCGTCGACGTGGATCGTCTTCCAGGTCACCGCGCTCCTAGGTGAGGACCGCCGTACCGTGGCGCTGCACGGCCGTGCCGAGCAGCTCGTCGATCTCGCCGTCGGCGTCGATCCGGAGCGGGACCACGTGCGTGGTGCGCAGGACGCGGCCGTCACCGTGGTCGAGTACGGCGACTTCCAATGCCCCTACTGCGGCCGGGCCGAGCCAGCGGTGCGCGCGGTTCTCGGTGATGTCGACGTGAGGTTCGTCTGGCGACACCTGCCGCTCACCGACGTGCATCCCGACGCAGAGCTCGCCGCGCAGGCAGCCGAGGCCGCCGGCGCCCAGGGCAGGTTCTGGGAGATGCACGACCTGCTGCTCGCCCACCAGGACCACCTGCGGAAACCCGACCTGCTCGTATACGCCGAGCAGCTCGGCCTGGACGTGCCGCGCTTCCAGAAGGTGCTGTACTCGCACGCGCACCTCGCTCGCGTGGGACAGGACGTCGAGTCTGCGGACATCAGCGGGGTCTCCGGGACGCCGACGTTCTTCGTCGACGGCCGCCGTCAGTACGGCGCCTTCGACGCGGCCTCACTCACGAGTGCCATTGCGGCTGCCCGCGCCCGCAACCGGATCCAGCCCCGTCCGCGGACGTGATGATCAATCGGTCGCTCGACCGAGCAGGCGCAGGTGTGCAATCGCCATGTCGATCGCGGAGGCCATCGGGGTGACGTCGCGGGATGTCTGCGCCAACAGGTAGCCGCCCTGCACAGCCGCCACGAACCCGGTCGCGAGCTGGTAGACGTCGGCATCCTCCGGGATGACGCCTTCGCGTTGGAACCGGCGAAGGAGGTCGTCGAACAGTTCCTGCCACGCGGCGAACAGGTCATGAAGCTTCTGGCGGGCGACCGAGTCCTGGTCGGCGAACTCGTTCGCCAGTGAGCCCAAAGAACACCCGTACCGACCCTCCTGCAGGGCATTGCGTTCGACCAGTGCGTCCCGCCAGCGCTGCAGGTCCGCGAACGTCTTCACGCTCCCCAGGTGTTCCCGCTCGCGGGCGATCACCCGCTCGCCGACGAGCTCGATCACCGCCCGCACCAGCGCGGGCTTGTCATCGAAGTGTCGGTACAGCTGCGACTTGCTGACCTTGCTCGCCGAGACGACGTCGTCCAGAGTCGTTCCGCCGACTCCGCGGACACGGATCAGGTCTGCAGCGGTGGCGACGATCCGTGATCGTGTCGCCGCTCCCCGCGCCGTCAATTGCGCCGCGGGGGCCGACTGCGACTCCTCCACACCATTGTGGTGCACAACTGGACGATACAGTCTCAGTTGTTTGGCCCCGTCCACCATACCCTTGCAAGCCGAGATGCGTGACGCTAAAGTGGACGTATTCGTCCAGTTATGCTGTGGCCGCACCGGCGGTGCGCCCAGGACCTGGGACAGAGAGGCGTCTGATGAAGGCGATTGTGGTGATCGACCAAGCCGCGGGTACGGCGGGCATGACGCTCACCGAGCGTCCCGAGCCGCCAGCAGCGATCAACGACGTCGTGGTCCAGATCCACGCCTCGGGATTCGTCTCGACCGAGCTGGAGTGGCCCTCGACGTGGAACGATCGCGCCGGCCGTGACCGGACGCCGTCGATCCCGGGCCACGAATTGGCTGGAGTGGTCAGCAGCCTCGGCTACGGCACGACGGGGCTCTCGGTGGGCCAGCGGGTGTTCGGGCTGTCCGACTGGCACCGCGACGGCACCCTGGCGGAGTACGTCGCGATCGAGGCGCGCAACCTCGCGCCCTTGCCCGACGACGTCGACTTCACGGTCGGTGCATCCCTGCCGATCTCGGGCCTGACCGCCTGGCAAGGCCTTTTCCAGCACGGTCGCCTTCGAGCGGGACACAGCGTCCTCGCCCACGGTGCTGCGGGCGCAGTCGGGACGATGGTGACCCAGCTCGCACGCGGGGCCGGCGCCCACGTCATCGGAACCGGACGCGCCGCCGACCGCGAGAAGGCACTCGACTTCGGCGCACAGGAGTTCCTCGACCTCGAGAACGACACGTTGGAAAGCGTCGGCGACGTCGACCTGGTCTTCGATGTGATCGGCGGCGATGTCCAGCAGCGGTCCGCGCGCCTGATCGCGAATGGAGGAACGCTCGTGTCAGTCGTCGGCCCGGTCGAGGCCCGGCCCACAAACGGCCTCGCTTTGGATTTCGTCGTAGAGGCCGACCGCGCCCAGCTCGGTGAGATCGTGCAGCGGTTGCGGGACGGACGCCTGCGCCCGAACATCGGGACCACCACATCCCTCGAGGCTGCTGTCGCAGCGCTCAGCTCCAACGAGCGGCCCAAGGGAAAGGCGATCATCAGCGTTCGCTCGTGACCACCTGGCACACCTGAGCACGAGTACGTATCCGCAGCTCGAGAAGTAGGTCGACGGCAGGGTCTGCACCTCCGTCGACATGCGACCGGGCAACCTCGACCACCACCACGGGCAGAGAGGGCATGCGGTTCGACAAGGCCTCATTCTCGGACCAGCAGGGAAGTTGCGTCACTCCGGCTCCCCTATGACTGTTAACACCCCGGCCGGCCGGTGTGGCGCGACTCCACCACCGCGATCGCCTGCCTCAGCACCATGCGGGCGTGGTCGCGGCGCCAGCCATTTACGGTACTGCCGTACCTGGGCCAGTGACCTGCCGCTCAACAGCCAACTCCAACTTCACCCGGATGCTCTCGCACATGGGCACCTTCGGTGAGTCAACGCGGTGCCTGGACTAGCGTGCGGTTCGAGGCAACTCGATCGCGATGGCCGACCACGGCCGGCGGTCGATCGCGGTGTCGTGGAGGAGGACAGGCCTATGGGTGTTGAACACGTGGTGGTGCTGTGTCTGGAGAACCGGTCCTTTGATCACATGCTCGGCTTCCTCGACCATCCCGACCCGGACTTTTGTGGGTTACGCGAGGGCTCCTGGGTCAACCCCGATGTGGCCGGGGCCCTCGTCCCGGCGACCCCGGATGCGACGTCGGTGCTGCCGTTTGGGCCCGACCACTCCTACGATGCGGTGATGCAGCAACTGGCCCTGGCCGGGCCGCCGTGGAGGCGGACGCCCACCCATCGAGGGTTCGTGGCCAGCTACGAGCGCAAGGCCGCCGGTCTGCATCCGCCCCGCTATTCCGGGCTGCTGGGATGGCTGCACCGGCTCAGCACCCGGCCCCGGTCCGGGGCGAGCGGTCGGGGTCCGCTGGTGATGCGTTGCCACTGCCGCACCGGGTGCCGGTGCTGGCCACCCTGGCGGCCGAGTTCGCTGTCTTCGACCACTGGTACTGCTCGGCGCCTGGGGAGACCTGGCCCAACCGCAACTTCCTGCACGCCGCCACCTCCGACGGCGAGACCAACATCGCCATCCGCCCGTATACCGACCCCACCATCTTCGAGCTGCTCGAGGACCACGGGCACGACTGGCGCATCTACCACGACGGCACCGCCCAGGTGATGGCCTTTCCCCGGCTGTGGGACACCGCCGGCCGGCACGGCAACTGGCACCCTACGGGCGACTTCGCTGCCCACGTCGCCGGCGGGGACCTGCCCGCCTACAGCTTCATCGAACCTCGCCACCAACCCCCGCGGGCACCGCTGAACCAGCTGCAGGCCGTCGGCAGGCCGCTGGGTGCCAGCGACAGCCAACATCCGGAGAATAACCTCGTCGACGATGAGGCCTACGACATCTTCGCCCCCGCCACCGCGACCGATTTCGACCGCGGCGAGCAACTCCTCGCCAGCGTCTACCAGGCCCTGCGCACCAACCCGGAGCTGTTCGCCAGCACGGTGCTGCTAGTCACCTACGATGAGCACGGCGGGTTCTACGACCACCTGCCCGCCCCCGAACGCGTCCCCGCCCCCGGCGACCCCAAGTCACTCCCGGCCCGCCTGTTCGACGCGCTGTATCGCGAGTCTGCCGCCAGCTTCGACTTCACCCGCCTCGGCGTCCGGGTCCCCACCGTGGCGATCTCGCCGCTCATCCCCAAGGGCACCCTCGCCTCGGAGGTCTATGAGCACGCCAGCGTTCCCGCCACCCTGCGAGCCCTCTTCGCACCCGAGGCCGCCCCGCTTACCCGCCGCGACGCCCACGCCCGCACCTTCGAGCACCTCTGGCAGGACAGCCCGGCCCGCACCGATCTCCCCGACCCGTCCGCCCACGCGTACGGCGTCGCGGACACCCATCAGGACAGGCCAGCAGCCCGCACCGGCCAGACGCCACCACGAGCGGCGGCGCCGGCGACGGCCTGGCCGCCGAACTACTACGGAGAGTTCCTCGCCCAAGCCGAGGCGGTGCGCCAACACCTCAACGCCGTAGGGGAGCCCGAGGCCGCGGACCTCACCGAGACCACTACCCCCGACCGTGAGGACGCCCTCAGCCACGCCTTCAGCCAAGCCGGGAAGCGCCATCGAGCAGAGACGGCCTCCCGCGCCCCCCGAACACGCTGATCAGATCAGACGGTGAACTCGACCCAGAGCGGGTAGTGGTCCGAGATCCGCCAGGAAAGCTCCACATCACTCAGGGTGGTAAAAGCGTAGGGGACGAAGTCGAACGACCCGCCGTGATGGGTGTAGGTGAGCGAATGCAGCAGCGAGACGCCCTCCGGGCTGGAGAACCAGGCGATCTGGTCATAGAAGTGCTGGGCCGTCTCCCCCTCGAAGATCGTGCGTGGCACCGCGTTCAGCTCCGCGGGCGGGAACAGGCCAGTGGAGACGAACGCCTGATAGAGCGGGTCATCGAGTCGGTCCAAGTTGAAGTCACCCAACAGCAGCAAGTTCTCACTCCACTCCCCCGGCCGGTCGGCCCAGGCCCGCATCCACTCGGCGATCTCGATGATCTCCGGTAGCCGGTCCGCCGGCTTGTCCCCCCAGATGATGTGCACGGTCGCCAACACGAACTCCACCCCAGCGCGGGCGAACGAGGCGGCATACGGGGTCCGGGCGAACTGGGCCGCCGGGTGCCCCGAGGAGGTGGGCGGCAGCACGATCTCTCCCACCAGCCCCGAGGGGCGGACCCGGCCAGTGCGGTAAAGGAAGGTGAGTCGTTCACCGTTGCCGGCATCTCCCTCGGTAACATCGGAAGTTAGAAAACCCCACTCCGGCCCGAGCCGGTCGAGCAGGAACCGCAGCGCCGCGGTGTCTCGGCGTACCTCCTGTACCGCGACCACGTCGAAGCAGGAGACCACCGCCGCGATGCAGCCCACCGCATGCCAGTCCCGTTTCGGCGAATCATCCGGTCCGGCTTCCCACCGCTGTGTCAGACCGGCAAAAGCGCGCAGGTTCCACGTCGCCACCAACAAGTTGCTATCCGTCCGCGGCGGCAGCGCCGCCCGAGCCCCCGCAGCCATCCGCGACACATCCGTGCCACTCCCGCCGGCATCTCTCCCCCGGCCGATGGCACGCTCACCTCCGCAGGCATCCTGACCTCCGCTCGCGTCTGGCTCAACGCCGCCGACACTAGGGGCACCCTGCGAAGGCGTGTCAAGGGACATCAGGGTTCGAAGATCCCGATGATGCTGCATCAATCCTCCAACTCACGTCGAGCGAGATCATCTCGATCCGACCCATGTCGATCGCCCGGCTGTGCAGGCGCGGGGTCATCCCGTGGCGGTGCCCGCCCTGAGTCGCCGATTGTCCGCCGTACGCCGTCCCTCAGGTGGAGGAGGCGGCAAGGAGCGTGGCCGGCCGACAGTCTGGCACCTGCATCAGCGAGCTGCCCGCGTGGCGGCGAGGAGACCAACAGGGGCTGGCCAGGCGGCTGAGTTCTGCACGACGGTGGCGCACGCCTTCGGTGCACAAGGCGGGCCCGCCAAGATCATCGCCATCCTCGACCCCGACGGCGAAAGGTCCACCTGCGCTGCTGAGGCCCGACCTGATCGCTCGACCTCGATCTGCAAGCCAACAGCCCAGGAGCCCCGGATGCTGCTGGACAACATCGACGATTTCGTCCTAGATCCAGCCCGTCAGAAATGTTCTGTGCCAGCGCCGTTGGACTGCGTGTCGAGCACGAGACGGACCTGGTCCAAGAGTCGGGTCGCCGAGAACGGCTTGTCCACCATCACGGCGTTATCCGGAAGCGTGCCGCCGCGGGAACCACCTGGCGGGGCGTATCCGGACATGAACAGCACTCCGATCGATGGGTTGGCAGCGGTCACCCTCCTGGCGAGCTCGCTGCCGAGCATTCCGGGCATCACGACGTCGGTGAGCAGTAGATCGATCTCTTCGCGACGCTGTTGGGCAACTGCCTCGCCGCTCGGTCCGTCACTTGCGGTCAGAACTTGATATCCGTCGCGACGGAGGATGCGTTCGGCCATGGATCGAAGGGCGTCGTCGTCCTCGACGAGCAGGATCGTCTCGGTGCCCGCACGTGGCTTGGCCACGGCAGGTGTGTGATTCTCCTCGGTCTCTCCGATGGTCGCGGGCAGGAACATGCTGATGGTGGTGCCCAGGTCAGGCTCGGAGTAGATGTCGATGGTTCCGCCGGCGCGGGTGACGATGCCGTAGACGGTCGCGAGTCCGAGTCCCGTGCCGTTGACCCGGTGCTTGGTGGTGAAGAACGGCTCGAACGCATGCTCACGGGCTTGGGCGTCCATGCCGATGCCGTTGTCGCTCACGCGCAGCCGGACGTAACGACCGGGAACGCGTTCGGGACGGGCGGCGGTGTGTTCGGCGTCCACGAGGACATCGGCCGTCTGCACAGAGAGCTTGCCGCCCTCGGGCATCGCGTCACGGGCGTTCACGGCGAGGTTGATGATGACCTGTTCGAGCTGGCCGGCGTTGGCTTCGACAGGCGGCAGGTCTGTCGCGAGCTGGAAGTCGAGCTCAACTTGTTCTCCCAAGGTGCGTCGGAGCAGTTGCTCGATCCCGAGCGTGACTGTGTTGAGGTTGACGTGGCCGACCTCGAGCACGTCGCCGCGGGCGAATGAGAGCAACTGCCGGGTCAGCGTTGCGGCCTTGTTCCCAGCGGTGCCGATCTGCCGCACGTCGGCAAGCACTGGCTCCCACTTGCCGGGATTATCGATCGCTGCCTCGGCCACCTGCTCGGTGGCGAACTCGGCGTAGTTGAGGATCACGGCGAGCAGGTTGTTGAAGTCGTGCGCGATTCCGCCGGCCAGCTGGCCGAGACTCTCCATGCGTTCGGTGCGTTGCAGGAGCCGTTGGGTGTGTAGCTGGGCGGTGACGTCCTCGGCGACCACGATCCGCCCCTGGTTGCCGCCGAAGTTCAAGGTATCGGAGGTGATCAGGGCATCGACCTGCTTGCCGGCACTGTCGAGCAGCTGCCAAGGGCCGGAGCGGTCGACGAGGTCCGACCCGTGCAGCACCTCGGTCAGCGGCGACGAACTCTCCTCGAGGAGCTCGTGGTAGCGCATGGTCAGCAGCTTCTCGCGGGTCCGGCCGAACCTTTGCACCATGGCCTCGTTGACTGCCATCAGCGCACCGGTGTCGCTGTGATGGACCCAGGTCGGTTGGGGGTTCGCCTCGAATATCGTCCGATACGTCTGCTCGGAGTCCTTGAGCTCGGCTTCGGCGTGTGCGCGGTGGCCGAGCTCGGAGGCCAGGTCTCGGGTGAGGGTCGCGAAGTCGTTGCCCAGCGACACCACCTCGGCAGGGCCGGAGCGTGGTGGATCGATCGACCGCCTTTCTGCGGTGGCCTGGCGAACCGAGGAGCTCAATCGGCGGATCGGGCGCGCGATGCCCAGGTAGATGACCTCGGTGAGGGCGAGCACGAACAGCACTCCGAGGACGAACACCATCGTCGTGTCCCGATTGACTTTTCGCACGCTCGCGAATGCGTCGTCCCTGCTCGTGCTGGCCGCCACCGTCCATCCCAACGAGGGGATCTTGGCCTCTCGGGTGATCCGCCCGGACTCCGACGGGGCCGTATCGCCTCGAGTGACTGCCGGGGTGATCAGCGCGTAGCGGATCGGAAGGGTGCTGACGTACCGGTTGCTCAACTGGCTTGGCAGGTCATCGATGCGCAGGAACGTGACGACAACCCCCCGGTCCGACACCGGTGAAATGACGGCGAGAGCCGACCTTCCGGCGTCTTGCACCGGCCCCACCACGCGGTCGGCTGGTGCATCCAGCCACTTCTCGCCCGCGTAGGGGGCGCCCTTCGGAAGGTCGCGCGAGGAGCACAGCACCTGCCCGGCGTGGCTGATGACGTCGACGTGGCCGTGTTGGAACGGCCCGATCCCGGCAAAGGTCAGGCTGCATCCTTGCGGTGTGGGTGTCTTGAAAAGCGCAGCCAGGCCGGGGTTGGCAGCGACTTCCGCGGTGGTTGTGCGGGTCTGATCTATCGCGTCTGAGATGTCCTTGGCGGCGAGTCCGCTCACCATGGACAGCGAGTTCACCGCGCTGCGATGGGCGTCGTCCATGCGCAGATGTTGCTGGTGGATCATCGCGGCCCCGCCCAGAAGGGCGGCCACCACGATCAGCGACAACAGGTAGAACTGCAGGGAGAGGTGCCTGGTTGGTGGGTGCTTCATCGAGACCTCGCCCCGAATTCTTCGATGGTAGGAGTGGGCCGGCCGAATAAGTAGCCCTGTCCGTAGTGGCAGCCGAGTTCGCGGAGCTGGTCTTGTTGCCCCACGGTCTCGATCCCTTCGGCGACAACGTTCAGCGCGAGTTCACGGCCCAAGGAGAGCACCGACGACACGATCGCGGTGTCCACCGAGCTGGTGCCGGCGCCGTGTACGAACGAGCGGTCGATCTTCAAAGCATGTACCGGGAACTCACGTAGGTAGGACAGGCTCGCCCATCCAGTGCCGAAGTCGTCGATCGAGATCTTCGCCCCGAGCGCAGCCACCTCGTTGAGGATGTGCGCAGCCTGCTGCAGGTCGTGGATCAACGACGTCTCGGTCACCTCGAGCCACAGCTGGCCTTCGGGCATGGGGAACGAGGAGATCCGATCCAGCAGGGTCGGGTCTGCTAGCTGCCGGCCGGAAAGGTTCACCGAGACATAGAGGTCCCGGCCAGCGTCTCGCCAGCGGGCCCACTGTGCCCGTGCTTCGTCGAGCACGAGAGCGTCGAGGTCATTGATCGCGCCGCACCGCTCAGCGGTGTCCAGGAACGCCGCAGGCGTCAGCAGTCCCCTGCTCGGATGCTGCCATCGAACAAGCGCCTCGGCACCCACCACCGAGGCGTCCTCGAGTCTCACGATCGGCTGGTAGAAGACCACGAACTCGCCTCGGGCGAGGCCACGCTGGATGTCCGCGGCCAGGTCTGGCTCGGCCGTGCGGGAAGACTCCCCGCGGCCGGTGTCGTCGCGGTCGAGTGTTCGCGCCACCCAAAGGGACCCGGCGGACTCTCCTGCGAGGTCCCGCAAGAGCGTGACACAGCAGCTTAGGCGTTGCGTGCTTCCATCTCCGCGACGTGGCTCGATCTGACCTTTCCAGTGCCCGACCCTCGCCAGCGTCTGGAGAGCGGACTCGGCTAGGACAGCGGGCTCATCGAGTCCCAAGGCGACCTCCAGGCTGCGGCCGTACACTTCCGTGGCCGTCCAGCCGAACAGTCGCTCAGCTGCCGGGTTAACGGTCCGGATCTGGCCCCGGGAATCGACTGCGACGACAGCCTCCTCGTCCGGCTCCGGCGACGCCCGCTCCCCGGTGTTGTCGCCAACCGGGATCTGGGCATGGATGGTGATGCTGCGGGCCGCTCGGCCCTCCCATCGCGCCGGGGCGGACGAGACCAATACCCGCATACGTGCGCCATCGAGGCGTCTCAACACCAGGGGCTCCGGCTCTTCGTGGGGGTGGCGCTGCACGCGTTCGTGCCTCGCCTTTGCCCCGTCGACGGACTCGGGGGCGAACAGCTCGAAGACGTCGCGGCCGAGCACCTGCTCGACGACGTGGGCCCCCACCAGATGCAGCGCAGGCTCCGTGACCGACACGATCGTGGTGTCTTCGGTGATGATCTCGGCGGCATTCGACACGGGTGGATCGACAGCAGACGACTGCTGCACCTGCTCCGAATGTTCCGAGGAGCCCGCCAGGGCATGACGCCGGCGTGCCGCGACCACACGAGCAGCAAGCTCGCGGGCAGAAAACGGCTTGACCATATAGTCGTCCGCACCGCTGGAGAGTCCCAGAACCCGATCCGCCTCCGCCCCGGCGCCGGTGAGCATGATGATGTGCGTCGACGGCGCCCGGCGACGAAGCCGCGTCAGCAGCTCCAGACCCGACATCCCCGGCAACCGTCGATCCAGCACCGCCACATCGACGGCTAGATCATCGATGACCGTCAGGGCGGTAACGCCATCTGGTGCCTCGGCAACCTGGCATCCTGCTTCCTCCAGGCCGCGACGAGCCACCCGTCGGACCTCCGGGTCGTCATCAACGACAAGGACCCACATTCCGACCACCCCCCGCCATCGCGCACCACTCGCACTCCTCGGTCGGTGGCCTTTGAGCACGGACGGTGCGCGGATGCCCGCGGCGATCCGGTGCTACATGGAGACTCGCGACGAGCCGCGGTTGTACCCGCACGTTGACAGGTCCCGGTCCTGACTGGTCAGGTTCGACCCGACCCATGGCGCCACCTCCCGTGGCCGTCCACGCCACCGTCAGCCGTGATCAGGCCCTGGCGGCTGACGATTACTGTTCGAATTGGCCCAACCAAGCAACCGGCGAGCCGGTGCGAGTATATCGACCGAACGCCGGTAATGTCCGCAAAGAGCCGAATGGCCGGACCCCGCGGTTCGTCGCCCGTCGCCGACGGTTGGCGCGCCAGGGGCGGGCCTGATCCTCTGGCCTCAGGTGGCCAGGCGACTATGGTGACGGAACTGGCCGTTGTGGCTGTTTGCCCGTTTTGGCCCCAAACTGGCTCGAGTCTGGCAACATCCTGCCTGACAGAGAAAAGGCACCCCCGTCGCGAGGCGGGTTCGCAAAGCCACGGGACCCATGAGGTCGGCCGGGTTACCTACCGAAAGGCATCAGCCAGTTATGCGTACACCCAAGAAGTTCTTCGCGGCGCTCACGATCGCGAGCGTCGCCGCCGCCGGAGGCGCGGCCTTCACCGCCAGCAACACGGTGCCGAGCTCGGTTGCCGGCTACGGCACCGCCAGCGTCACCGGGGCCACCGCCACCTCTGTGGTCCACACACTCAGCGCCGATGGCACGACCATCGACTCGACGCTGATCACCTTCGACGCCTCGCAGACCGGAAACACCGTGAAGGCCGGGTTCGGCTCGACCCCCCTCGAGGACTGCACGGTCGACTCGACCGACGGGACCACCGCCACCTGCACCTACGCGGTCGGCTACGACACCGCCACCGCGACCAGCTTCAAGGTTGCCGTCTCCTGACCTCTCTGATCAGTCCGAGGACTGATCGGTACGCGCGAGCCGGCCGGGCAACCGGTCGGCTCGCCTCGGAGAGCTGAGATGCAATCAGGCAGACTCCGCGCCATCTTCTTGCTGGCGATCGTCACGGTCGGCGCATTCCTGCTGCTCGCCCCGCGGACGCTCGGTGGCAGCAATTCCTATGTCACCACCCACGGCATCAGCATGGAGCCACGGTTCTCCACCGGGGATCTGGCCGTCCTCCGGCAGCCCGATGACTATCGGGTCGGCGACATCGTTGGCTACCACAGCGATCTGCTCGACACGGTGGTGATGCACCGCATCGTCAAGGTCGCCGGAGGCCACTACACCTTCAAAGGCGACAACAATTCCTGGCTTGACCCGGAGACGCCGGGCCGCGACCAGCTGCTCGGCAGACTGGTCATGCGCGTGCCTCACGGCGGCATCTGGCTCCAACGCCTGAGCGATCCGCGCCTACTCGCGGCCCTTGGTTTTGCGGTGCTCGCCGGGGGAGGCGCCGCTGCACGTACCACACGCAGGCGAAAGAGAGGCACTATGCGCCAGCACGCACGCCCATCCTGGCCTTCTCGGACGTTCGCCGCGCTGCCACCTTGGGCACGCAGCGCGGCCGCGCTCATCGCGGTCGCCGGCGTCGCCGGTGTCGCGCTGGCCGCGTTGGCATGGGCCCGGCCCATCACCACGGTCGAGACCCGAAACATCGAATCCTCCCAGCAGATGACCTTCTCCTACCACGCGACCGTGCCGGAGTCCGCGGCCTACGACCGGACAACGGTGACGGCTCCCGATCCCATCTTCCGGAACCTGACCGATTCCCTCGACGTGCACTATGCCTACCAGGGGCAACCGGGCAGCATCGCGGTCGCCGCGGAGCTGTCCACTTCCAGCGGCTGGCATTCCACCGTGCGGTTGGGTCCGCGGGTGAACTTCGACACCGCTACCTATGCGGGCAGCGTGCGGCTGCACCTGGACGAACTGGAGCAGCGCGCCTCAGCCGCTGCGAAGGTCACCGGCATCCCCGCCACCCAGGTAGACGTCACGCTCCGGGCACTGGTGCGCGCAACGGACGGTACCCGGTTCACACCTGCACTCGCTTTCACCCTTACCCCGCTGCAACTCCGGCTGGCAGGGAACAAGTCGAGCCTGTCAGTGCAGGACTCGACCCCAAGACGCGTCGCGACGACAGCTCCCGGCACCCTTGGCTTCGCCGGTCATCAGATCACCGTCTCGACGGCGCGAACTGTCGGCCTCGCCATGGCCGTTGGCGCGATATTCGCCGGCTGCCTGCTCGGCTTGGCTGTGCGGGTAGGCGCTCCAGCAACCGAGGCAGGGCGGATTCGCCGTCGCTACGCCTCGATGCTGGTCCCCGTACAGCCCGTCCCGGCACCTCCTGGGCACTCGATCATCGACGTTGGGAACATCGCCACCCTCGCCAAGCTGGCCGAACGCTACGGCTTGCTGATCTTGCATTGGGCACGTAGCGGCGTGGAGACCTTCATCGTCCAAGACGAATCCGCCACCTACCGCTTTCGGATAGGCACCGGAACCGAGATGACATCATCAGAACCCATCGAAGCTCCGATTACAAGCCAGTGCCTGCCCTCGTGATACCCCAACACCTCCTGCCCCGCGGGATCGATGCGTGCGCCGAGTTCGGTGCGGCCACATCTGCGCCTGCAGACATCAAGCAGCATGCCAAGAAGGTTCATCACGACTCCATGCCCACGCCGTGGAACTGGGTTGTGGCCATCGTGGGAGCACGACCCGGGACGGCTGCCGACGAGCCCCGATTCGCTAGCTGTGCGGCGGAAGCAAGTTCGCTTTGGGACAGGCCAGACCGGGCGAACTTCCGAGCTGTCCTCAGGGAGGTAAGGCAATGAGCAAGGGGCACATCAGGTTGGCAAGCGGTGCCGAGGAGAGCGAGCCAACACGGCCCACCTACCGAGTCGCGTCGTACACGGTCTATCCCACCGGTTACGAGCGGATCACAGACCCCAAGAAGTCTCGCTGGTGCCTGACCGTGGCAGATGCGGGCGACGGGTGGGCCATTCGTCGCGCTAGGGTGTGCCTGAATTACGCCAATCAGTGGGAGTACGAACCTCCCCCGTCGTTACGCGACGCGAAGTTCCGCCGACGCTGTCGCTACAACGAACATGCCGCCTTGCTCAGAGCCAGGCAGTTGATCGACAAACTGCGGGTTGCAGACTTGACCTTCGACGAGTTCGTGGACGAAGTACTCGCCGAGGCGCGCGCACAAGCCCTTGCACACCTCGAAGGCCGAAACGAGAGCCCCTGGCGCTGGAAACCTGGGGAACGCCTCAAGACACTGATCAACCGACACTAGTCCGGTCCAGGCGCACACCGACCCAACCGAGATCCAATCAGCTATCCTGAGGCGCCCCAAGGTTCCGTGCCGCTCCCATTCGCGTTCGCGGCTCGAATTTCAGGAGCCGTGACGCGGTCGCGTGCCGTCCTTTGTTCGAAGCCAGGAACCCACTCATGGCGCCGTGTTCTCGCCGGCCGAAGTCCAAGAGGGAGCGTGCAACGCAGCCCGCCTGTCGACCGTGGGGCCTTGCCAAGGCCCTTCGTTCTTCCCCATCTGAAGCATCAGCCTGGACACCTGCCGCGAGTTTATGTCGCCTGTGTCATCGCGCCCGGAAAGCTGCGGCATCAAACCTGAGGCCCTTCGCCCTTGTCGCGGGGGTGCACAATCCGGCCGCCGACCAGCGTGAGGTCGGGTTGGAGTCCGTGTAGCTGGTCGATGGAACATGTCCGGGGGTCGACTGACGCATAGCGTCGGCTGGTACCGGTAGTCCAGCGATCTGGTACTGATGTTCGATCTAGGTGGTACCGGCCGGTGGTCGTGGCGGCTGGACGGCGGCCCCGACTGGCTTGCCGGGGCCGCCGCAGTGGCTACTCCCAGTA
>DASSKK010000053.1:0-27670 GCA_035690495.1 Nocardioidaceae bacterium | reverse complement strand
CCGGGACCGCACCCGCGACAGCGCCGTCAACGTCGACCGCTGCTCCTGCGGGCTCATCGACCACGCCGGCACCTCGACCGCCTCAGCCAACGACTCCTCCAGGCTGTCGGCGAGGCGACACAGGGCGTGCATGTGCCCGGTACCGTCGACGCCGCTGCTGGTTGCCATGCAGCAACCCAATCAGAAAGTCAAGCCCCCCTCGAAAAAACTTTCGAAACTGTGGACAGGAACCCTTCCAGCGCAGCTGTGGACAACAACTGGCCACCACGCGCGCCGGCGAGGCGCCTTATTCCGAGCGCAGTCGGTCGGTCCAGGCGTGGTCGGGGTACATACCCAGCACCGCGTCGCGCACCCAGGCGTCTGTGATCCACCCGTCGCGTGCTTGTTGAGTTGCGCCTCCTTGCCGTTCGCGCCCGACGCCAGGCGGGCAGAAATGGCAAGGAGGCACAACTCAACTTCAGTTGCGCACCCAGGTGACCTCGTCAAGGTCGGCCTCATGGGTCTCGTCGCGCTTGGAGACCCACCGGCCGTCGCGGGACGGGTTGAGGATGCAGTCGACCTGCCACGGCGAGTGCGCGTCGACGCGCATCCAGATCTGGCTGAGCGGGTCCCGCGGCTCGGGGTGCGCGTCGTCGATGATCCGGAACGTGCCGCCGGCGTTGCTCCACAGGTGGAAGTGCCCCCCGAGCTGTGCGCGCAGCTCGGGCACAGGGTCGCTGAACACCACCAGGTCGATGTCCTCATGCACGCGGGGGACGCGTGTGAACGCCTCGATCGCGTGCCCGCCGACCAACCACCACGGGTGCGGGTAGCCGGCCATCAGGTCGCGCAGCTCCCTGGGTGTGAGCGGGTCCCACGCGCCGTACGCGCGGGTGACGCGCCGTACACGCGGGTGAACTCGAGGTCTTCTTCGCTCGGCGCCCAGGCAGTCACAGGGAGAGTATGGCGAGCAGTGCGCGGTGGTCGGTGCCGGGCACTTGCACGGTCGCGGTGTGCAGCACCCGCACCCGGCCGCTGACCAGCACGTGGTCCAGGGCCAGCACCGACGGCTCGGCGAACCCGAGCACCGAGACCTGGCCGGCCGACGGCCAGGTCGGCTGCCACCGGGAGTTGGCCGTGTCCGCCGCGTCGCGGAAGCCGTCGTCGAGCAGTCGCCGCATGGCTGCGTGGTCGAGGGTCGCGTTGAAGTCTCCGATGACCACCGTCGGGTCGTTGGCGTCGGCCGCGGCCTGCGCGATCGCTGCCTGGTCCTGGGCCCAGGCACTCGCGTCGCCGGAGGGTTGGCGGGCGTGTACGGCGAGCAGGTGGACATCGGCGCCGGGCGCCTGCACGTCCATCGCGTAGCTCGCCAGCCCGGTCGGCAGCCGGGCGGCTTCGCCGAGCTCATAGCGGGAGAACACCATGGTGCCGGCGGCGCCCTCGGCGGGCGACCCGGCGAGGTGGGAGTACGCCTTGTCGAGTCCGGCGCCGTCCATCGCGGCGAGCTCGCGGGCCGTGACCTCCTGCAGCACGAGCACGTCGACGTCGTCGTGGACGGCGAGCCCCACTACGCGCGCCGGATCGGCCAGGCCCTGCCGCAGGTCCAGCGTCATCACCCGCACCGTCGGGTCGCCGGGTGAGGCGATGTCCTCCGGGCCTGTGTAGGGACCTCGCACCCAGTACAGGTGCAGCGCCAGCCCGATCACGCTCAGCACGGTCAGCACGGCTGCGAGGGTGCGCCACCCGCGGCGGGTGGTGATCAGCGCGACCAGCAGCAGTAGGAACGCCACGGCGTACAACGGGATCGCGAACGGCGTGTAGGCCACCGCACGCACCCAGAATCCGCCGCCGGGGCTCACCAGCCGCGCGAACGTCAGCGCACCTGCGGGCACGAGCAGCACGACCAGGACCAGCCCGAGAACAACCCAGCGCGCCCGAACCCTCATGGCGACTCAGGGTAGGGCCCCACCGTGCCCGTTCGTCGAGACCACGCCGGTGGTCGAGCGTCACCCGCCGACGACGTCGAAGCCCTCGGCGTGGGCGGCCGCGCAGAGCTGGACGTCGAACGCGGCGAACGTCCGGCACTCGGGGTCGGCCTCCCTGGTGGCGAGGGCGCAGGCCAGCTGTACCGCGTCGTAGGCGCGGAGGCCGTGCACGCCGCACAGCCGCGCGGCCGAATCCAGCACAGCCGAGTCGGCGACGACCGCGACGAACCGGGGTGGCTCGTCGAGCGTTCCGAAGTAGTCGGACTCGAAGTCCCGCAGAAGAAGCGCCGCATCGGCACGACTCAGCTCTCCGACGCGCCGCTTCCGCCAGAGCGCGGCCGGGACCTCCACACGCGCTATCTGTGCGACCAGCAACCCGGCGAGCGCGCGCACCTGCTCCGCTCCCGGCTCGTCGGCATACAGCTTGACAAGGGCCGAGGTGTCCGCGAACGTGCTCAACCGCGGCCCTCGCGGACCAGTTCGCTGAGCGGGACACCCCTGCCGGCCGCGCGCCTGGCGGCTGCCACGGCGTCCGGGTCCGGCCGTTCCACCGGCTCGCCGGGCGGCGCCAGCAGTCCGGCGCGTGCGAGCCGCTCACGAATCCGGGCCATCTCGTCGTCCGCGAGGTCCGGGTTCGTGGCCGCGTCGAGGACCCGGGTGATGAACTCGTTCACACTGCGGTGCTGGCCCGCGGCCGCGATGCGAACGCGTGCAGCCAGCTCTTCGGACGTGCGCCAGGAGATCTGTGTCATGACATCATAATAGCAAGCATGCTTGCATGTCGTCCGTGGCGGACGTCACGGCCGGCCTCGGCGTTCCGATTCGTGCCGACCCGCCCGACCTGCGTAGACTCAACCCATCGGCCCCATCAGTTCTGCCTCGGGCCGGAAGTCTTCGCAGTCCCCCAAGCGCCGCGACCACCGTCGCGCCGGGCAGGACGCCCCGCTACCTTTCGAGAGTCATTCCATGGCGCATCGTCGCAACCGCTCCACGTCCGCACGCCCCGCAACCGCCGGGGCCTCCACTCCTCCGCCCTCCGAAGGGTTCGCCGCACTCGGCGTGCCCCGCACCCTTGTCGAGGCGCTGACCGGCGCCGGCATCCACGAGCCGTTCCCGATCCAGTCCGCCACCCTGCCCGACTCGCTGTCCGGCCGCGACGTGCTCGGCCGCGGCCGCACCGGCTCGGGCAAGACCCTCGCGTTCGCGCTGCCGGTGGTCGCCCGGCTCGCCGAGAGGCCCGCCCGGCCGCGTCCCGAGCGGCCCCGGGCGCTGATCCTCGCCCCCACCCGCGAGCTGGTCTCCCAGATCGACGCCGCGCTCGCCCCACTCGCGAAGGCGTGCGGGTTGACCACGATGACGATCTTCGGCGGGGTCAAGCCCGGCCCGCAGATCAACAAGCTCGCCCGCGGCGTCGACATCGCGATCGCCTGCCCCGGCCGGCTCGAGGACCACCTGCGCTCCGGGCACGTCGACCTCGGCGGTGTGGAGGTCGCCGTACTCGACGAGGCAGACCACATGGCGGACCTCGGCTTCCTGCCGGGAGTACGCCGTCTGCTGGACCGCACGCCTGGCGACGGGCAGCGGCTGCTCTTCTCGGCCACGCTCGACGCGGGCGTGGACGTCATCGTCAAGCGTTACCTGCACGACCCGGTCACGCATAGCGTCGACTCGCCGCGCTCCACGATCTCCACGATGACCCACCACGTGCTGCACGTGGCCAAGCAGTCGCGGCTGCCGGTGCTCGCCGACCTGGCCGCAGCGCCCGGGCGGACCCTGGTTTTCACCCGCACCAAGCACGGCGCCAAGTCACTCGCCCGGCAGCTCAACGCCAACGGCGTACCGGCTGTCGAGCTGCACGGCAACCTCTCCCAGGGCGCACGCACCCGCGCGTTGGCCGCGTTCTCCAACGGCACCGCCGCGACCCTGGTTGCTACCGACATCGCCGCCCGCGGCATCCACGTCGACGACATCACCCTTGTGGTGCACGCGGACCCGCCGGTGGAGCACAAGGCCTACCTGCACCGCTCCGGGCGCACCGCCCGCGCCGGCGCGGCAGGCACCGTGGTCACCCTGATGCTCGACGCGCAGGTCTCCGACGTACGCGCGCTGACCCGACGGGCCGGCATCAAGCCCACCGTCACCCGCGTCGACGTCAGCGACCCGCTGCTGGCCAAGATCGCCCCCGGGGAACGGGTGTACGTCGAGCCGGCCACCCTCACGACCACCCCGGCCGCCACCGAGCGTGGCGGTCGGGGTCAGCGCGGCAGCGGTCCGCGGCGCCCCCGCCGTAGCGGGTCCGGTTCCGGGAACCCCCGCAGGTCAGGCGGCTCCTCACGGAAGCGGCCGTCGCACAGCGCCGCCGGGTTCTCCACGGGTGCCCGCCGCGGTCGCTGACCACTCCGGTGGTTGAGGTGCGGAGGAGCGAAGCGGGGGAGCCTCGAAACCACCCTGCACCACCGGTGGTTGAGGTGCGAGCCTGCGAGCCTCGAAACCACCCTGCACCACCGGTGGTTGAGGAGCGGAGGAGCGAAGCGGGGGAGCGTCTCGAAACCACCACTCCGCCCGGTGGTTGAGGTGCGAGCCTGCGAGCCTCGAAACCACCGCTCCGCCCGGTGGTTGAGGTGCGCTGGAGCGAAGCGGGGGGCTCGAAACCCACCCGGTGGTTGAGGTGCGAGCTTGCGAGCCTCGAAACCACGCCCACCCGTAAGTGGACTTTCCAAGTCGCAGGAATGAGCCGGTCGAGACTCGACCTCGTCAGCCGCGAGTCAACTGCGAGACCCTTCCGCGGGACACGCCCAAGAGGATGGCCGTGTCCGTCACGCTGAGGCCGCTGGACCTCAGCGCGCGGGCCACCTCGCGCGACTCCTTTGCCGCCTCGACATTCTCACGCTGAACCCGCGCGACCTTCGCGCGTACTTCTGCTGCCTGGCTCTCCATGCCGTCCAGATCCGGCGAGATCACCACGTCGGCATCGCCGGGATCACTGTCGGTCAGCGTCGCGATGTAGTCACGGACCATCTGCTCCGCTCCGGCAAGGGTGCGCGACTGTGTGACACCTACACCGTCGATGTGGAGCTCCCAGCCGTGCTTCCAGGGCTTCGCCCTGACCTGATAGTTCATTGCAACCAGCCCTTTGGTAAGCAGCCCATCTTCTTGATCGGGCAGCCGTGCCCCAGCAACGCCCGCTTGACATCTCCATACTTCATGGCCGTTGTCACGTGACAATAGCCTCCCTAGCTCGTATATATCAAGGCCGGCTAGACAGCACAGGAAGAGCGCTACCCCTCGCAAACTGTGGCAGCCGGCACCGATACTGAGGCCCGGCAGGCTGAGGCACTGGATGCGCTGCTGTCCGAGCGCACGGCTTGGGGATCTGTACCGAGTTGACGCGTCAGCTCGGGCTTATGACGGACGCCGTGGTGTGACGTCCCGGGTCCGGCACCGTCGACCCAGTTGAGCCGTCGCTCACCGACTGGGAGCTGCGCGACGGCGAATACGTCAAGACCGCACATGTGGCCGGCACCGAGCAGTTCGAGACGAGCACGCCGTACGCCGTCACCTTCCGCCCCGCCGACCAGCTGCGCTGTCCCGCCGGCGGACTACCGCTCGTAGACGTGGCTGCGGTGCCCGAGCCTGACGACGACAACAAGCAACACATCGTCCTGCACGGTGTAGATGACGCGGTAGTCGCCGACGCGGATGCGAAAGCCTGGCCGACCCTTGAGAGGCCGGGACCCGGGAGGTCGCGGATCCCGAGCGAGCAGAGCGATAGCTCCGCGCAGACGTTGTGCCACTGGAGGGTCGAGCTTGCGAAGGGCCTTGGCCGCGCTGGGGCGGAACTCGATTCGGTATGCGGTCACGTCCAGCCGAGATCGGCCTTGACCTGCTCCCAGGGGACGTTGGGCCCCTCTTCGGACATCGCGTCGTCGAAGGCAGCAAGGTCCTCGGCGTCCTCAAGAGCCTCGAGCATCTGCTCGTAACGCTCCGGGCTGACCAGCACACCGGCGGGCTTGCCATAGCGTTCAAGAAATACGGCTTCGGTGCGCGCCTTCTCCATCGCCTCGGGCAGATGCTCGCGTGCAGCGCTCACGCGCATGGTCGCCATGCCATTAGCGTACAACTTCAGTCGACTTTTGTACAAGTCCCGGTTACCAGCCAAAGCCTATCCTCAGGGCTCCTGACACGGTGTCAGAATCTGTGTGATGTCGGCGGCGGTCAGCGGCGGGATTTGATCTGGTAGCGCAGCACCAGATCGGTGCCGGGGTAGCGCGTCTGGGTGTCGGTGAGGTGTTCACAGAGTTCGGCGACCGCGCGGGTGGCGCGACCCGTGGGTAGGGGGTCCAGCCGAACCGTCAACGTCTGGTTCTCGACGTCGGGGTCGATGTCGCCGGGGTGGGTGAGCACCTGTCGGATTAGCGCGTATGCCTCGTCGCCCGCGCGGGCGTAACCGGTGTGGATCCTCAGGTCGCGGGCCAGTGCGGTGGTGGTGTTGAACGCCGCGATCTTGACCGCATGGGTGAGCAGCTTGATCTCGGTCTCGAGGACCTGCTGGCCGGGGTTGACCTGCCCGAGCGGCAGCCGCGCCGGAGTAGCGCGGTTGTGGGTTTCTGCTGTGGTCAGGTCGGCTTCGGCGGCACGCAGTCCGGCGGTGAGACGGTCGTGGTCGGCATTGGAGATCACCGCGCTCTGTCCGGGTGCCGGCGAGCGTAGCTCCAGCAGGGCCGCGTCGGCGCGGGCGGCCTCGCGTTCATACCGGGCCCGCGCCGCAGCGACAGCGTTCTTGGCGTCCTTCTTGGCAGGGTTGGGCACCGACCGTCCCGGATCATCGTCGCCATGGCGGTAGGAGTCGTGGGAGTCCAGGTCGAAGTGCATCCGCCCGTAGCGAAACGAGTTCTCCTGCCGCCACCGCGAGCCCATACGGAAGTTCACCTCACCGGCCGGCATCTGCTCGGCGGCCAGAGTGGTGAGGATGTGCATCTGTCTGGCGCCGGGGCCATCGCGGCGGGTGACTTGGCGCATCGCGAACCTCTGCTCCCCCTTGCTGTCCAGGGGCAGCTCGACGGTGGACTCGGCGCTGTTCCAGGTGTGGGTCCGGCCCTGGTCGTCGACATAGGAGACGTCGACGAACTCGGCCTCGGCGACGTCGTCGGCGGCGCCCTTGCGCCAGGTCAGCACATCGAACCTGGCCTCTGCCATGTCTTTGAACAGCTGTGGTGACCAGCCGCCGCGGTCGAATCCGACCAGCACCCGCCGGTCGTCGCCGATCGCGGCGCGCAGGTCTGGCAGCAGCCGGCGCAGCTCGCCGGCCAGGGAGGCGCCGGGTTCGGCCATCACCACCAGCACCGGATCGCCTGCCGCATCAGCGACCCAGGTCTCCACGGTGGCCGGGGCGGGGAACTTCATCCGGGCCACGTGGGTCTTGGCGATCTTGGCTTTGCCGCCGTAGACGCGGGTGTGCCCGTCGACGTAGAGCACCGCCGCCAGCGCCGCATCAGCCGACTGTGCTTCGGCGAGGTGGTGGCGGGCCATCCCCGCGAGCAGCTCATCGGCCTTCCCAGCCCTGGCGAGGAGACTGAACTTGCGGCGGATCGTCTTGACCTCCGGGGCCCGGTCCATCCCCAGCACCCGACCCAGCGCGACCGGATCGACCCGGGTGGCGCCCTCGGCGCGGGGCTCGCCGGCCAGGGTGCGCAGCACCGCCTCGACCAGCATGGTCTGAAGGCCGTAGAAGCCGTTCGGCAACCGACCGTAGACCTGCTCGGCGCACGAGAGCAGCCCGGTCGCTGCCAGGCCTGGCAGGGCGGCCAGCAGCCCCGCCAACGGCACCCTCGCGGCGGGAGCGAACACCGGCGCGGCGGCCTCCAGCATGCCCCAGCGGGCCAGCCCCCGTTCGGCGGTCCGGCTGGCCGGGTCGCCCGGCACCGGCAAGCTGGGCTCACCGTCGCCATCGGCGTCGTACTCGGTCTCGGCATCGTCGTCCTCACGATCGAAGCCGCCGATACCGCCATCGGCGGCTTCCTGTCCAGCAGCGTTCTCGGACTCGACCAGCTCGATGACCGCGTCTGCGTCAGTGGGTGCTTGGTCTGCGGAGGCCGGCTCGGCGGCCAGCACCCGCCGCACGGTGGCAGTCGAGGTGTTGGTGACCGCCGCGATCACGGCCAGCGACTCCTCCCCGACGCGTCGCGCACGGATCTGGGCCGCCAAGGCTTCGGTCAGCTTCGAAGGGCCCTTCGGGCCGGGTTGGGCGCGAGCAAGGCCTACCGCCCCGTCCTCGCCGAGACTCCTCGACCACCGCCACAGCGTCACCGTGCTCACCCCGAACGCGGTGGCCACCGCCCGCGCCGTCGCGGCCTTGATCCTCACCAGCCCGGTCGCCGCCAGCCGCCGGGACAGATCATCGCCGCAGTCCCAGGCGTAACACAGCTCACCGTGCAGAAAGACCCGGCCGCCTTCGGCGTCTTCGACCAGTGCGGCCGCGCCGCCGATCGGGGTCGACGCTGCCGGGGCCAGCGGAAGCGGGGGCTGAGCGGTCATCACCGTCATGGTCCCTACCCACCTCCCAAACCACCGAATGTATTACAGAGATTATGTCACACAGAGGCATACGTTGTCCACTACTTCAAGGCGAGTTTCTTCAACCTGGTAAGGAGATTCAGCCAGTCGAGGGCTCAGGAACCTGATCTATGTCCGGAGCCCTGATCCCCGACGGCGCGAAGGTCAGACACGACGACGACACCGGCGCCGTCAGGGTCTGTACAGACCAACCTCGCCGTCGTAACGTGACCGCTGGTTGGCGCGTCAGCTCGGGCATATGACGCAGCACGGACGGAGCGCACCGCCTGTGACCTACTCGGGGAACGAGGCGAGACACGTGAAGTTCCGACCGACCCATCAACGCTTGCGCCCGGTAGCCGTCGTCGCGGCTCTGGCGCCGCTACGCACACGCCGGCGCGATGCAGACGTACGCCGACCTGTTGCGTCACGGCGTGCACGGCCGCAACGGCCTGAAGCAGGCGTTCCCACCGAACACCGGCGTCGGGCGGTACTCACTGGCCACCGGCGGGTGGCCCGCCGAGCACGGTTCGACGAACAACACCTTCCACGACAACACGACACCGTTCGACAAGTCGGCGAGCGCGTTCGCCCCGGGCGCCTTGCAAGCCGACACCATCGCGGCCTCCGCCGAACGCGCCGGCAAGAAGGTCACAGCGATCGACTGGACCGGCTCGGCCAACTTCGACATCGACGGACCGACCGTGGACTACGGCAGCTTCTTCTCCGATCGCGGCGTGCTCACCTATCCCGAGGACCCGGAGCAGTCTGCCAGCGCCGACTCCTTCGGTCTCAGCTACCAGGTCGCGGACTTCTCCCCCGCCACCGACTGGACCGGTGTGCCGTCCGGGGACCCGGCCGCCCCGCCGAAGCAGGCACAGCTCTTGGTCAAGTCGAGTTGGCCCGCAGTTAACCCCACCGGGCCTGCCAAGTCGTCGACCTAACCGCACCTCACGCTCGCCACTATCGCGGACGCCGCCTGCGCCACTTGGGGCCGTCGGCCACGTTGCCTATTCATGTTCATGATCCGCTCACAAAGTCGATCACTCCGGCGACAGCCTGGTCAGCGACGATTTATTGCGCTCCTCGGCCTTGCTCCGCAAGATTGCGTCAGACGGCGACTTTTTCACGCGGGGGACTCCCCATCTCCACAATTTTGATGATGCCTCCCTCTCCATCCAGGCCAAACGTGGGCCGCGCACCGGGCCGGGGGCGGCTCGGGCACCTACCAAGGGGAGCATTCTATGAACAAGTCAAAGGCAGCCCGCGTGGCGGGCTTCGTCGGCGCTCTCGGGGCCTCCGCGAGCCTGGTCGGCTATGCAGCCACCAGCACTGGCGCCTACTTCACCGACAGCGAACCTGGATCCCTCAGTGGACAAACCGGCAACCTGCAGATCAATGCGCAGCACACGAACTTGAAGTTCAGCGACTTGGTTCCTGGTGACTACGTGGACAAGACGATCACCTACCGCACGAACAGCTCCACGCCCGAAGACATTTGGCTCTACTTCCCAGAAACCACCGCATATGAGGCCTTCACTGGGGCCAAGGGCAACTCGCGCTATTCGAGTGGCGGCATGGGCCGGTACGGTCACTTCGCTGTTGCCAACAGCGGCAGCCAGACTGTTTTTTCATCGTACAACCTCCAGAACGCCAGCGACGACTACACCAGCGATACGTATAGCGGATGCGCCAATGCGGATGGGCGTGGTTTCGGTCCGAAGGCCACCAGTGAGGCCGACACCCCAGCCTTGTGTGGAGTGCCGCACTACATCCTCATCGACTCCAATGTCGCGTCGGGTACGTCCGGCCACCTAACGATCACGTTCGGTGTCACCGGCCGACAGACAGAGCAGAATCAAGCGGCCCCGCCCCTGAGCGTGCCGTTTGATGTGGTAGCCACGCAGCACGGCCACCGTCCGGACGACCCGAACTTCTGATCGAGAAGTCGGAAGCATCTGGGGTGGGCCGGGCGGCCACGGCCCACCCCACCGTGCAGAGTGAGGTAAGGATGCGCGTTTTGAAGCTGATCGGGCTCGGCGCAGTGGTGCTAGTTGTCGTCGGCCTCGCAGCCGGAGTCGGTCTCATGTACCACGACGGCTACCGGGCCTACGTCGTGCACACAGGCTCCATGTCGCCGACCATTCCCTCGGGCGACCTCGTCATCGACAAGCCCGCGAGGGACGGCTTCCACGCAGGCGACGTGATCACGTTCCGGCACGGCCAGGGCGCTGACCTGGTCACGCACCGTATGGTGGCGATGACCAAGCAGGGCGTCCGAACCAAGGGCGATGGCAACCGCACCGCGGACGTGTGGAACATTCGACCCGCCCAAGTCGAGGGTGTCGTCGCCACTCACTTGCCCGACATGGGCTACCTCGTGGTCTTCATGCAGCACCCAACCGGGATAGCTGGCACGGTGCTAGCGGGAATCTCACTTCTTCTGCTCTGGGGCGTGTTCTTCCCTCAGGACGAGCCGCTCCGCCAAGCTGTCGACGATCGGACCCCCGAGCGTGAGCCGAAAGCCCGCGTGAGTACGCCGTCGCGCAGAGGGGATGTGCGGAACGTCAGTCGGTACGCCACCAGACCGTCGGATTTCAGCTTGGGCGTGCCGCTCGACGCTGCTTGCCCGGAAGATCTGAGGGTGCTGCACGCGCCGCTGGACTACCGGTCGTAGACGTGGCTGCGGTGGCCGAGCCGGACGACCACGACGAGCAGTAAGTCGTCCTCGACGGTGTACATGAAGCGGTAGTCCCGGACCCGGATGCGCAGGCCCGGTCGACCCTTCAGCGGACGCGCGCCCGGCGGGCGCGGGTCGCGCGCGCAGTGTGATCCCTCCCCGCAGGCGTTGCGCAACTTGCCGGTCGAGCTTGCGAAGGGCCTTGGCGGCGTTCAGACGGAACTCGACGCGGTAGGCGCTCACGTCCAGCCGAGGTCTGTCTTGACCTGCTCCCAGGGGATGTTCGCACCTTGTTCGGCCATCGCCTCGTCTAACGCGGCAATGTCCTCGGCGTCCTCGAGCGCCTCAAGCATCTACTCGTAACGTTCCGGGCTGACCAGCACGCCGGCGGGCTTCCCATAGCGTTCAAGAAATACGGCTTCGGTGCGCAGCTTCTCCATTGCCTCGGGCAGGTGTTCCCTCGCGGCACTTACGTTCATCGTTTGCCTTGGAGAGACCGTACAACTCACGCAGCGTTTCGTACAAATCGCCCAGTCGCCAACGAGCCGCCCCGGTGGTTGAGGCGAGGAGGAGCGAAGCGGGGGGGCCTCCGAAACCACCTACTCGGGCGCGAGACCTACCGGTGTGGCACCCCGTTCAGCTTCTTCGTCTTGGTGCGCGTCAGCACCTTGCCAGCCTCGGCTTCCGCGGCCGCAGCCGCATCAGCGCCAGACTCGGGCTGGGTGGCTGGCTGGTACTGGTAGGTCATCCCGTTGTCCCACACCAGGTACGCCTCACCCTCGGGTCGGTGTACGTGCATGATCATCGACTCGTACTTCTTGGCCAAGTCGGCCAGTGACTCGATGCTCGCCACCTGGGCGACCGGACCCTCATGCGCCGACAGGTCGCTGACCTCGACGATGTGAGAGCCGTACAGCGTCCTGATCTTGGCGGGTTCGTGCTCCGGGTCGTCGCGCAGCAACGGCCGAGCGAGCAGAAGCGCCAGCAGCAGACAGAGCGCGGCGAGGCCGAACCCGATCTCCCGAGCGAGCATCACGCTGGGGTGCACTACGAGCAACGGCACGGTGTTGACGACGGTCGCCTTGTAGCCCACCTTGCCCTTCTTGCTCGGCTTGAGCGGATCGTTCGCGGTCTGGCTGGTCGGGTCGGCGCTCGCACCCTGGCCCACGGTGAGGGTGTTGCTGCTCAGTGCGAATGTCAGCGCCGGCGAGTACGCCGCCTTCAACTGATGCGAGGCCAGCGACCCGCGCACTTGAATCTTGGGCTGCAGCGTGACGGTCGCGGAATTGAGCCCGCCGGTTTCTCCGAGGCTGGCGAGGGCCTTGTTGACGTAGCCCTTGATCGCCTTTACCGGCAGCCTGCCGGACACGGTCGTCTTGGTACCCGTGAACGACTTCTCCGCCGCGACCGGGAACCGCCGGCTGAGTCCCTGACCGAGCGTCACCTTCGCGACGAGCGCGGCGGTCCCGTGTACGTCGGCAGCGGCCTCAGTGTCCATCTTGTAGGTGAACCTGGCGGTCACCGGCCCCACCACCTTGGTGAGGATCGGAGCACCAGTGGTTAGGCCGTTGGGACCGTACAGCGACCCCGTCGGCGCGTTCGCGGAGTAGCCAAACTTCCCCGACTGTGTGTAGCCGACACTCTTCTTGTCCTGCACGTTTGTCGGCCGGGCGAGCGCGACCAAGCCGAGGGCGAGCGCGAGCACGCCGACGACCACCACTGCGGTCAGCGACTCCAACCTGCTGAACGCCGGTGCGGTCGCGTCGGCACGGTTCGCTTCGCGTTGGGTCATGCCCGGTGCGGTCATGGTCTGCTCCCCTGTCCCGTTCCCCGGTTGTCATCGTGCTCCTGCGTGCTCGCCTCCGTCAGGCGAACGCGTCAATCTCAGCTCGCCGACGTCGGTGCACCCGACGTACCACTGCTCGTGTCGTTGCTACCTGTCTCATTCGTGCTGGTGCCGTCTGTCGTGCTTTCGTCGACCGTCGTTGTCGGCGTGGGCGCGGTGAAACTGCCGTCTGCGTCGCTGGCAAGCAGCGAACCGTTACCGGGGAACGATGCCTTGTAGGTCTGCGCTCCCGTGATCGTGTCCTGAAGCGTGACCGGACAGGAGGCGGTGCCATCGTCCTGCGTCGTGGCAGAGCAGCTCTGCCCGTTGGTGCTGAACGTGACAGGCTGGCCGGCTATCCGGCCGTCGCCGACCTTGTCATCGTTGAACGTGAGGGTGGCCGTCAACGTGACTACGTAGTCGTCGTCCTCCCCATTGGTGACGGTTCCGCCCCCGGCGGCGAGCGCCGTCGTGAACGAGATCGACTGCTGTTCCTGACCCGCGTAGCTGACCGGTACGACGTTCTGCGCCATATAGGCAACCCCGACCGACACGAGCAAACCCACGCCGACCACGAACGCCAGCCGGCGAACTCGACGTGAACGCCTACCACGCATGGTGCCTTCTCCTTCTCCTGTTGCGCTTCGGGAGCCGCACGCTGAACACAGTGAACAGCCCGACGATCACTGCGAACGTCATCGGGTTGCGCAGCATCTTCAGGTAGCGCCCCGCACCAGGCCAGTACACCCACTCCTTGCCGACCAATTCGGCCTTGGTCGGGTGGTAGCGGTCCCGGAAGTGGTTGTTGTCGCCTTTGAACACGAAGCGGTCGCCGTCGCGTGCCACGATTCGATGCATTACCACTTCGTGCAACTTCTTGTTGTGATAGGCAACCACCTCGCCAGTGTGGTAACTCTGCCGCTTTCGGGTTATCACCAGGCCATCAGCGACGAAGTGCGGCAGCATGCTGGTCCCGTCAGTAACGACATAGGAAGCAGGCCCACCGACCGCGGTCGGGGCGACCGTCAGCCAACCGACCAACAAAGCGCCAAGTATGACCACTGCTTCAATAGCGCGGCTCGCTATCCGCGCTTCCTGATGAGTGCGAAGTTGAGGCATCGCGATTGCGCCTGTCACACGTGCTCCTACACCTCGCTAGATGGGGCCTCGTGTGGCCGGGCCCCACCTAGCGATCTTGTGTTGGCAGATTACTGAGCCGCCAGGACGACCAACTTGTTCGCGCCGCTGAGGGTGGCTGAGCCACCAGTGCTCGGCGTGCAGGTCCAGACTCCGGAACCTGCCGTGCCCCGCTCATTGCAGTTGAAGTAGTCCCAGTACGACTGCCCCTGCGACGTGGGGAATTCGATGTACGCCTTGACCTTCCCCGGGTTGGCCGAGTGGTTCAGCGTGAAGGTAACCGAGGTGATGTGCTGCTGGTCCGCTCCGGGTCCGCTAGTCGTGTAGTCATACTGCACGCTACTGACATCGTAGGGGAGAATGTCACCCGTTCCTGCGCCAGCAGCGCTGTCAGGAACGGTGTTCCCCGCCATGAAGGCGAAGCCGCTGCTGCCGAGGATGATTGCCGCGCCGACCGGCAACGCCATCCTCTTGACGATTCTGTTCATTGCTTGATCCCTTCCTGCGACGCGGCCCCCCGCGCCAAGTGAGGAAGCCAGCCCCCCTTGGGCCGACCGGCGCGCCCCTTGCGAGCCGGGTGCCATCGTGTGACCGTGTGCTCGGACCGGGCATCGCCAATATTGATGAAGCCTGGTGTCGACGACCAGTGCGCAGGGGATTTCCCCGAAATTGATGATGCCCGGCGAATTCGCGTGAGCGAGGGTCGATCTTGGGGGATCGACTGGAGGGGACATGCGCGGAGTGGGTTGGCTGGTTGCGGGGCGAGTGGTTTCGAGGCTCCTCCGCTTCGCTCCCCCGCACCTCAACCACCGGGGGTCGCACCTCAACCACCGTGCGGTCGCGCTCATCATCTCCCTGCTTGCACCGTTGGCGTGGCTCGTGCTGGGAAGCGGGCCGGCCAACGCGGCGACGCCGTCGGCCGATGCCGAGGGGTGCATACAGTCGTCGCACGGCGTACATGTGCACTTCGTGCTCGACTTCAGTCGACCGAAAGCCACCGTGTCTGGATTAGCGCTGAGCGGCTTCGACAAGTCCAGCTGCGACGGGCAGCCGGTGAAGATCATCCTGTCCGGCAACGAGGCGGGCAACCCGGCGGCGGACCCGACCGAGACGCTCTCGACGCTGGACTCGACGGTGGACGCTTGCAACGGGACCGCGGTGCCGGACAACAAGCAAGCCCTGATCGAGAACGGCTCGATCACGTTGCGCGGTTGTGCGACCACTGACGATTCGAGCCTCGGCGCATACGCGGACGTGCTACCCCTGACCCGGCTGACGGTCTACGTGGCCGGGCAGGAAGTCACTCCCGAGGTGCTGGGCACCGAGGCGTTCGCCAATGGCGTCGGCGGCAGCGCGAATGCCGGCACGAGTCTGTCGGGCACGGACGTGAGCGGCGCCAGTGTCCTGGGCCTGCCACTGACCGGCGGCCCGCACTCATGGCTGTTCTGGCTCGGCTTACTACTCTTCGTGCTCGGACTCGCCAGCCTGGTGTTCGACCGGCTCCGCGACTCGCATGCGATAGCACTGGCGCGGGTCCGGAGGCCCGAACCGCCGACGGACCGCTAGCGACTACGCATCCATCACCATAGTCAATTGTGACTATGTCGTCTTGCCCGTTCGGCCCTTCAGTCTCTCGGCAAAACGGCCGATAGTCGGACGCACGGTCGGGGGGGCCGACCGTTGCGGCCCGCGCAAAGCTGCGGGAGGGGTGGGGGCAACACAATGCGCCTTGCGCATGAGATACGAACACGCGGGGGGATCACAGCCGCCGTTTGCGGCGCCATCGTGGTGTGCGCAGGAGCGGCTGCGTCGCTGACGCTCGGGGGCGTCGTCGAATCGTCCTGGACGCGCCAACTCGCCACCACCGCCGACATCCTGGCGGCCGCGCTCTTCGTGGGGGCCGGAGTACTGCGACTGTCACGGTGGCGGCTGGTGCGCGACGCGCGGAGCGGCCTGACCGGGGCCGCTTTGCTCGCCGTCGGCGGCCTGACCATCCCACTGGCCGGACTGGCCCGAGCACTCACTTCGCCGGAGTCGCTGATGCCGGCAATGGCGCGGCTGCTCACGGTCGGAATCGTGCTGTGGATCCTGGTCCGCGCGCTGTCGGAGCGCGAGCTGACCCAGGGCACGCGCAGCCTGGTCCTCCTGCTCGGCCAGGGTGTCCTGTTCTGTGCGCTTGCCGTGCTCGCGATCGTGGCCGGAGCGCGCTGGGCATCCACCGCCGTCGCGCTGCCGGGCTGGACACCGGCGCTGATCGAGTGGTGCCTCGGCGCGGCCTGGCTGGCCGTAGGGCTGCTCGCCTGGCGGCGCGGCCTCCAGACGCCATGGGCCGGCCGGCTGGCGCCGCTGCTGTGCGCGATGGGCGCGGTCGAGATGCTGCGCGGGATCGACATGTACGTCGCGGGCCCCTGGGGCCTGGCGGGTGCCACGCTGACCGCCTGCATCGCGGGACTCGCCTCACGCGTCGCCCTTCTCGACCTGCAGGAGGCAGCCTCGGTCGAGCACGAGCGACTGCAGGCCTACGAGGGCGCGCTCGCCGCGAGCGAGACGCGCACGGCCGGCGAGAAGGCCTGGCGCGAGGAGCTCGTCCACGACGCCCGCAACGCACTGGCCGGGTTGCGGGCCGCACTCGTGACGCTGGAGAGGTACGACGGACGGCTGGATGACGCAACTGTTGAGCGGCTGCGGGCCGCCGCGATGGGCGAGGTTGGCCACCTCGAGCACATGCTCGAACCGCCCGGGCAGCAACAGGTGTCGCGGGACTTCTCGGTCGGCGCGGTGATCGACACCGTCGTCGGGGCACGGCGTGCGGCGGGGCTCGACGTCGACGTACACCCGACCGACTGCCGCGCACACGGCAGGCCCGGCGACCTGGCCACCGCGTTGCAGAACCTGCTGGTCAACGCCCAGCAGCACGCCCCCGGGAGCACGGTGACCGTCCGCGCGGTGTCGCGGCCAGACCGCATCGAGGTGTACGTCGCCGACCGCGGCCCAGGGCTGACCCGAGAGCAGTCCGAGACGCTGTTCGAGCGGGGAGCACGTGGACGCGACAGCCACGGGTCCGGGCTCGGCCTGCACGTGTCGCGCAAGCTGATGCGCGCTCAGGACGGCGACATAGAGCTGCAAGCCCGCAACCACGGCGCAGTCTTCGTGCTGAGCCTCCCGACCGCCGTAGGGGCCGAGACGACAACCGTCATGCCCGACCAGCGGCGCCGGTTGCACACGATGCCCGCGCTCGAAGGGGCCGCGCGATGATGGGGGTAGTGGACAGCGTGGTTTCGACAGGCTCAACCACCGTGGCGAGGCCCCGGGTGCTGATCGTCGACGACCACGAGCTGCTGGCCCAGACGGTGGCGATCGCCCTCGCGGCGGAGGAGGTCGACGCCGACCTGGCGGACCTCTCCGATCGGGACAAGCTGGTCGAGTCGGTGCGCGAGGACCCGCCGGACCTGGTGTTGCTCGACCTCGACCTCGGCGGCGCGATCGGGGACGGGTCCACGCTGGCGAGGCTGTTCGTCGAAGCCGGGTCGCGCGTGCTAGTGGTCAGTGCCACCGAGGACACCACCGCGATCGCCACCGCGGTGGAGCAGGGCGCTCTCGGCCACCTCGCCAAGTCCGAGCCGTTCGACGTACTGCTCGACACCGTGCTCAAGGCGGTGCACGGGGAGCGGCTGATGGGCGCCGACGAGCGCGCCCGGATGGTGAGCCACCTGCGTCAGGTCCGCGAGCAACGGCACAGCGTGCTGGCCCCGTTCGAGCGGCTCACCGACCGCGAGGGCCAGGTGCTGCGTGCGCTGGCACTCGGAAAGTCGGTGGCGCGCATCGCCGCGGAGTGGGTGGTGTCCGAGGCGACCGTGCGCAGCCAAGTCCGCGGCGTGCTCACCAAGCTGGGCGTCGGCTCCCAGCTGGAGGCCGTCGCGTGTGCGATGCGGGCCGGCTGGCTGACTGTCGAGGAGTGACGCCGTCGTCGTCGCTTGTGGAGAGCGGCCGACGCCCACGCACGATGTCGTCCGTGCTTGGTCCCCATGACCGATCGGAGGCACCATGGGAATCGTGACCACCCTGCCGGTACAGCGCGGACGTCCGTTCACCGCTGCGGATCTGGAGTCGACGCCCGATGACGGCCGTCGGTACGAGCTCGTCGACGGGTGCCTGATCGTGACACCGGCGCCGCTCACCCGGCACCAGACGGTAGTGCTCCGATTGAGCGTGCTGCTCGACGCAGCCTGCCCGCCCGACCTCACGCTGCTCACCGCGCCGCTGGACGTCACGATCGCCGACGACACCGTGATGCAGCCGGACCTGCTGATCGCCCATCGCACGGACTTCGACGAGCATGGTCTCCCCGGCGCGCCGCTGCTCGCCATCGAGGTCCTCTCTCCGAGCACACGGCACATCGACCTCGGCCTGAAGAAGGCGCGCTACGAGTCCGCAGGCTGCCCGTCGTACTGGGTGGTCGACCCGGACACTCCCTCACTCACCGCATGGGAGCTGCGCGACGGCGCGTATGTCCAGACAGCCCACGTGTCCGGCACCGAGCACTTCGAGGCCAGCATGCCGTACGCCGTGACCCTCCGGCCCGCCGATCTGCTGCGCTGACCGAGCTCGCGGCCCTATGTCGTCGCCGGCCCATACCTTGCAGGCATGGCTGCTGTACTTCCACTCTGGGTCGCGATCGCGGCTGCCGTCGGCACGCCGCTGCTGGCACTTCTCGGGGCGTTCGTCGGCCAACTGCTCGCTCGAAATGGCACCCCGTGAGCTGGATGTTCGGTGGCACCGCGAGGAAACCATGCGGATGCTCCGGTGGGCATCGGAGCTGGCGGTCGAAGCGAATGGCGGTCGAAGCGGCGTGGGAGTCGCCACATTGGGCGCCCTCGAGGATTCCGAACTGCTGCAAGTCGAAGACCAGTCGCTGGTCTCGGCCGTCCTCGCGGCCGTCGTCGAGAACCTGGTCACTCGGTATGATGGCACCAAGATCGTAGAGGAGGCCGACTGATGCCGAAGGTACTCAAGGCCACACGCGCGCAGGTTCATGCCGCCCAATTGATCATCAGACGAGCCGAGCGTGGGATCGGTCCGGAACCCAGCCCGGCCATCTACGCGATCGCGAACGCGAAGCCCGCAGGCTGGGACGACGACGAGCAGCTCGACTCGGACTCGCGGGACTGAGCGCCGGCCCGTCCGCTCCGGAGGTTTCGAGACGCTCCTCCGCTGCGCTTGTCCTGAGGAGCCGAGGGACGAGGCGTCTCGAAGGGCTCCGCCGCTCCTCAACCACCGGAGGCTCCCCCCGGTGCGCTCCTCCGGTCCGGAGGTTTCGAGGCTCGCCTAACGGCTCGCACCTCAACCACCGGTGCGCTCTCCCGGTCCGGAGGTTTCGAGGCTCGCCTAGCGGCTCGCACCTCAACCACCGGTGGGCTCTTCCGGTCCGGAGGTTTCGAGGCTCGCCTAGCGGCTCGCACCTCAACCACCGGTGCGCTCTCCCGGTGCAGTGGTTTCGAGGCTCGCCTAGCGGCTCGCACCTCAACCACCGGTGCGCTCCTCCGGTCCGGAGGTTTCGAGGCTCGCCTAGCGGCTCGCACCTCAACCAGCGGTGGGCTCTTCCGGTGCAGTGGTTTCGAGGCTCGCCTAGCGGCTCGCACCTCAACCAGCGGTGGGCTCCGCCCTCCTCAACCACCGGCTCGCTCAACCACCGGCGATCTTGCGGTGGACGTTCTCCTTGGTGGACTCGCCGGGCTGCCAGGGTGCGATCCACGGACCGGTGCCCTCCGAGCCGTCCACGACGCCCTCCTCCAGCCAGGTGAAGTCGCCGTCGAGCACCCGCTTGGCCAGCGCCCGGTCCGAGGCGTCGCTGTTGCGCCACAGCGCGTCGAACAACACGTCGGCGCGCAGCCGGGCCTGGCCGCAGAACGCCTCGGCCAGCACGTAGGCGTCCTGCCCGCGGGCCGGGTCCTCGCGGCGCAGCATCTCCGCGCGCGAGCAGGAGGCCGCGATCGCGAACAGCTCGGCGCCGATGTCGACGACGCGACCCAGGAACGCCTGGTGGTACTCCATCTTGGCCTGCCAGCGGCCCATCCCGTAGAACATCTGCCGGGCCAGCTTGCGCGAGGACCGCTCGACGTAGCGCAGGTGCTTGGCCAACGGCCCGAACTCGTCGTACGACGTCGGCTTGTTGCCCTCCCCCGCGACCAGCGTGGGCAGCCACTTGGCGTAGAAGCCGCTCGCTCCGGCGGCCGCCTTGGCCTTGGTGGCCAGGTCGGCGTCCTTGTCTGCGAGGTCGCCGGCGGCGGTCAGGTGGGTGTCGACCGCCTCGCGGGCGATGATCAGGTGCATGATCTCGCTGGAGCCCTCGAAGATCCGGTTGATCCGCAGGTCGCGCAGGATCTGCTCGGCGGGCACCGCACGCTCGCCGCGGGCCGCCATCGACTCGGCGGTCTCGTAGCCGCGGCCCCCGCGGATCTGCACCAGCTCGTCGACGATCGTGCACGACATCTCGCTGGCCCACAGCTTGGCGAGCGCGGCCTCAATGCGGATGTCCTTGGAGCCGGCGTCCGCCAGCTCGGCGGAGAGCTCGAACACCGCCTCCAGTGCGTACGTCGTGGCGGCCAGGAACGCGATCTTGGACGAGACCGCCTCGTGCTTGCCGACCGCCTTGCCCCACTGCACCCGCTCGACCGACCACTCGCGGGCGATCTTCGTGCACCACTTGCCGGCGCCGGCGCACATCGCGGGGATCGAGAGCCGGCCGGTGTTCAGCGTGGTCAGCGCGATCTTGAGGCCCTGGCCCTCCTTGCCGAGCCGGTTCCTGGCCGGCACGCGCACCTGGTGGAAGCGGGTGACGCCGTTCTCGATGCCGCGCAGCCCCATGAACTTGTTGCGGTTCTCCACGGTGATGCCGGGCGCGTCGGCCTCGACGACGAACGCGCTGATGCCGCCCTTCTGACCGTCGTGCTCCGGCACCCGGGCCATCACCACGACGAGGTCGGCGATCACGCCGTTGGTGGTCCACAGCTTCACGCCGTCCAGGAGGTACTCAGAGCCGTCCTCGCTCAACGTGGCGGTCGACGCCATCCGTGCCGGGTCCGATCCGACGTCGGGCTCGGTGAGCAGGAACGCGGTGATCGCTCCCGCCGCGCAGCGCGGCAGGAACTCCTGCTTCTGCTCGTCGGTGCCCCACATCTTCACCGGCTCCGGGACGCCGATCGACTGGTGAGCCGACAGCAGGGCGCCGATGCTCGGGTGAACCGACCCGGCCAGCATCAGGGCGCGGCCGTAGTGCAGCATCGACAGCTCGAGACCGCCGTACTGCTTCGGGATCTTCATCCCCATCGCGCCGAGGTCGGCGAAGCCCTTGATGTACTCGTCGGGGATCTGCGCGTCGCGCTCGATGACCTGGCCGTCCAGGGTCCGGCAGTACTCCTCGAGCCGGGTGAGGAACTTCTCGCCCTCCGCGGTCTCGTCGGCGGTCGCGCGCGGGTGCGGGTGGATCAGGTCGAGGTCGAATTTGCCGAGGTAGAGCTCCTTGGCGAAGCTCGGCCGGGTCCACTCGGTGTCCCGGGCGGCCTCGGCGACCTCTCGGGCCTCGCGCTCGGAGACCTGGCTGGGGTCCTGGACTGCAGTCATCTCAGCTCCTTCGACGGATAGAGCCACCATATTACCCACTAGTAGCAAACGGGAATCCCCCGCTCCCACATGCCGGACTCACCACTGGCCTCCGCGGAAAACGACCGGTTGGGAGCGCGGAATTCGTAGCCCAGCGAGCGCGCGAAATGTAGTGTAGCCGTTGCGGAAAACGACTCGTAGAACCCGCGGATTTGGTAGTGTTGGGGCGTGGAGTATCTGCCGCGCACTGTCGAAGTCGAGCTCGATGAGCTGATGAGCGGCCTCGGCGCAGTCTCACTGGATGGAGCGAAGGGCGTCGGCAAGACCGAGACGGCCACGCGTCGGGCGACTACCTTGTTCGCGCTCGACGATCCCGACGAGCGATCGTTGCTGCTGGCCAATCCAACACGACTCGAACGCGCTCCCGCACCGGTCGTGGTCGACGAATGGCAGCGCCTTCCCGAGGTCTGGGACCGGGTGCGCAGAAGCGTCGACCGGGAACAGATTCCGGGACGCTTTCTTCTGACCGGTAGCGCCTCTCCCAGCCCTCAGGTGAAGATCCATTCCGGCGCGGGACGCATCGTGATGCTGCGGATGCGTCCGATGATCCTCCCGGAGCGAGGGGTGACCTCAGCGACAGTGAGTCTCGCCGATCTGCTCACAGGTGACCGGCCCACCATCGACGGAGACACCGCAATCACGCTTTCCGACTACGCCGAGCAGATCGTCGCATCCGGCTTCCCCGGGATCCGTGCACTACCTGCTCGGCTACGTCAAGCACAACTCGAGGGCTATCTCGAACGAATCGTCCAGCGAGACTTTCCCGAGCAGGGTCACTTGGTGCGTCGCCCCACCGCACTGCGCGACTGGTTGAGGGCCTACGCCGCGGCCACCTCGACGACAGCGAGCTACACCACGATCCTCGACGCCGCGACGGCGGGCGCGGGCGACAAGCCCGCCAAGTCGACGGTCTTGGCCTACCGGGACGTACTCACGCAACTCTGGCTGCTGGACCCGGTTCCGGGCTGGGCGCCGTCGCGCAGTCCGTTCGCGGTACTCCAGCGCGCCCCGAAGCACCATCTCGTCGACCCGGCGTTGGCCGCTCGACTGCTGCGCGCAACGACGGAGTCGCTTCTCAGGGCGTCTCCCACCAAGCCAGCCCTTCCCCGAGAGGGGACGCTGCTCGGCGCGCTGTTCGAGTCGCTGACTGCCTTGACATTGCGAGTCACGGCTCAAGCTGCTGGAGCGACCGTCTCGCATCTGCGCACTGACAAGGGCACCCACGAGGTCGACTTCATCGTCGAGCGCGACGACCGTCGGGTCGTCGCCGTGGAGGTCAAGCTCACCGTCGCGCCCGATGACGACGACGTGAAGCACCTGCGCTGGCTGAAGACGCGCCTCGGCGACGACCTGCTCGACGCGGTCGTGGTGACAACCGGAAAGTACGCCTACCGCCGACAGCAGGACGGCATCGCCGTCGTACCGCTCGCCCTGCTCGGCCCATGACCGCCCGGCTCGATTCGTCCGTGCTCGCGCCGCGAAGACCGGCCTCGCAACCGCGGACGAATCGGGGGTCAGGCCTTGCGGGCGGTGACCTGCTCGGTGGCGGCGGGGAGTACGGCGTGCAGGTCGCCCACGACGCCGAAGTCGACCAGCTCGAAGATCGGCGCCTCCTCGTCCTTGTTGACCGCGACGATCGTCTTGGAGGTCTGCATGCCGGCCCGATGCTGGATCGCGCCGGAGATGCCGGCCGCGACGTACAGCTGCGGGGAGACGGTCTTGCCGGTCTGCCCGACCTGGTAGGCGTGCGGCACCCAGCCGGAGTCGACCGCGGCGCGGGAGGCGCCGACCGCGGCGCCGAGGGCGTCGGCGAAGCCCTCGATCTCCGCGAAGTTGCCGCCGGTGCCGCGCCCGCCGGAGACCACGATCGCCGCCTCGGTCAGGTCCGGGCGCCCGGAGGCCTTGCGCGGCTCGGAGGCGGTGATCTTCGCGGCCTTGGCGGACTCGGAGATCGTCGCGGAGAAGTCCTCGCGCGAGCCGGCGCCGTCGGCCTTCTCGGGGGTGGCCGAGTTCGGCTTGACGGTGATGATCGGGGTGCCGGTGGTCACCTTGGACTGCACGGTGTAGTTGCCGGCGAACACGCTCTGAACCACTGTCGGGCCGGCTCCCTCACCACTACCGGCCTGTACGTCGACCGCGTCGGTGAGCACACCCGAGCCGGTCTTGATCGCCAGCCGGCCCGCGACCTCCCGGCCGTCCGGCGAGGACGGAAGCAGCACTGCCGCCGGCTGGGACTTCTCCACCAGCTGGGCGAGCACCTCGGCGACCGGAGCCACCAGGTAGTCGGCCACGTCCTTGTCGTCGACCACGTAGACCTTCTCCGCGCCGTACTCCTTCAACGCCTCGGTCGCCTCCTGCGACGGCTCACCGACGAACACCGCGGCCGGCTCACCGAGACGGCGCGCGATCGTGAGCAGCTCGAAGGTGGGCTTGCCGACCGTACCGTCGACGTCCTCGACCAGGACCAGGATCTCGCTCAACGTTCCGCCTTCCTCAGATGAACTTCTTCGACGCGAGGAACTCGACCAGCGCGGTTGCTCCCGAGCCGTCCTCGTCGGCGACGACCTCGCCCTTGCTGCGCGGCGGCCGCGGCTCGGTGCCCTCCACCGCGGTCCACGCCGCGGACAGGCCCACCTTCTCGGCCTCGACGCCGAGGTCGGCCAGCGACCAGGTCTCGACCGGCTTCTTCTTCGCGGCCATGATCCCCTTGAACGACGGGTAGCGCGCCTCCCCGGACTGGTCGGTCACCGACAGCACCAACGGCAGCGTGCCCTGCACGGTCTGCGTCGCGGTGTCTCCGTCGCGCTTGATCGTCACCGTGTCGCCCTGCACGTCGATCTGCGAGGCGAACGTCACCTGGGGTACGTCGAGACGCTCGGCCAGCATCGCCGGCAGCACACTCATCCCACCGTCCGTGGAGGCCATCCCGCACACCACCAGATCATGCGGGATCTTCTTGATCGCCTCAGCCAGCACCAGCGAGCTCGCCGGCGCGTCCGACCCCGCGATCGCGTCGTCGAGGACGTGGAAGCCCTTGTCGGCACCCATCTGCAGCGCCTTGCGGATCGCGTCCGAGGCACCCTCCGGACCCATCGTCAGCACACTGACCTCGACCGAGTCCGGGTTGTCGCTGGCCTCCTTGACCTGCAGAGCCTGCTCCACGGCGTACTCGTCCAGCTCCGAGAGCAGCCCGTCGACACCCACCCGGTCGACGGTGTGGTCGTCCTCGAAGTGCCGGTCCGCGGTGGCGTCCGGCACGTGCTTGACACACACGACGATGTTCATCGGGGTGGGGCTCCTGTCCTTTGCTGCGGTGAATCGGCTGGCCGGGGTCGGGCTGCGTTGTGGTCCGGAGGTTTCGAGGCTCGCCTAGCGGCTCGCACCTCAACCACCGGGTCGGGCTGCGGTCCGGAGGTTTCGAGGCTCGCCTAGCGGCTCGCACCTCAACCACCGGGTCGGGCTCGCACCTCAACCACCGACCGTGCTGAGGTTACCCGTGCGTAGGTGTCGGTGAAACCGGGCCCCGCGGTGGGTTCCGTCACAGGAGCGCTCCCCGCCAGCACCTCCGCGATCGGCGTCAGGGTCGGATCACGCGGTCCAGGATCTTGCCCACCACCAGGTAGACCACCGCGGCGATCCCCCAGTTCACCAACGCGTTCTTCACCGCCTGGTCCTGGCCGTGGAACGTGAAGATCCCGTTCTTCCTGCTGAACGGGCCGTCCAAGATGTCGGCGACGTGCAGGACGAACTTCACCACCGAGTTGTCCTGGTTGGCCTTCAGCGCGATCAGCAGCGCGCCGACCGCGAGGAACAGGGCGCAGATCACCGCCACCAGCCAGATCACCGAGGCGATCCGCGAGCGCACCTTGTTTGCTCCGGCCTTCACCGACGCGCCGGTCGGCCGACGCCGGCGCCGGCGTGTCGGAGTGGCGTCGCCCGCCCCGTCGTTGCCGCTCTTGCCGTTGTCGTTCTTCTCGTCCGTGGCCCGATCGGGGTCGCTCACGTCGCCTCCTCTCCGCTGCCGGGTAGTCGCACCCTAGTACGCCGGGGTCAGCGACCCTCGACTCAACGACCTCTGAAGGCTGCCTTGCCCGGGCCGGCCTCGATGAACGAGCGCATCCCGGTCGTCCGGTCCTCGGTGGCGAACAGCGCCGCGAACTGCGCCCGCTCGATCTCCAGCCCGGTGGCCAGGTCGACGTCGAGGCCGTGGTCGATCGCCTCCTTGGCCGCGCGCACGGCGTACGACGCGGCGTGGCTGAACCTCCTCGCCCAGGCGACCGCCTCGGCGTACACCTGATCGTCGGGCACCAACTTGTCCGCGAGCCCGATCGCGTGCGCCTCCGCGGCCGGCACGAACCGGCCGGTGAACACGATGTCCTTGGCCTTCGCCGGGCCGACGAGACGGGACAGCCGCTGGGTACCGCCCGCACCGGGGATGATGCCGAGCAGGATCTCCGGCTGGCCGAACGTGGCGCCCTCGCCGGCGATCCGGATGTCCGCGCACATCGCGAGCTCGCAGCCGCCCCCGAGGGCATACCCGTTCACGGCGGCGACCACCGGCTTGGGAATGTCGGCGACGGCGGTGAACGCCGACTGGAGGCTGCCGGAGCGGCCCACCATGTCGGTGTAGGACATCTCGGCCATCTCCTTGATGTCCGCGCCCGCGGCGAAGACCTTCTCGCCGCCGTACACGATCACGGCGCGTACGTCGTCCCGTGCGGTGGCCTCCGCTGCCGCAGCCCGGATGGCCTCCTGAACCTCGGCGTTCAGCGCGTTCATCTTCGGCCGGTCGATGCGCAGCGTCGCCACGCCGTCGTCGAGCTCGAGCCGTACATGCTCACTGTCGGTCATCCCCCGACCGTATCGCTCGCCCGCACCCCGATTCGTCCGCGGTTGCTCCGTGGCAACCGCCCGCAATGTCGCGGACGAATCGGGGTGAGCATGGCGGCGCCCGGATCGGGTAGTGCGCATACATGCGTGTGCTCGTGCTCGGCGGTGACGGCTACCTCGGCTGGCCCACTTCACTGCATCTGTCAGACCGTGGCCACCAGGTCGCGGTGGCCGACAACTTCGCCCGTCGCAGCTACGACCACGAGATGGGCGTGACGAGTCTTGTCCCGATCGAGACACTGACGGTGCGCACGCGTGCCTGGGAGGAGCTGTCCGGCAGGCGGATCGAGACGTTCTACGGAGACCTGACCGATCCCGACTTCTCGCGCAGCCTGCTGACGGAGTTCCGGCCGGACGCGGTCGTGCACTTCGCGGAGCAGCGCTCGGCGCCGTACTCCATGATCGACCGCAAGCACGCCTCCTATACCCAGGCCAACAACGTGCTCGGCACGCTCAACCTGCTGTTCGCGATCGCCGAGGTGGACCGCGACATCCACTTGGTCAAGCTCGGCACGATGGGCGAGTACGGCACTCCGAACATCGCGATCGAGGAGGGCTGGCTGACCGTCGAGCATGAGGGCCGCAGCGACCGGATGCTCTACCCCAAGCGGCCCGGCTCGTTCTACCACCTCTCGAAGGTGCACGACAGCCACAACATCGAGTTCGGTTGTCGCATCTGGGGCCTGCGCGCCACCGACCTCAACCAGGGGGTCGTGTACGGCGCCGACACCGAGCAGACCAAGCTCGACCCGCGACTGGCCACCCGGTTCGACTACGACGGCGTGTTCGGCACGGTGCTCAACCGAATGGTCATCCAGGCGGTGCTCGGCCATCCCCTGACCGTGTACGGGGACGGTTCACAGACGCGCGGCCTGATCAACATCGTCGACACCGTCGAGTGCATCCGGCTGGCCTGCGAGAACTCCGCCGAGCCCGGCGAGTTCCGGGTGTTCAACCAGATGA
>DASSKK010000052.1:0-4614 GCA_035690495.1 Nocardioidaceae bacterium | reverse complement strand
GTCACCGACAGGCGGCGGACGAGGTTCGCGCGGGTCACGGACGAGGGGGAGGAATGACGCTCAGGCTGCTCGAGACCCACGGCTGCCAGGGTGGCGCCCACGCCGGCTACGTCCGTGCCGGCTGGGACGTGACCGGAGTCGACATCGACAGACGCCACGCCCGCTACTACCCCGGCGAGCTCATCATCGCCGACGCCGCGACCTACATCCGCGAGCACGGCCACGAGTACGACGCGATCCACGCCAGCCCGCCCTGCCAGTGGTACACCCGCGGCAACGCGAAGGGCCGCGCCACCGGCAACAGCAAGTGGAGCCGCAGCATCCCGCCGATCCGCGAGGCGCTGCTCTCCACCGGACGGCCCTACGTGCTGGAGAACGTCACCGACGCCGGCTGGGACATGCTCAACCCGGTTGCGCTCTGCGGCTGCATGTTCAACCTGTCCACCATTGACACGGACGGCGTTCGCATCCACCTCAAGCGCGAGCGTCTGTTCGAGACCAACTGGGGCATGACCGCCCCCCGGCCCTGCGACCACAGCGGCATCGAGTGGTTCGCAGGAGCCTACGGCGGCGCCCGACGCGACAAGTACGAAGCCAAGTACGTCCGCAAGGGCGAGTACGTGCCGCGCGAGAAGCCGGTCGTCAAGGCGCTGCTAGGCGTCGAGCACGACATGACGTGGAACGGGCTGTTCGAGTGCCTGCCGCCCGCCTACACGGAATGGGTCGGCAACCAGCTCGCCGAGCACATCGAGAGCGAGCGTGCCGCATGATCCGGCGCACCTACGCCCCAGCCCAGCCCACCCTCACCAGCGGCGACGACCGGGTGCAGGGGGCATGCGTGGGGCGCTCGCAGCCGTTCGACGACCTCATCGACTACAGCAGCGGGCCGCGGTACTGGTTCGCGCTGCGGGAGGCGCGGGCCATCTGTGCGAGCTGCCCGATCTGGTGGGCCTGCTTCCAAGCCAACCGCGACGAGGCGTGGGTGCAGAAGATCGCCGGCACGTTCCGCGACCCATACAAGAACAAGAGGCCAGCATGAAGCTCTACATCTCCGGCCCGATGACCGGGCTCCCCGAGTTCAACTATCCGGCCTTCCGCGAGGCGGACAGCCTCCTTCGCAACGTCGGCTACGACATCCTCAACCCCGCCGACAGCGAGGAGCGCAACCCAACCCCGGGCGTGCCCCAGGCGTGGGACTGGTACATGCGTCATGCGCTCCGCATGGTGCTCGACGCCGAGGGTGTGGCCCTTCTGCCGGGCTGGCACGAGTCCCGAGGGGCCGCGCTCGAAGTCCACATCGCCTGCGCCCTGCGGCTGCCTGTCGCCACCGTCGAGGAGTGGCTGACTCGGGAGGTGGCCTGGTGACCCGCCAAGACATCCTCGACGCCCTCATCGCCGAACGCTTCACACCCTGCCCCGAGCGGCCCGCGCACAACGACGACGGGCCCACCGCGCAGGCCGAGCTGGCCAGGCAGGTTGTGCAAGGGCCGTGGCTCAAGGCGGTGGGCGAGTGAGCGAGCAACTAGCCCTCGTGCCCGTCAATGCCATCAAGGAAATCGTCGACCTGCTCGACCGCCTCGGCATCGACCCGCTGCACCTGCACATCGACGGCAGCAAGCCCACCGAACGCCGCCCCGACATCCGCCTCTGGTGCCGCTACCGCACTGACTTCGAACGCGTCTGCGCGTCCCTCGCACTGAAGCCCAAGGAAGCGAGGTTCAACCCCGAGGGACAGCGATCATGGCACGCCGAGCAAGACACCGACGACCATCGCCTGTTCGTGGCGTGCGTGTCGTTCAAACACCACGACGACTGGGTGCAGAGGGAGGCGTCGTGACCCTCTCCGGCTGGTGCTCAGCCGCACCCGGAGCCCGCCCCGACCAGCACCACGACCACTGCCGCTGGGAGTTGTGCGAGTGCCCCAGACATGCGCCAGATCCCGCTCTAAATAAGGGGAATCGGGTACACTTGGAGACATCAAGCGGCCCCGCGCAGCGCGAACTGCCGGGGCCTGGCCGACCACTACTAGGGAGTGATCGACGTGGATAGCATGCCACGCCCCGTCCCCGATGTGCAGGACACCCCACTCTTTGACGGCTTCGAGCCGCCACTGCCACCGCCGAGTGTGGACCCGGGCCTCTCCGCAGATCGCCGCCGCACATTGCGGCAGGCCGCGCAGATCCGCTCCGGGATTCACCCGCTGACAGGTGGCCCGATCCACCTTCTCGCGGACATCTACGCCCGCGCCGACGACGGACGCAACCTGCCATATCGCTGTGGGTCGTGCGTCTTTCGGCGGGTCGAGAAGTGGCACGACACCGCCTATCCGAAGTGCTGGCTCCCCGACCCGACTGCTGGCGCTGATGCCCCGCCGTCCCGGATCTACACGCGGGTGAGCCACGGCGCCGCCAGCGACGTGCGCGCATGGTGGCCCGCCTGCCGCGACTACAGCCCCGGCGACACGTCGCTATCGCCTGACGCCGCGCGGTCGCTGCCTGGGGAGGTGGGCGCCTGATGCCCTACCTCAACCTGGACGACAACTACCCTGACCACCCGAAGATTGAAGCCCTCTCGGACGCCGCCTACCGCCTGCACGGCGCCGCCCTGTTCTACGCGGCGCGGTTCCGGCTCGATGGCTACCTGACCCGAGCCCAACTCCGAGCCCGCCGCGCATGGTCAACCAAGACTGAGCGCGAACTAGTGGACGAGTGGCTGCTGCACGCGCCCGGCGACCTCTGCGAGTCCAAGCATTGCCCACCCGACGACGGGCGCCGCTACCGCCTCCACGACTTCCTCCAATGGAACAAGCCCCGCGCCTGGTGGGACGAGGAACGCGAGAAGGCCGCGAAGCGGAAGGCCGAGTGGAAGGCGCGCCAGACGGAGAAGGAACAGGGGGATGGAACGTGAGTAGAACGCCGTTCAGAACGCCGTTCCGCCGCCAGACGGAACGCTTCCCAGACCAGACCAGACCAGACCAGAGTCTTTTGGTTACGCAGTTCTGTGGTGTCAGTGGTTACTCATTCCATCCATCTCACGGTGACCTACCGGCGATGGATGGCCGCTACGCGGCTGAGATCGGCGGTGGTCGGTGATGAGCGCAGCGGACTGGGTATGCGCGCTTCTCCTTGCTGCGCTCTGGACGGCGGTCACGTGGCTGCACGGCTTCGAGCGAGGACGGCGGGACATGCGTCGGCAAGTGGTCGGGTCGCTGCGATTCGGCGCAGCACTCCGGCGGACACTTCGCGCGACCGACTCCGCGGTCGCCAAGGCCGATGCGCTCGACGAGGCGGCCGACCGATTCGAGGCGAACCGCTGATGCCCACGACCGACCAGGACGCCCGAGCCTTGACCTACCTCGTCAAGCGCCTCCGCGAGGAGACCTACGGCGCGAACCGCTGGGACGAGACCGGCATCCACGCCGTCATTGCCAAGCTCGTCGGCCGCAACCTGCCTAGCGTCGTCGAGCAGGTCACCCGGCACGCATCCGACGCCGAAGCCAAGACGCCCGGCGCGATCAACCGGCCATTCGTGCCCGACGCACCGAAGGCCGGGCCGAACTACCCACCGAAGCGCGGCGAGGACTGCCCCCGGCATCCCGGCCAGTGGAAAGACGCCTGCCGGGGCTGTGCGGCCGACAAGCTCGCCGGCGAGCAAGCACCCGCCGAGCCCGCCAACCCGCGCTGCCCGTCACCCATCGCCCGCCAGCACCTGAACCAAGCGCGCGCGCAGTTGGCCTCGCTGGTGCTGTGCGGTCATGGCGTGGATCGCAGCAAGGGCAAGTGCAACGACTGCGCGACCGAGACCAGCAACGAGACCAGCCAGGAGGCAACCAAGTGAGCACCATCAGCGAGAAGTGCGCGTGCGGCGCCGAGTTCAACGCCAGTTCGCGCTACAACAGCGAGGTCAAGCACGCGGCGAGCGAGTGGCGCGAGGAGCACAAGCACGCTGAGAGCGTCGGCATCTGCGGTAACCAGCCCGCATGGCAGGGGCCGAAGCACATCCCCATCCCCTACTGCGTTCTCAAGGCTGGGCACGAGGGGGCGCATGGCGACGGCGAGGGGTCGCACTGGTGGCGCACAGCAACCGACCCGACCCCCGACCCCACCCGCGCCGTGTGCCGGGACGAGACCACCACAACCGCCGAGGAGGCGACCAATGGCTGAGCACGACGAGACTGACGCACTGGTCCGACTGGTCCAGGCGGCCATCGGGGCGCACCGCGACCTGCACCGGATGTACGGCAACACCGCCGTGTGTGGCGGTGGCGTCGGAGGGGCCGCAATGACCCAGCACTGTGGCGTGACATGTGGCTACTACGAGTGTCACGAAGCCGAGAATGACCGCTGGCAGGACGTTGAGCGTGCCTACTTCCGACGCCAGGACGGCGACCCCGAGTGGGCCGATTACATGCCCGGCGGTCGTCTCAGCAGTTCGCCCACCACCACCCCCGAGGCCAGCCATGAGTGACGCGCGGGTGGAGCGGCTGGCTGGGGTCGAGCGCAAGCATGGCGGCTACGTGAGCGGCGGGGTCGGCAACGGCTGGCGCTGCTGGTGCGGCGCAGACCTCCGCGACTGGTGGCCCGAGGGCGGCGTCACACCCCGCGACACGGCGCT
>DASSKK010000051.1:0-17662 GCA_035690495.1 Nocardioidaceae bacterium | reverse complement strand
TAGGGGCTGATCGCAGTCACGACCCGCCTCCCGGCTCGGGGAACAGGTGCGGCGAGGTGCTGACCCCGTCCCAGCCGAGCAAGTTGAAGTGCTCACGGCCGTCGTCGCCGCGGAACGTCTGGGCTTCGGCGCCGGCGCTTTCGCCGGCTGGTCCGGCTCCACCCATGCCCGGTCCGCCCTCGGTGTCGAGGCTGCAGAACATCTGCTCGTGCTGGCTCATCAGTCGGCCGGCGTCCTCGGAGTGCGCCATCGGGATGACGTAGCGTTCCTCGTACTTGGCGATCGCCAGCAGCCGGTAGAGGTCGTCGATGTCGTCGGCGGTGGCGCCGACCGAGGCGGGCAGGTCCTCGGGCAGGTCCAGGCCGAGCTGGCCGGCCCGCATGATGGCGCGTACGGCGGCCAGCTTGCGCAGCACGGTCCGGACCACGTCGGAGTCACCGGCGGTGAACAGGTTGGCGAGGTACTCCACGGGGATCCGCAGGGCGTCGATGGTGGCGAAGACCTGGTCGGGGTCGTCGGCGTCGTAGCCCGCGGCGTCGACGATGTCGGACACCGGGGACAGCGGCGGGACATACCAGACCATCGGGAGGGTGCGGTACTCCGGGTGCAGCGGCAGGGCGACCCGGTGCCGCACCGCGAGCTCGTAGACCGGCGAGCGCTGGGCGGCCTCGAGCCAGTCGTGTGGGATACCCGACTTCTCGGCCTCGGCGATCACCTCGGGGTCGTGCGGGTCGCAGAAGACGTCGAGCTGGGCCTCGTAGAGGTCCTGCTCGTCGGGTGTCGCGGCGGCGTCGAGCACCTTGTCCGCGTCGTACAGGAAAAGGCCGAGGTAGCGCAGCCGGCCCACGCAGGTCTCCGAGCACACCGTCGGCTGGCCGGCCTCGATGCGGGGGAAGCACAGCGTGCACTTCTCTGCCTTGCCGGTGCGGTGGTTGAAGTAGACCTTCTTGTAGGGGCATCCGGACACGCAGAACCGCCAGCCGCGGCAGCGGTCCTGGTCGACCAGGACGATGCCGTCCTCGTCGCGCTTGTACATCGCTCCCGACGGGCAGGAGGCGACGCAGGACGGGTTGAGGCAGTGCTCGCAGATCCGGGGAAGGTAGAACATGAAGACTTCCTCGAAGTCCATCCGCACCTTCTCCTCGAGCCCCTTCAGGTTCGGGTCGCTCATCGCGAGCTCGGGCGCCCCGGCGAGGTCGTCGTCGAAGTTGCTGCCCCAGTCGACCTTCATGTCCTTTCCGGTCAGCGCGGAGATCGAGTGGGAGCTGGGGTTGCGGGTGCCCAGCGGCGCGTCGATCACCGTCTGGTAGTCGTAGGTCCACGGGTCGCCGTAGTCGTCGATCGAGGGCAGGTCGGGGTTGTAGAAGATCTGCAGCAGCTTCTTCAGCCGGCCGCCCGCCTTGAGCTGCAGGCGGCCCTTCTTGTCCAGCGCCCAGCCGCCGTGCCACTGCTCCTGGTCCTCGTAGCGCTTGGGATAGCCGATGCCGGGCTTGGTCTCGACGTTGTTGAAGTAGACGTACTCGGTGCCCGGCCGGTTGGTCCACACTTGCTTGCAGGTGACCGTGCAGGTGTGGCAGCCGATGCACTTGTCGAGGTTCATCACCATCGCGACCTGCGCCTTGACTCGCATCAGAACTCCACCTCCTGGGACCGCCGCCGGATCACGGTTACCTCGTCGCGCTGGTTGCCGGTCGGGCCGTAGTAGTTGAAGCCGTAGGACAGCTGGGCGTAGCCGCCGATCATGTGGGTGGGCTTGACCACCAGGCGGGTCAGCGAGTTGTCCCCGCCGCCGTGCCATCCGGACACCTCCGACTTCGGCGTCATCAGGTGCCGGTCCTTGGCGTGGTACATGTACACCGTGCCCTCGGGCATTCGGTGGGTCACCACCGCCCGGCAGGCGACCACGCCGTTGCGGTTGTAGGCCTCGATCCAGTCGTTGTCGGCCACGCCGATCTTGTCGGCGTCGCGGGGGCTCATCCAGATCACCGGCCCGCCGCGGAAGAGCCGCAGCATGTGCAGGTTGTCCTGGTACTCGGAGTGGATCGACCACTTCGAGTGCGGGGTCAGGTAGCGCACGGTGATCTCGGGACGGCCGGGGTCGGCGAGTCCCTGGTCGCCGAAGTGGGCTAGGTAGTTGAGCGGCGGTCTGTACGTAGGCAGGCCCTCGCCGTACTCGGCGATCCAGTCGTGGTCGAGGAAGAACTGCATCCGACCGGTGAGGGTGTGGAAGGGTTTCTTGCGCTCGATGTTGACCACGAACGGGGAGTAGCGCCGGCCGCCGGTCTCGCTGCCGGACCACTCCGGGGAGGTGATCACCGCGCGCGGCTGCACCTGAGTGTCGTGGAAGCTGATCCGCTCGCCGAGCCGTTCCTCGGCGAGGTCGGCCAGCTGCTGGCCGGTCTGCTCCTCGAGGGCCTTCCAGCCCTTGACCGCGATGTCGCCGTTGGTGGTGCCCGACAGCGCGAGGATCGCCTCGGCCATGTGTACGTCGCGGGTCAGCGCCGGGCGACCGTCGGCGACGCCGCCGCGGATGCGGCCGTTGGTGCGGCCGAGGAGGTCGACGGCCTCGGTGGGCACCCAGCTGATGCCCTTCACGCCGGTGCCGAGGCTCTCGACGAGGGGGCCGACCGCAGCCATCTTCGCGGCGACGGCGGCGTAGTCGCGCTCGATCGCGACCAGCTTGGGCATGGTCACGCCGGGAACCGGCTCGCACTCGCCGAGCTTCCAGTCGCGCACGAGCCCGCCGGGCTGGGCGAGCTCGTCGGCGCTGTCGTGGGCGAGCGGCGCCGCGACCACGTCGGTGCGGGTGCCGAGGTGGATCGCGGCCAGCTCGGAGAACCGCTCGCCGATGACCTTGAACGCGTCGAAGTCGGTGCGGGTCTCCCACGGCGGTGCGATCGCCGGGTTGAAGGAGTGCACGAACGGGTGCATGTCGGTGGTGGACAGGTCGTGCTTCTCGTACCAGGTCGCCGCCGGCAGCACGATGTCGGAGTGGGTGCAGGTGCTGGTCATCCGGAAGTCGATTGTGGTGACCAGGTCGAGCTTTCCCCGCGGTGCCTCTTCGTGCCAGCGCACCTCCTCGGGCCGGTTGCCCTCCGGGGTCTCCTCGGCGCGCACGGCGTCCTCGACGCCGAGCAGGTGCCGCATGAAGTACTCCATGCCCTTGCCCGAGGAACCCAACAGGTTGGCGCGCCACACCGTCATGACGCGTGGGAAGTTGGCCGGGTCGTCGGGGTCCTCGCCCGCGAAGTGCAGCCGATCGGCTTTCAGCTCCTCGACGACGTACTCCTCGATCGGCTTGCCCGCCGCTCTCGCCTCGTCGGCGAGGTCGAGCGGGTTGCGGTCGAAGGCGGGATGGCTGGGCTGCCAGCCCATCCGGGAGCACTGTGCGAGCGTGTCGGCGAACGCCTTGCCCTGGAACCGGCCGGTCCCCAGCGGGCTGGCCAGCTCGTCGGCGCCGAACCTCTCGTAGCGCCACTGGTCGGTGTGCAGGTAGAAGAACGACGTGCCGGTCATGTGCCGGGTCGGCCGCTGCCAGTCGAACGCGAACGCCATCTGCTGCCAGCCGGTGAGCGGGCGCACCTTCTCCTGGCCGACGTAGTGCGCCCAGCCGCCGCCGTTCACGCCCTGGCAGCCGCATAGCATGATCAGCGTGAAGAACGACCGGTAGATCTGGTCGGAGTGGTACCAGTGGTTGGTGCCGGCGCCCATCGTGATCATCGAGCGGCCCCTCGACAGCTCGGCGTTGCGGGCGAACTCCCGCGCCACGCGGGCCGCAGCCTTGGCGGGCACCGAGGTGATCTGCTCCTGCCAGGCGGGGGTGTACGGCGAGGACGCGTCGTCGTACCCGCTGGGCCACTCGCCCGGCAAGCCCTCGCGCGGCACGCCGTACTGCGCCATCAACAGGTCGAAGACCGTGGTGACCAGCCGCTCCCCGTCGGGAGTCTGCATCCGCAGCACCGGCACGCCGCGGCGGATCGAGCCGCCGCCCTCGGTCTCGCCGGTGTCGAAGCGCGGCAGGTCGACGCTCACGGCATCATCGTGGCGGCCGTGCAGGCTCAGCACCGGGTCGACGCCACCGAGGTCGAGGTTCCACCTGCCCGGTTCGGCGTTGAAGTGGCTGGCCAGGGTGCCGTTCGGCAGGAACGGCTCGCCGGTGGCCGCGTCCAGCAGCACCGTCTGGTGGGCGGGGTTCTCGGAGTCGAGCCCCAGGTCCGCCGCGGTCAGGAACTTGCCGGGCACGCGGGTGCCGTCGGCCCGCTCCTGCAGCGAGACCAGGAACGGCAGGTCGGTGTAGGTCTTCACGTAGTCGGTGAAGTAGGGTACCTGCCGGTCGCGGAAGAACTCGCTGAGCACCACATGGCCCATCGACATCGCCAGCGCGGCGTCGGTGCCCGGCGCGCACGCCAGCCAGTCGTCGGCGAACTTGGTGTGGTCGGAGTAGTCCGGGCTGACCACCACGACCTTCTGCCCCTTGTAGCGGGCCTCGGTCATGAAGTGCGCGTCGGGTGTGCGGGTGATCGGCAGGTTGGTGCCCCAGACGATCAGGTAGGCGGCGTTCCACCAGTCCCCGGACTCGGGTACGTCGGTCTGGTCGCCGAAGACCTGTGGGCTCGACGGCGGCAGGTCGGCGTACCAGTCGTAGAAGGACAAGATCGTGCCGCCGATCATCGACAGGAAGCGGGTGCCGGCCGCGTACGAGACCTGTGACATCGCCGGGATCGGGGAGAAGCCGAGGACCCGGTCCGGGCCGTACTGCTTGACGGTGTGCACGTGCGCGGCGGCGATCAGCTCGGAGACCTCGTCCCACGTCGAGCGGACGAAGCCGCCCATGCCGCGTGCCTGCTTGTAGCGGGCGGTGCGCTCGGGATCGGCGGTGACCTCCGCCCACGCCTCGACGGGATCTCCCAAACGGGCGCGGGCCTCGCGCCAGATCTCCAGCAGCGGGCCGCGCACGTAGGGGTAGCGCACCCGAGACGGCGAGTAGGTGTACCAGGAGAACGACGCGCCGCGGGGGCAGCCGCGGGGTTCGTACTCCGGGCTGTCCGGGCCGACCGAGGGATAGTCGGTCTGCTGGGTCTCCCAGGTGATGATCCCGTCCTTGACGTAGATCTTCCACGAGCACGAGCCGGTGCAGTTCACCCCGTGCGTGGAGCGGACCTCCTTGTCGTGGCGCCAGCGCTCGCGGTAGAACTCCTCGGCGCCCCGCCCGTCGACGCGGTGCAGCTCGCGGTAGTCCTCGTTGGGCTGCCCGGGCTGGAAGAACTGCAACCCCCGCAGCAGCGACTCCACCGGCTGGCCGGCCGGCAACAGTGGTGCGAGGCGGCCGGGCCTGGGCCCGGGCTCCGTGCGGTCCCGCGGGCTCGGTTCCACCTGGGTCATATCTCTGCCTCAGTTTCCCCTGGGACCGGAGCCTCAGGGCTGTCGGGGTCACACGAGTGCTCCGACTGTAGCGCCGCCGCTGCGGTACCCGACACAGGTGCGCTGACACGCCGGGACCAAGGACCCGGAGGTTGCGGTCCTGTGACCCTGCTGGAGGCGGACGGCGAGCGGCACTCTGGAGGCACGACGGGAGCCGACGGGGCTCCCGGGGAAAGGAAGTGCGAGATGAGCACGAGCGGTCTCGTCGCAGTCCTCAGGAGCGCCACCCACGTCGGGGAGAAGCACCCGGTGGAGCGGGCCGATCGAGCCGCTGCCACGGACACCACCACCGCCTCGAGCACCCCTCGCGGGGCACGCGAGGCATTGGCCGCCGTCCGGGTGGCCTTCGGCCTCACCTTCCTGTGGGCCTTCTTCGACAAGCTGCTGGCCCTGGGCTGGTCCGCCGGATGGGACCCGACCCACACCCACCTGGACCGATTCGGGCCGGCGGCCTGGATCCACGGCGGCAGCCCGACCGAGGGATACCTGAAGTTCGCGGTCAGCCCGGACAACTGGTTCCAGGGCATCTTCGGGGCGATGGCCGGCCAGGTGTGGGTCGACTGGCTGTTCATGGCCGGACTGCTGGGGATCGGCGTCTCGCTCACCCTCGGGGTGGGCATGCGGGTCGCCGCGGTCACCGGCACGGCGCTCTACCTGATGATGTGGGTCTCGTCGTTCCCGCTGGCCAACCACCCGTTCATCGACGAGCACCTGCTCGGCGCGCTGACCCTGGTGGCACTGGCGGCGCTCGGTTCCGGACGGACCTGGGGCTTCGAGCGGCGCTGGTCGCAGAGTGCGCTGGCCCGTCGCTTCCCGGTGCTCCGCTGAGAAGTTCGAGCGGCTGGACGGCTGCCGCCACGGCTCACCCGGCGATGAAGGGTGCGGGCCGACCTCTCATCCAGGGGGGGCGGTCCGCACTCGCCATTCCAGACGGGTCCCGGGGCCCTCGTCAGGAGCGCTGATCCTCACCGTGCCGCCGAGATCGGCGGCACGTCGGCGCACGTTGCGCATTCCGCTCTCCCGGCGCTCGGCGGGCAGGCCGACGCCGTCGTCGGTGACCACCAGGCGCAGCTCGCCTTCCCCGGCGTGTACGTCGATCCACGTGTGTTGCGCCCGGGCGTGCCGGGCGACGTTGGACAGAGCCTCGCGCAGCACGGTGACCAGCTGTTCGCCCACGTGCGGCGGGGTGACCGAATCGAGTGGTCCATCGGTGCGCACCACCGGGTCGTGGCTGAGCACGCCGGCGTACTCTCGGGCCACCCGGCGTACCTGTGCCTGCAGGGACCGCTCCTCGTGGGAGTGCTGCAGGTCGAAGATCGTGGACCGGATGTCCCGGATGGTCACGTCGAGGCTCCCGATCGCCTCCTCCAGCCGCTCGAGCACGTCCGGGCGCTGCGCACGTCGCCGAGCCCCCTGCAGCTGCAGGCCAGTGGCGAACAGCCGCTGGATGACCAGGTCGTGCAGGTCCCGGGCGATCCGTTCCCGATCAGCGGTGAGCAGCAGCTCCTCGCGGTCGGCAAGCGCTTGGGCACGGTCTAGGGCCAGGGCCGCCTGGTCCGCGAAGGACGCCAGCAGCTGGGCACTGTCTGGTGCGGCCGGGTCAGGTCCGACGACCGCGAGCAGACCGCCGCGGGTGAGCTGCTCTCGCAGGGGGGCGAGCAGCACCTGCTCGCCCCCGAGCATCTCGGTGACCACGTCGGTGCCCTCACCGGCGCGCACCGCACGGTCACCGAGCGCGGCGATGGTCTCGCAGAGCCGGTCATGGGTGGCGCCGTCGCAGACGCCGACCTCCAGTTGACCCGACCGCTGCTGCAGGAGTGCAGCAGCCCGAGCGCCGGTGATCCGGCGGGCGCTGACCGTCACCTGCCGCAACGCCTCCTCGACCTGCGCGGGTGGCTGGAGCAGGTCGGCAACCAGAGCCGAGGCTTCCAGCCAGAGCCGGTGGCGCTCGCTCTGGGCGTAGGCGTGGGCGTTCTCGATCACGTGCGCGGCCGCGGTGGCCAGCACCTCCACCAGGCCCTCGTCCTCCTCGCTGAACTTCGCACCGTCGGCCTTGTCGCAGAGGTAGAGGTTGCCGAAGACGGTCCCGCGCACACGGACCGGCACCCCCAGGAAGGTGGTCATCTCGGGGTGGTGCGGCGGGAAGCCGACCGACGCCGGGTGATCGCGCAGCCGGGCCAGCCGCAGCGGCCGGGGATCGTCGATCAGCACGCCGACCAGGCCGTGGCCGCTGGGTGGTTCGGGGCCGAGTGCGACCAGCTCGTCGGCGGTCAGGCCGTGGGTGATCAGGCGGGTGACCCGGTTCGGCTCGCCGAGCACGCCCAGGGCGCCGTACTGGGCGTCGGTCAGCTCACAGGCGGCCCGGACCAGCCGGTCGAGCACGCTGTCCAAGTTCAGGTCGGAGCTGATCGCGACCAACGCGTCGACCAGGGCCCGGTCCCCGCCGAAGAGGATGCCGGATCCCTCAGCCACGGGCTAAGGCTAGGCCATCTGCTGGTCCGGCGCGTGGGCCAGTGGGTGGCGGTCTGCGAGCCGGCGGCCGGTGAGGGTGTGCCAGTCTACCCGCAGGTAGAGGCTGCGCACACCTTCGGCCCACGGGGTCGGATCCCAGGCGAGCCTGATCCGGCGTACCTCCTCGGGGTCCCCGATCCGGTGCGCGAGGCCGTGTGCGACCACGCTCCAGCCCAGTTGCCGGTCCTCGTCGAAGTGGTCGATCTCGAAGGCGACCTGACGGTTGTCGCCGTAGGCGCCGAGCTCGCTGTACGGCGAGGTGCGCACCACGATCGCCTCCCCGTGCAGGGCGTAGTTGACCGGGATGATCCGTGGACCATGCTGCGTGGAGAGCGCGAGTCGGCCCACGCTGTGGCATGCCAGCCGCTGCAGGCACTCCTCGAGGCTCAACTCGATCGGGATGCCACTCATCTGATGCTCCTTCCCTGGGCCGTCCCCTTGGCCGTCATGTCCATGATCCGGCGCAGACGTGGCGTGGTCACGGGTCGAAGGTCCCCATTCCGCCTTTCATCGGGTAGACAAGGACCATGACGATCCGCGTCTACCTGCTGGACGACCATGAGGTGGTCCGCCGAGGCCTGGTGGACCTGCTCGAGGATGCCGGCGACATCGAGGTGGTCGGCGAGTCCGGCACCGCCCGCGCGGCGATCGCGCAGATCCCCGCGCTCCGACCCGACGTGGCGATCCTCGACGGCCGGCTGCCCGACGGATCGGGTGTGGACGTGTGCCGGGAGGTCCGGTCCGCCGACCCGACGATCCGGGCCCTGATCCTGACCAGCTACGACGACGACGAGGCCCTGTTCGCCTCGATCCTGGCCGGCGCGTCGGGCTATGTGCTCAAACAGATCTCCGGCACCGACCTGGTCGACGGCATTCGCAAGGTCGCGGCCGGGGAGTCACTGATCGACCCCTCGCTGACCGCCCGGCTGATCGACCGGGTCCGCAACGGACCGCCGGAGCCGCCGGAGCTCGCGCACTTAACCGAGCAGGAGCGCAAGGTGCTGGCCCTGATCGCCGAGGGGCTCACGAACCGGCAGATCGGCGAACGGCTGTTCCTGGCCGAGAAGACCGTGAAGAACTATGTGTCCTCGCTGCTGTCGAAGCTGGGGCTAGAGCGGCGTACCCAGGCCGCCGTACTCGCCGCCAAACTGCTCGGCTGAGCGCCCAGTTCCCTTTCTTCTGTCGCCACGGTGGCATAGCGTCGCCAACAGGGCGCAACAAGGGAACCAACAGAACATGGCAATCGCCGAGGGGACCGCAAGGACCACGTGGCGAAGCAGCCTGCCCAAGGGCGAGGGCACCATCGATCCACACACCGAGGCATTCTCCCGCTCCGGGTCACCTGGGCGTCCCGCACACCGAGCGGCTCGGCGGGAAGACCAGCCCCGAGGAACTCGCCGTTGCAGCGCCCTCCTCGCTTCGCGATCGCACTGACCCTGTGCCTGGGCGAGGTTGGCCAGGGTTCCGACGAACTCGACCTGTCCTCGAAGCTCGCCCCCGACGGGGATCTACCGCAAGCCGACGGTCGGTCTCTCCTCCGCCCTGGCCGGTGGGGCACCGTGCCGGGAGTCAGGACGCCTTCTTCCCCGTGCTGGCAAGGCAAAGACACTGTGCCCGGTGTGCCGACTCTTCGCGGGCGCCGATACCACCGTCGACGCCACCCTGCCTGAACAGGGCGCCGCGAGCCTTCTCCATCAGCACCCCGCGGGCGTACCTGCTGCACATCGAACCTTCCCAAACGCACCCGTCAAGTGGTCAAGAACCACGAACTCGTCCATCGCCCGAAGCGCCGACTCCATGAGCGTTGTGGTCAAGTTCAGGCGCCACCATGTCCTGGCGCAACCGTGGGGCTACACGCCGCGGCCATCTGATCGTTCCAGAGCCAGAGGCCGGAGGTGCGCATGCACTGCTCGGCCTCGGCGATCAGGCGGATCTCGGGTTCCTCCGGGTGTCGGTGGTGAACGTCCTCGCGCCACTGGTCGGCCGTCCAGCCACGCTCCCAGGCCGCCGCGGCACACGTCGCGATCGCCTTGCAGGCGGGACTGCACGACGCATCCTGGAACCGCTCCACGATCGGCTCGTCCCAGAGGGGTAGGTACTCCGCCCAGTAGCCGGGCTGTGCGCGCTTCGCGGTCTGAACTGTCATTTCTCCTCCTCCGGATCGCCGGCTTCATCTCCACCTTGCGTCGCGGGCGCGTTCCGGATAAGGGCCATTCGACCCGAGGACATGTGACATGTCGATCGGGCACAGTCACATCACAGGTCGGCGAGGTCCACGTCCGGGTCGGCCAGCGCCACCGGGTCGATCCGGCGACCCGACGCAACAATGGCCGCGATGGCGTCGGGAAGACCCTTGAGATTGACGTTCATCCCCGCCACGAGCTTGCTGTCGCGCACCCAGAAGGCGACGAACTCCGCAGCTTCCCCCGCTGCAGGATCACCACGGAGGACGAGGTCGGCCCCCTCGGAGGAGTAACCGGTGTACTCCATCCAGACGTCGTACTGATCGGTGAAGAGGAACGGGACCCGGTCGTACACGGTTGGCATCCCCAGCATGTTGCGCGCCGCGACCGGACCCTGGTGGCGGGCCGAGAACCAGTGCTCCAGCCGAAGACGACGGCCCAGGGCCGGATGCCAGGCAGCAGCGACGTCACCGGCGGCGTGGATGCCCGGAGCTCTGGTGGCCATCCGTTCGTCGGTGACGATCCCGTTGTCGAGGGCGATGTCGGCGGTGCGGGCAAGGTCCACGCGAGGCTGCGCGCCGATCCCGACGACGACAGCGTCGGCAGCCAGAGTCGTCCCGTCGGCGAGCAGCACCTCCTCCACCCGGAAACCGCCCCGGAGTGCTTCGACCGGGACCCCGAGGTGCAGCTTGACCCCGTGGTCGTAGTGCACGTCGCGGTAGAAGGCGGCGATCTCGGAGCCGAGCGCGCGCTCCATCGGCAACTGCCCTGATCCGACCATCGCCACCTCGACACCCAGCTGACGTGCCGATGCGGCCACTTCGGACCCGATGAAGCCGGCGCCGATCACCACGATCCGCCCAACCTCGGTGAGGGTGGACCTGAGGCGGTCGGCATCGCTCATCCGGCGCAGGTAGTGGACCCCGTCGAGGTTGGACCCGGGCACGCGCAGGTGTCGCAGGCGAGACCCGGTGGCCAGCAGCAACTCGTCGTAGTCGAGTCGCTGCCCCGATTCCAACGTGAGCTGTCGCCTGTCGACGTCGATCGACGCAGCCCGGGTGTCGAGGCGGAGGTCGATGTCGTGCGCGGCGTAGTAGTCCTCCTCGTGGATGAACAGCGGGTGGAACCCGGGTTCGAACCGCAGGTAGTGCTTGGACAGCGGGACCCGGTCGTAGGGCCGGACGCGCTCCTCACCGAGGAGGGTCACTCGACCGCCGAATCCCCGGGCACGCAGCTCTTCTGCTGCTCGCGCCCCGGCCATCCCTGCACCGACGATCACGAAGGATCTGGAGTCAGTCATCGGAACCGGTCAGTTGTCCTGGTGGAGCATCTGCCGCAGCACGTACGGCATGATCCCGCCGTGGCGGTAGTAGTCGGCCTCGCCCGGGGTGTCGATGCGCACGACGGCATCGAACTCCCTCGAGCCCGACTCCGACTTGGCACGCACATGCACGGTGGGCGGGATGTCGTCCTGCAGAGCGGTGATCCCGGTGATGTCGAAGTTCTCCTCACCGGTCAGCCCCAGCGAGTCGGCGCTCGCCCCCTCGGGGAACTGCAGCGGGAGCACGCCCATGCCGATCAGGTTGGACCGGTGGATGCGTTCGTAGGACACCGCGATCACCACCTTGACTCCCAGCAGCGCGGTGCCCTTGGCCGCCCAGTCGCGCGAGGATCCGGAGCCGTACTCCTTGCCGGCCAGCACCATCAGCGGCACGCCGGCCTCGAGGTACCTCTCCGAGGCATCGAACACCGTGGTCACCGGGTCTTGTCCTGAGCCTGCCGAAGGGTCCGCGAGCAGGTCGCGGGTGAAGCCGCCTTCGGTGCCCGGTGCCAACTGGTTGCGCAGCCGGATGTTGGCGAACGTGCCGCGGATCATCACCTCGTGGTTGCCCCGACGTGAACCGTAGGAGTTGAAGTCCTGCGGACCGATCTCGTGATCGCTGAGGTAGACGCCGGCCGGGGAGTCCCGTTTGATGGCCCCGGCGGGACTGATGTGGTCGGTGGTGACGCTGTCGCCCAGTTTGAGCAGGACCCGCGCCCCGATGACGTCACCGAGTGGATCGGGCTCGGCACCGACGCCGTCGAAGTACGGCGGTTGCCGCACGTAGGTCGAGGACCCGACCCACTCGAACGTGTCGCCCTCGGGGACGGCCAGGCCGCGCCAGCGCTCGTCACCGGCGAACACGTCGGCATAGCCCCGGGAGAACATCTCCGCCTGCAGGCACGAGTCGATCACCTCGTTTATCTCCTCGGTGCTCGGCCAGAGGTCCTCCAGGTGCACGGGGTTGCCCTGTGGATCCTCGCCGACCGGGTCGCGCAGCAGGTTCACGTGCAGGCTGCCGGCCAGTGCATAGGCGACCACCAGCGGCGGCGAGGCCAGGAAATTCATCCGGGTCTCGGGGTGGATCCGACCCTCGAAGTTGCGGTTGCCGGAGAGCACCGAGCAGACCGTCAGGTCATGTTCCTGAACCGCCTGCGACACCTCCGGGATCAGCGGCCCGGAGTTTCCGATGCAGGTGGTGCAGCCGTACCCGACCAGGTTGAAGCCCAGCTTGTCGAGGTACGGCGTCAGGCCGGCGCGCTCCAGGTAGTCGGTGACCACCCGGGACCCCGGCGCAAGCGAGGTCTTCACCCACGGCTTGCTGACCAGGCCCTTCTCGACGGCCTTCTTGGCCAGCAGTGCGGCGCCGATCATCACCGACGGGTTCGAGGTGTTCGTGCAGGAGGTGATCGCCGCGATCACCACGTCGCCGTTGTCCACGGTCACCGGGGTGGCGTCGAGCTCGATCTCCGCCGGGCTCCTCGGCCAGTCGTGGTCACCGTCGCAGGCGCACGGCGACTGCGGGGCGTCCTCGGCACGGTCGTGGTCGATCGCCACCGGGTCGCTGGCGGGGAACGACTCGCCCGAGGCCTCGTCGAGCCCGGTGCCCACCGCCTCGGACTGGCTGCGCCCGGAGAGCAGGGAGGCCACGGCGTGCGGGGCGATCCGCAACGGGATCCGGTCGTGCGGCCGCTTGGGTCCGGCGATCGACGGCTCCACGCTGGCCAGGTCCAGCTCCAGGATCTGGGAGTAGTCCGGCTGGTGTTCGGGGTCGTGCCAGAGTCCCTGCTCCCGGGCATAGACCTCGACCAGCTCGATCTGGTCGTCGGGGCGACCGGTCAGCCGCAGGTAGTCGAGGGTGACCTGGTCGATGGGGAAGATCGCGCAGGTGGCGCCGTACTCCGGGCTCATGTTCCCCAGCGTCGCGCGGTTTGCCAGCGGCACCTGAGCGACTCCAGGGCCGTAGAACTCGACGAACTTCCCCACGACGCCCGTACGCCGCAGCATCTCGGCGACGGTCAGCACCAGGTCCGTCGCGGTCGTACCCTCCGGCAGAGCCCCCGTCAGCTTCACGCCGACGACGGGCGGGACCAGCATGCTCATCGGCTGGCCGAGCATAGCCGCTTCGGCCTCGATACCACCGACACCCCAGCCGAGCACGCCCAATCCGTTGACCATCGGGGTGTGCGAGTCGGTGCCGACGAGGGTGTCGGGATACGCCATGCCGTCTTTGATGAAGACGACACGGGCGAGATATTCGAGGTTGACCTGATGGCAGATCCCCGTGTCAGGGGGAACCACCTGGAAGTTGTCGAACGCATGCTGGGCCCACCGAAGCAGCTGATAGCGCTCCTTGTTCCGTTCGAACTCCAGGTTCGCGTTGACCCGGAATGCGTCGGACCGGGCGAACACATCGGCGATCACCGAATGGTCGATGACCAGTTCGGCCGGCACCTGCGGGTTGATGTGCTGCGGATCCCCACCGAGCGCGGCCATCGCGTCACGCATCGCCACAAGGTCGACGACACAAGGCACGCCGGTGAAGTCCTGCAGCAGGACTCGGGCCGGGCTGAACTGGATCTCGCGGCCATGCTCCGCGGCGGCATCCCACTGGGATACGGCGTTGACCTGGTCGGCCGTCACCAGCAGGCCGTCCTCGTTGCGCAGAAGGTTTTCCAACAGCACCTTCAGGCTGTAGGGCAGTCGGGTCGCGCCGTCGATGCGGTCGAGCCGAAAGATGTCGTAGGTGGACTCACCCACGGTGAACCGCTGGCGAGTGCCGAAGCTGTCGCTGGTCACCGTTGTCTCCTTGACGTGGACTGATCGCCGGCCTGCGTTCGAGCCTGCGGGAGGGGAAGCGGTACGTGCCGGGAGTCGAGGACATCGAGGATGTGGTCGCGGGCAGCGTCGAAGGCGTAAGTGAGCCGGCCGAGCCGGCCCCGGTGCGGGCCGTGCGGGTGTGGCCTTGTCGGGCCGTGGCCGATCGCGTGGTCGTAGCGCTCGGCGAGGTTGAGCGCGGCGTCATCGGTGATGTCGGAAACAAACCCAAGCAGGGCCCGCTCGCCTTGTTCATGCTTGTCAAGCAAGGCGAGCAATTGGCTCCGCAGGTGATCGTTGGCGTCCGGAGGCGCCAGCCCATCGCCTGCCCACTGCTGTTCTAAGGACCGCAGCGTGCGATGCATTCGACGGGTGAGTCGCCGCTGCTCGTCGAGCTGCTTACGTTTCAGTGGCAGGTGGGTGCTCACGAACGGATAGACGACATGTTCCATCGCCGTCAGGTGCGCTGAGAGCCAGACAACGGCGTCCATCACTCTGTCGTCGGGGCTGACCAAGGCGGCACGGGCCCGGGTGTGAGCCGCCACTGCCGTCTCGGCGAGCGGCAGGCGGTGTTGATCGTCGGGGTGGGTCATCGGATCCCCCTCTGGGAGAGCGCAAGGAACTCGCTTCGGGTGCGTTCGTCAGTGCGGAGCGTGCCGAGAAGGGCGCTGGTCACGGTGGTCGAGCCGTGAGCCCGTACGCCGCGCAGCGTCATACAGCTGTGCTCGGCGCGCAGCACCACACCAACGCCGCGTGGCTTGAGCTTGTCGTCGAGCCAGTGGGCGATCTGCGTCGTCATCCGTTCTTGGATCTGCGGGCGACGGCTGTGGAGGTCGACGATGCGGGCGAGCTTGGACAGACCGAGCAGGCGTGGTCCGGGCAGGTAGCCCACGGTTGCGGTGCCGCTGAACGCCAACAGGTGGTGTTCGCAAACGGAGGTGAAGGGGATGTCGCAGGCGAGGACGAGCTCGTCGTAGCCGGCATCGTTCGGGAACGTGGTCAACCTCATCGCGGGTGGCGTGAACAGCTCTGCGTAGGCACGCGCCATCCGCGCCGGTGTCGCAGCGAGGCTCGGATCGGTGAGGTCCATCCCCATCGCGCGGAGGAACTCCGCCGCTGCCCGCTCCGCGGCTGCCAGGTCGATGGCCGGAGTGGATGCGAGCCGCAGCCGCGCGACCTGCTGGAGAACCCCGATCTCCCCGGGGCTTGTCTCGGCCCTCGTCGTCATCGTGATCCTTTCGACTGTGCCAACTCCGGTGGCCTGCGGTGGTCGTGCAGGGCGAGGTCTCGTGTCTGGTCGGGTGCCAGCGGCTGGTCCAGCCATGCCTTGGTCGCGATGCGGGCGCGTTCAATGAGGGACGTCGTGTGGGTGAAGTCGATCGGTGACACCGTCAACGGGCAGAGCGGCGGCGCGACCCGCAGATCCAGGCCGGCTTGTAGCGCGGCCACGTCGGCGATGAGCCGCTGCTGGATGGCAAGAGTGACCGCATGGATGCCCATCCCCAACGCAGAGCGCGGCGGCTCTTCCAGCGCGCAGGCGTAGCCGGTGGGCAGGACGTAGATGGTGTCGGCGCCGAGTTGTTGCGCGACGGAGATCGGTGTGTTGTTGACGACTCCGCCGTCCATGAGCAGGCGCGACCCGATGGTGACCGGCGGGAACACGGCGGGCAGTGCGGCACTGGCCATCACGGCATCGACCGCGGGGCCTTGGCTGAGGGCCACTTCGGTGCCGGTAAGAACGTCGGTCGCGACGACGACGACCGGTCGTGCGGCGTCTTCGAGTCGTTCGTAGCCGAGGTGGCGTTGCACGAGTTGGCGCAGTGGCTGCGGGTTGGTCAAGCCGTCGGCCCGGCCGATCATGGCGCGCAGGACGCAGACCACATCGGTGGGGAAGACGTCCTCGCGGCGCAACGCTGCCCAGATCCGTGCCAATTGACCGGCGCCGCATCGCTCGGCCTGCCCAGCCATGTAGGCGGCGTTGAGCGCACCGACCGAGCTGCCGACATACAGATCCGGCGTGACGTGGGCGTCGCGAAGCGCAAGCAGCATGCCCGCCTGGACCGCTCCCAGGCTGCCTCCACCGGAAAGAACCACTGCGGTGACCATGTCAGGACACCGGCCTCGCTACTTGTCGCCGGCGACGAGCTCCGAAGCCGGCTCAGCAGCCGTCGCCGTGCTCGGCTCTGCGTGCCCGGGGAGCACATCGACTTCGCTCTTGTGCCACGCCGGGTGGTCACCCGCGGTTTCGACGTTGAACCCGTAGTCGTAGACGAGGGTGCCGCCGAGGCTGGCACCGAAGCTCACCAACAGGCCGGTAGCGACGGAGAGCACCACCAGGCCAAGCGGGGTGCCCGCGTTGTCGGCGTACGTCGTGAAACGCATGATCACGTTGACGATCGCGAACACCGTCACCGCGATCATGGTGATCGCGTGCGCGTTGATCGTTCGTCGCGCTTGAGTGCCGGGTTCGCTCGAGGTGTACCAGTCGACGATGCCGGTCACAGCGGTCAACACCGACACGGCCACACCGCCGAGCACTGTCCAGCCGGCCGCGAGAAAGAGCTGACGACCGAGGCTCGGATGCGCGCTATGCAACGCGATCGACAACACGTCGAACACTGCGACGAACAGATACGCCGTCACCGGCACGTCCGTCAGGGGCGGGTGCAACGGCTTGCCGGACCATCCGCGAGCCCCTTTGAACGCTCGACCCTTCATCGTCAGCGTCGGACGAAAGGCGAAATGCCGCATGGCGACCTCCTAGTCGCAAATCTCGTGCGACGGCACGAGCCCAGCTGTTGTTGGCGCGGTCACGTTGACCGCCTCACGGCGACGATCCGGACGGCACGGCGCTCTGCCGCAGTGGCGAGCTCGACCGTGTCACCGAGGCAACGACCCACTAACGCGCGCTCCAGGGCCGAACTCGCGGACACCGTCCGCAGATCGAGCGGTGTCTTCAGCGAAGGCACCAGCAAGAATTCATCGGCCGTCTGTAATCGCGGGCACTCGCGGACGCGCGCGCCATCGGCGGGCAGGAACGCGACACTGACGGCGTCTCCGATCTCCACCCGAATGCCGCGACGCCGCCGGAGCCCGCGGCATCGACTCACCAGGTCGCCCGAGACATGCACGCAGGTCACTCCCGTCACCCTCGCCGGCGCGGAAGCACATCAGCTTCGGACCGGACGCCGTCAACGATGTCGGCGAACCCCCGGCCGCGGTATCCCCACGACCGGTCAAGGTGAGGGCCCCGTTGTTGCCGACCGACGGCAACGACGGGCGGCGTTGCCGTCGGTCGGCAAGGAATCGTGGCCACGTTGTTCAGCAGCAGCCCTCGCCGGCCACGCAACGGCGGGCGCAAGGTAGACCTCAGGCCGCAAAGAAGGGAAAGCCGGTGAGCGTCTCATTC
>DASSKK010000050.1:0-4826 GCA_035690495.1 Nocardioidaceae bacterium | reverse complement strand
CCACCACCTCGAAGCCGAGCGCGTCGAGCGACTTCTGCAGGTCGGAGTTGTTCAGGTAGTCGGTCACCACGCGCGAGCCCGGCGCGAGGCTCGTCTTGACCCAGGGCTTCACCTGCAGCCCCTTCTCGACGGCCTTCTTGGCGATCAGCCCGGCGCCGATCATCACCGACGGGTTCGAGGTGTTCGTGCACGAGGTGATCGCGGCGATCACGACGTCGCCGTTGTCCACGGTGACCGGGGCGCCGTCGAGCTCGATCTGCGTCGGGGTGCTCGGCCAGTCGTGGTCACCTCCGCAGGCGCACGGTGGGCTCGGCGCGTCCTCGGCGCGGTCGTGGTCGATCGCCACCGGGTCACTGGCCGGGAAGGACTCACCCGAGGCCTCGTCGAGCCCGACCCCCACCGCCTCGGACTGGCTCCGGCCGGAGAGCAGCGCGGAGACGGCGTGCGGGGCGATCCGCAGCGGGATCCGGTCGTGCGGACGCTTCGGTCCGGCGATCGAGGGCTCGACGGTGCCCAGGTCCAGCTCGAGCACCTGGGAGTAGTCCGGCTCGCGGTCCGGGTCGTGCCACAGGCCCTGCTCCCTGGCGTAGGCCTCCACCAGCCGGATCTGCTGCTCGGGGCGCCCGGTCAGGTGCAGGTAGTCCAGGGTCACCTGGTCGATCGGGAAGATGGCGCAGGTGGCGCCGTACTCCGGGCTCATGTTGCCGATCGTGGCCCGGTTGGCCAGCGGGACGTTGGCCACACCCGGGCCGAAGAAGTCCACGAACTTGCCGACCACGCCGGTGCGTCGCAGCAGCTCGGCGACGGTGAGCACCAGATCGGTGGCGGTCGTCCCGGGCCGCAGCTCGCCGGTGAGCTTGAGGCCGAGCACCTGCGGCACCAGCATGCTCATCGGCTGTCCCAGCATCGCTGCCTCCGCCTCGATCCCGCCGACGCCCCAGCCCAGCACACCCAGGCCGTTGACCATCGGGGTGTGGGAGTCGGTGCCGACCAGCGTGTCCGGGTAGGCCATCAGCCCATCGGGACCCTCCCGGGTGAACACCACGCGGGACAGGTATTCCAGGTTGACCTGGTGACAGATGCCGGTGTCCGGCGGTACGACGCTGAAGCCACTGAACGCCTGCTGGGCCCAGCGCAGCAGCTGATAGCGCTCGGAGTTGCGCTCGAACTCCAGCTCGGCATTGATGCGGAAGGCGTCCGGGCGGCCGAACACGTCGGCGATCACCGAGTGGTCGATCACCAGCTCGGTGGGAATCAGCGGGTTGATCCTCCCGGTGTCGCCGCCCAGATCCTTGATCGCGTCGCGCATCGCGACCAGGTCGACCACGCAGGGCACGCCGGTGAAGTCCTGCATCAGCACTCGGGCGGGCGAGAAGGCCACCTCGCGACCGTGCGGAGCTGTCGGATCCCAGCCCGCGACTGCGTCGATCTGCTCGGCCGTGACCATCCGGCCGTCCTCATTGCGCAGCAGACTCTCGAGCAGCACCTTGAGGCTGTAGGGCAGCCGCGCCGCGCCGTCCACCCGGTCGAGCCGGTGGACGCCGTAGGTCTGGCCGCCCACGACCAGATCGTCACGGGTGCCGTAGCTGTCCTTGCTCATCAGCTCTCCTCGATTCGGCGCCCCCCGGCTTGTCAGTCCTGCGAGCTCACCCCTCGGTCACTTCTTGGCCACGGTGAGCAGGAACGCCGTGTCGGTCAGCGCCTCGACCGCGTGCGGGGCGTCCGGGACGACCAGCAGATCACCCTTGCGTCCCTCCCAGCTCACCTCCCCCGCAGACAACCGGAGCCGGCCGTTGATCACCAGGACGGTGGCATCACCGGGGTTGACGTGCTCGGCCAGCTCCACACCGGAGCGCATCGCCACCACGGTCTGGCGCAGCCGCTTCTCGTGGCCGCCGTACACCGTCTCCGCTGCACGTCCGCTGGCAGCGGTCTCGGCCTTGCGGCCGACTTGGCGGGCCATCGCGTCCAGACTGGGCTTCTGCATATCCACTTCTACCTTGAGCTCGGGGGTCCTTCGACCCTACTGCCGCACCGTCATCCCCGGCTAGAACGGGGGTGAGCCACCCAAGGAGGAGCGATGAGGACGAGGAGGACCCGGGCACCCGAGCTGCCCGTCGACCTGGCTGACCGGATCGACGCTGCGCTGGAGGAGGCGCGCAAGGCCCGGTCTTCCCTCGGCCAGGTCCTCGCCGCACCGGCCCCGCTGGACGCACGCCGGACAGCACACGCGGATCTGCGCGCCGCGATCGGTCAGGCCGACGGGCTCCTCCGCGACGCGACCGCGAACGCCCGGCAGCGCTCCTACTTCCAGTGGTGCTACTGGCGCGGTCGGCTCTCGGTGCTGACCACGCTGCGCCAGCGGGACCTGTTCGAGGAGTCCGACGACAAGGGGGCGCGCCGAATCTGCAGCATCCGAGCGATCGACACCGGCATGGGAGGACCGGCGATCGGGGAGATGCAGCACGGCGAGAGCCGGCCGCAAGGTGCACCGGCCGCCTACGAGCAGGACTTCGAGGAACTCCTACATGCCTCGTCCGACTTCAACCCCGTACCCGTCCAGGTCACCAACCCGACCCGGCCCGACGACAACGTGAGCGGCCTCCCCGAGCCGTCGGCTGCATCATCGACCAACGCCCGGGCCGCCTGATGGACGCCCGATTGGAGAACCGGTGCGGGTGCTCGGCTGCGAGGGCACCGAGACGAAGCCATTTTCAGCTCGGAACGGGCATTCCAATAGAAGCAAACCCGGTGACCATCACCGCCGGGTGAGGGCGAGGGGAGCGCCGGCGATGGACAGCCGATCGGGCGTTGATCGAGCGAGCAACATAAGGAGAGCGAGGAAGGGTGAACATGATGACCAAGATTGACAGAGGTCGCGTGATCGTAGGGGTGGACGGGTCACCGGAAAGTATTCGCGCGCTACGCGAGGCCACCGCTCAGGCTCGCTGTCGCCAGACCGAGCTCTTCGTGGTAAATGTGGTGGCAGCTCTACGTGGGCGGCTTCCTGTGCTTCGACGGCTCGGTGATGGCGTCACCCTGCAGTGGCGGCCTCTCCGATCTGGTCGCGAAGACCAGAGTTGGCGGATGATCGCCGATTGCCTGCACGAGGGCTTCGGTGGCGAACCGGATGGGGTCGAGGTCCACCGGCTGACAGAGATTGGACGCCCCGGTCCGGCGCTGACCGCCCTGGCACGGCGACCAGATGACCTGCTAGTGGTTGGTCACCGTCGTGACCCTTGGTATCGCTCGGTGACACGCCGCTCGGTCAGCCGCTACTGCGCAGACCACGCACAGTGCTCGGTGCTGGTGGTGACCACCGAGCAGTCGGTGCTGTCCAAGCCGTCTCGCCCAGCGTCGCCGGCGCCTGGTCGCGCCAAGGCGGCCTGACGGGCCCACGTCCGGACGCAAGCCCCCCGGCTCTGGATCTTGGCGGCTCTATCGGGGAACGATGGGTTTCCCAACGTGAGTTTGCGGGTGCACATCCTGGTGAGGAGGAGTTGGGGTCTCGACGAGCGCGGCCGTCTTCACCGTGGTCAGGTCGAGTCGAATGTGGATCATGCCCGGATGCCGCTCCTCCAGTTCTGGTAGGCCTGTGTGACGCAGCGCCCGCAGGGCGGCGGTGTTCTCGGGCAGCGTCTCGGCATCGAAGGTGTGGATCCCGTGGTGTCGCGCGAGTCTGACCAGGTGGCTGATCAGGAGTTCACCCACGCCGGAATGGTGATGGTCTTCGGCGACGAAGCAGGCGATCTCGGCTCGGTCGGAACCGGTCAGCTGATACTCGGCCAGCCCCACCATACGAGCATTGACGAGCGCCACCACTGAGGAACGGTTCAGTTGAGTCTCGCCCAGCACCGAGTCGAGGTAGCTGACCACGGCGATACGACTGGAGGTGAAGAAGCGTTGGCGGATCGCACGGTCTGAGGCGCGCTGAAACATCTCGATCAGGCTGGCGCGGTCGCTGGGCCGGAGCGGGCGCATATGCACCTGACACCCACGTGAGCACACCACATCAGCCTCCTCCCACCAGGAGGGGTTCTCGCGGTTCTTTGGCGCGACCGTGACCTCAGACGGAATCGGTAATGCCGACCCGGTCATTCCGCGGCTCATTTGTCCCCGGGAGTCGCTCCCGCGATTATCGGTTGGGGTTCGCCCGTTCGTCTTGGTCACCGCCGGCCACCTGTACGTATACGGTCGGGCTCACGCGTAGTTCAACGCCGCCCTGAGCTGCTAATACGGGTTTTCATCGAGCGCGGCGAACTTCGTACTGCCGTTACAGGGTCGTCGCGCGTGAGAGTTGCCGGCGCCAATCGCACCATTCGAAGTAGGAACGTCGCATGCATTCGATGTAGGAACGTCGCATGCCGACCCGGACCGCCTTCTGGAGGCAGGAGACGGCGCGGCCGAATGCGTGATCCAGGTCCGCGTACGTGCTCCTGCAGAGTTCCAGGCTGACCGGAATCGCCACCAGGGCGTCCAACCGGGCGCGCGCAGCGTCCAGCTCCTCGAGTGCGGCGTCGATCCGTGCGGTCAGTTCGGCAGAGACCTGCGGTCCTGTCCCTCCTGGGCCTCATTGCTCCTCCTGAAGGCTTCGACTTAATGTGTACTCGACGGCACGCGGTGGGAAGTAGGGTCGAAGGGCCCGAGTCGTCGCAGATCGAGAGCGGCCTTGGACGTAAGCCGAGCTGGCGCATAGCGCCGGTTGGTACTGGTAGTCCACGCAGTTGGTACCGCGAGTCGGTGTAGGTGGTACCGGCCCGGTTGGCTGTCGATCAGACGGTGGCGTATCGAGCGCTGCCGCGTTGATCGAGAGGCAGCTGGTGTTG
>DASSKK010000049.1:0-42588 GCA_035690495.1 Nocardioidaceae bacterium | reverse complement strand
CGGCGGCAGCATCACCGACCCGGCGAACATCCGGCTGGTGTGCCGTCGCCACCACGACGAGCTGACCAACGAGGCCGCCTGGGGTTACGAAATCGGCTTCCTGCGCCACTCCTGGGATGAGGACGGTGCGGCATGAACTGGCAGACCGCCTCGTGACCGCGCTCCTGTTCGCCGGTGCCCTCACCGCCCTGTCCGCCGACGCGCTGGCGAACGGCTGGTCACTACCGAGGGTCGGGAGGGCGTCGTGAGTCCGATCCGTCCAGAGAACCGCGGCCGCTACCCGAGGAACTGGCGGCAGATCAGCGACGAGATTCGCTTTGTCCGCGCCGGTGGGCGCTGCGAGTGCCGCGGTGAATGTGGACGGACTCCGCACGCGCTCGCCCCGCACGACGGACGGTGCCAGGCCCGGCACGGCGCCGTCGCACCGATCAGCGGCAGCAAGGTCATCCTCACAGTCGCCCATCTCGACCACACGCCGGAGAACTGCGACCCGGAGAACTTGCGCGCAATGTGCCAGGGCTGCCATCTGCACTACGACCGCGACCACCACGCCGAGACCGCAGCCCGGTCACGGCTCGCCGAGGAGACCGCCGGCATGGAGCCGCTGTTCGGTGATGCGTCGTGAGCGCCCTCCTGTTCGCCGGTGCCCTCGCCGTCGCATCCGCCGGCCTGCTTGCCGGCTGGTGGCTACGCGGGACCGCGGACGCCGACGAACTGGCCCGGGTGAGGACCGAGCGAGACCGGTGGCGGGAGCAGGCCGAGGTACTGCTGCCCACGTCGGTGGTGCCGTTGAGGAGGCACGGATGAGCGAGAGTGGCGCTTCTGTCCCTGCGCGCGCGGCCGACGACGGGCCCGTTATCGACCTGTTCGCCGGGGCGGGCGGCTGGGACTACGGGGCGTCGCTCCTCGGACTCTCACCGGTCGGGATCGAGCTCGATGAGGCCGCGTGCCGGACCCGCGCCGCGGCCGGCCTCCGGACGGTCCGGGCCGACGTCGTCACGTTCCCGATCAAGCGGGCGCCACTGTGGGGTCTCATGGCGTCGCCGCCGTGCCAAGACTTCTCGCTCGCCGGCAAGCGCATAGGTCTGCTCGGCTCGCAGGGTCGGCTGGTGTGGCAGGCGTTGAGGTATGCCGAGGAGCTGCGACCGATGTGGTGCGCGTTCGAGCAGGTCCCGCAGGTGCTGGAGATCTGGCAGCACTTCGCGTACCGGCTCCGCTGCCTCGGCTACCACGCGTGGGTCGGCGTCCTCAACGCCGCCGACTACGGGGTGCCGCAGACGCGCAGACGCGCCGTCCTGCTGGCGCATCGTGAGCGCCTGGTAGAACCGCCCGAGCCGACCCACTGCGAACTCGGCCAGCCGGCGGGCATGTTCGGAAGCGCCCGCGCGCCGTGGGTGAGTATGGAGGACGCTCTCGGGTGGGGCTTCGATGTCCCGTCCGCGACCGTGGCGGCCGGTGGCACCCGCACCGGTGGAGGCTGGGAGCCGTTCGCCAACGCCGAGTACCGCCGCAGGCTCTCCGCGCTGGTCGTCGATCGACGCACGAACAGCAAGGACGGTCGCGGCGGGATGGTGCCAACCGTCCCAGTGCCTGCGTGGCGGCCAGCGCCGACACTCACTGGCAAGGGCGCTGCCGGCCAGTGGCTTATCCGCGGGCCGGGCGACGACAGCCGCAACATCACCATCGCAGAGGCGGCGGTGTTGCAGTCGTTCCCGCCGGACTACCCGTGGCAGGGCACGAAGGGGCAGCAGGGCCAGCAGATCGGCAACGCCGTCCCGCCGCTGCTCGCTGCGCACGTCCTGAGCGCGGTCACCGGCCGTCCGGTAGCGCTGGAGGCTGCGGCATGACGGCTGCCAGTTCCACCCGTCGCCGCCGGGGCGCGGACACCCAACGCCACGTCGCCGGCTACCTGCGCACCCACGGCTGGCGCTTCGCCGAGCCGGTCGGTGCCGGCTCCCCCGGAGCAGACATCACCGGTGTCCCAGGGCTGGCGGTCGAGGTGAAAGCCCGCCGGGGCCTGGACCTTCCCGGCTGGCTGCGCCAGGCGGCCCGCAACGCCGCAGGCCGGGTGCCGCTGCTCGTGGTCCGCCCGGACGGGTTCGGCCCGGCGACGGTGGACGACTGGCCGGTCACCCTGCGGCTCGCCGACGCGGTCGAGCTGTTGCACGCAGCCGGCTACGGCGACGAGGCGGTGGGGGCGTGACGCCGTACTACGAGGACGACTCGGTGACGCTGTACCTGGGCGACGCGTTGGCCGTGCTCCGCGAACTGCCGGACGCCAGCGTCGACGCGGTTGTCACCGACCCGCCGTACTCGTCCGGCGGGTTCACCCGCGGCGATCGAACTGCGAGTACTCGCACAAAGTACACGGACAGCGACGCGCAACATGCTCTCGCCGATTTCGCCGGGGACAACCGCGACCAGCGTGGTTATGCCTACTGGTGTGCGCTCTGGCTGAGCGAGTGCCTGCGGGTAACTAGCCCAGCGGGTGTATGTCTGCTGTTCACCGACTGGCGCCAACTTCCGGCCACGACCGACGCGTTACAGGCCGGCGGCTGGGTGTGGCGAGGGCTCGTACCGTGGGCCAAGACCGGATACCGGCCGATGGCAGGCCGGTTCGCTGCGCAGTGCGAGTACGTCGTGTGGGGCAGTCGTGGCGGGATGGGCCTGGACTTCACCGACACCTGCCTGCCCGGATTCTTTCTGGCGGCCGCTCCCCGCGAACGGGAGCACATCACACAAAAGCCGGTCGACGTATTGCGGTCGCTGGTGCAGATCGCCCCACGCGGAGGGGTGATTCTCGACCCATTCATGGGGTCCGGGACCACTGGTGTAGCGGCCGTGCTCGAAGGGCGACGCTTCGTGGGCGCTGAGGTAGTTCCCGCGCATGCCGAGACGGGCGAGCAACGGATCCGCACCGCCGCCGGTCAAGCGATCCCCAAGGGCGCCCAGGGCGTGCTCGGCTTCGGGGCCGCCTCGTGACCTTCCTCCCCGACACCGCCATCGCCGCCGCCCAGCAGCTCGCCGGCATCGTCCACGGCGACGGCGGACCTCAGGAAGTGCGTGCCCTACTCGCCCAGGTCTCCACCTGCCGATGCGCCTGCACGGGCTGTCAGGACGGGCTCACCGCGCTGGCCGTCACCCTGGCCGCGATGGTCGACGTCGACCGGGTGCCCACCGAACTGCTCGCGTGGGCCGACCCCCGGGGCCACCGCAGCCAGCGCCACGCCGACCTGGCCGTCGTGGACGACCTGGCGATCGAACGCGCCTGCCGTGGTGAGCACGTCCACCTGACCCAGCGGGAACGCAAGCTCGCCGTCCACAGGCTGTGCACGCAGCAAGGGATGGAACCCGGTGCGGCCGCCTACCGGCTCAACATGAGCACCGCACGCGTGAGGCAGATCCTCGTCGAGCTGTCAACCGCCGAGTCCACAACCGCGAGGTGTGGACACAACCCGGCATCGCGTCACCCCGTCGATGCACCATCCAGCCAGACCGACCGCCAGGAGGCATCGTGACCGAACGTCCCGCCGACAAGGACACCGGAGAGATCCAGGTCCGGCCCTTTTCCGCATGGCTCACCGAGCAGTCCGGTGGGCGCACGCATGACGAGCTGTCCGACGGGCTGCACGACCTGATCGCCCGCGTGCAGGACACCGGCAAGAAGGGGTCGATCAGCCTGATCGTGCACGTCGAGCCGGCGAAAGACACCGTCGCGCTCATCGTCCACGACGAGATCAAGCTCAAGCTCCCCGAGCACGACCGTAAGGCGTCGCTGTTCTTCATCGACGCCACCGGCAACCTCACCCGCCACGACCCGCGGCAGATGACGCTCCCGCTGCGTGACGTTTCCGCCCCCACCCCCGCCGACCCGAAGGACATCGCCAAGTGACCGACACCCTGAGCACCAGCAGCGGCGACATCCAGGCCGCGATCGACGCCGGCGCCCTCATCGCCACGCCGCACCCGCTCGACCGCGACGGCCGGTTCTTCTCGGTCACCACCCCGGACGGGAGCCACCGCGTCATCGACGTCGAGCACTACCGAGAGACGTTCCGGCCGACACCGCGACGCAAGACCGGCACCGTCAACGTGTACGACGCCGCGTCGTTCACGACCTACTACGGCAAGCACGCCGTCGAGAAGGTGTCGGAGGTGTGGGCGGATGTCGCGACGCAGACCTGCGTCGGGGTGCTCAACGGTCACGGCCCCGGCGACGTCACCGGCTGGGGTGACCACCGGGTACAACTGCGCCTCCGCAAGACGCCGGCATGGCAGGCGTGGGAGGCCCTCGACGGCAAGCTGATCGGGCAGGTCGACTTCGCCGAGCACATCGAGGACCGGCTCATCGACATCGTCACCCCACCCGGCGCGCAGATGCTGGAGCTGGCGCAGACGTTCCAGGCCAACACCAAGGTCCGGTTCGAGTCGTCCAAGCGGCTGTCCAGCGGTGAGCGGCAGTTGGAGTACCGGGAGGACGTGCAGGCCGCCGCCGGCCGCAAGGGCGACATCACCATCCCGGACCGGTTCGAGCTCGGGCTCGCCCCGTTCGAGGAGTCCGCCCCGTACAAGGTGTCGGCCCGGTTCCGCTACCGGATCGCCGACGGTGCGCTGCGGGTCGGGTTCGTGCTGGAGCGGCCGGAGGACGTGCTGCGGCAGGCGTTCACCGACGTCCTCACCGACATCGAGTCCGACCTCGGGGTGACGGCGCTGCGCGGCACCCCCGCATCGTGACCGCCCTCATCCTCGCCGCGGTCCTGCTGTGGCTGCTGGCCGCCGCCCACCTGGCGCTCCGGCTCGGCCCGGCCCTCGCGAGGCGGCCGTGAAGGGTGCCGTCGCCTACCGCGCCCGGCGGGGGAAGGCCCACAAGCTGCGGCCTGGGCCGCGCTGCCGAGCACCTGGACCGGCTCAACCGGCTGGCCGGGCTCGTGCTGGACGCCCTGGCGGTGCCCGCATGAGCCCGGCACAGAACGCCCACTCCGCCGCTGCACGCGAGGTGCGTGCAGATGACGTTACGTCCCGCCGGAGGTGCGCGTGAGCCGGCTCGGCAACAGCATGGACCTGCCGTTCGAGAACAACCCGACCGGCACGTCGGTGCCCCTCGACGACGCCCTCATCTCCGGTGGGGTCGTCGTGATGGCCGCTGTCGTCCCGGTCGACGGCGGACCCAAGCCGGCCCTGGTGTTCCGGTTCAGCGACCCGCACGGCCGGTTCTACCCGCCGATGGTGCTGGTCGCCGACGACGACCAGATGGCCAAGACCACCGACCTCGTGAGCAAGGCGGTGCGCGCCGCGCGCGCAGCCGCGAAGGGAGCAGCGTGAGCCTCACCAGCGACCCGGACGACCCGCGCCTGACACGCGGCGTCGACAACAGCCCGCGCCCGCAGGCCGACACCTACCTGGTGCTGTCCGAGGAGGAACGCGCCAAGGGGTTCGTCCGGCCGGTCCGCACGCAGTACCGGCACCTGACCTGCGGGACGATCACGACGATGGGCACCGCGCTCGCCGAGACGTACGCGCGGCAGCCCGACTTCTACGGCGCCACCTACTGCTGCCACTGCTCGATGCACCGGCCGGTGGGTGAGGACGGAGAGTTCGTCTGGACCGCCGACGGCACGAAGGTGGGCACCTGATGTCCGGTAACGGCGACGCGTTCGAGGGCCACGCGGTGTTGGAGCTGATGGGGCACCGCCGGCTCGCCGGCTTCCTGTCCGAGCAGCAGATCGGCGGGGCGTCGTTCCTGCGGATCGACGTGCCGTGCGACCCGCCCGCCACGCAGTTCTACGCGCCGTCCGCCGTGTACGCGATCACTCCGTGCTCGGAGGAGACCGCGCGGCAGGTGGCGGCCATGTCCCGGCCGGCGCCCGTGCAGCGCTGGGAACTGCCCGCAGCGCCGCCGGTAGTCGAGGACGACGAGCCCGAATGGGGTGACGACCTGTGAGGCCACAGAACGACACCACGCCGGCCGGGACGGAACAGGCAGTCCCGCTGGACCTCGACGCCATCCGGGCGCGCTGCGACGCGGCAACCGCTGGGCCGTGGGTGGTGCGTGCCGACCCGCTCGACGAGTCGCTGTGGGTCGAGGTGGCCGATCCCGGGTTCCGCTCCCTCGCCCGCGGCATCTGCTCCAACGACGACCCGGACTCGGACGACTCGGAGAGTGAGCGGCCGGACCTGGAGTTCATGGCCCACGCCCGCGAGGACGTTCCGGCCCTGCTCGGCGAGGTGGAGCGGCTGCGGGTGGTCGAGGTGGCCAGCATCGGCGCGCACGCGCTCCTGGATGACGCCGAGCAGGCCATCGATCGGGTCCGGGCGCTGCACGCGCCGTGGGAAGTCAACGACGAGCAGGACGGCCACGTCACCCCCGTGTGCCGGCACTGCTGCACCGACCCGTGGGGCGACCAGACGGAGGAGTGCGTCGACGGGCACGACCACAGCGACGGCCGGCGGTGCGCCACCCTGCGCGCCCTCGACGCGGTGGCCGGTCACGACGGACCGGAGGTGACGCGGTGAGCGTCCTCGACAAGGCACAGGCATGTGTCCAGCGTGTCGACCACGGCCACGGCCAGGCGCTCAACCTCGACGGCTGCGTGGAGGCCGTACAGCACCCGCTTGACGGGTGCTCCCGCAGCGACCTCATCACCATCATCGCCTGCCTATCCGCGCAGGTCGTCGGCTACCAGCACCGCGGCGACCAGAACGCGACCCTCGCGGTTGCTCAGATCGCGCGGATCATCGACGGCTACAAGGAGCGCACTCGGTGAACGATTCACTGATCGACCCCGACTGCCGCGACGGCAAGCACTCGTCGTGCATCGGCGACCCGTGCGACTGCGAATGCCACAGCGGCGAGGAGGTGCCGTTCTGATGGGCGGTAACGACACCACCAACTCGTGGGAGCTTCTGCTCGCCGAGGTGGAGCGGCTTCGGGTGGTCGAGGTGGCGAGCATCGGCGCGCACGCGCTCCTGGAAGACGCCGAGGCCGAGGTGCAGCGGCTGCGGGCCGCGCTCAACGAGATCGATCGGATGGACCCCGACGACTTCCGCACCGGACAGGACCACCTCTTGCCGGCGTTCCGCGAGGTCAACTTCCGGGCCGCCTTCGAACGTGTGGTGCGGATCGTCAACCGCGCACTGCACGGCACCGACGAGTACGGGCGCCCTTTGGCGGCCAGTAACGACGGACCGGAGGTGACCCGTGGCTGACGTGTTCCTCCCCGAGGCGCCGCTCGTTCAGAGCGAGCGGAACATGGCGCTGCCGCCCACCTGGTGCGTCGTGTCCTGCGAGCAGGGCTGCCGGGAGACATGGACGGTCGACGCCGCCGAGTTCTCACCGCAACTGACCGTCCAGGACGTGGAGGAGCTGCTGACGCCGCTCCTGCTCGCGCACGAAGTGGAGCACGGCCGATGGTGACGGACCGTACTGGCGCCTCTGTGCCGGCGCGCGCGGCATCGACGGCCGACGCTACGTCCCTCGCCGTCGTCCCGGTGTCGTTCGCCGATGCCTGCGGGTTCGTGGAGCTGTGGCACCGCCACCACGCCCCACCGGTCGGGCACAAGTTCTCGGTCGGCGTCGCGGATGGCGCGGGCATGCTGCGCGGGGTCGCGATCGTCGGCCGGCCGGTCGCGCGCCACCTGGACGACGGCCTCACGTTGGAGGTCACCCGCTCCGCGACGGACGGCACCCCGAACGTCAACTCGATGCTGTACGGCACCGTCTGGCGGGCCGCGAAGGCGCTCGGCTACGGCCGGCTCGTCACCTACACGCAGGCCGCCGAATCCGGCGCGTCGCTGCGTGCGGCCGGCTGGCAGGTGGTCGCCGAACGGCGTGCCCGCCGGGGCTGGTGGACGCCGTCCCGGCCGCGTGACGACCGCGGCACCGACGGCATCCCGCGCACGCTGTGGGAGGTCGCGCAGTGAGCGGTAACGACGCGCGCGGCACGCTCGCCCGATCGGGGCAGGCTGCCAGCTACCGGACACACCGGCCCGAGTTCGGTGGCGCCCCACCCCTCGCCTGGTGGCGCTGCGCCTGCGGGGCGAACGGTTACACCACCTCCGGCATCCGGGCCCGGCAGGCATGGCGGGAGCACGTCCGCGACACGGACCGCGACAGCGGGATTTCCCTTGCCGATAAGGGAGAATGGACGCAGAGGCCCGGCAGGGCGAGCACCCCGCCGGGCCGTGATCCATCCGACTCGACCGGAGGACCGACGTGAGCGTACCCGCGCCCAAGTTCAAGCGCTACTTCGTGCACACCCGTCACTGGCGCGACGCGCTGGTGGATGCCACCGAGCTGCCGTTGGCTACTCGCGGCATGCTGTTCGTCCTGACCCGCTGGATGAACCGAGACGGCGGGAACTGCTACCCCGGCCGTCGCCGGATCGCCGCGTTCTGCGGCATCAGCGAGCGTCAGGTGGACCGGCACGTCGCCCGCGCGGTCATGGCCGGCTACCTGCACATCGTGGCCGACGGACATCGAGGCCAGAACCCGGTGTACGCCGCGTGCGTGCCGGCCTGCCGCTGGGACATGGACGCCCAGCGGATCGTCCCGAGCGGCGTTGTCGTGCCGCCGCGCCAACGGAAACTACGCCCGGACGCGGACCTGCCGCGAGCACCGAAAGCGGGACGAGTAGAAGCGGAAAGCGGGACGAGTCGAAGGGAAAGCGGGACGTGGACGCCCGCTGAGTGGGACGAGGACGGCGCACCAACCTCGTACATGACCTCCGTCAATCCACCTGCCTCCGACGGCTTCGCGTCGGGCGCCGCTGACGCGTCGCCACGAATGAACATCGACCCGAACGACTACTACGAATGGATCTCCGATCAGGTCGATGGAATGGACATCGACGAGGAAGATCTCGCTCTCGCGATGCTCTCGAACGGAGCGCACCGGAACGCGGTCGTCAACGCGATCAGGAAGCGTCGGCGGGAGGATGCCGATGCGCTCTGACCTCGATGCCGCGGACACCGTCGAGGTGCTGGTTCTCGACCGCTACGAGACCGGCGGGCAGGTGTACGCGCTCGTCCGCGAGACGCGGTGGTCTGTCGTCGCCGTACCGGCTCGAATCGCCGAGGACGTACTACCGGGTACTCGATGGGTCGCCCGACTCGACCAGGACGCTACAGGGGCCGCGCGATGAGCCTTCCGTGGGTGCGACTGGACTCCAACATCGCCAGCCACGACAAGATCTTGTCGCTGCTTGACGACCCGTCGCCGAAGAAGTGGCAGGCCGCGTTCTCCTACACCTGCTCGATCGGCTACTGCGGCGCGCAGGGTACCGATGGCCTCATCCCGTTCGGTGCGCTGGCGTTCGTCCACGGCACCAAGGCGACGGCCGGCCTGTTGGTGTCGCACTTTCTCTGGCGTCCCGACCCGCTCGGATGGACGGTGCCGAAGTTCTTGGAGCGCCAGCAGTCGCAGGCCGACTCGCAGCGCATCCGCAATGCCCGGCGGGTCGCGTCGAGCAAGGGCAACTGCATCCGGTGGCACGGCGAGCATTGCGGATGCTGGCAGGTGATCGCATGAGCGAATCCCAAATGGGGTCGCAAATGGGAGTCGCCGTTGCGACTCCGTACGGACGGACGGACGGACTAACGGAGAACCAACTCACCTACCAGCCGAATCCTGCGGTTCCGTACCGCACACGCGCATACAAGATCATCGAAGTGGAGGGCTGACGATGCGACCCGAGGATCGCCGGTTCACCGGCTGGACCGCGCCGAAGGCCAACCCGGAGGCGGTCGCGTACTACGCCGAGCAGGCACGACGTGCGGTTGCGGAGGCCCGGCAGCGTCGGCTCGACGCCGAGAAGCACGACGAGCCGCAGGAAACGTCCGAGGTGGCGTCGTGACCACCACGTCCCGGGAGTTGCACCGGACCCGCCGACAGGTGGCGTCGCTGCGCCGTCTGCTCACCGAGCACGAGCAGCGGATGGACCGGGACCGCACCTACATCGACTACCTGGAGGCCGCGTTGAGGGCTGGTCGTCCGGTGTGGCTGCCGGAACCGAGGGAGGGCGAGTGAGCGAGACGTGCCGCTGCGGTGATCGTGGCTGGGTGCTCGACGACGGCCGGGTCACGCCGTGCGACTGCCCAGCCGCTGACGGACTCGACCTGCCGAAGTGGGCCACGCGTGGCGACCGGGCCTGCGTCGTCGCCCACCGCCACGACCCGGAACGCCCCCGCCGCGCGGCGACCGGCTGTCTGTGCGCGGGCTGTTTCGGCCGGCTGGAACGCACGATCGCCGAGCTGCCGGCCCGCCACGACGCGCTCGTGTCGGCGCTGATCCCCGCCCAGGGTGGTGGTGGCCGGGTGTCGGGCACCCCGGAGTCCCGGCTGCCGATCGTCACCTCCGAGCGGCCGAAGATGAAGGTCGGACCGGCGGCTGACCATCGAGACGCGATTGCACACACGCTGGCGTCGTGGGCGGCGCTGCTGGTCGAGGAGCACAACACCTACACGGCGGCGGTCCACGCGGCCCGGTTGGCGGTGTGGAAGGACGCCTACCTGGCCTGCACCACCGACCTGGGCCGGCCGGTGTGGGTGCCGATCCGGCCGCCGCGTGACGTGACGGTGCGGACCACGGCGGCGCTGCTGGTGGTCCACCTGGCGTGGGCGGCGGGGCAGCCGTGGGTGACCGACCTGCTGGACGAGGTGGGTTTCCTGTCGTCGCGGGCGCTGAGGTTGACGGAGCCGGACCGCCAGCACCGGGTCGAGGTCGGCGGCTGCGGTGACTGTCCGGGGGTGCTGTGGCTGGTCGGGGACGCCGACGAGGGCCGGTCGATGTCCTGCGACACGTGCGGACGCACCGTGGAGCCGCGGTACTGGCGCAAGGAGCGGAAGCGGCTCGACGGCACCGACGTGAACCCGTGGCTGCCGCTGGACATCGCTGCGATGCAGTACGGGGTGACGACGCGGACGATGCAGCGGTGGGTGGAGAAGGGCCGGTTGAAGGCGCGCGGCCGGCCGGCGCTGGTGCGGGCGTCGGCGGTGGAAGGACTCATGCACGGGCTGCGGGAGGTGTCGTGATGGCCGAGAGCGCCGACTACGCCGCCGGCCGCACCCACTACTGCTCGCAGTGTGATGAGTGGACCGATCACCGTGACTACGCCCATGACCTGTGCGTCTGCTCGTGCGGCAACCGCTTCGACGGCGACAACCTCTGCACGGTCAGCGCCTGTCAGGGCGAGGAGTAACGCCGCCTATCGCGCGACACGACCGCGCGCTTCCTTGACCAGCCGATCTTGTGTCGCTAGCGTTCACGTAGCGTGAGTGTTCTGCGCCCCGAGGGCGAATCTCACGCCACAGGAACCCCGCCATCGTCGCGGGGTTCTCCCATGTCCGGGGAGGCCATCATGGCCGCATCCATCCCAGCACCCCGACAGCCCGCCGACATCGAGGCGGACATGACCGTGCACGTCGCCGCGATCCGTGAGGCCGAGGAGCAGGGCCGGCGCACCGACGCGGAACGGCTCCGCGAGGAGCTGATGCATCTGCAAGATGCCTGGACAGTGGCGAGGGGGCGGTCGTGAGCGATCGTTGCTCGACATTCGGTTGTGTGAATCCGGCTCGTTCGCGTGGCTTGTGCGTTCGATGCTATTTCGACGCAAGCGACGTCGGTCTAGTTGGCCGTAAAGGACTGCCGACCCACCGCGAGCGATTCTGGGCGGCTGTGGACCGAACAGGTCCCGGTGGGTGCTGGTCATGGGCAGCAGGAAAGGTCGGCGGCGGCGGGTACGGTCAGTTCGCTCTTTGGCCACGCCTGCTCCGGGCGCATCGAGTGGCGTATGAGCTGCTGATCGGGCCGATCCCTGATGGCCTCGTGCTCGACCACCTGTGCCGTAACCACGCATGCGTCAATCCAGCACACTTGGAACCGGTGACCGACAAGGTCAATGTCCTTCGAGGTGTCGGGCCAGCGGCAGTCAATAGCGTCAAGACACACTGTCCGCATGGACACATACTCGCTGGCGAGAACCTTTACGAGCATCCTTCCAACAAGCAGCGGGTTTGTCTGGAATGCCGACGCAGAAATCAGATGACGTCGCATTACCGGCAGAAGTCCAAAAAGCTCGGCCGATCAGTCGGACCGGGGATTCCGAGACTCTATACGTGTGCCGACTGCGGAACGCAAGGGCAAGCGTCACCCGCTGGAGGAACGCTGCCGTCGCGGTGTCCGACGTGCCAGCGAGTCCGCGAGGCGGCGCGGAAGCGCGCTCGTCGCTGTGCCTGACATCCCGTCCCAGCGGACCCAAGGCGAGGTCGAGCACCTGATCGCCACCTTCGCCGCCCTGTCCAACCACCTCCGCTCGGAGGGCCGGGACTCGGGTGAGGTGGATCGCCAGTTGGGCCGGCTGCTCGACGAGTGGTCCGACCGCTACGAGACCACGTTCGGGTGCGACCGGTGACCCTGGCCATCCTCGCCATCGGCGGCTGCGAGGTCACCGGCGCCATCCTCGGTGCTGTCCTCGGGCTGGCCCTGGGCTGGCGGCTGATCGTCAGACCTTCCGCTGCCTCTCGGGCAGCGTCGACCAGTGCCTGAGCGCCGCCCGGATCACCTCGGAGCGCTGCACCCCGAGCCGCTGGGCTTCGGTCGTGACGAACGCCAGCCCGTCCTCCGACAGTCGCAGCGTGAACGACGGCCGGCGTACGTCGGAGCGCTTGGCTCCCTTGCGCGGACCGGGCATCAGGCGGACAGCGCAGCGGCCATGACCTGCGCCTCGCTGGCCCCGGGCATCTCGGCACGGACGGCCTGCTCCAACCGGCGGGTGGCGAGGCCGACCGCGAAGTCCGCGGCGTCGACGGCATCCCAGGCGGCCCTGCGCGCACGGGGTGTGGCCTCCTGCGCGGCGGTCACGAGCGCGGTGCGGGTTGCCACGGCGGTGCGGAGTTCGGAGCGGGCCTCGGTCGATGTCATGTGCAAGACACTACCGGATATGCCGAGGATGTGCGAGACACAATCGGAGATGATCCGCCGCCTGCTGTCGGAAGCGATCAAGGCGCGCAAACGCTGACGAGGTGATCGCAGGTGAACACGCTGCACGTCGAACCCGTCGGTGACCTGACCGAGCACCTGGACGAGTGCTGCCCGTGCGGCCCGGACTACGAACCAGTCAAGCGCGACGACGGCAGCATCGGCTGGATCGTCACCCATCACAGCCTCGACGGCCGGGAGCGCACCGAGTGAGCGACAACTGCGAACGGGCGCTGTTCACGGCGTTCTTCCTCGCCATCGTCGGCGCGATCCTCTGGCTCGCCACGACGGCCGACGACAACACCGAGACGGGCATCCTGGCGACGACGAGCGCGATCCCCATAGCCTGCGCCATCGCGGCTGCCAGAGGGGGCACCGAGTGACCTGCCCCACCTGTCGAGGCCATCACGTCACCGACACCCTCGCCATCGACTGCGCCCGCCGCGCTTTCGTCGCCGAGGTCTGCTCCCAGTGCCCGGCTGCGGACCTGATGCCACGAGCGAAGCGCGTCTGTCCCACCGTTGGATGCCCCGCACTGACCGACGGTGGCCGATGCGAGCGCCATCGCCGCGAGCACGAGCGGGCGCGAGGTACGAGACAGCAGCGCGGGTACGGTGTCCAACACGCGGCCGAGCGCGCACGCTGGGCACCGCTGGTCGCCACAGGAACCGTCGCGTGCTGGCGCTGCGGCGAGCCGATCCCACCTGACGGACCGTGGGACCTCGGCCACCTCGACGATCGCAGCGGTTACGGCGGCCCGGAGCACGTCCGCTGCAACCGGGCGACCGCCCGACGGGGTGGGGGGTGACCCCTCTGCCCAAGGCGCCGCGGGGACCGCGGGGGAGGAGCCTCGCAGTCCAGACCCCTGAGTTCTTGATCAACTAGGAGGGCCGAGCGATGTCGTTGCGCGCGCCGGCCGGTCTCGCTGCGGGCGGTAAGCGGCTGTGGCGTGGCATCACTGAGGCGAATGACCTCGACGACGCCCAGCAGGTGCAGCTCGAGGAGGCGTGCCGGGCGAAGGACCGACTGGACAAACTGGACGCACTACTTCGTGGCGACGTCGGCTCGTGGGCGCGACTGGTCGATTCAGCGGATGGCGAGCACGAGATCAGGATCGACGCGGCGTTGTCTCAGGCGAACGCGACGGCGAACCTGATGAAGCAGCTTCTGGCGGCGTTGCGGCTGCCGGATGAGGCGACGGGGAAGCGTCCGCAGTACCGGGGGCCGCGCGGGGCGCAGAAGCCGAGTACGCCGGGCGGGAAGGCGTCGGCGAAGGATCGTCTGCGGGCGGTCTGAATGCCGTGGGTTCCTGAGGGTGAGGGCGACGTCTGCTCGCTCGGTTTCCTCGTGGCGGACTGGATCGAGGCGTACTGCTGCCACGGTCCCGGTGATCTTCAGGGGGAGCCCGTCGAGTTCGACACGGAGATGTTGGCGTTCATCGTCGGCTGCTACCGGATCGATCCGACGACGGGCCGGCGGCTGATCGACCGGGCGTTGCTGTCGCGGCCGAAGGGACGCGCCAAGTCGGAGATCGCGGGTCTGATCGCGGTCGCTGAGGCGCTGGGGCCGGTGCGGTTCGGCGGCTGGGATGCGGCCGGGCAGCCGGTCGGCCGGCCGGTGCGCTCGCCGTTGATCAAGTGCTTAGCGACTGAGGAAGGCCAGGCGGGTCAGGTCTTCGCCAACGCGGCGTTCGTCGCGGGCGAGTGGGGCAAGGACGCGCACCCGGACATCTTCGGTGGGGTGTCGGGCATCCGGCAGTACCAGTCGGCGACGGCGATCTACCTGCCGAACGGCGGGGAGCTGCGGGCGTGCACGTCGGGCGCGGCGTCGAAGGACGGCGGCAAAGAGACGTTCGTCGTCCCGGACGAGCCGCACCTGTACGTCCTGCCGGAGCTGCGGTCGATGTACGCGACGGTCGCGAGAAACACGGGCAAGCGGGCGCTGGCTGAGCCGTGGATGCTGCTGGCGACGACCGCATACCGACCGGGTGAACAGTCGGTGGCCGAGACGATCCTGACGTCGTGGCGCAAGGGTGAGCTTCCGAACGCCGACCGCTGGCTGGTCGACCATCGGGAGGCGAAGGGCCGGATCGACCTGGACGACGAGGCGCACACGAAGGCGCAGCTGCGGGATGTGTACGGCGCGGCGGCCGAGTGGATGGACCTCGATCGGCTGTACCGGACGATGCGCGACCCTACCGAGTGTGAGGACGACGCGACCGCAGCCCGCTACTTCCTGAACCGGGCGATCTCAACGAAGGACGCGTGGATACCGCTGGACGTGGTGGAGCGGCAGGCCCGCGCCGAGGTGGTCGAGCCGGGCACGGCGATCGCGCTTGGCTTCGACGGGTCGCTGCGTGACGACGCGACGGTGCTGATCGGTTCGAGGATGTCCGACGGGTTCCTGTTCCCGGTGGGGATATGGGCGAAGCCGTCTGGGCCGGAGGGCAACTGGTGGGAGGTGCCCCGCTCGGATGTGCTCGCGGCGGTGCGGGAGGCGTTCGCCCGTTACGACGTGTCCCGGCTGTACGCCGACCCGCACGAGTGGCGTTCGGACATCGACACGCTGGCCGGCGAGTTCGGGGAGCGAGTGATCTCGTGGGAGACCCGCCGCGATGTGCAGATGGCCGCCGCGTTGGACCGGCTGCGGACGGACCTGATGACCGAGCAGGTGTGGCACTCGGGCGACGCGACGCTGATCGAGCACTTCGGCAACGCCTACGTCCGTCGCAAGGGCGGGCACCGGCTCGTCCGCAAGGAGCACGACCAGTCGAACCGGAAGATTGACTCCGTGGTCGGTGCGGCTCTTGCCTACGAGGCGCGGGCGGACGCGATCGAAGCCGGCTGGGGTCAGCGTCACGGCACCCTCACCCGCGTCACCGGCCGTGTTCGTGCCTACTAGCGAAGGAGCGTCGTGACCGTTCAGCCGATCCGCGCTCTCGGGGAGCCGGTGGGCTCGCCGCTGTGGTGGGTGCGCCGGCTGCACCAGATCATCCTGAACCGACTGACCGACATCGAGATGTACGACAACTACTACGCCGGCCGGCATCCCGCGCCGTGGCTCGCGCCGCAGGCGCAGACCGAGTTCCGCCGGCTGCTGCGGATGACCCGCTCGAACTACATGGGTCTCGTCGTGGACGCGACAGTGGAACGCCAGCGGGTGCAGGGCTTCCGGCTCGGCGACGATCCGGCACCGGACCGCGAGCTGTGGCGGATCTGGCAGGCCAACGACTTCGACGTCGAGCACGTGCAGGGCATCCGTGACTCGACGAAGAGGGGCCGATCCTTCCTGCTCGTCGGCCCGAACCCGGTCGACCCGGCGACGCCGCTCATGTGGATCGAGGACGCCCGGGAATCCGCTGTCGATTATGTGCCGGGCACGAACCGGCGCGTGCGGGCGGCTGGGTTGAAGTTGTGGGTGGATGACTGGACGGCGATGCTCAACGCGACGCTGTATCTGCCGGATTGGGTCTACAAGTTCCACGCCCGCGGCAAGGGTGGCGCGCCGTCGTCGTCGACGTTCTGGCAGCCGCGCGAGGTCGCCAGGGAGTCGTGGCCGGCTCCGAACCCGCTGGGCGTGGTGCCGCTGATAGAGATGCCGAACATCGACCGGTGCGGCGTGTCGGAGATCGACGACGTGATCCCGATTCAGGACCGGATCAACAAGACGCTCGCCGACCGGATGATGAGCCAAGACTTCGGGGCGTTCCCGCAGAAGTGGGCCATCGGCTACCCGACCGAGGATGAGTCGGGGAACAAGAACACGCCGATCGACGTGGGCCGGGACCGGATGGTCACGTCTGATGTCGCAGAAACGAAGTTCGGTCAGTGGGACGCCGCACCGCTCGACCCGTTCTCGGCGGCGAAGTCCGAGGACGTCAACGACATCGCCGCTCGTACCCGCACCCCGCCGCAGTACCTGCTCGGCCGGATGGTGAACATCCCGGGCAACGCGATGGAGGCCGCAGAGTCGGGCCTGGTGGCGAAGGTGACGGATCGGCGGATGCTGCCGGAGCGGTCGTTCGAGGAGGGGATGCGTCTTGTTCGTGTCGCGGCAGGCAACGCGTTGCCGAGTGACGTACAGATTGAGACGGACTGGGTGGACCCCCAGTTCCGCACCGAGGCCGAGAAGGCCGACGCAGCGGTGAAGAAGTATGGCGCCGGGATCACCACCTTGCGCCAGGTGCGGGAGGACCTGGGCTACACGCCGGCGCAGATCGCCCGGATGGAGGCCGAGGATGAGAAGGCCGCGGGCGATCCGCTGACCGCCGAGCTGCTCCGCGGTCTGCCCGGCCGGGAGACCGGTGGCGGCGGTAGCTGAGCGGCAGACCGAGCGAGCGCTGCTCGCCGCCGCCGCAGCGCGTCAGGCCCTGGTGTTGTGGGAGCGGACCCCGTTCCCGGTGCTCGACTCGTGGGACCCGCTCCGGCTGGCTCGAGTCGTGGCCGGTCTGCAACTGCGGGCCGCGCGGGGCGCCGACCCGTACGTCGCCGCGGCCGCGCAGGAGCAGGGCATGCAGGCGCCTGCGGTTGCCGCTCTTGTCCCGGCGGCGTTCGCGGCGGTGAACGGGGACGGCACGTCGTTGCTGTCGCTGCTCGACCTGCCGCGGATCGAGGCCCGGGAGGCGATCGGCCGCGGGGCGGACTCGGCGGAAGCGCTCGCGTCGGCCCGCAAGAAGTTGCAGCTGATGGCGGTCACCGCGGTGCAGGACGCCGGCAGGGTGGCCGACGGGGTGGCGGACGCGATTCGCCCGGCGATCGCCGGTTACGAGCGGGTGGTGAACCTGCCGGCCTGCGACCGGTGCATCGTCCTCGCTGGCCGGCTGTACCGGTGGTCGCACGGGTTCGAGCGGCACCCGAAATGCGACTGCACGATGGTCCCTGTCACCGCCGAGCAGTGGCACTCCCAGCGGCCGGAGAACACCCCGGAACAACTGTTCGCACGGATGAGCCCGCAGCAGCAGGACAGGGCATTCACGAAGGCCGGGGCGCAGGCCATCCGCGACGGTGCGGACATCTCGCAGGTGGTGAATGCCCGGCGCGGGATGCGCAAGGCGCAGGTGTTCGGCCACGATCTGCGCATCACCACCGAAGGCACGACGCGCCGTGGTCTGGCCGGCAAGCGGTTGGAGGCAGCGGGCGCACAGGTCGCGAAGCTGCTGGGTGAGCGGTACCGGCGGGTCGTCTCCACGCCACGGCTGATGCCGGAGTCGATCTACGAGATCGCGAACGGTGACCGGGACGAGGCGATCCGCCTGCTCAAGCGGTTCGGCTACATCCACTAGACCACCCGCGCAGGCGGGGCGCGCTCACGGCCAGCGCTCAAAGGCCGGGCATCACCGACGGGAACGGAGCACCACCATGCCCGAAGAGGGTCAGGGCCAGCAGCCAGCCGAGGGCCAGCAGGGTCAACAGCAGTCGGCAGGCCAGCAGCAAGGCCAAGAGGCGCAGCAGGGGCAGCAGAAGTACGAGGCGCCCGCGTCGCAGGCTGACTTCGACAGGATTGTCGGCGAGCGTCTGGCCCGTGAGCGGGCAAAGTTCTCCGACTACGACGACCTGAAGCAGAAGGCGTCGGAGTTCGACAAGCTCGCCGAAGCGCAGAAGAGCGAAGCGCAGAAGGCGATCGAGCGGGCCGAGAAGGCCGAGCGGACGGCAGCCGAGCACCAGACGTCGCTCCTGCGCTATCAGGTTGCCGCGAGCAAGGGCGTCCCTGCCGACCTCGTGGACTTCCTGACCGGCGCAGACCAGTCAGCGATGGAGCAGGCCGCTGACCGGCTTCTCGCGCACGTCCAGAAGCCCAACGGCGTGCCGTCCTTCGACGGTGGCAGTCACACCGTCGTCCAGGGCGGCGACATGAACCAGGCGATCCGGCGAGCCGCCGGCCGCGCCTAGCAGCACCAGTCACGCCACGGCTGGCCCCGCTGCATCCCACTGAAAGTGATGACCGAGGAGGTCCATCGTGGCGTACAACAGCATCATCAGCCGCACCGACACGGCGGCGCTCGTCCCCGAGCAGGTCTCCCAAGAGATGCTCACGAACCTGCAAACCGCAGGTTCGGCGGCGTTGCAGCTCGGCACACGTATCCCGGTCGCGACGAACCAGACCCGGTTCCCCATTCTGTCGGCGCTGCCGACCGCCTACTGGGTGAATGGCGACACCGGACTGAAGCAGACGTCCGAGGCGGCGTGGGACAACAAGTACCTCAACGTCGAGGAACTGGCGACGATCATCCCGATCCCGGAGGCGGTGCTCGACGACACAGCGTTCGACGTGTGGGGCTACCTCCGGCCGCTCATGGAGGAGGCCATCGCCCGTGCGCTCGACGCGGCGATCTTCTTCGGCGCGTCTGCTCCGGCATCGTTCCCGGACGACATCGTGACCGCTGCGGTCGCGGCTGGCAACGTCGTCGCGCGCGGCACGAACGACGCGGCGGCCGGTGGGCTCCAGGGCGACATCTCCGACCTGCTCGCCACGCTGGAGGCCGACGGCTACATGCCGACCGGCTCCGTCGGCAACGTCACGCTGAAGGCGAAGGCCCGCGGCACACGTGACGTCAACGGCAACCGGATCAATGCCTTCGAGGACCTGCCCGGCGACCCAGTGTTCGCGCTTCCCGGCCTGTGGCCGACGGGACTGTCGGCGGCCGAGCTCGTGGTCGGGGCGTTCCGCAACATGGTCGTCGGTGTCCGCCGGGACATGACCTACAAGCTCATCACTGAGGGCGTCATCACCGACAACTCGACGCCACCGCAGGTGATCTACAATTTGCCGCAGCAAGATATGGTGGCTCTCCGCCTGGTCTTCCGTGCTGGATGGGAAGTCTCGAATCCCATCAACTACCAAGAGGCCACCGAAGCGAACCGCTACCCGTTCTCGGTCCTGCGCTCGCCTGCTGCCTGATGACCTTCCGCAGGTACCGCTGGCGGGGACCGCAACCCGCGTGCGCCGAGGAGCAGATCGCCAACGCTCCCGACGACTACGCGGCGTTGACCCCCGCCAGTACGGCACCTGCCGATCGCCAGAAGGCAAACTGGGCCGCCGCTCAGCGTGGCGGTGTGCCGTTCGTCTGGGACCGGGACGTCGTTGACCTCCCGCCCCCGTATCTCGACGACTTCCCACCTGTGAACAAGGAGACGTGATGACTGACAAGAAGGACGCCGGGCAGGCCGAGGTCCAGGCCGCGGTCAGTGAGGCCGAGGACAAGGGCTACTACGGCAGCACGCCCGACCCGACACCGAACGAGGCGTACACCCTCGCCGGGGTGAACGCCGGGCAGGCGACCCCGGAGACCGACGACAAGGCGGCGGCGAAGGCGCGGGCCGCGCTGACGCAGAACCGTCGCCGCTGATCTCATGCTGTTCACCGACGTCGACCTCGCCGCGTACATGCAGGTCGCGCTTGCCGACCTGAACCTCGACACCACCGACCTGCTCGCAGGGCTGGTGGAGGGGCTGATCGTCGGCGAGGTCGGCGCGGTGGCAGACCCGCCCCCGTCCGGAGTTCGTGCGGTCGCGCTGGAAGCGACGGCGCGGGCGTACCGCAACCCGGACGGGCTCGTGTCCGAGAGCATCGACGACTACACCTGGCGGCGGGACTCTTCGACGCCTGGTGCGTATTTGACGGGGCAGGAGATACGCCGGCTGCACGTCGCGGTCGGTGGGACGGTCTCCCGGTCGGTGCCGCTGTCCCCGTCGTGGCGCGTGGCGACGGACCCGCTGTGAGCGCGACGACAGCGGCGCTGCGGGGCCAGTCGGCCGCCGAGCGGCTGATGACCGACACCTGCACCATCACCCGCCCGGACCCGGACACCCCGCCGGTTTTCGATGACGCCACCGGCACCTACACGACCCCGACGGTCACGGTCTACGAGGGCAAGTGCCGGGTCCGGCCGACCAACGTGGACCGCACGGTCGAGGCCGGGGACGTGCGGGTGCACCTGTGGCACTCGGTGATCTCCGTCCCGATCTCGGTGTCGGGTGTGCAGGTGAACGACACCGTCACGATCACCGCGTCGACCGATCCCGGCCTGGTTGGCAAGGTCTACACGGTCGGGAACATCGACCTCGGCACGGCCATCACCGCCCGCCGGCTCGGCTGCAACCTGGCGTCGTCGTGACAGTCACGGACTGGCTCTACGCCATGCTGACCGTCGTCTCGCTGGCTGCTCTCGCCCACATCCTCTGGATGGGCCGGCGATGAGCCTCGCCGACCTGGCCCGCGACCTGCACAAGGCCGCCGCTGAGCTGCCGGAGAGGACGGCAGCGGTGGTCGAGCACGCCGCGGTCAACCTCAAGAACGGGTGGCGCGAGAACGCCCGCCGCTCCGCCGGCAAACACGGCAAGCACTACCCGGCCAGCATCGGCTACGACGAGCTCCGCCGCAACGGTGGCAACGTCTGGACGGACGTCGGGCCGGACTCGTCGATGCCCCAGGGCGGCATGTCGTTCGAGTACGGCTCGAGGAACCAGCCGCCCCACCTCGACGGCAACCGGGCAGCCGACGTCGAGGCGCCCCGGTTCCTCAAGGCGATGGGTGACCTCGCGGACGGCATCCTGTGATGATCCCGCAGGCGCGGCCGCATACCGATGCGCTGCTCGCCGCCCTGCGTGCCGCTGGGCTGACGGTCGGCGACGCCACCGGCACCGGGCTGACCGCCCCCTACTCGGTGCTCTACACCGACGAGGGCTCGCTCGACGGCTCCCTCGGTGACCGGTTCTCCGACCTGACGATGACCGCGGTCCTGCACTCGTTCGGCGCCGGCCGCCAGCAGGCGCAGTGGGGCGTCGACAAGGCCCGCGCGGCCGTGCTGGCCGGGGTGAGCGTGCCCGGCCGGAACACGCTGTACGTCACACAGCTCGCCAGCCAGCCCGTGACCGAGGACACCGACGTCACCCCGTCGCTGTTCCTCGCGATCGACGTGTACCGCTTCGCCACCACCCCAGGGAGCCCGTGATGGCCGCACGTTTCGTCCTGGCCCGCAACGACGAGCTGGGAGTCGAGAAGCTGATGCCGGCGTCTTCCCTGCCCTACAAGACCGGCTGGTACGAGGTCGAGCAGACCGAGCGGCCGGCACCCAAGAAGCGTGCCGCGACCAAGCGGCGCAAGAAGTCCTGACCCCCCGCAAGCCAGACCCCCGGCCGCCCGGCGGGGGCTCCCGTGTGAAGGAGAACCCTCATGCCCGCCACCTCGCTGCCCGCCTCCACCGAGTACATCAACCCGGGGGTCACCGAGATCCGTTCGGTCGACGCGATCGCCGACCTGACCGCCCCCACGTCGACCGAGTTGGACGCCGGCACCGACCTGACCGACGCCGTCCGCGACGCGACGTCGTGGAGCATCACCGCCGACAAGGTGTCGACGCAGGGCCTCGGGTCGAACTTCAAGTCCGAGACGACCGGGATGCGCGGCCCGGACGGCGACCAGTCGCTCACGTTCAGCGCGTCGATCGACGGGCAGGACGTGCGGACCGTCCTGCCGGAGGGCACCGAGACGCACATCGTCATCTACCACGGCGGCAACGCGACCGGGAACCTGATCGACATCTGGCCGGTGAAGGTCGCCTCGGTCGGCAAGCCGATCAACGTGGCCGGCACCGACCAGGCCCGGGTCGTCGTCGGGTTCGCGATCACCGGGCCGCCGGAGGTCGACGTCGTCATCCCGGCGGCCGCGTGAGCCTCCGCGACGGGCTGTCCCGCCACCGGCGCCGGCGCACCCACTACGACCTTGTCCTCGACGACTGCGACGACGCGCAGGAGCTGGTCGACGAAGCAGCGCGGGAGCTGCGGACGGCGAAGCTGGCAGGCGACGAGGCGGCGGTCAGTTCCGCCCGGGCGGCGCTGGATGCTGCCCGGGCGGAACTGCTCACCCACGTGTGCCGCATCACCTTCGAGGCGATCCCGCTGCCCGACTGGGAGGAGCTGCGGGAGGAACACCCGCCGTCGGAGGACCAGCTCGCGAAGCACAAGCAGGCCGCCGAACAGGCGGAGGACGGCAAAGCCCCGCCGCCGCCGGCGTGGAACCCGGACACGCTGATCCCGGCCCTGTTCGCCCGCTGCGTCGTCGTCGAGGACGGGGAGAAGCCGCTCACCGAGACCGAGTGGGCGGCCGAGCTCGCGCCCGACGGGAAATGGCAGGAGCAGGAGAAGGGCGACGCTCTCGCCGCGTGCTTGTCGGCGATCCTCGTGCCCCGGTCGGTGCGGGTCCCAAAAGGCTGACCTCGGAGCCGATGCTCGCCGAGGAGATGGCCTACTGCGGGCCGCGGGGCATCCCGCACTCACACTTCCTCGGCGGTCCGGCTGTCTGGACCGACCTGGACCGGGACAAGGCGCTCGCGTGGGCGGCGCTGGACCGGCGGACCTGCCGGGAGTGCGGCACCCGGCCTGAGGAGTGGAACCCGGAGCAGGGCGGCCAGGTCCGCCCGGTCGACTACGCCGTCGTCATCTGCCCGGGCTGCGAGGCGAAGCAGCGGACCGTCCGGCAGGCACGTGACCTGGGCAGCGTGCCCGGGTTGCAGGTTCTCGCGTACAGGAAGGGGTGATGACACGTGGCCGATCGCACCGAGACCGTCCGGCTGCGTGGCGACTCCTCCGACCTGATCGGTGCGATCCGCCGCGCCGAGATCGCGGTCGACCGGCTCGACGACAAGCTCGCCGCCTACGCCCGGCAGCGACCCTCCGCCACTCTGTCGGTGGAGACCGCGGAGGCGCAGCGCCGGCTCGACAAGATGCGCGCCCAGCTCGCCCGGGTCGGCTCTGCCCACGCCGACGTCGATGTAGATGCCGCGGCGGCGCTGGCCGAGCTGGCAGCGGTCGACGCCGGTATCGACCGGATCGACGGCCGCACCGCCCGCGTCGACGTCAACACCTCGGGCGCTCAGCGCAGGTTCTCGCTGCTGCTCAACACCGGCATCGCTCTCGGCCCGGCGTTGGTGCCGGTCGGTGCGGAGATCAGCGCGGCGTTCCTCGGCGCCGCGGGCACGGTCGGCGCGTTCGGCGCCGGCCTCGGCACCACCCTGCTCGCCGCCCGCGGCGTCGGTACCGCCCTCCAGGCGGTCGCGAAGGTGCAGGACTCCACCACCAAGAGCGCCAAGACCTCCGCCACGGCGGAAGCGAACCTTGCCGCGGCGATGGGGAACCTGTCCGACGAGGGCAAGCGGTTCGTGCTGTTCCTGTACGGGTTGAAGCCGAAGCTCGACGATCTGCGGGCCACCGCACAGAAGGGTCTGTTCCCCGGCCTGGAATCTGGCCTGACCCAGCTCGAAGCGCTGCTCCCCACCATCGACCGGCTGGTTGGTTCGACGGCCGGGGAGCTGGGCCACCTCGCCGACGAGGCCGGACACGCTCTCACCGACCCGTTCTGGACCAACTGGTTCGGCTTCGTCGCCGACGAGGCCGCTCCGACGCTCGACACGTTCGCCCACGTCATCGGCAACCTCGCCACCGGCTTCGCCGGCATGCTCCAGGCCGTCGCGCCCCTCTCCCACGACGTCGGCGACGAACTGGAGTCGTTGACCGCCGACTTCTCCCGCTGGGGTCAGGAACTCGACGAGTCGTCGGCGATGCACGAGTTCATCACCTACGTGCGGCAGAACGGCCCAGTCGTCGCCGACACCCTCGGGTCGATCGCGCACGCTCTCGTCGCCGTCTCGACCGCCGCGGCACCGATCGGGCCGGTCGTGCTGCGGGCCGTCGAGGGGATCGCCGACGCCATCGCCGCCATCGCCTCCTCCCCGGTCGGACCGACACTTGTGGGGATCGCGTCCGGGCTGGGCGCGGTGAACATCGCACTGAAGCTGTACGACTCGGCGAAGGCGTCGAAGCTGCTCACCACTTTGGCCGGCATCCGGACGAACGGGCTCGGCGCGGCGGGTGGGCTGAGCAAGCTCGGCATCGCCGGGGCGGGCATCGCCATCGCGATCCCCGTGTGGGCGACGGTCGTCAAGGGGCTGGACGACGTCATCGGGAACACCCCGCCGGACGTGGACGAGCTGACCGCGTCGTTGCAGGCGCTCGGACGGGTGAGCGGCTACCAGCGGCTCACCGACTACGCCGAATCGTTGCGGGACGTCGACAAGGCTGCCAAGTCGGTAGCCGACGCACCACCGCCCGATCGACTGCTCCGTGTCCTCGACAACGTCGTCCACCTGTTCGGTGCGGTCCCCGGGTCGTTCACGAAGGTGGGCGAGTTCACCGGCAACATCGAGTCGCTGGACAAGGCCCTCGCGCAGTTGGTGACCAGTGGCCGGGCAGACCTCGCGGCTGCGGCGCTCAACAAGATCCTGGCCGCGATGAGCCCGAAGGGCCGCTCCGACCTGATCGGTGAGCTGAAGGACTACAAGGGCGCGGTCCAGGATGCCGGCGCCGCCGCATCCACCGGTGAGGGCCAGGTCCGCGGGCTGTCGGATGCTCAGGCGACACTCGGGCTCAAGACGGCGAACGCGACGCAGCAGTTGCTGGAGCAGCAGAATGCGCTCCACCGGCTCTCTGACCCGCTGTTCGCGCTGGCTGATGCTCTCGACCAGCAGAAGCAGGCCGAGGCCGACGCCGCAGAGGCGGTGAAGAAGCACGGCAGTGCCAGCGCTGAGGCCCGGGCGGCGAACCTCAAGCTGGCCGAGGCGGCGCTGTCCGTCACCGACGCGGCGCAGACCTTGCGGCTCGGGATGGAGGACGGGTCCATCTCGATCAGCAAGGCGTCGGACATGCTGCACAGCTGGGTCGCGGCCGGGCTGCTCACCTCCCAGCAGGCCCACGACGTTGGCCAGCAGCTCGGCGGGCTGATCGGGCAAGCGCAGGACCTCTCACAGACGCCCGCGTCGCTGACTGTGAAGGCCAACACGCAGACGGCGCACCAGAACATGTCGGACCTGCTCGGGCTGGCCGGCATCCTCGGGTCGCAGTACCCGATCGTGAAGGTCGGCACGTCCGGCATCGACGCGGCCGATTCGGCGCTCGCGGGCATCCTGTCGAAGATGCTGGCGATCAACTCGACGCCGGTGAACGTCCCGACCGCGAGCGGTCCGACCGGCTCGACCGGCGACGTGCTCGGCGGCATCCTGTCCGGAAGCTCCGGCGGGAGTTCCCGCACGTACATCGGCGGTGGGCAGCGCAAGGCCGGCGGCGGCTGGATGGTCGGTCCGGGCACCGCCACGTCGGATTCGATCCCGGCGTTGCTGTCCAACGGCGAGTTCGTCGTCAACGCCCGGTCGGCCGCGATGTTCCCGGCCGAGCTGGAGCGGATCAACCGGTACGCCGACGGCGGGTGGGCGCGGTTCGCCTCCGGTGGGAGCGTCACCGACCGGATCAGCCAGACCATCACGGCCGGGATGTCGGCGCCGACGTCGCAGGCGATCTCCGCGAGCATCGCCGGTGTCGGCTACCTGGTGCAGCTGTGGCAGCAGGGCAACCAGCTCGCCGAGCAGGCCCGCCAGCGCGCCGATCTCGTCGCGGCGATCTCGAAGGCGAACGCGCAGCTCGCCGCCGAGCAGGCGAAGGGCGCGAAGGGTGACATCGCGTCGGCGACGGAGGCGGTGCAGAACGCGACCCGCGCCCTGACCGACTTCGACCGCCAGGCAGCGCAGGACGCCCAGCAGCGCCGGTACGACGCGGCACAGACGGCCCTCCAGGCCCGCCAGCAGCTCGCCGCGAACAAGGAGCAGTGGCAGTTCGAGCACGAGACCGCCCGCCAGCAGGTCGCGGACATCACGAAGCGGATGGCTGCGGAGCAGGAGTACTCGGACGAGTGGCTGCGGCTCGCCGAGCAGCGTCAGTCGATCCAGGAGGAGATCGACCGGGCCGCGCAGCAGGCGTACGACGACGCGAGGCAGAAGGCCTCCGATGCCCTGTCGACGCTGAACGGGCTCCTCGATCAGCAGGCGTCGCTCACCCAGCGGCTCACCCAGGCCCAGGCCGACTACGCGTCCGGTGTCGCGGACGCTCAACAGCAGCTCGCCACCTCCACCCAGCAGGCGATCCAGTCCCGGCTCAAGGAGCTGACCTCCACCGACCTGACGCAGTCGAACGCGTCTCTCGTCGGTTGGACGTCGACCGACCAGGACGGCGCGGACGCCATCCTCAAGAACCTCGGGCTGCTGTCGTCGGCGATGGACGCGTTCAACTCACAGAACGCCATGTCCGCCGAGCAGTTGACCGCGAACGTCGACCAGCAGATCCAGACCATGCAGCAGTGGTCGGACGACCTCGCGCAGCTTCGCGCCCGGGGCCTGTCCGACCAGGTGGTGCAGCTCCTCGGACTCGACAAGGGTCCGGAGGCGCTGGCGCAGGTGCGGGCGCTCACCCAGGGCACCGACGCGCAGTTGCAGGCGCTCAACGACTCGGTCGTGCAGTACACCCAGGCGGCCGGTGTCGAGGTTCAGCGGGAGCAGACCGGCCTGTACGGCGACCTCGGCCAGCAGCTCTTGGACCTCCAGTCGCAGTTCAACTCGCGGGTCGCGGACCTGCAGAACACGCTGATCTCGACTACGCAGGACGTGCAGACGCAGCTTGCGGCGCTCGGGCAGACCTCTGGCCGGTCGTACGCGGACGCGCTCGCGGCCGGGATCAACTCGGGGATCCCGGGGATCATCGCTGCCGCTCAGGCCGCGATGGCTGCCGCTTCGCAGGCGGCGTCGCTGTCCCCGGACGCGATCCGCAACCTGTCCACCCCTGCGGGTGGGGCGGCGCACGGGACGGCGATCGGTGTGCCGCTGGCCAAGCCGTCGGTGGTGATCACGTACGCGCCGCAGATCGACGCCCGGTACGGCACCGAATCCACCGCGACGATGATCGACCACGCGCAGCGGCGGTTCCTCCAGGACTTCGCCGCCGTGGCCGGGGCGGGGCTGGCGACGTGACCTGCCCGCAGTGCGGCGGGACGCCCGTCGCGGTGGTCGCCGACGCCCAGACCGCCCCGTGGCTGTGCGAGACGTGCCGGCGCGGCTGGTGGCCGGCCGAACTCGACCACGCCGCCGCGTGGCGGCCGGGAACCCGGGACTTCCCGCACGACGTACGCCGCGTCCTGCTGCCGGTGCTCAAGGGGCAGGTGGCGGCGGCGCACGATCGAGGTGTGTCGGTCGATGTGTCGATGCTTGCCGATCTGGACCCGGCACAGATGGACGTCGTACGTCGGCGGGTGCGCTGATGCCAATCACCGTGGAGGATGCGCGCGGCGGGTCGACCGTCAACCAGACCGGTCCGGTTGTCGCCGTCCCGAGCGCGGTCGCCGATGACCTGATGCTGGTGTTCGTCGAGGCCGACGCTGCCGGCCCACTCAGCACTCCCGCAGGGTGGACTCGGGTGCGGGTCGATCGTGGCGGCGACACGGGCGACGTCAACCCGACGTACGCGTACGTGTTCGCCCGGGTGCTGACAGACACAGAGCCGTCCAGCTACCAGTTCCCGGCTCAGGACCCGAGCACCAACCACGCGTGGGTGGTTGCTTCTGTCCTGTTGCGCGGCGCCGACCCGGACACCCCGATCAACGTGAGTTCCGGAGACGGCGGCAACGACGCGCCGATGACCGCACCCGGCGTCACGACCACGAGCGCCGGATGCCTGCTCCTCGCCGCGTTCACCTGCTACGCGGCCGTCACCCCGCCGGACGGGATGACGGAGCTGGTGGAGCAGTCGTCCACCACGAACGTCCACGTGGAGGTGGCGAGCGAAGACCTCGGCACATCGGTGGGTGCGACCGGCGACCGGGTGTCACCGAGCGGCACGGTCATGTGGACCGCGCAACTCGTCGCGATCCAGCCGCTCGCCACCCCGCCCGCCCAGCCGACGATCACCGCCCCGTCGAACGGCGGGTACGTCGACACCTCGACCGGGCTCACCGTCTCCCACCAGGTGCACTCCACCGACGGCGCGGCGATCAATGCGTACGCGCTGCGGCTCAAGACGGTTGGCGCGACGCAGTACAGCTACTGGAACGCGGGCACCTCGTCGTGGCAGTCGACGCCCGTGTGGAACCCGTGCTCGGTACCGGACGGTGGCACGCTCACGGTGGCGATCCCGGCGTCGGCGACGATCGCCGTCGGGTCGGCGTACAACCTGAGCGTCGCCGATCAGGAGGCCGGCGCGCAGTTGCAGGGCCCGTTCGCGCCGGACGTCCAGTTCACCGCCCAGCCCGGCCCGACCCTTGTCGTCACCGGCCCCGCCGACCCGGTGACCACGACCACCCGGCCGACAGTCACGTGGACCACCACCCCCGCGCCCGGGGCGCAACAGACCGACTGGCAGGTGATCGTCGAGACCGGCCAGTACGGTGCCACCCCCGGTTCAGGGACGGCGGTCACCGACTCCGGGGTCACACCTGGCACGCAGCAGGCCTGGACGCTCGACACGGACCTCGTCAACGCCACCCGCTACCGGGCGTTCGTCCGCGCCACCCAGACCGGCGGGCAGCAGACCCTGTGGGGCATCGTCGACTGGACGGAGCAGCTCACCCCGCCGACCGTCCCTGCTCTCGTCGCCACCCCGCGGACCGACCTGACCACCAACGCCCCGCAGGTCTCGCTCGCGATCACCGGCGCCGACACCGGCCCCGACTGGGACCACACGAACACCGCGTTCACCGTCGAGTTCTCCGACGACCAGCAGACCTGGACCGGGCTGCGCGGCGGTGTCGGCACCCCGGCCAGCGACGACACCGCCACCGTGGTCGACCACTGGGTGGTGCCCGGCCGGGTCCGCTGGTACCGGGCCCGCACGATCGGCACCACGGGGGCCCAGACGATCGCGTCGGCGAACAGCCCGGCCGTGCCGGCGCTCGCGACCACCGACTCGTGGTGGTTGCTCGACGCCACCGACCCGGCCTCCGCCATCCCGGTCGAGGTGGCCGAGCAGACCGCGTTCACCGAGAGCCGGGACAAGGCGGTGCACCTGCCGCTGGACGACCCGACCGAGGACGGCCCCACCCTGCCGATCGTCGTCCACGGGGCGCAGCGCGGCATGCAGGCGTCCTACACGCTGCGGACGAGGACCAGGGCCGGCCGGGAGGCGCTGCTCGACCTGATCGCCCGGGACACCGTCTGCTACCTGCTCACCACCCCGGACGCCGACGGCGAAGCCGGCGACGGCTGGTACGTCGACATCGACGCGACCGCGATCAACCGGGTCGTGCAGGGCAAGTTCCCGCACCGCAGCATCGCGGTCGACGTGGTGCAGGTCGCGGCGCCGTGAACCCGTTCACCGCGGCCCTGCGCACCCGGCACACCGCCGTCGTCACCGCCGAGATCCTCACCCCGGACGGGCTCACCCACCCGCTCAAGGTCAGCTCCGGCCAGGTGGATGTCGACGCGACCGCCCAGGTGCGCCGCACCTGCTCCAACGTCGTCATCGCCGACCCGTCGCTCGCGCCGTCCACCCAGGAAGCGCTGCTCGCGCCGTGGGAGAACGAGCTTCGGTTGTGGCGTGGCATCGCCGGGATCGGCACCTACCCGCTCGGTGTGCTCGGGATCGCCGAGGTTGAGGTCGACGAGACGTCGGACGGGCTCACGCTCACCATCACCTCCGGGCAGGACCGCTCCCAGTCGATCCGGGAGAACCCGTGGACCCGGCCCTACGCGATCCAGCCGGACACCAACGGCGCCGACGCGCTACGGGCGATGGTGACGGATCGGCTCCCCGGGGCGGTGCCGAACATCCCGCCAACCGACCAGACGCTGCCCGGCCTGCTCTACGGCGCCGGTGGGGGTTCGGACCCGTGGGAGGACATCACCGACGTGGCGAAGGCGCTCGGCTGGGAGGTGTTCTTCGACCCGCTCGGCATCTTTGTGGCCCGCACGCCGGTCGACGCGACCACCGCAGTCCCGGCGGCGACGTTCGGTGACGGGCAGGACGGCCGGCTGCTCGGCATCAACCGCAAGCTCACCCGGGCGAAGTCCTACACGCAGGTCATCGCCGTTGCGCAGGGTTCGACGCTCGCGACTCCGCTCCGGTCGACCTGGCCGACCGTCGACACGTCGAGCCGGCCGCGGCCCTACCTGTTCGTCACCAGCGCCATCAGCACCCAGGACGACCTCAACACCGCCGCGCAGGCCCTCTACACGCGGGTGTCGGGTCAGTGGGAGGACATCACCATCACCGGCGTCCCCGACCCCCGCCTCGACGTTGGCACGGCCGTGCGGGTCGTCCGCGGCGAGCTGGACCGGGTCGCCGTGCTCGACCGGATCAGCCTCGGTCTCGCCCCGGCGGACACGATGACCGGCAGTCTCCGCGGCGGTGTGCAGTGAGCCGCCGCCTGATCGGTGAGGTTGTCCGCCAGCTCGTCACCGAGACGCAGCGCAAGACGCCGACCCTGACCAAGCGACTGGTGATCGTGACCGCGGTCACCGGCTCGCCCCGCCGGTGCACGTACAAGCTCGATGCGGCCGACGAGGGCACCTACCCGCCGGCCGCCTGCCTCGACTCGTACACGGTCGGCACCCTGCCGCAGACCTGCGTGGCGCTCATCGACGGCGGCGACGTGCTGATCCTCGGGGCGACCGGATGAGACGCCCCCTCGCCACCGACCCGTTCGCCGCGATCATCTACGCGGACTCGCTCTACGTCGGCGTACGCCTGTTGGCTGACCCGTCGTCGCGGCGCATCCTCGCCAGTGTCCTGCCCGGCTGGGAGGCGCTCGCCGTCGCGGTCATGCTCGCCCTGGGCGGTCTGCTCACCCTCACCGGGCTGGTGGTGACCAACCGGCCCAGGTTGGAACGTGCCGGGCTGGTCGGGCTCGCTCTCGGGCTCGCGGTGTTCGTCGCGGTCGCGCTCGCTCGAGGGTTTACCACCGAACCGAACGTCTACGTGGACCTCGGTTTTGTCGTCGCGTCTGTGCTTCGCTGGCGCACGCTCGGCCGGTCGCTGCGCCTGCGTGAGGTGACCCGTGGGCGGCATTGAGGGCGCGCTCACCGCCGGCAGTGTCCTCGCCGCTCTCGTCGGTGGGGTGCTGCTCATCCTCCGCGAGGCGCTGAAGGGCGGCCGGGAGGACCGGGCGATCCCGCTCACCCAGGTGGGGCAGGCGAACATCGCGCTGCTCGCCTCAGTCGAGGGGATGCGCGCCGAGATCGCGGACCTGCGGCAGGAGAACGAGGACCTGCACGGAGCGCTGGAAGCCGAACGCGCCGCGCGTGCCGTCGAGCGGCACGAATACAACGCGAAGATCGGCCAGCTCGAACGGCGGGTGGCCGGGCTCTCCGGGCAGCTTCGTGAGGTGTCCTCGGCGCTGGCGACCCTGCGCGAGCAGCACGGGTGACCGACCCGGAACAGCCGGTGTGCCTGCTCTGCGCCAGGTGGGCTGCTGCGACGACTGCACCGGCCGGGACGGCACCCGCTGGTGCGAGCACCCGTGCGACTGGCTGACATGAGAGGAGGACCGATGACCGAACCGCTGATCGTCGCCTACCACCGGTCGGCCGGGGTCAACATCCCGCCGACTCGGCTCGTGATTCACGCGACCGCGCCGGGACTCGGCTACCCGCGGGCGTCGGCCGCCGGGCAGGCGCTCGCCACGGCCCACTACTTCCAGTCGCCCACATCGGGCGGGTCCGCGCACCACGTGGCCGACGTGTCGACCATCGTCCGCTGCCTGCCGGACGACGCGATTGCGTGGCACGCGCCGCCCAACCCGCACTCGCTCGGCTACGAGGTCTGCGGCGAGGCGAGCTACACCCGCGAGCAGTGGCTGTCCCCCCAGGTGTGGCCTGCCGTCGTGCTCACCGCCGCGCAGGTGAAGGCCGACGCGGCCATCTACCGCATCCCGCTGGTCAGGCTCGGCCCGGCCGACCTGCTCGCCGGCGCTCACGGCATCTGCGGGCATGTCGACGTCTCCCATGCCTGGCACCAGTCCGACCACACCGACCCCGGCCCCGGGTTCCCCTGGCCGGAGTTCATGGCCCTGCTCACCCCCGCCACACCCCCGACCGTCGAGGACGACGACATGGGAACACTGTTCCGCTCATCCGATCCCGCCGACCCGCGCTGGTTCGTGCTCACCGCGTCGGCCGGTCCGCGGCACATCAAGACGCCCGCCGAGCTGTACCTGCTGCGGCTGCGGGGCCTCGTCCAGCCCGGCGAGCCGATCGTCGTCTCACCGGCCGATCTGAAAGCGATGGGGGTCTGATGCTCAGCAACTATGCGACCTCGCTGATCAGGACAGGAACGCCCCTCGCGGTCGGCTGGCTGGTCGCCTGGCTGTCCGACGTCGGGGTGAGTGTCGACTCGCAGGCGCTCACCCTCGCCATCGTCTCCCTGCTGTCGGCCGCGTACTACGCGCTGGTGCGGCTGCTCGAAGCCCGCTGGCCGCAGCTCGGCTGGCTGCTCGGCGCGCCGGTCCAGCCGACGTACACGGCGAAGGCCGCGAAGGGACAGACGCTCCCGACCACGTTCGAGGATGCGCTCGCCGCGCCGGTCCAGACCGCCCATTCGGGGCAGCCGGCGGACATCCCGACCAAGCGCAAGAAGGGCTGAGCCATGCCGACCACCTCCACCATCCCCGGACAGCTCGGCCTCTCGCTGTGGCAGGCGCTCCGGGCCGCCCACGACCTCAAGGTCATGCTGATCGACAACACGTGGGCGTACGACCCGGACGTCAACCGGTTCGTGTCCGAGGTGACTGGTGAGGTTACCGGCACCGGCTACACGGCCGGCGGGGCCACGCTGGCGAACGTGACCGAGACGTACGACGCCGCCACCGACACGACGATCGTCAACGCTGACGACGTGGTGTGGGACGCGACCGGCGGGGCGCTAACCGGGCACCGGGCCGTGTTCTACGTCGACACCGGCACTCCGACGTCCTCGCCGATCGTCACCGCGTGGGACCTCGGCGCGGACATCACCGCGACCAACGCCGCCTGGACGCTGTCGATCGACGCGGGCGGGATCTTCCGTCTCGCGGCCTGACGTGCGGCGCATCGTCGTCATGGTGCCGGTGGGCGTGCAGCAGTGGGCGAACCGGGCCGCCTACTGGGGCGCGGACAACCTCGACGCCGCCCTGTCAACGTTCGACGTTGGGCTCGCACCCGCCCCGGAGGGGCCGGCGACCCACCTGTGGTGTTCGTGGGCCTGCGACGACGGGCTGTTCTCGGACCTGTGGTCCCGGTTCACCACCGGGCAGGCGCAGGGCTACGGGGCTCAGCTGTGGGATGGTGACACGACCGCCCCGGATGAGGTGCTGGCGCAGACCGGGCTGGTGAGGGTCGAGCCGTGACGACCCCCGACCAGATCACCGGTCTCGTCCAATGGCTGCGCGCGGACGACATCACCGGGGTCGCCAACGGCGGCGCGGTCTCCTCCTGGCCGGCGGCGGTCGGGAACGCGGCCACCCAGTCGACCCCGGCCAAACAGCCGGTGCTCGTCACCGGGGCGGTGAACGGCTTGCCGGCGGTCCGGTCCGACGGTGTCGACGACATGCTGCTAGCGACGGTCCAGGCGATCGGCCAGCCGTTCACCGTCTTCACAGTGTTGCATTCGGATCAGGGCGCGTCCGCGTCCGGGTTCGCCTGGTCACTGCACATCTCGACACCAGACCAGAACTCCTACGGCGGATGGTTCTCCGGCGCCTTCCGGCTGCTCACCGGCGGTTCGTCCAGCTTCTACCCGGCCGCCGCGCCGTCGACGCCGGCGTGGCACGTGTGGGCGCAGCGGTTCAACGGCGCGTCGTCGTCGGTGCGGCTCGACGGGACACAGACGGACGGTGACGCCGGCTTCAACTACGCCAACAAGGTGCGACTGTGCCTGTTCGCGTTCCCGGACAACTCCAACCCGGTCCTCACGCTGCTCGCCGAGATCATTGTCTACGACCGGCTGCTCACCGACGCCGAGGTCGCCCAGCTCGACTCGTACCTCTCGGACCGGTACGCGGTCACCGTTGCCGACCATGTCGCGCCGGCCGGCACCCCGGCCACTGCCACCGGCCCACCCGCCGTACTGTCCATCACGGCCCCTGTGGGTGCGGTCCGCTCCGCGTCCACCGTCACCGGACCCGCTGCCGTCCTGACGCTCACCGCCCCGGCCGGGGACGTGGCAGCGGGCACGGTCGTCCCGGCGGGCGCGACCGCCCCACCGGCCGTCGTCACCCTGACCGCCCCGGCCGGGATGGTCGCCGCCGGCACCGTCCAACGGGCACCGCCCGCCACGCTCACCCTCACAGCACCGGCCGGGACGGTCAGCGCCGGGACGAGCGTCCCCGCCGTTGTCACCGCACCGCCGGCCGTGCTGACGCTCGGCGCACCGGCGGGTGGTGTCGCGGCGGGCTCCGTCCAGCCGGCCACCGTCACCGCACCGGCCGCGGTACTCACCCTCACCGCACCGGCAGGGGTGGTGGCCGCTGGCGGCCGGACCACGGCACCACCCGCCGTGCTGTCTCTGACCGCCCCGGCCGGCGGGACCGGCCTCGCGCCGGTCCTGCTCGATTTCACCCGCGTCACGCCCAGCCTGGCCTTCGCTGCCGGACAACCACGGTTCGGCTTCACCGCCGGGACACCGACCTTCCAGGAGCCGTGATGCCGTCGATCCCCTCGGTCAGCCGCGAGTATCTGTACCTGCCGGGCATCCGCGCGTTCGACGCGGCCAGCCCGGACACCGCCGCCGACCCGACCACCCTGCCCGTCCAGGTGTGCTTCCTGCCCTACAACGCGGTCCCCGAGGACGCCGACTGGATCGACGCCGAATGGGCCAACGCCACGACGGCCCGCATCCTCATCGGCCCCGACGGCACCGTCACCCCGGCGGTCGGCCGCCACCGCGTCTGGCTGCGGGTCACCGGCGCCGTCGAGCAGCCCGAACGGGTCGTCGGCGACCTTCAGGTGACCGCCCCGTAAGACCGGCCAGCGGCCGTGTCACACCGCTAGCAAACCCGCCGCAAACTCGCCCCGCTCCCGGTGCCCACGCACCCGGGGGCGGGGCGATCAGTCATGTCCGGGACAGGACAGCACTGGCGGTCGTAGCGTGGCCGGCATGTTGCTTGCAAGCGGTGGCGACGTAGCGGGCGGTATTGCCGTCGCTGCGGTGTTCGGGCTCTTCATCAGCTTCTGCATCATCCGGTTCGCAGTCCAGGAGGCGATCAAGTACGGGCTCTGGCCCCAACTCGCCCAACTGCGAGAACGGCTGGACCGACTATCGGAACAGTTGGACGAACGTCAGCCGCGCTATTCGGAGGCATCCGACCGGCGGCGAGGCCAGTAGTCACGCCAGCGCGAGCACCGCGCTGGTGAGCCGGTCCGGGGCGTGCGCCGCGTCAGGTGGTGAGCGCTGAGAACACGCCGTCCACGCGGCCCACGATCTCCGAGAGGCGGTCCTGCGACCAGCGTGCGTAGGACCGGGTCGTCGCAGTCGAGGAATGCCCCAGCAGTTCGCTCACAGCCTCGATGTCTCCGCCGGCGGCGAGCGCCTTGCAGGCGTAGGCGTGGCGGAGGCTGTGAGCTGACTGGCCGATCCCCACGTCATGTAGGTGCTGGCCGATCAGCGACGAGACACGGTTCGGTGCCAGGTGCCCGCTGCGGCCGTCCTCCCGCTGGATCACCGGCCCGCGGCGCGGGAGCTCGTAGGCGCGCAGCTCCGCGAGCAGCGCCGGGCCGATGGGCACGATCCGTTCCTTGTCGCCCTTGCCGTGCACGACCAGCACCGGCGGCCGGCGGGTGTCCAACACGTCCTCCCGGTCGAGCCGAGCGATCTCCACGCAACGCAGCCCGGCGAACAGGCCGAGCGCGACGCATGCCCTGGTCCGCGGGTCGGTCAGGTTCGCGAACGCCTTGGCGATGTCCTCGTCTGGGATCGGCCGGGGCAGGTAGCGGGGCCGGCGTACGACGGGCAGACGGCGGGTCGGGTCGTCGCGGGTCAGGCCCTCATCGATGGCCCACCGGAAGAAGCACCGCAGGTGGGAGCGGCGGTTGTAGGCGGTCCCGGCCGCGAGCGGGCGCGAGTGCTCGGACCACCACCGGCGCAGGTCATCCACGTCGGCCTGGTGCAGCGGCTTCCCCACGCCTTCCTGCGCCATGCGGAGCACGTACATGCGGTCCCCGGTGGTCAGCCGCGACAACCGCCGCAGCCGCATCCATTCCAGGTAGTCGAAGAGCCGGTCACCTCTCACGGACCGTGATCCTTCCCCCGCCTGATATCACTATGCGGCCGGAGCACCAACGAGGAGTCCTCGCTGGTCAGACGGGTCGCGCACAGTGCAACGAAACTGTGCGCCGGTGCCCCACATGAGCCACTGACGGTCAGCGCCGAGGCCCTGCTCGATCTTCTCGACGGCTGTCGCCATGTTCCGCGGGTTAGTCCCGCGCTCCCATGTCGTCCACGTCGCGTGCGGGATGCCGCACCGAACGGCCGCGTCCTCGACAGTCAGTCCCAACTGCTTGCGGACCATCACGAGCCTGTGGGCGAACGTGAGGGTCGGCACCCATGTTGTGCTCATGCTGTGCATGATCCTGTGCATAACCCTGCATGTCTAGCGTCTCGCTAGAAAAACAGCGGTGTAGTTCGGCGTTTCTCTTGCCATCAATCTAGCGGCTCGCTATGTTCCTCGCATGGTCACGAAGTTGCTGACGACGGGGCAGGTGGCCGAAAGGTTCGCCGTCCATCCTGCAACCGTCGCCCGGTGGGCCGATGAAGGCAAGCTGCCGGTGATCCACACTCCGGGTGGCCAGCGCCGGTTCCGTCCCGAGGACGTGGACCGCTTCATGCGTCCCCAGGACGCCGCATGACCCCCCGCCGTCGTCTGCGGGGTGTGTCGTGACCGCCGAGATCGTCGCCGATGAGACGACGGCAGGCATCCGCATCGACGACGTGATCGTTGGGGTCCGTGCCCGCAAGGACTACGGAGACCTCGGCGACCTCATCGACTCGATCCGGGGAGTCGGCCTGTTGCAGCCGATCGGCGTCCTGCCCGGCAACCGGCTGCTGTTCGGTGGCCGGCGCCTTGAGGCATGCCGCCGCCTCGGTTGGGAGGCCATCCCCTACGTCGTGCCGCAGACGCAGGACGACGCGCTGACGCTGCTCAAAGCCGAGCGGGACGAGAACACCTGCCGCAAGGAGATGACGGCCAGCGAGAAGGTCTGGCTGGCCAAGCAGATCGAGGAGCTGGAACGGCCGAAGGCGCGCGAGCGGCGGACTGAGGGTGCGCGTCTCGGTGGCCAAATCCGTCAGGGTTCAGCCTTCGGGCCCCCGGTCCCAGAGGCTGGGGACCAGCCCTACCGCCGGTCCTCCGAAGTCGCCGCCGAGGCGGTCGGGATGAGCCGCAAGACCTACGAGCGGGCTGCTCTCGTCGTCGCCACAGCCGACGCCCCCGACGTTCCCGACGAAGTACGCGCGGTCGCGCAGGAAGCAAAGGCCGGCATGGACGCCGGAACCCTCAGCATCAAGGCGGCGCAGCACGCGGTGAACGCCGCCCTCGGCCGTTCCGCCGAGAGCGTCGCCCCCCCCGACCGTCCGAGTGAACCGGCGAGCGAGCCGCAGCAGCGCACCGGCCGACCCTCGGCGCGCCACGTCATCCGCGTCACCGGGCTCCGCAACATCGTCACGCGCCTGTCCGGCTACGCCGAGGCCATCACCCGGGACTCGACCCTCGACCCGGCGCTCACAAGCGAAGAGGCCGCCCGGCTCACGGACGACCTCTCCAAGTCCATCGCCGCCCTGCAAAGGCTCAATCGACTCGTCAAGGAGCGTACCCGATGATCGCGGCACCTACGGCAGTTCGCGTCCACCACTCCGCTCTCGTGTTCGACCGGGAGTACCAGCGGGCCATCGACCCGAACCGGGTCCGCCGGCTCATCGAGGAGTTCCAGTCATCCGGGCTCGGCAGCCTCACGATCAGCCTGCGCACCGACGGTCGGCGGGTGGTGGTCGACGGTCAGCACCGCGTCGCGGCCGTACGCACCATCGGCTACGAGGGAAAGCTCCCGTGCAACCAGTACACCGGGCTGAGCCTCGCCGACGAGGCGCGCATGTTCCTGTTGTTGAACAACACCAAGCAGGTGCAGGCGATCGACAAGTTCCGCGCCCGCGTCATGGCCGAGGACGAGACCGCCACCCGTATCAACACGATCCTCACCGCGCAGGGATGGACCGCCAAACAGGGCAACGACGCGGGCCACTTCGGAGCGGTCGCCGCGGCGGAGAAGGTGTACGAGGGTGCCGGGGTCGCCAAGGGTGAGCCTCGCCCCGACCTGCTCGCCGCCGTCATCAACGCGATCACGGCGGCGTGGGGCCATGACACCCGCGGCGTGCACAACCTGATCGTCGGGGGCCTCGGTCAGTTCTTCGCCCGATACGGCGACGACATCGACCGCGCCAAGCTGGTCGCCGAACTGGCCAAGCTGACGCCGCACCAACTGATCGGCAAGGCGAACGCGCTCAAGGACGCGCGGGGCGGCACGGCCGTCTCTGCCGTCGCCGAGGTGGTCACGGGCTTGCACAACAAGGGCCGTCGGACGAGCCGGCTCCCTGACTGGCGCTGGTCGCGGTGACGCGCCGCAAGGCCGGCCACAAGACCCGCCGCCGCACCACCGTCCGGACCGGCCGGACCTCCCGCCGCATCCGCCAGCAGACCCGAGCCCGCGACGAGCGGCGCATCCAGCGCCAGACGTGAGTGCGGGGCCGCCGGACAACACCCGACGACCCCGCGAGGACAGCACCACTGAGCATACGGAGGACAGCAGATGGACACCAGTATCAGCGTCCGGCTCACCGGCAGGCCGCGGGTCGAATGCCACGCCTACGCCGACCAGCCACCGCTTCTCGTCGTCCGCGGCGACGGGACCGAGGTCGTGTTCTCGGTGCGTCACGCCGACCCGGACGAGGCCGTCGAGATCGTCGACGAGTTGGCCGACGCGTTCACCCGGTTCGCCGCCGCGACCCGTGAGCACGCCGCCCGTCAGGTGGCCGAGGACCGGGCCAGCGAGGCGGTCGCGCACTTCACCGAGCGAGTGTCCGCCTGATGGCCGGCACGTGGCGGAAGGTCCGCACCGACACCGAGCTGGCCCAGGTGCTGGCCGACTGCGACTACGCCGAGATCGTCGGGAGCGGCTACTACGAGGTGGCCGGCTCGGCGACGGTCCGCGCCTTCGGCTCGGCGACGGTCCGCGCCTACGACTCGGCGACGGTCAGCGCCTTCGGCTCGGCGACGGTCCGCGCCTTCGGCTCGGCGACGGTCCGCGCCTTCGGCTCGGCGACGGTCCGCGCCTACGGCTCGGCGACGGTCCGCGCCTACGACTCGGCGACGGTCCGCGCCTCCGACTCGGCGACGGTCCACGCCTCCGGCTCGGCGACGGTCAGCGCCTACGACTCGGCGACGGTCAGCGCCTACGACTCGGCGACGGTCAGCGCCTACGACTCGGCGACGGTCCACGCCTCGCCGTACGTCGCGGTGTACCGGCTGTCGATGCGCTCGACCATCCACGGCGGTGTCGTCATCACACCGCCCGACCTGACAACCGTCGACGGCTGGCTCGCCTACTACGGCATCGAGCCGGAGGACGGCACGGTCGTGCTCTACAAGGGCGTCGACGACGAGTTCCGCTCCGTGCACGGCGCCACCTACACGCCGGGCGGCACGACGGTCGCTGAGGACTTCCAGCCGACCAACGAGTGCGGTTCCGGGCTGCACCTGTGCCCGCGGCCGGACCTGACGCACAACTACTGCACCCCGGAGCGCTACGTCGCGGTGCGGGTGCGGGTGGCCGACATCGTCCCGGTCGGTTCGGTGACGGAGTCCGCCAAGGTGAAGGTCCCGTCGTGCGACGTGCTCTACGAGTGCGACGTCGACGGGGCTCAGCTGGCCGAGCGGGTGGCGTCGTGACCGTCACCGAGCTGCGCGACATGGAGTCGGTGGTGCGTGATCTGGCCGTCGCGGACGGCTGGCCCTACCACGAGATGGCCTGGGACGAGATCGCCGCACGACTGCGGGCGCTCGGCGTCGACGGCGCCGACTTGGAGCTGCGCTGGGACGACTACCGGCAGGCCGTCCACGACGTCGACAGCGAGGAGTGGGTGCGCTGGATCGACGAGTACCCGAACGGGTCGAACGCCACCCACCACGCCCGCGAGCACGCCCTCGACCTGGAGTTCGCGTGCCTGCGTGACCTGCTGTCCGGGCGGTCGCGATGACGGACGACTGCTCGAACGTCTGGTGTCTCGGCTGGGGCGAGGACCACGCCGGCCCGTGCGAGGCGGAGGACGTGCCACCGGCCCGCGACGAGGACGACGAGGTCTACGACGCCGACCGCGGTTACGTGGGGGTGGGCTGATGGACCCTCTCGGCCCCGTCAACTCTCTCGTCACCGCCGCCGTGTGGGTGCTGCTCCCCCTGACCGGTCTCGTCGCCGCCTACGTGTGGTGCGCGCTGACCGACCCGCACCGGCGCAGGAAGGACACCCGATGACCATCCAGCGAATCAACAGCGGGCGCGGACACTGGTACAAGGTCGACGGCAAGAAGGCTGACGGCGTTACCACCGCCATCAAGCAGGGCCTGCCAGCCCCGGCGCTCATGTACTGGTCGGCTCGCTGCGTCGCGGAGTTCGTCGCGGACAACCGTGAGCACGTGCGCGAGTGCATGGACTGGATGGACCGCGACCAGTTGGTCCGGCTCCTCAAGGAGACTCCGTGGTCGGCCCGTGACAAGGCGGCCGTCCGGGGCACCGAGGTTCACGCGCTCGCCGAGAAGATCACACACGGCGAGGAGGTCGACGTGCCCGACCACCTGACCGGCTACGTCGCTTCCGCTGTCGCGTTTCTCGACGACTGGGAGGCCGAGCCGGTCGTCACCGAGGCTGTCGTCGGCCACCACAAGTGGGGGTACGCAGGCACGCTGGATGCGGTGTACCGGCTGCCCGGCGGCCGGATCGCCTTGTCCGACTGGAAAACCGGCGCGTCCGGCATCTGGCCGGAGACCGTGCTGCAACTCAACGCGTACGCCAACGCCGACACCTACATGGACGGCGAGGGTGAGCACCCGATGAGCGAGTTGGGGATCACCGAGGCGTTCGCGGTGCATGTCCGGGAGGACGGCTACTCGGTCCACCCGATCCCGTTGACGGACGGGTGCTTCCAGACGTTCCTCTACTGCCTGGCGATCTCCCGGTGGGCCAAGAACGCCAAGCAGCTGATCGGCGACCCGGTCCCGGCGCCGGAGGCTGTGGCATGAGCGCGGAACTCGCGACGTACGAGCCCGAGTCGACCCTGATGGTGTGGGCGCGGGAGGCCCGCGAGGCGCACGCCATCGCGCAGTCGCTCGCGTCCACCGCGTTCGTCTCCTCCACCTTGCGTGGCAAGCCGAACGAGGTGACCGGGGCGATCCTCACCGGTCACGAGGTCGGGCTCGCGCCGATGGCGTCCGTCCGGTCCATCGACGTCATCAGCGGCACCCCGGCGATGCGTGCCGTGGCGATGCGGGCGTTGTTGCAGTCGCACGGCCACAAGGTGCGGATCAAGGAGCAGACCGCGACCAGGGCCGTCGTGGTCGGTTGGCGCGCCGATGAGACCGAGGCGGACGCGCAGACCTCGACGTGGACGATCGAGCGGGCACAGCGGCTCGGCCTGACCGGCAAGGACAACTGGCAGAAGCAGCCCGAGGCGATGCTGGTGGCGCGGGCGACTGCCGAGTGCTGCCGGTGGGTGGCGTCCGACGTGCTGCTCGGTC
>DASSKK010000048.1:0-46395 GCA_035690495.1 Nocardioidaceae bacterium | reverse complement strand
CACGACGTCGCCGCGCCAACCCCCGCGTCATCAAACGCAAGTACGTCAAGTGGCACGTCAAACGCGGCCATCACGCCGCTTGGCCGCAACCTCATCACCCGCCCAGCTACCTCATCCAGCAACCTAACTGAACGGTATTGGGCCTAACCCCGATTCGTCCGCACTCACTCCGCGGCAAGAGGACGCAATTGTGCGGACGAATCGGGGTCCGCGCCTGGCCTGTGGATGACCGTTCGCGTCGTCGGCACGGTCGTACGACGATGCTCGGCATGCGACACGAGCCACTCGCCGAATCCCCCACGATCGTTCCAGGTCAACAGGGCGCATCATGGCGCACCGATCGCTACCCGGAACTCAGCGATCTGATCACCCTTCAACTGGGCGTCGTCAGCAGGAGACAGCTGCGGGACCGCGGATGGTGCCGCCACAGGGTCGACAGCGAAGTCGCCCGCGGCCGGTGGACCGAAGTGGCGCCGACTGTGCTGGCGATGCAGAACGCTCCCTTGGTGCGGGAACAGAGGATGTGGCTGGGCGTCCTGCACGCCGGCCCGGACTCCGTGTTGACCCACCTGACGGCGTGCGAGGTCTCGGGCCTGCGCTGGACGGTCGACCCGACCATCCACGTTCTGACCCGGAAGAGTGACGAGGTCAGCCCGCTTCCTGGCTTCAGGTTCCACCAGAGCAGACGACGCTACGCCGACTGGATCGACAGGAGCGCCTCACCTCCACGACTGCGCGTCCAACATGCCCTGCTCCTGACCGCCGAGCGCGACCAGTCCATGAGACGGGCCATCGGGCTGCTCGCGGCGGCCGTCCAGCAGGGGGTGTGCCGCCCCGACGTGCTGCTGCTGGGCTGCGACCAGATCCGCAAGTTGCGGCACGGCCGACAACTCCGGCTGGCACTCGGCGACATCGCGGGCGGGGCCCAGTCGTTCGCCGAGCTCGACATCGGACGGCTCTGCAAGGAGGCGGGCCTGCTGGCCCCGGATCGGCAACGAGTCCGGGTGGACAGACAAGGGCGCCGCCGCTATCTCGACTGCGAATGGATTCTCCCCGACGGCAGCATCGTCGTACTCGAGATCGACGGTTCCTTCCACATGCGCACCGAACACTGGGTGACGGACATGAAGCGCGAGCGCGACGTCGTGATCTCCGGCAGGACAGTACTGCGCTGTTCGAGCGTTGAGATCCGGCTCGAACCTGCCGACATCATCGCCGACCTCGTGGCCCCCGGCATCCCACCCCGATTCGTCCGCGGTCGCTTCGCCTAGACAGGACGCAATTTCGCGGACGAATCGGGGTGGGGGCGGTTGAGCCAGGCCTCGAAGGCGTCGAACGTATAGGGCCGGCCGAGGAAGTCCGCGACCAGGTCCGCGGCGTCACGGGAGCCGCCCGGCGCGAGCACGCGGTCCCGGTAGCGGTACGAGACCCCGGTGTCGAACATGTCCTCGCCGTCGAACGCCGAGAACAGGTCCTTGGCGATCACCAGGCTCCACATGTACGTGTAGTAGCCCGACCCATAACCCTCCAGGTGGCCGAACGACGCGTGGAAGTGCGTGTCGGGCACGTAGCCGAACAGGTCGTAGCGGGCCTGCAGATCGCGCACGGTCGCGGTGATGTCGTCCGGCACGTCGCGGTGCAGGTAGTACGACAGCGCCGCATAGAACATCTGGGTGCGCACGTAGCAGCCCTTGCCGAGCTCGTTGGCCGCGCGCATCTTGGCGACGAGCTCACGCGGGATCGGCTGCCCGTCCGCGCCGGTGGCGAAGGTCTGCAGCACGTCCGCGTCCCATGCCCACTCCTCCAGCATCTGCGAAGGCGCCTCCACGAAGTCCCACTCGGTGGCCACCCCGGAGAACCGCGCCCACTGATGCCGGCCCGCGAGCACATGGTGCATCAGGTGACCGAACTCGTGGAAGAGAGTCACCACGTGCGAGTGCTCCATCAGCCCACGGGAGAAGTTGCACACCAGCACCCCCTCGGCGAGCTGCCGGCCGGTGATCCCGGGCACCATCGTGATCTGGGCGGCGTGGGAGTACTTCCCGGCACGCGGGTGCAGGTCGAGATGGATCCTGCCGAGCCGCTCCCCGTTGCGCAGCACGTCGTACGTCGCCACGTCGCGATGCCAGGTGGCTGCGTCGGAGGCCTCGGCGTACTCGACGCCGAAGAGCCGGCCGGTCACTGCCAGCAGGCCGGCACGCACCTTGGCGAAGTCGAAGTAGCTGCGCACCTGCTGGGCGTCGACCTCGTAGTTCTCCCGGCGCAGCACCTCGGTGTAGAACGCCTTGTCGACCGTGTCGAGGGCCGTGGCCTCGGGGTGGTCGCGGCGCAGCCGGTCCAGCAGCAGGTCGTAGTCGCGACGGCCGGCGGCGTCTGCCGCGGCGCTGATCCGGTCGACGAACTCGGGGATCGCCGGACCCTTGCCGATCATCTTGACCTCGGCGTCGTAGGACGGCCACCCGTCGTAGCCGAGCAGCCGCGCGTGCTCGCGCCGCAGGTGCAGCAGCTCGCCGAGCAGGTCGTCGTTCTCCGGCCAGGCCCGGTTGAGGAACTCGTGCACCATCTTCCGGCGGGCTTCGCGGTCGCGGCCGAAGGCGAGGAACGGCAGGTAGTCGGGGTACTCGGTGGTGAGCACGACCTTGCCGTCCTCGCCCGGCGGATGCGCCTCGACGTAGTCCGCGGGCAGGCCGTCGAGCTGCTCCGGGGCCAAGGCGACCGTGCGGACGCCGTCACGGATGTTCTTGGAGAAGCGCTGGCCGATCTCGGTCTCGCGCTCGGAGAGTTCACGCAGCCTGGTGCGGACCGCCTCGCCCTGGTCGACACCTGCACGACGGAATTCGCGCAGCGCGAGGGCCAGGACCCGCCGCGCGTCCGCGTCCAGCGCCTGCTCGTCGATCCCGGACAGTACGTCGTACACCGCGCGGTCCTGCCCGATCTCGGTCTGCAGCCGCTGCGCGTCCTGGCCGGCGCGCTCGGCACGCGAGCGGACCGCTTCGTCGGGATGCACGTTGGCGAACAGCTCGGCGGCGCAGAACGCGTTGGCCAGCGCGAGCTGTACGTCGTTCCAGACGGCCAGCGTCCCGGCGGCGTCGCGACCACCCGTTCTGAGATCCTCGACGGTCTCGCGTGCGCGAGCGAGCTCGCCGTCGCAGCGGGTGGCCACCCAGTCCTCCCAGCCGGTGCTGTCGGCGGCGGGCAGGGCCAGCGGGGCCGGTGTCAGGGGTGGCGTCGTCACCCGGGCGAGCCTACCGGCGCGGCGTCACGGCCCACGCAGCCGGCGGATCGGAGAGGTCGGCCGGCCAACCGACCGGGCGGACTGATCAGGCCTGTAGGCACCGGTCTGCGCGCGGAATGGTGCCTACGGGCATGACCGCGTCGTCACTCAGCGGCGGTTGCCGTGACCGTGGCTGTATCCATGCCCGTGACGGTGCCCCTGACCGCCATGGCCATCCCCGTGACCGTTGGCGTGGCCGTTGCGGTGACCGTGCGCCTGGCTGTGGCTGTGGCTGTGGCTGTGGCTGTGGCTACGTTCGTGAACGAGGCCCTTCCCGTGTTCGTTGCTGCGGGCACGCGCGTGGTCCTGATGCCCAGGGCTCCCGTGCACGTGGGACCGCCCGCTCGCGTGCTTGTCGGAGTGGCGGAAGGTCTGGATCAACCCGGTGATCGCACTGCCCACGCGCCGCGCGACGACGGTGGCGACGTTCTCGTGGTCCCCATGGCGCGTCTGGCTGCCGACGCGGTGCGATGCCACGCGCGTGGAGGGACGGTGGTGGTCGGCGTGCGCGCGATGCCGATTCGGTTGGTGCTGGCGGGTCTCGTGGTGCCTCGCAGAAGCAGTGGTCCGCGCAGCGGGCTGCTGCCAGACGGCCGGCTGCACCGCAGGTGCGGGCGCCGGTGCAGGTGCGGGTGCGGCCGGGCGCGAGGTCGGTCCGGACGGCGTGGATGTGTCGTGAGGGTGGTGCTTCGCGTGCGCGGACGCAGCCTGGACCGCGTCGGTCAGTGCATGCTGCGGAGCCGCGTGGTCCGGCAGGGTCGGCTGCGGCTGGGGCTGATCTGTGCCCTGACCCACCGGGCCCCCGTCCGGGGTGGGCTCCGTGTCGGCCGGCGGAGTGGAGGCGTGTCGCGGCACCTGGAGATGCGCGGGCGGACCGGAGTAGACCAGGTGCTCGGCCGGGGCCGTGCGAGTGGACAGCAGAGCATTGGCGATCACGACGAGCGCAGCGACGGCGAGCAGGGCGAACGCCAGCGCGGGGTTCTTGTGGTCGCTACGAGGCACGGGGTCTCCCGAGAAGGGGCGCGATGGATGGGCGGTCGCACCATCTTCCCGCCAGGCCACCGCCCCTGTCCGCGGAACAGCAGAATCCGGGCTCTACATCTGAGCGGCGTCCGGTGCGTGCGATGGCAAGGCGGAGGAGCGAAGGGGTGGTTGGGCGGAGGCCACGCCGAGCGAGGACAACGCGGCCAGCGTGCGTGTCCGGGTGCTGCTCAGGCGGACTTCTTCTTCTTCGCCTCGGGCTCGCGCGGCACCAGGGTCGGGTTCACGTTGTCGCGGACCACCTCGTCGGTCACCACGACCTTGGCCACGTCCTCACGGGAGGGCACGTCGTACATCACGTGCAGCAGGACTTCCTCGATGATCGCGCGCAGCCCGCGAGCACCGGTGCCGCGCACCATCGCCAGGTCGGCGACCGCGTCGACGGCGTCGGCGGTGAACTCCAGCTCGACCCCGTCGAGATCGAAGAGCTTCTGATACTGCTTGACCAGCGCGTTGCGGGGCTCGGTGAGGATCTGCACGAGCGACTCGCGGTTGAGCTTGTCCACCGTGGCCAGCACCGGCAGCCTGCCGACGAACTCGGGGATCAGGCCGAACTTGAGCAGGTCCTCGGGCATCACCTCGGAGAAGATCTGGTCCAGATCCCGCTCCTGCTTGCTGGGCAGCGTGGCCCCGAACCCCAGCGTCTTCTTCCCGATCCGCTGCTCGACGATGTGTTCCAGTCCCGAGAACGCCCCACCGACGATGAACAAGATGTTCGTGGTGTCGATCTGGATGAACTCCTGGTGCGGATGCTTGCGGCCACCCTGCGGAGGCACCGACGCGGTGGTGCCCTCGAGGATCTTCAGCAGCGCCTGCTGGACGCCCTCCCCCGACACGTCGCGGGTGATCGAGGGGTTCTCTGCCTTGCGGGCCACCTTGTCGATCTCATCGATGTAGATGATGCCGGTCTCGGCCTTCTTGACGTCGTAGTCGGCGGCCTGGATCAGCTTGAGAAGGATGTTCTCGACGTCCTCGCCGACGTAGCCCGCCTCGGTCAGCGCGGTGGCGTCGGCGATCGCGAACGGCACGTTGAGCATCCGCGCCAGCGTCTGGGCCAGATAGGTCTTGCCGCAGCCCGTGGGGCCGATCACCAAGATGTTCGACTTGGCCAGCTCGACGAGCTCGTCCTGCTTGTGCCGGCCGCCGACTCCCGCCTGCACCCGCTTGTAATGGTTGTAGACCGCCACCGCCAGTGCCTTCTTGGCGGTCTCCTGTCCCACCACGTATGAGTTCAGGAAGTCGACGATCTCCCGGGGCTTCGGGAGTTCGGTCAGCTCCCCCTCAGAGCCCTCGCTGAGCTCCTCCTCGATGATCTCGTTGCACAGGTCGATGCACTCGTCGCAGATGTAGACACCCGGACCCGCGATGAGCTTCTTGACCTGCTTCTGGCTCTTCCCGCAGAACGAGCACTTCAGCAGATCGCCTCCGTCACCGATGCGTGCCACAGGCACGACTCCTCACGACTCGGGCCGGTCCAGCGCCGGCTGCTTGCATCTGACTGTGACCTTGAAGGTACCCCGTCCCGCCCCCAAATGGGATGGGGACACGACGACTGCGAGGACCACGGGGTGCCTGCCACGCTGCTCGAGCGCTCACGACACCGTGACCGACTCCTTCAGCGAACCAAGGATCGCATCGATCAGACCGTACTCGACGGCACCCTCGGCCGTGAGGATCTTGTCGCGATCGATGTCCTGGCTGACCTGCTCCTGGGTCTTGCCCGTCTGCTCGGCGATCATCGTCTCGAGCAGCTCGCGCATCCGCAGGATCTCATTGGCCTGGATCTCGATGTCGGAGGCCTGACCGTAGGTGCCCTCGGTGTAGGGCTGGTGGATCAGGATCCGGCTGTTCGGGAGCGCCATCCGCTTTCCCGGAGTCCCGGCCGCCAGCAGCACGGCCGCCGCGGACGCGGCCTGGCCGAGGCACACGGTCTGGATGTCGGGCTTGAGGAACCGCATGGTGTCGTAGATCGCGGTCATCGCAGTGAACGAGCCGCCCGGGGAGTTGATGTAGATGTTGATCTCCCGGTCCGGGTCCATCTGCTGCAGGCACAGCAGCTGCGCCATCACCGCGTTGGCGATGTCGTCGGAGATCGGGGTGCCGAGGAAGATGATCCGCTCCTCGAACAGCTTGGCGTAGGGGTCGATGCGCCGATAGCCGTACGACGTGCGCTCCTCCCACTGCGGGATGTAGTAGTTCATCGACGGGGAGAGCGGAACCCCGCCCGGTGCGCCGGCCGTCCCGGTCGACAAGCCGGAGAGTCCGGGGATGTGGGTGCTGGTCATGATGTCCTCACTTGTCCTGCGCGGGGCGACCCTCGTCGGCCACCTGGCCTGCGTGGGCGACCACCTTGTCGATGAAGCCGTACTCGAGCGCCTGCTCGGCGGTGAACCAGCGGTCCCGGTCCGCGTCGGCCTCGACCTGCTCCAGTGCCTGGCCGGTGTGCTCGCTGATCAGCTTGAACAGCACCTGCTTGATGTGCAGCGACTGCTGGGCCTGGATCTTGATGTCGGAGGCGGAGCCGCCCATGCCGCCCAGCGGCTGGTGCATCAGGATCCGTGCGTGGGGAAGGGCGTACCGCTTGCCCTTTGCCCCCGCGCAGAGCAGGAACTGCCCCATCGACGCCGCCAGCCCCATGCCGACCGTGGCCACATCGTTGGAGATGTAGTTCATCGTGTCGTAGATCGCCATCCCGGCGTCCACCGAGCCGCCCGGGCTGTTGATGTACAAGAAGATGTCCGCGTCGGGGTTCTCGGCGTTGAGCAGCAGCATCTGGGCGCAGATCGCGTTCGCGTTCTGGTCCTTGACCTCGGACCCGAGGAAGACGATGCGCTCCCTGAGCAGCCGCTGGTAGATGTGGTCGTCGAGACCGTAGGCCCCTGTGGCCTCGAGCATCGAGGGGTTCTGGGTTTCGCTGTTGTCAGGCACGATCCCGACCCTAGCCGGAACCTGCAGCGCTTCCACGGGCAACCGGGCGATGTTCGCGCTCAGCGGACTCCTCGGACGGCGAGCATGATCAGCCCCGTGGTGTCAGGTGGTCGACTGCGCCTCGGCGGGTTCAGAGTCCTCGACGACATCGGGCTGAGCCTCCTCGGGCTCGCCTATGGTGCCGTCGGGCCGGAGCAGCGCCAGCTCCACGTGGTTGCCGGACGCGTCGGTGACCAACGCCTTCTCGACGATGAGCGCCAGAGCCTTGCCACGCACGACCTCGGCGACCATCTCGGGGATGTGGTTGTGCTCGACCATGTGCTGGATGAACTCCTGCGGGTTCTGCCCGGACTGCTGGGCCCGGCGCAGCAGGTGCTCCTGCAGCTCGCCCTCCTGGACGCTGACCTGCTCCTTCTTGGCGACCTGGTCGAGCACGAACTGGGCGGCGACGGCCTCGCGCACCCGCTTCTCCAGATCCGCCTCGAACTCGTCGACGGTCTGCTTCTCGGAGTCCAGATAGGCCTCCATGGTCATCCCCGCCATCGCCAGCTGCTGCTCGACGGTCTGCTTGCGCCCAGACAGCTCCTCGGCGACGACCCCGTCGGGCAGGGGGATCTCGACGAGGTCGAGCAGCTTCTCCAACACCGCATCGCGTGCCTCGCTCGCCTGCTCCAGCCGCTTGCCTCGCTCGAGGCGCGTGCGGATGTCGGCGGTCAGCTCGTCGATCGTGTCGAACTCCGAGGCGGTCGCGACGAAGTCCTCGTCGAGCTCGGGCAGGTCCTGCTCCTTGACCGCCGAGACGCCGACCTCCACATCGGCCTCCGTGCCGGACTGGTCGCCGCCGAGCAGCGTGCTGGTGAACGTCTTGGTGTCCCCGGCGGCCATCCCCAGCAGCGCCTCGTCGAGCCCCTCGAGCATGGTGCCGCCGCCCACCTGGTAGCTCATGCCGCTCACCTCGGCGCCCTCGAGGACCTCGCCGCCCTGGCGGGCCGTGAGGTCCATCACCACGAAGTCGCCCTCCGCGGCGGCACGGTCCACGTCGGTGAGCGTCGCGAACCGCTCGCGCAGGTGCTGGACCTGCTCCTCGACGTCCTGGTCGGTGACGGCCAGGTCCTCGACGCTCACTTCGAGCCCGCCGTAGTCGGGCAGTTCGATCTCCGGCTTGACGTCGACCTCGGCGGTGAACTCGATCAGCTGGTTGTCCTCCAGCTTGGTGATGTCCACCTCGGGCTGGGCCAGCGGTTCGAGCTCGTTGGACCGCAACGCCTCGACGTAAAAGTTGGGCAGCGCGTCGTTGATCGCCTGGTCCAGCACCGCGCCGCGACCGATCTGGCGGTCGATGATCTGCGGCGGTACCTTGCCCCGGCGGAAGCCGGGGATGTTGATCTGCTGGGCGATCTTCTTGTACGCCGCGTCGAGGCTCGGCTTGAGCTCCTCGAAGGGCACCTCGACGGTGAGCTTGGCCCGGGTCGGGCTCAAAGTCTCGACGGCGCTCTTCACAGGTGGGTCTCCTTGGTATCGGGTGGCAGTCGGCAAGATGGCAGTCGGGGCGACAGGACTCGAACCTGCGGTCTCCTGCTCCCAAAGCAGGCGCGCTAGCCACTACGCTACGCCCCGGTGGATCGGCCGCGCAGGCCGCGCCTTGGGAAGTCTAGTCGACAGGCGGACCCACCTGTAATCGTCGGTCCGTGGGCACGGCACCGTGGGCGCGGGACCGCGATCTCAGACGAATCGCCGTCTGTGACACCATTGGCGTGCGGACGGTGCGTAGGCGTCGGTCCCAGGCGGATGTAGCTCAATGGTAGAGCCCTAGTCTTCCAAACTAGCTACGCGGGTTCGATTCCCGTCATCCGCTCCGAGTCAGCCGATCGAAAGTGTTCATGTGACCGGTTGCGACGTCGTCGACCGTTCAGACCAGGTCCCAACCGGTCACCTGACCGGTTGCGGCGTCCGGGCCGAGGTCAGCGGCGGTGCAGGAGCAGCAGCGCCTTGTCGTCGTTGGCAGAGTCGAGCCGGTCGATCAGCCGTCGGGCCCCGTGCTCGAAGCCGCCACGCAACAGCCGCTCCGCCTGACCCAGCAGCCTGTCGATGCCCTGGGCGATGTCACGCTGCGGCGTCTCGACGAGGCCGTCGGTGAACAGCAGCAACGCGTCCCCGCGCTGCACGCTGCCGGTGACCGCGGGGAACTGCGCATCCTTGATCAGGCCAAGGACGGGTCCGTCCGCCTCGTGGATGCCCCACCGGCCGGAGCCGGCATGCAGCTGCACGGCCGGCGGGTGACCGGCCGACCTCAGCTCGAAGTCGCCCGTCTCCAGGTCGATCGCCATGTGGACGGCCGTGGCGAACCCCTCGCCCCAGTCCTGTCGCAGCAGGTAGTCGTTGGCGGCCGGCAGGAACCCGGCCGAAGGCATCGCGGCCAGCAGCCCACCGAACGCCCCTGACAGCAGCAGAGACCGGGTGCCGGCCTGCTCGCCCTTGCCTGAGACGTCGACGACGGCGACCTGGAGCAGCCGTCCGTCGTGGGACTTGGCGGCGACCAGGAAGTCCCCGGCGAACGACGAGCCGCCGGCCGAGCGCATCACCGCCTCGACGTACCAGTTGTCCGGAAGGCGGGGGATCCGGGCCTGCTTGGTGATCCGGTCCCGCAGGTCGACCAGCATCGACTCCCCGCGGGAACCCGCCACCCCCAACCGGGACCTCCGGAAGGAGGCGACCAGGATGATCAGGCAGATCGCGAAACCGACGATGATCTCGCCGATCCTGCGACCGTCGATCTGGCTGCTGTCGGACAGCGCCACCACCAGGACGATCACCGCGAGCACGAACACCACGAACCACGGCAGCGTGCGTGGACTGAGCACGAGGTTCGCGATCACCGCGGTGATCACGATCGAGGACACCGGCATGCTCAGCGGGAAGCGGTAGAGCCCCAGCCCGAGCAGCACCGCCAGCGCACCGAGGGCGAGTACCCAGGTCACCTCGGCGTTGCGCAGCCGGCGCACCGTCAGACTCCAGCGACGCGCCAGGGCCCGGCGGGGCGGGGCGCCCGTCAGGCGATCGTAGTGGGAAGCAGCGACCACAGGCACGACCATAGTGGCCGGGACCGAAGCCCCGCCCCGGTTTCCCGAACGTGTACCGAACCGCTCGTCTCTCACGATGACGACGACCGGGATCGGAACCTCTTCTGGCACCTCGGGCACCAGAACAGGTTTCGCCCGCCGAGAAGCTCGGTGCGCACCTTGGCACCGCACACGTGGCAGGGCTGTCCGGCTCGCCGGTACACGTAGACCTCCCCGCCGTGGTCGTCGACACGCGGCGGCCGACCCATCGCCTCAGGGGTGTGCTCGGCCCGGACCGTGTCGATCCGCCCGGTAGTGAGTCCGTCGTGCATGAGCCCGGCCAGGTCGGTCCACATCTGCTCGAACCGGCCGCGGCGGAGCGTGTTGCCGGGGCGCAGCGGATGGATGCGGTGGCGGAACAGCAGCTCTGCCCGGTAGACGTTGCCGACCCCGGCCAGGACGCTCTGGTCCATCAACAGCGCGCCGATCGCCACCCGGCTGCGGCTGATCCGGGCCCAGGCCCTGGTCCAGTCGGCGTCGTCGCGCAGCGGGTCCGGACCGAGCCGGTCGAGCACGCCGGCCCGTCCCCCGGCGGTGACCAGCTCACACGTGGTCGCACCCCGCAGGTCGGCGTACGACGGATCAGGCGGCGCCGAGGCCAGTCGCAACCGGACCGCGCCGACGGGAGGGGCTGCGGGCCCGCCGTACACGTCGAAGTGGCCGATCAAGCCCAGGTGGACGTGCACGAAGCGCTCCCCCTCGAACGCGACGAACAGGTGCTTCCCCCAAGCCTCGGCGCCCTCGACCCGGCTGCCGTCGAGCAGCCGTGCGGAGTCGGCGAACCGGCCCTGGGGGCTGGAGACCGCGACCGGACGTCCGCGGAAACACGTGTCGAGCGCGCCAGCGAGCCGGTGCAGCGTGTGTCCCTCAGGCATCGTCCGCCGGATCCGGGAGCTCGCCGGTCCGCTCGTATTCGGCGAGCATCGCGATCCGCCGCGCGTGCCGGGCCTCGCCGCTGAACTCGGTCTCCAAGAACACCTCGACGAAGCGGGTCATGTCGGTGAGCGTGTGCATCCGCCCACCGACGGAGAGGACGTTGGCGTCGTTGTGCTGGCGAGCGAGGCGTGCCGTCTCCTCGCTCCATGCGAGGGCGGCGCGGATCCCGGCGACCTTGTTGGCCGCGATCTGCTCGCCGTTCCCCGAGCCGCCGATCACCAAGCCCAGGCAGTGCGTTCCGGCGCGCTGCTCCTCGGCGACGGCCGCGGCCGCGCGCAGGCAGAACACCGGGTAGTCGTCGTCCGGTTCGTAGAGGTACGGACCGTGGTCGACCGCTTCGTGTCCGTGCCCGGCGAGCCAGTCGAGCAGATGCTCCTTGAGCTCCAGCCCGGCGTGGTCGGAACCGAGGTGTACACGCATGGCAGGAGTGTGCCAGACCTCAGCTGCCGAGCCGGGCCAGCTCGGCGTCGACCACCGAGGGGTCCAGCTTGGTGAAGACCGGCACCGGCTTCGCGACCGGGGTGCCCACCTGGACGGGGCGACGCTCCCACCGCGGCGTGCCCGAGTAGTCGCCGGTGATGATCGGGTAGACGTGGCCCTCGGGGTAGGCGCCTTCGCCCGGATCGAGGTCCTCGACGTGCTCGATGCGCGGCATCGGCATGAACTGCTCCTCGCCGCCGAACGTCGTCCACACCCGGTTGGCCGAGAACGGCAAGAACGGCGCCAGCATCGTGTTGCAGTCGAGCACGCACTGGGCAGCCACGTGCAGCACAGTGCCGAGCCGCTCCCGCTGCTCCGGCGCCTTCATCTTGTAGGGCTCGGTGGCGGTGAGGTACTTGTTCACCTCGCCCACGACCCGCATCGCCTCCGCGATGCCCTGGCGCAGCCGCTGCCTCCCGATCAGGTCGCCGACGGTGTCGAAGCCACGACGTACGACGTCCAGCACCGTCTGGTCCTCCGGCGCCAGCGGTCCCGCCACCGGGATCTCGCCGAAGTTCTTCGCGATCATCGTCGCGGTTCGGTTGACCAGGTTGCCCCAGCCGGCGACCAGCTCGGAGTTGGTGCGCTGCACGAAGTCCGACCAGGTGAAGTCGGCGTCCGAGGTCTCGGGGCCGGCCGCGCAGATGTAGTACCGAAGCGCGTCGGCCTGGTAGCGGGCGAGCATGTCGCCGACCAGGATGACGTGGCCGCGACTGGTGGAGAACTGCCGGCTCTCCATGGTCATGTACTCGCTGGAGACCACCTCGGTGGGCAGCTGCAGCTCGCCGTACTCCCCCGGCTCGCCACCGCGCGAGCCGCGTCCGTCGTACGCCAGCAGCTCGGCGGGCCAGATCAGCGAGTGGAAGACGATGTTGTCCTTGCCCATGAAGTAGTAGGACAGCGTTCCGGCGTCGTTCCACCACTCCCGCCACTTCTCCGGCTCGCTTCCCCGGGAGTCGGCAGAGCGGCGCGCCCACTCGATCGACGCCGACAGGTAGCCGATCACCGCGTCGAACCAGACGTACATCCGCTTGGCAGGGTTGTCCCGCCAGCCGTCCACCGGCACCGGGATGCCCCAGTCGAGGTCGCGAGTCATCGCCCTCGGCCTGAGGTCCTCGACCAGGTTCAGCGAGAACTTGATGACGTTGGGCCGCCAGGTGCCGGACGCGTCTCGGCCCTCGAGATACGACGTGAGCGCGTCGGCCAGCGCCGGGAGGTCGAGGAAGAAGTGCTGGGTCTCGACGAACTCCGGCACCTCGCCGTTGATCCTCGACCGCGGGTCGATCAGGTCGGTGGGGTCGAGCTGGTTGGTGCAGTTGTCGCACTGGTCGCCGCGCGCCTCGGCGTACCCGCAGATCGGGCAGGTGCCCTCGATGTAGCGGTCCGGGAGGGTCCGGCCGGTCGACGGCGAGATCGCGCCCTTCGTCGTGCGCTCCACCATGTAGCCGTTGCGGAGCACGCCGGCGAACAGGTCCTGGACGACGCGGTAGTGGTTGCCCGTCGTGGTGCGCGTGAACAGGTCGTAGGAGAGCCCGAGGTCGACGAGATCCTGGACGATCACGGCGTTGTTCTTGTCCGCGAGATCGCGCGCTGACACGCCCTCCTTGTCTGCCGCGACCAGGATCGGGGTGCCGTGCTCGTCGGTGCCGGAGACCATGAGTACGTCGTGCCCGGCCATCCGCATGTACCTGCTGAACACGTCGGAGGGCACGCCGAAACCGGCCACGTGGCCGATGTGGCGCGGGCCGTTGGCGTACGGCCAGGCGACGGCGGACAGCACCTTGGTCATGGCCACGATCCTAGGGATGTCCGCAACGCGGTTTGCGGCCCGCCGGTCGAGCCTGTCGAGATCCGGCCCTGCGGCGCGAGTCAGGCAGCGTCGACTACGGCGACGTCGTAGGCGCCGAAGCGCGGGTCGGCCGTGACGACGGCCAGCCGCTCAGCCCTGGCCTGGGCGATGAGAAGTCGGTCGAAGGGATCTCGATGGTGCATCGGCAATCCGCCGACCGCCAGTCCGTGCTCCGCTTCGAGGGGCAGGATGCGGGCGCCGCCATCGAGCACGTGCGCGCGCAGGTCGCCGGCCACGGCCAGCTTGCCGATCGCCACCTTGCCCCCTATCTCGGCGAACGAGACCACACTCACGAACAACTCTGATGCCTCCTCGATCGCCGTGCGGGCGGCCATCGAGATCGACCGCTCGCCCGACGCCCTCCACAGCACGACGTGGGTGTCGATCAGCAGCCTCACGACTACTCGCCCAACATCTCGTCAAGCTCAGCCTCACTGAACTCGAAGTCGTCGCCGACTTGGACTTGGCCACGCATCGACCCCCATCCGGCGAGGAATCGAGCACCCGGGGAGGCCAGCGCATTGGCCGGCACGAGGCGGGCCACCGGGACGCCGTTGCGCGCGATCTCCACCGTCTCCCCGGCTTCTACCCGCGCGAGGAGCCGCGAGAGGTTCGTCTTGGCCTCGCCTACGTTCACGAGCACCGTCTCAGTCTGGCCGTTTGGCCAAGCTTGGCCAAGGCGCGTCATCCGACGGTGATCAGCGCCCATGCCTGCGGAGGGTCAGGAGAAGTCGGGGCCCTGCTCGCGGGAGCGCTTGAGCTCGTAGAAACCGGGTGTCCCGGCGACGAGGAGTACGCCGTCCCAGAGCGTTCCCGCCGCTTCGCCCTTCGGGTGCGGGGTGACGACCGGGCCGAAGAACGCGACGCCCTCGACGCTGATCACCGGCGTGCCGACGTCGTAGCCGACCTGGTCCATCCCGGCATGGTGGGACTTCTTCAACGCGTCGTCGTACTCGGTGGAGTCCATCGCGTCGGCCAGCGACGTCGGCAGGCCCACCTCGTCGAGTGCCTCCTCGACGAGCGCGCGGTCGACGCTGCGGCCCTCCAGGTGGATCCTGTTGCCCAGCGCGGTGTACAGCGGCAGCAGCACCTGCTCGCCCTCGGCCTGCTCGGCGGCGATCGCCACCCTGACCGGGCCCCAGGCGTCCTTCAGGAAGTTCCGGTAGTCATCGGTGATGTCTTCCTTGCCCTGGTTCAGGTAGGCCAGGCTCATCACGTGGAAGGAGGGCTGGATCGGCCGGACCTTCGCCACCTCCAGCAGCCAGCGAGACGACAGCCAGGCCCACGGGCACATCGGGTCGAACCAGAAGTCCACAGGTGTCGGTCGATCGGTGTGCCGGGTCTTGGTAGCCGTGGTCATAACCAAGCAAACCGTCGCGTCGATTCGGGTATTCCCTCAGCAGGATGGGAGGATGCCCGCATGCCTGGATCGAACCTGACCCGCGACGAGGCGCGCACGCGCGCGGAGCTCCTCTCCGTCGACTCGTACACCGTCGACCTCGATCTCGGCGGCGAAAGCACGCGCACGTTCGGTTCTACGACGGTCATCCGCTTCGGCTGCAACCAGCCCGGCGCCTCGACCTTCGCAGACCTGGTCGGCGCCACGATCCACGAGCTCACCCTCAACGGACGCACCCTGGATCCAGGCACGGCGTATCACGACCACCGCATCGCGCTCGACGACCTCGAGGCCGAGAACGAGCTGCGCGTGGTCGCGGAGTGCCGCTACAGCCACACCGGCGAGGGCATGCACCGGTTCGTCGACCCGGCAGACGAGCGGGTCTACCTCTACAGCCAGTTCGAGGTGCCCGACGCCCGCCGGGTCTACACGACGTTCGAGCAGCCCGACCTGAAGTCGGTGTTCACCTTCAACGTGACCGCACCCTCGCTATGGAAGGTGATCTCGAACTCGCCCACGCCGGCACCGGTCGACGCCGGAGACGGCACGGCGGTGTGGCACTTCCCCGTCACGAAGCCGTTGTCGACCTACGTCACGGCGGTGGCTGCCGGCGAGTACCACGAGGTCCTCGACATCTACTCCGGGGCTCGCGGCGAGATCCCCCTCGGCCACTACTGCCGCCAGTCGATGGTGCCCTACCTCGACGTCGACGAGCTGCTCGAGATCACCAAGCAGGGCTTCGAGTTCTTCGAGCGCACCTTCGAGTACCCCTACCCGTTCGACAAGTACGACCAGCTCTACGTCCCGGAGTTCAACAACGGGGCGATGGAGAACGCCGGATGCATCACGCTGCGTGACGAGTACCTCTCCCGCAGCCACCAGGCGCGGTGGTTCTACGAGCAGCGCGCCAACACCGTGCTCCACGAGATGGCCCACATGTGGTTCGGGGACCTGGTGACGATGCGCTGGTGGGACGACCTCTGGCTCAACGAGTCGTTCGCCGAGTGGGCCTCCCACCACGCCGCGACCCAGTCCACGAAGTACGCCGAGGCGTGGACCGGCTTCACCAACAACCGGAAGAACTGGGCCTACCGTCAGGACCAGCTGCCCACCTCGCACCCGGTCGCCGCCGACAACGTCGACCTGGAGTCTGTCGAGGTCAACTTCGACGGGATCACCTACGCGAAGGGAGCCTCTGCTCTCAAGCAGCTGGTCGCGTGGGTGGGCGAGGAGGAGTTCGTCGCCGGGCTGCGCGGCTACTTCCGGCGGCATGCGTTCGGCAACTCCGAGTTCAGCGACCTGCTGACTGCGCTGGAGGAGACCTCCGGGCGGGACCTGCGGGCCTGGGCCGAGGAATGGCTGCAGACCTGTGGGGTGAGCTCTCTCACCCCGGAGTTCGAGGTCGACGCCGAAGGCGTCTTCACGTCGTTCGGTGTCCGCCAGACCGCGTCGGACGCTTCAGGCACACCTCCGACCCTGCGCCGCCACCGCATCGGCATCGGGCTCTACGACCGCGACGAGCGGGGCCGGCTGGTCCGACGCAGCGGCATCGAGACCGATGTCCAAGGTGAGCTGACCGACGTCGCCAAGCTCGTCGGCACCCGGCAGCCGGACCTGCTGCTGCTCAACGACGGCGACCTCACCTACGCCAAGATCCGGCTCGACGCCCGCTCCCTGGCCACCGTGCTCGAGTCCATCCACACCCTCGACGACTCCCTGGCCAGGGCGGTCTGCTGGGGGGCCGCCTGGGACATGACCCGGGACGCGGAGCTGGCTCCTGCCGATTTCGTCGCGCTGGTGCTGCGCGGGCTCGGCGAGGAGACCGACGAGACGGCGGCCAAGCAGCTGCCGATCTACGTGCAGATCGCCCTCGACCAGTACGCCGCGGACGCCGAGCGCCCGCTGCTCCGTGAGACCTGGGAGCAGGGGCTTCGCGCGCTGATCGAGGCCGCCGCGCCCGGCAGCGACCACCAGCTGACGTTCCTGAAGTCCTTCGCCGGCTACCTCGGCAAGCGGATCCCGCCGTCGTCGTACCGCGGAGCCGGGCGAAGCCCCGAGGCGATGGCGTTCATGGCCGGCCTGCTCGACGGCAGCCGCACGCTGCCCGGCCTGGAGGTCGAGGCGGACCTGCGATGGGTGCTGCTGACCGCACTGGCGGCCGGCGGGCAGGCCGATCGCGAGCAGGTGCTGGCCGAGCTCGGGCGCGACCACACGATCTCCGGGCAGGAGCGCGCCGCCGCCGCGCTCGCGGTGATCCCGTCGGCCGACACCAAGCGGGACGCCTGGCGGCACGCGGTGCTCGACGAGAGCGCTGCCAACGAGACCCAGCGCAGCATCGCCTACGTGTTCGACGCCTCCGAGCAGGAGGAGGTCATCGCGCCCTACCTGGACAGGTATCTCGCCGCAGCGGAGACCATCTGGGAGGAGCGAGGCGTGCAGATCGCCTCCACGACGCTGGAGTACATGTTCCCGCGCTGCCTGACCAGCCGGCGGACTCTGGACAAGGTCAACTCCTGGCTGGAGGGCACTCGGGCCAACCCCGCGGCGACAAAGTACGTCCGCGAGGCCGCCGCGGACATCGAGCGCGCGCTCAGCTGCCGTGCAGCAGGCGCGGACGGCGAGCGTGCTCGGCGAGCTGGACGACCCCGCGCTTGATCCCGCCGACGAGGTCGCCGGCGGCGAAGGCGGTCTGCATCGACAGCACGGCGAGCTGCACCTCCGGGTCGTCGAGGACGCGTCGCGCCTCCACCCCGGTCACCACCTCCACGATGCGTGCGGCGGGGTCGACGAGCACCAGCACAGACCGGTCGGGGGCGATGAGCGCCGCGTGCAGACGCTCCGCGAACGGGCGGGTCTCGCCCTGCGAGGCGCCGACGTACACGGAGAACTCGTAACGGCACATCGTCTCCGCGTCGCGGATCGCCTTGTCGATCTCGAAGCGCTCGGAGTCGGTGAACGACTCACCAGCGGGCACTGGCCCCACCCCTGTCGGCGTGGTCCCGTGCGTCCTCCGCGGAGGGGATCGCCTGCCGGCTCACGTCGTCGCGGCCCTCGAGTCCGGCCGGATCGTTCAGCTTCTCCAACCCGGCTGCGCCGTCCAGGCCCTCCACCCCGCCCCGGGGGCCGCCGAACCACTCCGGCCCACCCCGCCAGGACAACGCCGGCTGGTAGCTCTCGTGGTGCACCATCCCGGGCAGCACCACGAGCAGCGAGATCAGCACGAACAGACCGGCGGCGATGCCGCCCAGGAGCAGGACGGCGTACAGCAGGTTGACCTTCGGCTGCGACTCCCAGGAGTCGGGCGCGGAGGCCCACGCCGGACCGGCAAGAAGAACACCGGCGATAGCCGGTGTCAGCGCGAGAAGCCGGGCGACGCGGCGAGCCGGCGAGTGGGGAGAATGAGGGGCGTGGTTCATCACAGGCACAGGGTAGCGAACCCGGCTTGGCCGTCGCGATCTTGTCTCGTAGCCTGCCAGCCATGAGCCTCCCCGACCTCGCATCAGCCTGTGACAAGGGCGATCAATGGTGCAACTGGGTCCTCGACACGACCGGAAACTCGTGGCTGGCCGCCGCCTCGGACTGGCTGATCGCCAAGCCATTCGCGGTGCTCGTCCTGTTGGTGATCGCGGTGCTGATCCGCTGGGTGCTGTTCCGGCTCATCGACCGGCTCACCCACCGAGCGGCAACCGGGTTGCCCACGCCGATGCTGCGCCGAAGGCGCGACGCCCAGAACGCGGCACGGCTCGGCACCACGATCGCCTCCGGCAGAAGGGCGCAACGAGCCAACACGATGGGCTCGTTGCTCAAGAGCATCACGACGATCGTGGTGTTCACGATCTTCGGCATCACCGCGATCGCGGAGATCGGCTATCCCATCGGCCCGCTGATCGCCAGCGCCGGCATCGTCGGTGTCGCGCTCGGCTTCGGCGCGCAGAGCCTGGTCAAGGACTTCCTGTCCGGCATCTTCATGATCTTCGAGGACCAGTACGGCGTCGGTGACATCGTCGACGTCGGCCTGGCCAGCGGCACTGTCGAGTCGGTGGGCCTGCGCGTGACTCGGCTTCGCGACGTGGAGGGCACGGTCTGGCACGTGCGCAACGGCGAGGTGATCCGGGTCGGCAACATGAGCCAGAACTGGGCACGCACCGTGCTCGACATCCCGGTGCCGCACCAGCAGGACCTCACCAAGGTGCAGGAGGCGCTGCGCGACGTCGCCCATGGCCTGTGGGACGACGACGACTTCAACTCGATGATCATCGAGGAGCCGGAGGTGTGGGGCGTGCAGGACCTCACCCCGGACTGGATCACCGTGCGCGTCACGATGAAGACCGCGCCGCTCGAGCAGTGGGCGGTGGCCCGCGAGATGCGTGAGCGGATCATGGCCCGCTTCGCTCACGAGGGGATCGAGATCGCGATGCCCGCACGGGTGCTGTGGCACAAGGGACTTCCCACAACCGACGGCGTGACCTAGACCTCCACCGCCCTGGTGCGTCGTTAGGCGAGGGAGGCGTCGAGGGTGATCTTGGTGGCGGCCAGAGCCTGGGAGACCGGGCAGTTCTGTTTGGCGTCCTCGGCAGCCTCGGCGAAGGCGTCGGCGTCGATGCCGTCGACGTGACCTACCACGGTCAGGTGGATCCCGGTGATGCCCTCACCGGGCTGGAAGCTCACGTCGGCCTGCGTATCCAGCGCTCGAGGAGGCGTGCCCGCGCCGTCCAGGGTGTTCGAGAGCGCCATCGCGTAGCAGGAGGCGTGCGCGGCGGCGATCAGCTCCTCGGGGCTGGTCTTGCCGTTGGCCTGCTCGGCGCGCGAGGGCCAGGACACGTCGAAGGACCCCACGCCGGAGCTCTCGAGGTTCACCGTCCCCGAACCCTCGGTGAGGTTGCCTTCCCAGTGGGTCTTGGCAGTGCGCGTGGTGGCCATGTCGGTCTCCTTCGTCGTCTGGTTCGATGCAGCCGATGTGCCTCGGCCAACGTTCCCCCGTCACCTCGAATCTTGCCGAGTCGGGGACAATAGACAAGTGAGCACCGATTCGTCCCCCTCCTCCCCGCCCACTGAGTCGTCCCCCACCTCCCCGCCCAAGGGGTCACCGACGTTCTACGACGCGATCGGCGGATACCCGACGATCGCGAAGGTAGTGGACACCTTCTACGAGGGTGTCGCGGGCGACGAGGTGCTGCGGGCGATGTACCCCGAGGAGGACCTGGGGCCGGCCGCGGAACGGCTGACGCTGTTCCTGGTGCAGTACTGGGGCGGGCCCACGACGTACTCCGAACGACGCGGGCACCCGCGGCTGCGGATGCGGCACGCGCCGTTCAAGGTCACCCCGACCGCGCAAGAGCACTGGCTGCGGCACTTCCGCGCCGGGCTGGACGCCGCCAACCTCTCCCCCGAGCACGACGCGCAGTTCTGGGAGTACATCACGCACGCGGCGAAGTTCATGGTCAACAGCTTCGAGGAGTGAGCTCCAGGCGGGCCCGCTCGCTTTCGGTGAGCGGCTGGGGCCTGCCCGTGCCCGGATCGATGCGCACCATCACCACGGACGCCGTCGACAGAAGGCTCTCGCCGTCGTTGATCGCGCAGTCCAGGTGGTAGGAGGACGTGCCCACCCGCGCGACCCGGGTGGTCACGTCGTACGGCTCGGTCCGGAACAGGATCGGACGCTTGTAGTCGACGTCGATTCGGGCGACCACGAAGCCCGGCCGCGGGTCGTCCAGGGCCCAGCCCAGTGACTCCACGAACGCCAGCCGGGCCTCCTGGTAGTACTCGAAGTACTTCACGTTGTTGACGTGGCCGTAGACGTCCACGTCGGAGAACCGCACGTGGCAGGCGTAGTGATGATCGGTCACCGTCGCTCACCCGACAGGAGTTCGGGCTCGAGCATCGCCTCGAGCGCCTGGCGTTCGTGCGGCTGGAGCCGGCGCGGTCGCTCGTCGGCGAAGAGGTACGGCGTGAGCACCGTGCGTGCGCGCAGGTAGAGCTGGCGCGAGCCATCGGGCTGCTCGTCGAGGATCTCGTAGCCGATCGTGAAGCTCGCAGCCCGGATCTCGCTGACCCAAGACTCGATACGCACCGGGGCGAAGCGGAACACCAGCGGTGCGACGAACTCGACCTCGTGGCGCACCACCACCACGCCCTCTGCGAGAGCCTCGCCACCTGAGCGGGATGCATGGATCCGCAGCATGTCGACCCTGGCCTCTTGGAGGTAGTCGACGTACGTCACGTTGTTGACGTGCCCCAGCGAATCCATGTCGGCCCACCGCAGAGGGCAACAGAACACGTGACGGGCCACGGCTGCATCCTCGCATCGACGGCCCTCTAGGGTGGACGCAGGTTCTCACCCCCGTCGACGAATCGGAGTCCACGATGCCCGAAGCAGTGATCGTTTCCGCGGCCCGTTCCCCCATCGGCCGCGCGTTCAAGGGGTCGATGACCGAGCTGCGGCCCGACGACCTGACCGCGACGATCGTGCGCACCGCGCTGGACAAGATCCCGCAGCTCGACCCCACCGAGATCGACGACCTCTACCTGGGCTGTGGGCTGCCCGGCGGAGAGGCCGGGTTCAACATGGCCCGCATCGTCGCCGTGCTCCTGGGCTACGACCACCTACCGGGCGCAACGATCACCCGCTACTGCTCCTCGTCGGTGCAGACCACGCGGATGGCCTTCCACGCGATCAAGGCCGGCGAGGGCGACGTGTTCGTCTCCGCCGGAGTGGAGATGGTGTCCCGGTTCGTCAAGGGAAACTCCGACACGCTGCCTGACACCCACAACCCCCGGTTCGGCGAGGCCGAGGCGCGCACCGAGCAGGCGGCGCAGGGGGGCACGGACTGGCGAGACCCGCGCGAGGACGGACGGGCCCCGGACGCCTACATCGCGATGGGGCAGACCGCGGAAAACGTCGCCTCGCTGAGGGGGCTGTCCCGTCGCGAGCTCGACGAGTTCGGGGTCCGCTCGCAGAACCTGGCCGAGAAGGCCATCGACAGCGGCTTCTGGGCCAACGAGATCACCCCGGTGACCATCCCCGGCAGCCCGGACGGCCGTGTCGTCTCTGCCGACGACGGCCCACGCAGGGGGGTCACCCTCGAGGGGGTCTCCGAGCTGAAGCCGGTGTTCCGGCCGGACGGTGTGGTCACCGCCGGCAACTGCTGCCCGCTCAACGACGGCGCCGCGGCGGTCGTGGTGATGTCGGACACCAAGGCGGCCGAACTCGGCCTCACGCCGCTGGCGCGGATCGTGTCCACGGGCGTTACGGCGTTGTCGCCGGAGATCATGGGCCTCGGCCCGGTCGGGGCGACCCAGCAGGCGCTGGCCCGCGCCGGGATGAGCATCGCCGACATCGACCTGGTCGAGATCAACGAGGCGTTCGCGGCCCAGGTCGTCCCGTCCTACCAGGACCTGGGGATCGACCTGGACCGGCTCAATGTCAATGGCGGTGCGATCGCGGTGGGCCACCCGTTCGGGATGACCGGGGCCCGCTTGCAGAACACCATGCTCAACTCGTTGACCTGGCACAACAAGCAGATCGGGCTGATCACGATGTGCGTGGGCGGCGGCCAGGGGATGGCCCTTATCCTCGAACGCCTCTCCTGATTACTGCTGGAGCACGGCCTGGGCCGCGATGGTCAGCTCGACCTTGTCGCCGACGAGCAGGCGTCCGCCCTCCATCGGCACGTTGAAGTCCACGCCCCACTCCTTGCGGGAGATCGTCGCGGTGCCCTCGAAGCCCACGCGCGTGCCGCCCCACGGGTCGGTGTCGGTCCCGAGCACCTCCACGTCGAGGGTGACCGGCCGGGTGATGCCCTTGATGGTGAGGTCGCCGGTGACCAGCAGACCCTTGCCTCCGGACACCACCTCGGTGCTGGCGAACGTCATCGGGCCGGAGCTGGCGACATCGAAGAAGTCCGAGGAGCGCAGGTGCGCGTCGCGCTTCTCGTCGCGGGTGTCGATCGAGTTCAGGTCGATGCTGGCGATCGCCGACGGAGCGTCCCCGGTCACGATGGTGGCCTCGAACGTCTCGAACAGGCCGCGCACCTTGCTCATCAGGTGTCGGGCCGTGAACCCCACCTCGGAGTGGCTCGGGTCGACCACCCAGGTCCCCGCCGGGATCTCGGTCCGCTGCAGTACGTCGATGCTCATGTCTCTCGCCTCTCGTTAGAAATACTTGTTGCTTCAACTATTGGAACCATAGCAGGTCCTTGTTGAATCTTCAACCAATGGGCGGGTAGGCTTATTCCTGTGATGCCAGTAACACCTCTGACCGCGACGACCAACGTCGGCCGGGCGCCGAGCCGCGCCGGCGACTGGCCGTGGCTGGACGCGGATCAGCAGCGGGCCTGGCGGGCCTACCTGGTCGGCACCACACTGCTGATGGACCGGCTGGACCGGGACCTGCGCGACCGGCACGATCTCTCGCTGCCGGAGTACGAGATCCTGGTCCGCCTCTCGGAGTCACCCCGCCACCGGATGCGGATGGCCGAGCTCGCCGACTCGCTGAGCCACTCGCGCAGCAGGGTGACCCACACGGTCTCGCGGCTGGAGAAGTCGGGACTGGTTGCCCGCGACTGCTGCGTGGAGGACCGGAGGGGAGTCGAGGCGGTGATCACCGACACCGGGCTGGAACGGCTCCACGAAGCGGCATCCACGCACGTGGCCGGCGTACGCGAGCTGCTCATCGACCTCGTCGGAGCCGACGACTTCCAGGCGGTGGGCCGCGTCTTCGACACCGTCACCGACCGGCTGGTTGCCTCCCACCCGGCCATGGACATCCGCTGACCGGCTAGCCGCGCGGGCGCAACAGCCCGAGCACCAGCGCAAGCGGCGGCCACTGCGCACGTCCCCGCCGCGTCACCGCGTAGGAGCGGAGTACGACGCCCGGGTCGTCCAGCGGCCGCAGGCTCACCCCGCGGATGGTGCGCGTCGAGGCGGGCAGCAGACCCACGCCGAGTCCGGCGGCGATCATGTCCTGGACCAGATCGAGGCTGTCCGCTCGGTGGGCGATCCTCGGCCGGAACCCGGCCATCGCCGCAAGGGTGCGCACCACGTCGTCGTCGGCGGTGTTGCGCGAGTTCACGATCCAGTCCTGCCCGGCGAAGTGCGAGAACACCTCCCGGGCGTTGCCGCGCGCCCCGCGCGTGCCCGAGGGACAGCCCAACGCCCACGTCGTCTGCCCCAGCGAGGTTGCCGACATCGACGGATCGAAGGTCACCGGAGCCAGGTCGTAGTCGTAGGTAAGGGCGAGGTCCACGTCGTCGGCTCCCAGCAGGTTCAGCGCCTCCGCCGGCTCGTGCTCGTGGATGAGCAGGCGCACGTCGGGGTCGGTATCCGCCAGCGAGCGCGCCACCGGCAGGAGCCACTCACGGACAGCACTGGCGAACGCCGCCACGCGCACGGTGCCGACCGGGACCGCAGTCGGGTCGAGATCGAGCCGCGCGGCCTCCATGGCCGCCAGCACCGTCACCGCGTGGCCCGCAAGCCGGCGGCCCGCAGGCGTCAGCCGCACCCGGCGCCCCTCGGGCTCCACCAGTGGTGTGCCCAGCTGCCGTGCAAGGGCAGAGATCTGCTGAGAGACCGTCGAGGTGGTGACTCCGAGGGTGTCGGCCACCTCGCGCATCGACCCCAGCCTGGAGAGCTCGAGCAGCAGCTCGAGCCGTCGCGGATCCATTAGGTGATCGTTCATGATCTCTGAATGATATCTGTAACAATGCCACGTGGACGCGAACGGTTTTCGCGTTGTCTACTGACCGGGTGACCACACAGCGCAGCTTCCGTACGTCGCCGCGGGCCGGGGCCCTGATGGCCCTCGGCTCGATGACGTGCGTCCAGCTCGGGCTGGCCGTCTCTGTCGACCTCTTCGACCGGATCGGCCCCGAAGGCGCCGGCTGGCTTCGTCTGGTGTGGGCCGGGGCGTTGATGCTGGTGCTGGCCCGGCCGCGCCTGCGTGACCTCGACCGTCAGGTGCTGCCGGCCGCGGTGCTGCTCGGTGTGGTCACCGCCGGCATGACGTTCTTCTTCATGGAGGCGGTCGCTCGGATCCCGCTCGGCACGGCCAGCGCCCTGGAGTTCCTCGGACCGCTGAGCGTCGCCGTGGCACGCAGCCGTGGCGGACGCTCGTTCGTCTGGCCGGCGCTGGCCGCGGCAGGGGTTCTGCTGCTCACCCAGCCGTGGCAGGCCGACGTCGAAGTCATGGGGGTGCTGTTCGCGCTCGGCGCGGCGGTGTGCTGGGCGTCGTACATCCTGCTCACCCAGCGCGTCGGCGACGAGGTCGCGGGACTGGACGGCCTCGCGATCTCACTGCCGGTCGCCGGCATCGTCGCCACCCTGGTGGCCGGCCCGGCGACACTGCCGGCGATGACCTGGCAACTGGCCGGAATCGGCCTCGGGCTCGGTCTCCTGCTGCCGGTGGTGCCGTTCAGCCTCGAGCTGCTCGCGCTGCGCCGGCTGAACGCGGGCGCCTTCGGCACACTGATGAGCCTGGAGCCCGCGATCGCGCTGACCGTCGGAGTGGTGCTGCTGCACCAGATCCCGGGCTGGTGGCCGCTGCTGGGGATCTGCTTCGTGGTCGCAGGGGGCATCGGCGCCGAGCGCACCGGTCACCGCGAAGATGTCACCGCCGGTGGCGACGACACGGGCGACCGGCCCGTTGACGACGTCGAGGTCAGTCGCGGTGATCCTCGCTCAGTCGCGGTGTAGCTTGCGGTGTGTGACGCGGTGCGGACGCGCTGCCTCGACACCGAGGCGTTCGACCTTGTTGGCTTCGTAGGCCGCGAAGTTCCCCTCGAACCAGAACCAGGCGCCCTCGTCCTCGTCGGTGCCCTCCCAGGCCAAGATGTGCGTGGCCGTGCGATCCAGGAACCACCGGTCGTGGGACGTGATCAACGCACAGCCAGGAAACTCCAGCAGCGCGTCCTCGAGTGACTGGAGCGTCTCCACGTCGAGGTCGTTGGTCGGCTCGTCGAGAAGCAGCATGTTGCCGCCCATCTTCAAGGTCAGCGCGAGGTTCAGTCGATTGCGCTCGCCCCCGGAGAGAACACCCGCCTTCTTCTGCTGGTCGGGGCCCTTGAACCCGAAGGACGCGATGTAGGCCCGGCTCGGCACCTCGTAGTTGGCGACCTTGATGTGGTCCAGGCCGTCGGAGACGACCTCCCACACGGACTTGTTCGCGTCGAGGCCGCCGCGGGTCTGGTCCACGTAGGAGATGCTGACGGTCTGGCCGACCTTCAGCTCCCCCTCGTCAGGCTTCTCCTCTCCCACGATCATCCGGAACAGCGTGGTCTTGCCGACGCCGTTGGGCCCGATCACGCCCACGATGCCGGCCCGTGGCAGCGTGAACGACAGGTCGTGCATCAGCACCCGGTCGCCGAAGCCCTTCTTCAGGTCGTGTGCCTCCAGCACGACATCGCCGAGCCGCGGGCCGGCCGGGATGTTGATCTCCGAGACGTCGACCTTGCGCATCCGCTCGGCCTCGGCCGCGAGCTCCTCGTAGCGCGCGAGCCTTGACTTGCTCTTGGCCTGCCGGGCCTTCGGGTTCGACCGCACCCACTCCAGCTCGCGCTCGAGCATCTTGGCGCGCTTGGCGTCCTTCTGTCCCTCGATCTGCAGCCGCTGCTTCTTGGTCTCGAGGTACGTCGAGTAGTTGCCCTCGTAGGGGTGCGTCTTGCCTCGGTCGAGCTCGAGGATCCAGCTCGCGACGTTGTCGAGGAAGTACCGGTCGTGGGTGACCGCCAGCACTGCGCCGGGATACGACGCGAGGTGGCTCTCCAGCCACTGCACCGACTCGGCGTCGAGGTGGTTGGTCGGCTCGTCGAGGAGCAGCAGATCGGGTTGCTGCAGCAGCAGCTTGCAGAGCGCGACCCGGCGCCGCTCGCCTCCCGACAGGTTGTCGACGATCGCCTCGGGCGGCGGGCACCGCAGCGCGTCCATCGCCTGGTCGAGCCTGCTGTCCAGGTCCCACGCGTTGGCGTGGTCCAGGTCGGTCTGCAGGTCGCCCATCTCGGCGAGCAGCTTGTCGTAGTCGGCGTCCGGGTCGGCGAGCTCCTCGGAGACCTCGTTGAAACGGGTCAGCTTCGCCTTGATCTCCCCGACCGCCTCCTCGACGTTGGCGAGCACGGTCGTGCCCTCGGTCAGCGGCGGCTCCTGCTGCAGCATGCCGACGGTGGCCTCGGGGTCGCGGATCGCATCGCCGTTGGAGGCCTGCTCGAGGCCGGCCATGATCTTCAGCAGCGTCGACTTGCCGGTGCCGTTGGGGCCGACGACGCCGATCTTCGCTCCGTGCAGGAAGGACAGGGTGACGTTGTCGAGGACCACCTTGTCGCCGTGGGCCTTGCGAACGTTGCGCAGGGTGAACACATACTCAGCCATGATCGGCAAGCCTACGGCCGGTTGGCGAACGGGCTGAAATCGAGACGTTGGTGCGGGCCTTCAGGCCACCCGGTCCTCGCCGGGCTCCTGCATCGGCGCACGCTCGACCAGACCCCACCGGTCGACCTCGGGCAGGTCGCCGGGCTGCTCGTGGACCATCTCCTTGACCTGCTTCTCGGAGTCGTCATCGGCCCCGGTCTTCTCGGGGCGGGCGGTCTTGGTGAACAGCGACGTGCCGCGCGCCAGGTCGTGTCCGACGTACGTCGCCTCCACCACGTAGGTCGTCGACAGCTGCCCGTCGGCCCGCTCCCACACGTCGGTGCGCAGCCGGCCGTGCACGATCACCGGATCCCCCTTGCGCAGCGAGTCCCGCACGTTCTCGGCGAGCGCCCGCCAGCAGGTGACCGAGAACCAGTTGGTCTCACCGTCCACCCAGTCGCCGTTCTGCCTGCGGATCCGCGGCGTCGAGCCGACCCGCAGGTTGGCGACGCTCCCGCGGGCGGTGTCGCGGAAGGTGACGTCGCCGCCGAGCCAGCCCTGGAAGGTGATCATCGCGTCGTTCATGGGGTGCTCCTTGCTTGCTGGGAAACCAGTACGACGCAAGGCTGGCCTGCGCAACCCCCCAGAGGCAGACCGCGACCGAGATCTGTGGGCAACCCCGGGCACCGCGCGGCTGTGGACGCCATCCGGCCCGACCCTTGCGCGGGTCGAGGGTGACTAACCCGCGGGTCGAGGGTGATCAACCCGCGGCTCGGCGGGTGGGGCGAGGCGGTCAGGGGCGTAGGGCGATGGCGAGGCCGGTGCGCACGGTGCGGTAGGCCTCGACCTCCGCCTGGATCGGCTCCACCACCAAGCTCTCCGTGACCTCGCCGATCGCCGCACGCAGCCGACGGTCCGCCGATCTGCCCTTGGCGCGTGCCGAGACCGCGACCAGCGCCCGGCAGACCAGTCCCACGACGATGCCGACGACCACGCCGCCGACGAGCAGGATCGTCGGCAGCGGGACACCGGCGTACGCGGGAACGGAGGCATCGACGGACACCCGCAGGAAACCCACGACCGCCAGCGTCGCCAACCACAGTCCCCCGGCGACCGCGGCGAGCATGAGCAGCCACTGCAGCACGCGTACGCCGCGCCACCACACGGGTGTCCGCGCGACGCCGAGGTCGGTGGTCGTCAGCGCCCGGTCGAGGGCGTCGCCCAGGTCGGGCAGCCGCGACACCGACGCCTGGTGCACCGCGGCGGCCCAGGGGGGCGACAGCTCGGAGGCGACGTCGTCTGCCACCTCGCGGACCGCGGTGTCGACGCGGGCTCGCTGCACCGGAGTGACCTCGGGCATCGACGTGCTTGCGCCCGCCGTGAGCTCGCGGTCCCGGCTGCCGAGGTCGAGGTGGAGGCGCCGCAGCGGGTCGGGCTTCAGCCGGCCCAGCCAGGCCGTGACCGGCCAGCCGGTCGCCTGGGCGGCACGCTTGCGGGTCGCCTTCTGCACGGCGGCCACCACCGTCGGGACACCGGCGGCTTCGGCGAACGCATCGACGAGCTCGCGGCTGCGGGTCCGGGCGATGTTGCCCGGCTTGGCGGTGCCGTTGACGTCCGCCAGCGCGGTGGCGGCGTCGTGCACGTCGGCGACCAGCCGCTCGCGTGCGGTCTTCTTGGCGGCGACCCGTGTGGCGATCTGCGTGCTGAGCTCGGGGATCCCGTCGCCGTACTTGGCGGAGATCGCGAGTGCCGGGACGTCGCCGAGTCCGTCCTCCTTCAGCAGCCGGCGCAGGTCGTGGAGCATCGACTCGCGCCGGTCGGCGGGAACGGTGTCGATGTGGTTGAGCACGACCAGCATGATCCCCGCGTGGCTGGCAAGGGGCTTGAGGTACTTGTCGTGGACGACCGCGTCGGCGTACTTCTGCGGATCGAGCACCCACACCAGCATGTCGGCCAGCGTGACCAGCCGGTCCACCTCGACGTGGTGGGCGACCTCGGTGGAGTCGTGGTCGGGCAGGTCGAGCAGTACCAGCCCGTCCATGCCGGCCTGCTCGCCGCGCGGGGCGTCGAGCATGCTGTTGCGGGAGACCTGGTGGCGCTTGGGTACGCCGAGCCAGTCGAGCAGCTCGCCGGCCCCCTCCGCCCCCCAGGCGCACGCCATCGTCCAAGACGTGGTGGGTCGGCGTACGCCGATCGCGGCCAGGTCGAGCCCGCACAGGGCGTTGAACGTCGAGGACTTGCCGGAGCCCGTGGCCCCGGCGAGCGCCACGACGGTGTGGTCGGAGGACAGCCGCAGCCGCGCGCCCGCCCGTTCGGCCACGGTCGCCGCCTGCTCGACCAGCGCGTCATCGAGCCGGCCGCGGGCAGCCTGGGCTGCCTCGTCGAGACCGTCGATGCGGTCGGTCAGGCTCACTCCCCTGCCGGCCAGCCGTCGGGCGCCCTCCACCAACGACGTCACCGATGCCCCTCCAAGTCCTCCAGTGGTCCCTCGCCACCGGGTCGTCCCGCGTCGCCGCGCCCAAGCCCGAGCCCGTTGCGCTCGGCGAAGCGCAGGTCGTCGATGCGGCGGGCCACCTCCCGCAGCCGCTCCGCGCCGTCCCCGCCGGGTCGTCCCCCGCCATCCCCGCCCAGGCCGACCTCGTCCAGGACCGCACGGTAACGCTCCCGCTCGGCATCCAACAGCTCACCCACCCGGCGGGAGAGGTCCTTGCGTGCCGCGGCCGCCAGCCGGCGTACGGCCTGGTCGCCGAAGACCGCCTCGAGCAGCTTCTGCCCGATCAGCGCGCCGCCGCTGGCCACGCCGACCTCGGCGCCGGTGGGGATCGCGGCGGTCGAGGCGAACACCACCACCATCAGCGCCACCGACAGCCCGTTGACGCCGTAGGCGAGGAACCGCGCGGTGGTGCGGCGATCGGCGCCCTCGGTGCGGACCATCTCCAGCACGCCGTGCTGCCAGTCGCGCACAGCGCGCTCGGCGCGGGCGCGGAAGTCCCGCGAGGCCCGGCCGAGGTCGCGGCCGCTGTCCTCGAGAAGGTGCGCGCCCGCGGTGACGGACCCCCAGGACGCGGAGGCCCGCTCGGCGGCCGACTCCGCGCTCTCCAGGATCAGGTTCTCCAGGCCCGACTCCACCGCGACAGTGACCCGCTCGGCCTGCCGTGGCTTGCCCTTGGCCCAGGCCACCACCCGGTCGCGCACCCGCCCCACCCGGGTCTCCAGCGAGCGGAGCAGCTCGCCGGTGCCGACGAACTCCTGCCAGCGGGCGAGCACCTCCCCGCGCAGCATGGTGCCGTCCGCCGAGGCCTCGTCGACCCGGGCAAGCGCCCGGTCGTAGGCGTCGTCGACGTCCTTGCGCAGCCGGGCCGCCATCGCCGCCTGGTCCGCGGCGGCGTCGGCCACGACGTACGCACGCCGCGACAGGCTGCGCACCGCACCGTCGAGGGTCTGCCGGACCACGGCGTCGCGGGCGGTGGAGTCGGCGGCCAGTTCCCGCAGCCACGTGCCGATCTCCCCGGTGGCGCCGGGCTCGAGCATGCCGGTCTCGTCGAGCGGGCTCTCCGCGACGATGAACAGCGGGGAGTCGCGCAGGCCGCGGGCGGTGAGCATCCGGGCCAGGTGGCCGGCAACCTCCTCGGTGGCCTCGGGCGGTGTCCGGTCGAGCACGACGGCGACGGCGGTGCTCCGCTCGGCGGCGGCCTTCAGGAAGTCCCACGGCACCTGGTCGGCGTACCTCGCGGCAGAGGTGACGAACAGCCACAGGTCGGCGGCAGCGAGAAGCTCGGCGGCAAGGGTGCGGTTGCGCTCCTCGACGGAGTCGATGTCGGGGGCGTCGAGGATCGCCAGCCCCTCGGGAACGGTGTCGGTGGACACCAGCTGCAGCGCGCCGGGGTCGCCGGTGGCGCCGGTGGTGCGTGCCAGGCCGGGCAGGATCCGCTGCTTGTCGAACCAGTCCGCGTCCGCCGGGTTGTGCACCAGCACCGGGGAGCGGGTGGTGGGCCGGAGTACCCCGGTCTCGGTGACGGTCGCGCCGACCAGCGAGTTGACCAGCGTCGACTTCCCGGCGCCGGTGGACCCGCCGACGACGGTGAGCAGCGGCGCGTCGATCTGGATCAGCCGCGGCAGCACGTAGTCCTCGATCTGGTCGACCATCTCGCTACGGATGACGCGGCTCCCCTCGGCGTCGGGTACGTCGAGCGGAAGCGGCACCGCCTCCAGGGCCGACCGCAACCGGATCAGCGCGGTGACCATCTCCGTGGGTGTGGGGGACGTCGGGTCGGGGGCGCTCACCGTCCACCTTCCCAGAGCGGTCGGGCTCCCGCCGGTTGCGGGAAGAGCACATAGGGTCGCAGGCCGTGCAGCCGACGCACCATCGCCGAACCGCGCTCGGCGAAGTCGTGCGGCGCGGTGCCACGCAGGTAGCGGTCGTGCAGGAAGCCGAGCTCGATGGCCTGCTGCTGGTACTCCTTCATCACCCGCTCGCCGAGATGGCCGCCGTGACTGCGCGCGAAACGCCGGCACGCCCGCCGGCCGGGCAGCCGCACCAGCCACGGCACCTCGCGGTGGTCGAGGAAGCCGCGGTTGGCGCAGTCGGTCAGGCAGCGGGTGAGCATCCTGCCCTCACGGCGGCGGATCCAGACCGCGAAGCCGACCAGCAGCAGGAACGCCGGCACCATCGCGACCAGGTAGGTGATCACGAACGCACGTCCCCCGCCGAGCAGCGCCGAGGCGTTCCAGGTGGCGTGGGCGGCGACCGCCGCGACGTATCCGAGGATCGGGCCGGCCACCCGCCAGAAGCGATGACGGGTGATCACGGCGTACCCGACGCCGATGCCCGTGAAGGAGGTGAACAGAGGGTGCGCGAACGGGCTGAAGATGCCGCGGATGACGAACAGGCCGGTGGCCGCGCCGATGCCGCCCGGGCCGAGATGGTGCCCACCCGGGTCGCCCCCCGCCACCCCGCCCATATAGGCACCGGCGAGGTAGAGGATGTTCTCGGTGAACGCGAAGCCGACGCCGACCAGGCCGGCGTAGACGATGCCGTCCAGGACGCTGTCGATGGACCGGCGGCGGATCCACAGCAGCAGCAGCACGAACAGCCCCTTGGCGCCCTCCTCGGTGACCGGCGCGACGACGACCGCCGAGAGCGCCTTCGATGTGCCGAGTGCGATCTCGTCGGCGGCCTGCAGCAGCAGGGCGAACGCGGTGGCGACCAGCGCGCCCCAGCCGAACGCGAGCGCGAGCAGCCGGACCGGCTCGGGCTCGTAGCGGTCCAGCCACAGGAACGCCGCGATCACCGGGCCGACCGGCAGGGATGCGAGCACCACGCCGACGACCAGGGCGCCGGGTGCCTCGGCCGCCAGCAGCACCACGGCCATCACGCAGGCGCCGATGAACATCAGCACCGCGACGACGATGGTGAACACCGTGCTGGACCGCCGCGGGCGCCTGAGCAGACCGGGTGGCGGCGCGGGCGGAGCTGGAGGCGCTTGCGGTTGCGGTGATTGCTGCCCCGGGGCAGGCCACTGGCCACCGGGGGAAGGCCACCGGTCGCCGCGCCACCCTTCACCGCTCACCGTTCAAGCCTATCGGGACCCGACGCCCCGAACCGTGCCGCGACAGGCGGCCGGCGCGACGTAAGGTGACCCCGTGAGCGATGGAGACGAGCGAGGAACGAGCGAGCGACTGAGCGAACAGTCCAATGCCGTGAGCGAGCAGACCACGACCAGCACACCCGCCACCTCCGAGCAGCCTGCCCCGACCGGTGCGGCCTCCCACGACCAGCAGGTCCCCGAGGCGTACGCCGCATTCATGCGCGAGGGCTGGGGCGACCGCGAGCTCGACCTGCCGCGCCACCCCGTGGCCGACTTCGCGGCACGCCGCCGCAGCAAGCTGGCCGACCTCTTCCCCGGCGAGCGGCTGGTGATCCCGGCCGGCACCTTCAAGGTCCGCTCCAACGACTGCGACTACCGGTTCCGCCCGGCGACCGCGCACACCTACCTGACCGGCAACCAGACCAGCGACGCCGTGCTCGTGATCGAGGCCGACGGCGCCGCGATGCTCTACGCGCGGCCGCGCTCGTCGCGGCAGACGGACGAGTTCTTCCGGGACCGGAGATACGGCGAGCTGTGGGCCGGACGCCGCCCGTCGCTGCACGAGATCTCCGACTCGCTCGGTATCGAGGTGCGCCACCTCGACGAGCTGTCGAACACGATGGAGCAGGCCGGGAAGACGCGAGTGCTGCGCGGCGAGGACGCCACCGTCGACGGCCTCGTCGCCGCCGACGAAAGCCGCGACACCGACTTCGCGCGGGTGCTGTCCGAACTGCGGCTGGTCAAGGACGAGTGGGAGCTCGGCCAGCTCGCCGAGTCCTGCGACATCACGGCGCTCGGCTTCGAGGACAGCGTCCGCGAGTGGGACCGGGTCCGCGAGTTCGGCGAGCGCTGGATCGAGGGCACCTTCTTCCGCCGCGCCCGGGCGATGGGCAACGACCTCGGCTACGACTCCATCGTCGGCTCCGGCAAGCACGCCACCACGCTGCACTGGATCGAGAACTCCGGCCCTGTCACGCCCGGCGAGCTGCTCCTGCTGGACATGGGCGTGGAGGGCCGCAACCTCTACACCGCGGACGTGACCCGCACGTTGCCCGTCGACGGCCGGTTCACGCCGTTGCAGCGCGACCTCTACATGCTGGTGTTCGACGCGCAGACCGCCGGCATCGACGCCGTACGCCCCGGGGCTCCCTTCCTGGCTCCGCACGAGGCGGCGACCAAGGTCCTGGTCGATGGCTTGGCCGACCTCGGGCTGCTGCCGGTCTCGGTCGAGGAGGCGCTCGACCCGGAGAGCAAGGTGTACTCCCGCTGGACGCTGCACTCGACGAGCCACATGCTCGGCATGGACGTGCACGACTGCGCGCTGGCCTCACCCGAGGCCTACAAGAACGGCAAGCTCGCCGAGGGCATGGTCCTCACCGTCGAGCCAGGGCTGTACTTCCAGGAGGACGACCTGCTGGTGCCCGAGAACATGCGCGGGGTCGGCATCCGCATCGAGGACGACATCGTCGTCACCGCCGACGAGCCTCGCAACCTCTCCGACGCGCTGCCCCGCGACCCCGCCGCCGTCGAGGGGTGGATGGCCTCCCTGCGCGGCTGACCGTTTACCAGGGCACCCGGGGAATCTGCCGCTCCCCATGGGGAACTCCCCGTGGAGAGCGGCAGATTGCCATGGAGAGTACGTCGTCACGGTCACGCGACTAGGCGAATCACATCGATGTGATCCTTCGGCGTGTTGTCTTGACATTTCTCGATTCCGGTCACTCTGATCGATTTCTGTCCCTAGGCTCTCACGCGTGCTGCTCCGTGTGCGCGTGCTCGCCGTCCTGCTCTGCCTGCTCACCGCGGGCGGCCTCGACCTGGTCGCCGTACCAGCGTCCGCGTCGGAGACGGTGCTGTGCAGCGGCTACCGAGGGTGCTCCCAGCAGGGAATGGACGCCTCGGGGTACGCCCACGTCAACGACCAGATGTTCTGGCGGATGTACGCCGGCCACAACTGCACCAACTACGCCGCCTACCGGATGGTGCACAACGGGATGCCGAACGTGCGGCCTTGGTCGGGAGACGGCAACGCCACGAACTGGGGCAGGCTGAACCCCTCGATCACCGACGACACTCCCAGGGTCGGCTCGATCGCGTGGTGGCGCGCCGGCGACCCACCGGCCGGCTCCGCGGGTCACGTCGCCTACGTCGAGCAGGTGCTCTCCCCGGACGAGATCGTGGTGTCGCAAGACAGCTGGGGAGACACATTCTCCTGGGCGCGGATCAGCCGCACGAGCGGGAACTGGCCGCGCGGGTTCATCCACTTCGACGACGCGAGCCTGACCAACCTGGCGGCGCCGACTCTCACCGGCGAGCCTCGGGTCGGCGGAACGCTGGTTGCCTCCGGCGGCAGCTGGAACCCGGCCGACGCCACCCTTCGGTACCGGTGGAGGGCCGACGGCACCAGCATCCCAGGGGCGACCGGCCCCACCCTCACCCTGGGTCCCGAGCAGCAGGGCAAGACCATCGTGGTCCGTGTCCGCGCCACCAAGCTCGGCTACCCGCGCGAGAGCGCCACCTCGGCCACGACCGCGCCGGTAGCGCCGGGTCAGATCACGAACCTGTCCCCGCCGTCGGTGACCGGTGTGCCGCGCGTCGACGAGATCCTCACAGGCGCGCCGGGCCAGTGGGACCAGCAGGTCCCGGGGCTGGCCACCAGCCTGCAGTGGCTGGCCGACGGCGTCCCGATCCCTGGCGCGACGTCGTCCGCGCTGCACGTCGACCCGTCGCTTGTCGGCCAGGAGATCTCGCTGTCGGTGACCGCATCGGCACCGGGGTACGCCGACGTGACGTCCGCGTCCGCCAGCACCGCGCTCGTCGAACCGGGCACGTTCACACGCACGTTGCGGCCCGCGGTGGTGCTGAGCCCGGGCACCCACCGGCCGCAGCCCGGCCAGACGCTGAGCATCGACGTCGGCTCCTTCCGTCCGCGCATCAAGCAGGGCGCCGAGGTGGCCGTCCAGTGGCTGCGAGACCGCGTCGCCGTGCCGGGGGCGACGGGCTCGACGTACCGGCTGCGCAACGCCGACCTGGGGTCGAAGATCTCCGCGGAGGTGACCCTGACCAAGCCGGGTTACACCACGCTGACCACATCGACGAGGCGCACGCATCGGGTGCGGTCCACTGCGCACTTCCATGTCCGCAGGACAGTGCACCCGCACCGCGTGCGGCTGAGGATCGCAGTCACCGCCCGCGGCGCCCACCCGGTGACAGGGACCGTCCAGGTCCGTTGGCATGGCACGGTGGTCGCAGAGAGGCGGCTGCGCGACGGTGCCCGCTCCATCGTGCTCAAGGGGCTGCCCAGCGGCGTTCAGGTGTTCCGGATCCGGTACGCCGGCAGCCATAGCGTCCGGCCCCACACGGTCGAGCGCAGCGCGCGACTGCACTGACAGGATTCAGTAGGTTGAGGCGTATGCCCGACCTCCTCGATGCCGCCCTGGACGACGCCACGCGCCGTTATGTCGAGCGCAACCGCGAGAGTGCGCGCCTCTCGCGCGAGGCGGCCGAGGTGATGCCCGGCGGCAACACCAGGTCAACGCTGCACACCGAGCCCTTCGGCCTACGCATCGCCGGTGCCGATGGCGCCGTGCTCACGACGGCCGACGGCGCACAGGTCGTCGACCTGCTCGGCGACTACTCGGCCGGCCTGCTGGGACGGAGCCCGCAGGTGGCGGAGGCGGTGCGCGGGGTCCTCGAGCGGGGCTGGGGGTACGGCGCCATGAGCGAGTCCGAGAGCGACTTCGCCACAGCCTTGGTCTCACGGTTCACCTCGGTCGATCAGGTGCGCTTCACCAACTCCGGCAGCGAGGCGGACCTGATGGCGGTGCTCACGGCCCGGCACGTCACCGGTCGCAGCCGGGTGATCGTCTTCGAGGGTGCCTACCACGGCGGTGCGATGACGTTTCTGCCCGGCAGCGCGCCGCTGCGGGTGCCGTTCGACTTCACGGTTCTGCACTACAACGACACCGCGGCCGTCGAGGAGGTGTTCGCCAGCCGCGGGAGCGAGATCGCCTGCGTACTCGTCGAGCCGATGCTCGGCGCGGGTGGCTGCATCCCGGCCTCGGCGGACTTCCTGCGCACGCTGCGCTCCCTCACGCACGCGCACGCTGCCCTTCTCGTCATGGACGAGGTGATGACCTCCCGACTGGCCGTCGGCGGAGCACAACAGGTGTACGACGTCCACGCCGACGTGACCGTGCTCGGCAAGTACTTCGGCGGCGGTCTCTCCTTCGGGGCCTTCGGCGGATCGCGGCAGGTGATGGCGGCGTACGACCCGGCCCGGGGAAAGCTCAGCCATGGGGGCACCTTCAACAACAATGCCTTCACCATGGCTGTCGGTGCCACGGTCACGGGACTGCTCGACGCCGACACGCTCGCGCAGCTCAACGCGCGCGGGAACCGGCTCAGGGAGCGCCTCGCCGAAGCGCTGGCTCCGGTCGGGTTCTGCGTGACGGGGGCTGGCTCGATGATGACAATCCACCCGACGCGGGGGCCCGTGGCGCGGTGGTCCGACGTCGCGGGCGTCGATCCGCGTTGGCGTCGGCTGCTCTTCCACCACTTGCTCGCCCGGGGCTACTACGTCGCCGAGCGCGGCTACCTCGCGCTCAGCCTGGCGCTGACCGACGAGCACCTCGACGGCTTCGTCGCAGCGACGCGCGCCTTTTCAGAGGAGTACGCCGACCTGGTCGCCTCCCAGCGGCTGGAAGTCGACCAGCCTCACTTCCTCTTCGGAGGTAGCGATCGGGCGTAGCGAACGCCGCGCACGAGCCACTGCTCGAGTTCGGGATCGGCCGGGTCGATGACGACGCGCAGCCAGCCGCGCATCGCCCGACCGCGCATCACCATCGGCGCCACTCGCTCTCCGTCGATCAAGGCATCCGCCTCGTCGGGGTCGACCCGCACAAGCATCCCGCCCTGCCCGCTGGCCGCCACCGCCAAGTTGCCGTCGATCAGGAACGCCAGTCCGCCGAACATCCGTTGCTGCGTGAGGCCGGCTTCACCGGCGATGACGTCGCCAATCCGGTCGGCGAGTCTCTCGTCGTAGGCCACGATCGCATTGTCCGCTTGCCAGCTCAGGCGGTCTAGCGGCCAAGACGCTGCGGCGAACCGGGACCAGCGCCTGGTCATCGGGCATACTGGCCCGGGCCGGGCTTGCGGTACGGGCGAACCACACGGGTGTTATCCCCAGGGTTCTCCCAACTGTAATTCCTATCCCCCGCCCTCGTAGCTCAGCTGGATAGAGCGTCGGACTTCTAATCCGATTCACGGCGTGTTGCTGACCTGCGGCTTTCGTCGGAAACTGCGCCTGACCTGCGAAAACGTCGCTTGTTGGTTCTCGCCAGTTCTCATGGTTCTTGAACTTCTTGCGTCCAATCTGCGTCCAGTCGCCGATCCAGCGCACCTGCACTTGAAGTTGCTCCACCAGTACCGAACAGACATAGACGATCACGACAGCGGAAGACCGTTGCCGGTGTCCTCGGGCTAATGGCCGAGGACGGCGGCTCCGCTCTGGGGTGCTAGAGGCTCCTTGAGCGCGGGTTTACACCGGGCAGTTCCGGGCTTGACTTGCCAGACGCTGCTCGGCGCGCTGGGTGGGAGTGGCGCACCTGCTGACCTGACCCTCGTTGAGCGGAACCCATACGTCGATGCCCTCGTCGAGGCGGTCGGAAGGAACGAGAGTGCGGAGCGCACGGGTACTTGTACCGGGTCACGACGAGTTGTATTGCGATTTCAAGTCAAGAAACCGCCTCCGACGACTCAGCCGCCTCACGATCAACGAAGTCCTGCCAGACCAGGGCGGGTGCGTCTAATCGAGTCGCGAGCATTCGTTCCGAGTCGAGCAGGCCCTGTCGCGCAACGGCGGCAAGGTCACCACGGTTCACACGAAGGTGCCACTTGGTTCGTCCGGATGGCGCATCGCCGAAGTCGAAGTATCCGGTGGTCTCGAAGGATGATTGACCCCCCACCTCAGCATCAAATCTCTCGATCACGTCAGATGCCGACCTCAGGCGGTCCCCCAGGGCAACGAACAAGCGAGCGTTCACCCATTGGCAGGATTGGATGGCCGCACCGACGATCCACTCCAGTTCGAGCTGATGAGTTACGGACAGCATCTCGACTCGCGTCTTCGCGGGCATCTTTGGGAACCGCTCAGCGAGCGCTGGGCAGTCCAGCCGAATCGTGACGTTTTCCTCTACGGGCCCCCCAGGCTCCGACTCGTGCGATGAGAACGAGAGCGCGTTGATGACTCGTCCCGCATGCTCCGAAGCGTTGCGCAGGGAACAGCAGAGCCGGTAGGAGAAGTTCGAGTCGAATTCCTGACTGAGCCACCGCCCAAAGGCCCGAAACTCCTCAGTGTCCTTCCCTATCTCTCGCGAGATCCACGCTTTGGTTCGATCGGCGTACGACGCGAAAGAGGACAGCCAACTCTTGAAGGAGGCTTCCAGCGCAAGTGCAGCGCCAGGGTGGGCGTTCTGTGAGTACGGCCGAGATTCCAGCCTCTCGACCTCTCCGAAGAATCGGTCAGACGCACCGCGCAGCTCCTGCAATGCTCCCCCAACCGTCAGGCCATGAACGAATCGGATCGCGTCCGCAGAGGCGGCGGTCTCCGCCCGGGAAAGCCTGCGCACGTTCAGCACAGTGAAGTCCGCATCCGGTGGCGCATCTGGGCCTGGCTTACGCACAACCACTAGCCACTCGCGCGGAGTGTCTTCGCGCTCAAGTGCCATGAGCCGAGGCTAACTGATGAAGACTGGAACGAGGGTGTCTCAACGATTGGCAGGGTTGCCCCGCTTGCGTGCCAGGAAGCAACGATGTTGCTTGCGGACAACGACCCAACCGCCGTGCTCGGTCCCCACTTCGACGACGACTTGAGTTGCTATTTCAAGTCAAGCCGCGGCTCGGCTCCGCCGCGCCGTCCCAACTCGACCCCGCACACAACCCGCGACATCTAGAGTGCTGTACATGTCAGGACACGCCGGACTCCGCTGGTTCTATCTGAACGCCGCGAACTCGCAGAACGAAAACGTCTCCAACAACGCAGCTCACCTCTCCATGGTCTGCGGGGCACTGCGATGCAACTGTTAGCGCGGCGGTGCTGGTCAGGACGCATGAGCCTCATCATCCCGACGTTGCGTGGGTTCGCTGCCCCAACTGCCACCAGGGAACCGTATTCGTTGGGCAGAGCCAATACCCTGGAGCCGTGCCCGGTGAAGACCTTGAGGGCCTGCCCACGGACGTCGAATCCGCATATAGCGAGGCGCGAGACGCAATGGGCGTCCATGCCTACACAGCAGGCGAGTTGATGTGCCGGAAGATCCTCATGCATGTCGCCGTCGATAAAGGAGCGGCCGAGGGAGACACGTTCGCGTCATACCTCGACTACCTGCAGACCCAGGGCTACATCACCCCACCTATGAAGCCTTGGGCAGACGTCATCCGACAGCACGGCAATCACGCGACCCACAAGATTCCGGCCGCCGACCAGTCGCGGGCCCTGGGGACACTCGCGTTCACCACCCAGCTACTGCGGATGATTTACGAAATGGATCACAAGGTCGCCCGGTACCTCACGCCGCCACCTCCGGCGGGTCCTTGACGACTCTGGCAGCCAGGCACCTCGCGCCGCGCGGCATGCCGCATTCGGGAGAAGGTGCCTTTGCAGTTGCCCGGGTTGCCGGCTTGAGGGCCGCCGGAGTAACCGAATGTCTTTGATGAACGACCGCTTTTCGCGCCCGACGAATCCCCGAGGGCAGTGACTCCAGCGTGGCCGTTCCTAGGAGACTGATCGCGGGCTCACCGGGCAGCCTGGTCTGGTCAAGTTGCGCGTGGCGCACCCCTTGACGAACGCGCTTGAGCGGCATTTGTCAGTTGCAAGTCTCGGACAATGCCAATAGTCCGCGCTGCGCGTCGCAAGTCGCTGCGCCGCCTCCGGGCAACGTCGATGTAGTCGAAGGCCGTACCACCCCAAATCAACGACGCCGCGAGGAAGAAGAGCCACATGCCGCCGGACTCGAAGCGTGGCGTCTTCAAGAGACTGGCCACGTCCGCACCGTCCTCGGTCGGGCGGATGTATTCCTCAACGACACGTAGGCCCGCGTGGGAGTACGCCGACATTAGGCGGTAATAGATGTAGAGGTCCACACCACCGTCAAAGTCGCCGCACATCTGCTCGAACGCGCGTGCCTGAGCCGCAGAGTTGGAGGCGATGTCAGGCGCATCGACGTATGGCAGGTTCACGGCGGACGCAAACTTCGGGTTGTTCGACTTCGCGAGCGAGCGCTCTGTTGCGCGTTGTTGACGGCTGAACTCGCTGACGAACGCTCCGCCGCCGGCTTCGTTTTGAGCAAGCCACATGGCCGTGAGCGCTGACTCATACGCGCACCTGACGATGGGCATGGACTCCAACGTTCGGTCGGCCCCAACCAAGATCAGTGCCGCGCCACCGAGGCGATGAACGTGGGCAGCCAGGGAGTGGATCGCAACGAAACGAGTCGCATCCGCTCGCCGCTCTCGTTGCCGCAGTTCAACGGTCCGCTGCTCCGTGGTCCAGCTTTCGAGGAGTTCCTCGATGACAGCCTTCAAGCCCTCGGGGTCGGTAACCGGCTCAGTCACAGTTCCTCGAAGAAGTCCTCATTGATGCGATGCAGGGCCGCCCCGCCGGCGGATTCGACGCCGACCCCGTGGTCGGTTCATCAACGACTCGTCGGCGGGAATGGGCCCGGTAACGCTTCTCTCCTCTGCGGCTCTGGCAACTACGCATATGTCTGAGCACCTCGGCGGAGCGCCAGCCAGGACGACGACGCTGAGACGACGGACTCGGAGGCGAGCAGGTAGCCCCACTGGTCGGAGACGGCGGAGTCGCTGTTGACGACGCCGAGCCATTCGCGGGCAGCGTCCCGCTTGGCCTCGACCACGGGTGAGGTCATTTCGCTGTTGCGCTTGCCCTCCACGATCCAGTGCACACGGTCTTCGTCAATGACCACGAAGTCTGGCTCGTACTGCCTGCCGAAGGCTCCCATCGAGTAGTCGATGCGCAGCGGGACGGTTTCATCGACGCGCAGCCACGACTCGACTCCCGAGGCGGTGTCGAACAGCTCGGCGAGGCGGAACTCGGTGCTGTAGGCGTCGAAGCGCACCACGTCATAGAAGGAGCGATCCCAGCCGGTGTAGGGGTAGTTCCGAGTGAACACCGAGGAGCCGGTTACGAGGTGCCTGTCCGCGGGCGGTACGACCTCGATGCGCTCTTCTGGGTCCGGCCACCGGTCGAGCGCCACAGAGGTCTCGACCCAGGTCCGGGTAAGCGCCTGCCGTTGCTTGATCCACTCCGTCAGCCGAGCTGTCGCGAGCCTGCCGTGCTCGATCCGCCAAGGCGTCTTCTCCGTGACCCGTGCACCATCGAGGAACGCCTGCGCAATGCTGCGGGCGGCGTTCATCTCTGTGGTAGTCGCCTCAATACCGTCCGTGCGGAGCAAGCGGCTCACGAGGTCGGTTTCGATCGAGCCGTACTCGATCAGGTGCGCAGAGGCGGCCACGCGGTCGCGTTGCTCGGTGAGCACCACGTGGGCCCCGCCGGCCAGGTCCCGCTCGGCGTTCAGCGCGGTACGCCGCAGGGTGTCGCCTTCGTCGTTGGCGAACTGGCGACCGAGTGCCTCGACTTGGGTGAGGTCAAGATCGGTCAGTGAGAACCGGTCCCTGCGGGTCGTACGGGTCACGCGAGGGATGAACAGGGGCAGCGTGTGGCTGTGCTGGGGCTTGGGGCTGAGGTAGCGGGAGAGGGTCGCTTCGGAGGCGTCGGCGGCGCTCTTCCGGCCCTCCATGGTGGAGAAGGCGAGCCCGGTATGGCTCTGCCCGCGAACAGCAACCGAGGGCTCATCGGGGTTGTTCAGGGCGGCGCCCTCGGCCTCGGCCGGAGATTCGCCCGGCAACCGGACCTCGACCGACTCGGTGGCTTCCGGGTCGGGCACAGGCAGGGCGTCTCCGACCCCGAGTGCGCTGCCGGGTTCGGTGATGCCGGGCTCCGGGTTGGCGACGACGCTGGCTTCGTCGGCGCGGTTGCCGAGGGTTTCTTCAAGCAGCACCTTTGCTTGTTTGAGCAGCGCTGCGAACGAACGGTGTGAGAGCACCTCCACGGTGTCGAGCATCGGGTTGCCGGTTCGTGTGCCGAAGGGCAGTCGCAGGCCGCGGCCGAGTACCTGCTCGGTCAGGAGGTTCGATTCAAGTGACCGTACCGACGCGATCACGTAGACGTTCTTCACGTCCCAGCCTTCCTTGAGCATGCCGACGCTGACAACGGCACGGATAGGCGAGTCGGCATCTTCGAGGGTGTCGAGTAGCGCGAGGCTTCGATCGGGTTCCTCCGAGGTGACGAGCAGAACTTGTTCTGCTGAGTCGAACATGTCGGGTCCGGCCAGCAGGTCGCGAAGCTCGTTCGCTTCGTCGATGGTGGAGGCGACCACGAACAGAATCGGCTCTGCGTACCGCTGACGGGTCATGTCGCAGTAGGACCGCATCGCGGTCGCCTTGGCTGCCAGCAAGGTCAGCCCATCGGCCATCTGTGTACGTAGATCGGCCATGCCGTCACGTCGGGAGACCAGGACGGGGACCTTGACGTATCCGTCCGCGATCGCTGAGGACAGAGGGTAGTGGTAGATGATCTTCGGTTCGGTGGCCTCATGCGGTGTTGCGGTGAGTCCGATCAATGCCTGCGGTTGGAGGTCATCGATCGCCGATTGGAACTTCTTCGCGTTGCCGGAGTAGTAGACGTGGTGCTCATCGGCGATCACTACAAGGTCGTCGGCGGCTTGTAGGTACTCATACAGCGCCACGCCGATCGTCTCGTGCTCCCGGTAGGCGCGACGAGCGTCCTTGGTGTTGGGCCGAAGAAGCGACTGCACAGTGAGCACGAAGACCTTGAACCGCTCGGTGTCCTCCAACGCGGCACCGACCTCGCCACGTTCAAGCGAGTCCAACGTGACCACCAGCGGGTTCGATTGCAGCCCACGCAGGTACTTCCGGTGCCCCGGTGTCAGGTTGTCCACCGTCTTTCGCTGGATCGTGGAGCCCGGCGTCACGATCACGACATTGCTCACGCCCGAGGCATACAGGTAGTCCAGCAAGCCACCGGCAATGTACGTCTTGCCGACGCCGGTCGCGAGGTCGGCCACCAACTCTGTTCCCGGAGCGGCCACGTCCAGCGCTTGCGCAATCTTGTCCAGCGCGTCCCGGTTGGGCCTGCGTAAGTCGAGCACGTGCGCGACGTGCTCGACCAGGGACTCGTCGTAGTCGATCATTCGCCGGTCTCCCGCTGAGCCCGGCGACGAGTGCGCAAGGCTGACTTGGTGAGCAGGTCTCGCGGAGCCTTGGTGAACTTTGAGCCCTTCGCCAGCGAGGTCAGCAAAGCCTGCGACTCATCGAGCACAGCCCGGCCGACAATCTCGACCCGCTCTCCCTCGCCGAGCGTCGCCACGATGGCACGGACTTCCTCCGGTCCTACTGCACCGTCGAGCACTGCGAGGCGCATCCGTCCGCGCACGCCGCACAGAGGAGATGCGTCGGGCTGGAACTCGTAGCCCAGCTGGCCCGCGACCGCTTTTGCGAAGAGGCCGTTGGTTGCCTCGTCTGAGAGAAGCACTCCAACGCCGGGCACATCGACGTACATCGACGGGCCGACCTCGACGGATCGGAAACCGCGGCCGCCTTCCCAGCCGAGCTTCTCCGTGATGCCGCCGGGGTCTTCGCCCTTGACGACCAGCTCGAGCCTAGGTCGCGTGAAGCCCTCCACGGTGTCAGTCGAGACCTCCGCTGTCACCCAGTGTCGTCCCATCTTGTGCGCCACCGCCCCCGTCGTACCCGACCCCGCGAAACAGTCGAGCACGATGTCACCGGGGTTCGACCCGATGTGGAGGATGAGCTCAATCAGTCGCTCAGGCTTCGGAGTCGCGAAGACTGCGTCCTCCCCGAAGAGAGCGACAACCTCCTTCTTGGCCTCATCATTGTGCCCCGCTTCGCTATGTGGCCACCACGTCCAAGGGGTCAGGCCGGCATCGTCCGCAAGGTAACGGATCGTGTTTGGCATGCCGTCACCTTTGCGTCCGAAGTAGACCTCCCCACGCGCGATCATGTCGCTAAGCACAGTCTTCGTGACAGCCCACGCGCGCCCGTTCTTGGGACGAACCACCCGCCCCGACGGAAGGGTCACGTCGTAGAACTGGCTTGCTGTCGCATGGCCGCCTTGCACATCGAGCGGAATGGGCCGCCAAGGGCCACGTGGATCGTGATTCGGGTTCCTGTATTCCTTAGCGGCCGCACGGGGAACCTTGTTCCGAATCTCCTTCCACCGTGCACCAGAGGGCGCGTAAACGGTTACGTAATCGTGAACTGGTCCGATCGCTGGGCGGTTGTCGCGTGAATATCGCTTCTGCCAAACGATCGTTCCCACAAAGCGATCAGCACCGAAGACATCATCGAGGAGCATCCGCATCCGGTGCTGTTCGGCATCATCCAGATGGACCCAGACGGAACCGTCCGGCGCAAGCAGATCGCGAATGAGCAGCAGTCGCTCCCGCATGAATGAGAGCCACGTGGCGTGTTCGAGCCAGTCGTCGTAGTGCTCGAATGCTTGCCCGGTGTTGAAGGGCGGGTCGATGTAGACCTGACGGACCTTGCCTCGATAGACGCGACGGTACTCGGGCACCTCGGCGAGGATGCGGAGCACGTCGAGGCTGTCGCCCGTGAACAGCAGGTTGTCGCTGTAGGGGTCGTCGTCGTTGACCTCGCCGACCGATGCAGAGAAGTCGCTGACCCGCACCTCGGCGGCTGCCGGGTGGTCCCGGTCCACCCAGACTGGCCTGCCCTCCTCATCCTTGGGCACCAGCAAGAAGCGTTCCTTGTTGGGCCACACGAGTTCAAGCCGAGTCATATCGCGAGGCTATCGATCGGCTACTGAGCCTGTCACACGATTCCTTGATGGAAGACATTGACAATGGAGTGCCGTCATTGTCGCCAAGCCGATGGACGAGCCAGTTGCCACGCGCTGTGAACGACCACAGGCACTCCCGCGCAGCAGCCCGGTATCACGACGACTGCGAACTTGGTTGTATACTAACGAGTAGCGGTCGCCGGGCCCCGCGAGTCGGAACAGATGTAGGCGACCAGCGACCTGTTCGAGGTGCGTGTTTAGTTGGCCCATGAACGGGCCGTCTGCCGCCGTGCGGCCCACACCCGTCATCGTTGCGACCGTAGTCCGGGTGAGCCACGTAGCCGTCATTACAGGTGATACCGGGATCGGGTGGCTCGTCTGCGGACCCTCTCTGTCAACCTCTAGTGAGACACCCCATCCGATAGGAATGAACGAGTCGATGAGGGCGAGATCTGGAGAGAGGTTGGATGACGGTCACGACATCAGCAGCCCCGGTGAGGCAGGCTGTTCGAGTGGAGCAAGAGCC